>JAYTDC010000021.1:0-30393 GCA_043736115.1 Segetibacter sp. | reverse complement strand
CAATGAATGAACCGTACTATTGGGGTTTGGCACCCAAGCAATAGTATTACCATTAAAGGTGTTGCATTGAGCCAAATAAGTTCGTGCTGTTCCTTTTACGGTAGTAAAATCACCACCGATATAGATTGTAGTATCTACGGGGAGTAAAGTTCTGATAATACCGTTGGCACTCGGTATCCAGCCTTTTACTGCAGCATTGGCAATAGACAAGGCTGCGCCACGGGTACGGCCTATACTTTTAATCACTGTGAAATCGCCCCCTACATACAATAAGGTATCTTTTACCGCAAGGGCATATACAGGGTTGTTGGCATTGGCTATCCACGAAGTGGCCGCACCGGTTGTGGTGTTTACTGCGGCCAGGTAATTACGGGTTACAGGCGTAGTGTTGACCTGTGAAAAATTACCACCAATGTAAGCAATGGCATCTTTTACAGCAATTGCATTAACAACATTGCTTAGATTAGGATTCCAGTTGGTAACCGTGCCTGTGTTCATATCAATTGAAGCAGCATAATTTCTGTCTGCATAGTTCATGAGATCAAAATCTCCTACTACCACCAATTTGCCATTAGCATCGTTGAACATGCCCCGAACTACTCCATTTGGGTCGTACACTTCTGAAGTAAGGGCAAGAGTATTAAGGTCATAAGCAGCCATGTTTTGGCGTTTGCCCACAGATACAGATGAGGCATTGATAATGTCAGTAAAGCTACCGCTCACCACCAATTTCCCATTATTGATAATCAGTCCGTCTACAATTCCATTTGGATGTTTTGTCCTGAAATTGGCTGATACAAGACCTGTTGTACTATTTAACCCAATCAGGTAATAATGATAGTTTGTTCCATCAAAAAAATAATTATTATTACCAAGGAAAATATTGTTGCCACTCTTGACGATGCTGTTTACATTCCCACTATTAGTCACCGCAGTACTAAAAGAAGTAAGGGTTCGGGTAGGCACATCAACCTCAGCAAGTGTATTTCTGTTAGAAGAGTTGACATTTGCAAATGCCCCACCGAGGTAAGTATTGGTGGCATCAACAGAAAGGGCATTTATATAATTATCAACTAAAGGTTGCCATGAATCGATCAAACCGGTGGCCAAATCAATACGGGCTGCATAATTTCTTGTAACACCCTGGATTGTTGAAAAATTACCCCCTATATAAACTTTGTTGCCATTAACGGCTAATGCTTCGGGGCTATAATCCATATCTGCCTGTAGCGTTGTAGGGTTGTTGGAAGTGGTATCAATTTCTGCAAAATATTGTTTAGCGACCCCATTGATGCTGCCAAAATAGCCTCCTATATACACTTTGCTTCCGGCAAGGCATATTTGGTTTATTTGGTTATCAGGTTGAGGCTTCCATGAGGAAGGTGTACCTGTGGTTGCAGAAACCTTAGCCAGATGATTATAATTTTGTGTCTTTATGGTTGAGAACGCACCACCCAAAAATACAGAAGTACCGTTGCTGTTCAGCACCAGTTTATACACATACCAATCAGGTGCAGGGTTCCATGAAGTGACAACGTTTGCGGTGGTGATAGCTGCTGCATAAGGTCTGCTATTGCCACGTATAGTAGTAAAATATCCACCGAGGTAAACCGTACTACCATTTACAGCCATTGAAAATACAGTATTATCGAGATTGGGGTTAAATGTAGTCAAAGAACCATTGCTGATGAGTACTGAAGCACCACGATTTCTGTTAGTGGATCCAACCTGGGTAAAATAACCTCCAAAATAAAGGTTTGTACCGTCAGTTGCAAGGCAACGGACACCACCATTTACTGTCACACTAAAAGCCGGGTCAACTGTACCATTGCTTAAAATATGGGCAAGGTTTTGACGGCTTTGGTTACCAACTGTAGAAAACGAACCGCCAATGAAGTAACCACCGCTACCATCAGGCAGTATCGCTTCTACAGAACCATCGGTTTGTGGATATTCGGCATCTCCTTTCGCAGTTGTGTTGTTGACCTTTGCCAATCCTTGTGCATTTTGACCCCATGAAGTGAAATCACCTGCTGCATACAGACCATTGCCCTCCATTTTTATGGTGCTTACAGTGCTGTTGGGCATTGGGAAATCCTTGACGATTTTGCCCGTATTGGCACTCAACACGGCAAAACTATTGGGCTGGTTGATACCGCCCAATGTAGAAAAAGTGCCGGAAATGAATACCAATGTGTCTTTGGCTTCGACTTTTGTTATGTAGGAATCCGGCTCAGCAGGTGTCCATGGCAGCAATGCACCCGTGGTCGCATTTAAAGCAGCCAACCATGGGCGGGATACGCCTTGAATAGTGGTAAAATAGCCTCCAAAGTACAATACGTTACCTATCTTTTTTAAAGACCCGCCATAGTAATAATAGTAGCTGTAATCTGTAACAACCGTTCCAAATGCAGGATCCAATGCTCCGCCATTTAATATATGGATGATGTTGGTTGTAGTAATGCTGACACCATTGTAATTTGTAAACGACCCCAACAAATAAGCTCCACCATTTCCATCAGGTTCGGTTACTTCAACAGAATTACCAGCACCCAATTCCGGGAATTTTACATCAGGTTTTGCGCTACCATTACTAAACCGTGCCATCCCTTTAGCACCTGCACCCACCTGGGTAAAGGAACCGCCGATATAAACACTGTCGCCATATTGGGTTATGGCGTTGACCGTACCGTTGGTACTGGCATATTTGCGGTCGAGGGTTTGGCTATTGCCCCAATAACCCATCAGGGTCAGCAGCAGACACAACCCAAAAGAAAGTAACGAACGTCTCATAAAATAATTTTTTTGGTTAATAAATGAATAAAGGCGGGTTGAGTTTATACTACATTTTATAGTAGTTAGCTTTTCAGTAAATAAATAAATAATTGAATTGCTATTTTGAAGTTGTAAAACTAAATTCCACTGAAAGCTTTGTCAAGGGTGAAAACACCCTTTTTTGAGGTTATAATCACCCGTTAATCTGATTCCCCTAAAATTCCACAAGATTGTAACCGTAAATTCTCAACCAATTCCTTCTACCTTTGTTATATAGTCTCAATTGCAATTGGTTTCATTAAATTTTTTAATTATGAGTTGGCTGTTAAATATTTTTATTGCCCTTACTACATTTTGCCTGATGGAAGGTGTTGCATGGGCTACCCACAAATATGTAATGCACCATTGGTTGTGGTACCTGCACGAAGATCATCACAAAAAATCACCTGGTTTTTTTGAAAAAAATGATGCTTTCTTTCTCATTTTTGCCATTCCAAGTATGTTGTTGTTTTTGTTTGGTACGCTTAATCAGGCATGGTGGATGGTAAGTATAGGTGCAGGAATAGCTATGTACGGAGCAGCATATTTTTTTATTCACGACATTATTATCCATCAACGCTTCAAAATTTTTACCCGAAGCAACAACAGATATATAAGAGTGGTACGTTGGGCTCATAAAATGCACCACAAACATTTGGAAAAACAGGATGGAGAGAGCTTTGGAATGTTGCTGGTAAACTCCAAATATTGGAAAAAAGTTAAAAGTGATGACCAAAGAAATAAGACTTTACCGCTTCAATAACAGAATTTATAAATAATTTTACCGTTGTTTAAATTAAGGCCGTGAGAAATCATGGCCTTAGTTTTATATTCACACTCTTAAATATCAACAATGCAAACGGCTGAAGATATAAGGTTACTGAATGAAAAAATAGAAAGCGCTGCTTCATTTGTAGAAAAGCTGCGAACAGAACTATCAAAAGTTATTGTTGGGCAACTCTACATGGTTGACCGACTAATAATAGGAATGCTAAGCAGCGGCCACGTTTTGCTTGAAGGAGTTCCAGGTTTAGCCAAGACGCTAACCATAAAATCGCTTGCACAGGCGATTCATGCTAAATTTAGCAGAATACAATTTACCCCTGATTTATTACCTGCAGATGTTGTAGGTACAATGATTTACAATCAGCAGCGCAACGAGTTTGTGATAAGAAAAGGACCCATTTTTGCCAATTTTATTTTGGCAGATGAAATAAACCGTGCCCCGGCAAAAGTACAAAGTGCACTGTTGGAAGCTATGCAGGAAAAGCAGGTTACCATTGGTGAGGAAACACACAAACTGGAAGAACCTTTTCTTGTATTGGCTACGCAAAACCCAATAGACCAAGAAGGTACTTATTCACTTCCTGAAGCACAGGTGGACAGATTTATGCTAAAAGTTGTGGTGGGTTACCCTGACAGAAAAGAAGAGCAGATGATTATTCGCCAACAGGTACAGGGAGAAACCCTGCCAATGATTCACCAGGTGGTAAGTACTTCTGAAATCATCAATGCAAGAAAACTGGTAAGGCAGGTATATATGGATGAAAAGGTAGAACAGTACATTCTGGATATTGTTTTTGCAACAAGAACTCCTGAACAGTTTGGACTTGGTAGGTTAAAACCACTTATCAGCTACGGAGGTTCGCCTAGGGCAAGTATTAATCTTGCATTGGCTGCCAAAGCACACGCCTTCATGAATAAGAGAGGCTATGTAATACCTGACGATGTAAAAGCTATCTGCAAAGATGTTATGCGTCACAGGGTAGGACTAACATACGAAGCAGAAGCAGAAAACATGAGTGCTGAAAAAATTATTGATGAAATATTAAATGTAATTGTGGTTCCTTAAAAAGTAGCAAGTAGTTAGTAGGAAGAAAAAACAAAAACTGGATTAATCAAAAGGCATAATGACCACTACAGAAATTCTAAAAAAAGTCAGAGAACTGGAGATTAAAAGCAAGCGGCTCACCAACCATTTATTTACCGGTGAGTACCATACTGCTTTTAAAGGGAGGGGTATGTCTTTTAGAGAAGTAAGGGAATATTATGCCGGAGATGATCCGCGGTTTATAGATTGGAATGTAACTGCCAGAATGGGCAATCACTTTAGCAAAGTATTTGAAGAAGAAAGAGATCTTACTGTTTACATGCTGATGGATATGAGTGCAAGTACTTTGTTTGGTACATTTCGCCAAAGCAAACGGGATTTAATGATAGAAATGGCCGCAGTATTGGCTTTTTCGGCTATTGCCAATAATGACAAGGCAGGTTTGATACTGTTTAGTGATAAGGTAGAAAAATTTATGAAAGCAAAAAAAGGCCGTGACCATGTACTATATATGGTCAGGGAAATGTTGCTTTATCAATCTCACTCCGCACAAACAGATGTTCTGAAAGCTTTGCAGTTTTTAAACAACACAACACAGCACAAAAGCATTGTGTTTCTTTTCAGTGATTTTGCAGATGCGGGTTATCACGATGCACTACGGGTAGCTGCAAAAAGACATGATGTTATTGGCATACAATTGTATGATACCCGTGATGAAAAATTACCTGAAATAGGATTGATACAGGTGAGAGATGCAGAAACAGGCAAACAGGTTTTATTAGATACCAACGATGCCTATACCCGCTATAAATATGCACAACAGTTTCAAACCATACAGGATGATGCAAAAAACTATTTTAGAAAAGCAGGGGCAGATTTAGTACAGGTAGCTACCGGACAGGATTATGTAAAACTTTTACAACAATTTTTTATCAGAAGGGCATAAGTGTATCAACCAAAAACAAATACCATCCTTTGCGCAATAGTTTTTTTGTGTTGCCTTCATACTACTTTGTTAAGCCAAACCATTTCAGCATCACCCAACCGTACCCGTATTTTTATTGGTGAACAAGTCATGCTTCGTTTGGCTGTAGAAAATGCACATCAGGGTATATCATGGTTTCAGTTTGCTGATACAATGAATCATTTGGAAGTAGTTCAAAGAAGCAAGATTGATACGGTGCTATCAGGTGGTGTTACCAACTATTATCAAACCATTGCTATTACTTCTTTTGATAGTGGTAAATGGCAATTTCCGGCATTGGCTATTGCAGGCATCAATCAGATTACAATGCCCATAACCATAGATGTAGTACCTGTAGACGTTTCTCAAAAAAAAGATTACAATGAAATAAAAGATATTGAAGAAGTGATCCTTTCTACAAATCCGTTTATCATTGGTATTCTCATAACCATTACGTTGTTTTCTCTTTGCATGATTTACATATTGATTCAGAAAAAGAAATTGGTAATATTTGAAACTCCGGTTTTACAAGCAACGGAATCAGCATGGCATTGGGCTGAAAAAGAACTGAACAAAATAAAACAGCCTTCCCCCTCATCGCTTGTTGAAATTAAAAATTACTACTCAAAACTTAACAACATCAGCCGTACATTCTTTTCGTTACAATTAAAGGAAGATAACCAACAATTTACAACAGATGAATGGATGGTTAAGTTGAATAACATTTCACTTGAACAGGATGCCAAGACAGCATTTTTTCAATTTTTACGTTTAAGTGATAGTGTTCGTTTTGCAAAGTTTTCACCACCATCAGCAATTAATTCTGTTGCTATTGAAACAATGAAAAATACGTTACACAAAGCCTCATTGATTCAACCTAGTCATTCACACACAAACCAATATCAACAGTCCTGATGCTTTACCAATGGTTACAAAATATCACGTTTGCATGGCCCGAAGCATTGAGTTTGCTGCTGTTATTGCCATTGCTGATATTTTGGTATAGCGGCAATGAGCAAAAAAGACAGGCATCTATGTTGGTGACAACCACTCACTTCATAGCTGATATACGCAATGCTAAAACTTGGCTAAAACACACCCCTTTTGTATTACGTTGTGTTGCGCTTGTATTTCTTATTGTAGCATTGGCCCGGCCACAACAAAAATATACAGAGCAACAAACCGAAGGTGAAGGCATTGACATAGTATTGTGTTTTGACATCAGTGGTAGTATGACGGAAAAAGACTTTAACCCCAACCGCCTTGAAGCCTCAAAAGAAGTTGCACAGGCATTTGTAAACCAAAGAACAGGCGACCGTATAGGGGTTGTAATCTTCAGCCGACAAAGCTTTACACTTTGTCCTATTACCTCAGACAAGACCGCAATACTTACCCAAATTGCCAATATTAAAAGTGGTTACCTTGAAGAAGAAGGAACGGCAATTGGCTCGGGACTTGCAACAAGTGTTGACAGATTAAAAGATCAAAAAACAAAAAGCAAAATTATAATCTTATTGACTGACGGTGTTGACTTTGGGGGACAAATTCCACCCGATATTGCTATAGAAATGGCAAAGCTCTACAAAATAAAAGTATATGCCATTGGCGTAGGTTCCGAAAAAGAAGTGGATGAAATAGTGGAGACCCCTTTTGGCAACCAACTCAACAAAAAAAAATTAGAATTTAATGAAGGCTTATTGTTAAACCTAGCCAAACAAACCGGAGGGCAGTATTTTCATGCAACCGATCAGGAAGCATTGAAGAAAATATATACCGACATTAATAAACTGGAAAAATCTAAAATAAAAATTACTACATACGACCGCTATACAGAAGAGTTTTTGCCTTGGCTGATAATAGCTTTGGCAGCACTATTGCTCGAAGTAATTTTAAAGTTTACGGTGTTTAGAAAATTCCCCTGACTTTCTATTTAGTTATGATTGTTCCTTTAGTTTAACTTTTTGTTTACCAACAGACAATTCATAGTTGACCCCTATCTTAAGCGGATAATTTTCGTTGCTATGCCCTACGGGAAAATTAAAACAAATGGGAAATTGGTATTCGTCCACCACCTCTGCAATTACTTCTGAAATAGTCTTTCCAAATGGAATAGTAGTATCTTTCATATCAGAAAACCCGCCAATGATTAGGCCTGCAAGACGATCAAATTTACCGCACCGTTTTAGTTGTTGTAACATGCGGTCAATGTTATAAATGTACTCGCCAACATCTTCCAAAAACAATATGCTATTCCGGGTTTTTATGTCAGAAGGGGTGCCGCAGCTATGACAAAGCAAAGAAAGGTTGCCCCCAACAAGCCTACCCAAAGCTTTACCAGTTTTATTAAACTTGTGAGATGGGCAGGTATAAGAAGGCTTTTTTCCTGAAAGGATTTTTTTCAAGGACTGCACATATTCATTATGGTATTGACCATCGTTAAAAGCAGCTGCCATAGGCGAATGAAGTGAAGCAATATCATACCGGGTCAAAAGGTGGTTATGTAAAAGCGTTATATCGCTGTACCCAATTATCCATTTGGGATTTTTTCTAAATTTATTAAAATTTATTTTGTCTATAATTCTTGATAACCCGTAACCGCCCCTTGCAC
The DNA here is from genome assembly GCA_043736115.1 of Segetibacter sp. Classification (GTDB taxonomy): domain Bacteria; phylum Bacteroidota; class Bacteroidia; order Chitinophagales; family Chitinophagaceae; genus Segetibacter. The sequence goes on along the minus strand of JAYTDC010000021.1, from coordinate 22,176 downwards.
ATAAAATAGCATTTACACCATCATCATCCATCATAATTTGCAGGTCTGCAAGGCGCTCTTCATCGGTGCCGGAAAAGTAATGATACTGATTGCCTACTGTTGAACCTATCTTTACTTTATAACCCCATTCTTTCAAAACAGTAATACAGGTTTCAACTTTATCCATTGGCATAAAACCTGACGGGCAAATAATGCCAATTGTGTCTCCTTTGTGCAGGTAAGGTGGAATAATGGTCATAGAACAATGTTACAAAAAAATTGTTGCAGCATGAAGCATTCATCAGTCATTTCTAATGATTTCCCTAATGTTTGAGAATATTTGGAATACAAACTCCTACTTACTTCTTTTAGTTTAAATTTGCATTTCATTCTATAAAAAATTAAAACTACATATTATGGCGTTTACACTTCCCCAATTGCCTTTTGCACACGATGCACTAGAACCTTATATAGATGTACTGACCATGCAGATACATCATGGCAAACACCATCAGGCTTATGTTGACAACCTCAACAAGGCTATAGCCGGTACAGAACATGAAAACAAAAGCATAGAAGAACTGGTAAAAAATGCCGGGTCTATCAGTCCTGCTGTACGCAACAACGGTGGCGGGCATTGGAACCACAGTTTCTTTTGGGAATTACTTGCACCTGCCGGGGGTGAAGGACCTTCAGGCAACCTTGCAGAGACCATTAACAGCACATTCGGTTCATTGGATGAGTTGAAAACAAAAATGAATACCGCAGGTACTACCCGTTTTGGAAGTGGTTGGGCTTGGTTGATTGTAAAAGACGGCAAACTAGAAGTGACCTCTACACCAAATCAGGACAACCCGCTAATGGAGATTGCCGAAATAAAAGGAACCCCAATACTTGGCATAGATGTATGGGAACATGCTTACTATCTGAAGTATCAAAACAAACGCCCTGATTATCTCACAGCAATTTGGAATGTCATCAACTGGAAAAAAGTTGAAGAACATTTTAATGCTGCTAAATAAATTTTTTCTACAAAAATTTTACAATCTTTAAGCCCCGGTATATTTGCCGGGGTTTTATTTTTTTACCCTTCAAGTTGTATTTTTCAGCAAGATAGATTCAGTCTCTTATGAAAAGCAGGACTAACGACTTACGTAAGTTGCAAGTTATTTCTTGTAAAAGTTAAGGGTTATAATTTTTAATCATTTTAAAATTTACTTGTCACAGACATGGGTTGTGTGTTTAAAATTGAGTTGCGCTGCGTTTAAACTTAAACTAGCAAGGTATATCAGCAACTTTCAACAAAAACCATTGCTACTAATACAGGTATTTCATTCTAACTAATTTATTTTGAGCCAGTGGATTATTCTATTATTAATACAAAAGCGAAAATGTTTCAAAAGATATACTGTAGCATGGATAAGTTGTTGGTAGGCTTTGCCATACCAACAACGGCGGGTAATATCAACAACGGCTGGTAAAATTACTGCTCATAATTTTCATTTGCCTCGACATGATTCACCCTTCCATGATTTGCCCCGACATTTATGTCGGGTGCTAGATAATAATCAGCTATAAGGCTTTAGCCAAAATCCTTCCAAATACTTTGTTTGGCTAAAGCCAAAAATCTATTCTTTGAATGCTTCCCCCGCATAAATGCCTGGGCAACTTTTAGCGGCAATTTGGAAGGCACCCTTTGGTTTTCTTAAACATACAAAATGGAGAAATGTATTGTTAGTAGGCTTTGCAATACCAACAACGGCTGGCAAAATTGTTGCTCATAATTTTCATTTGCCTCGACATGATTCACCCTTACATGATTTGCCCCGACATTTATGTCGGGTGATAGATAATAATCAGCTATAAGGCTTTAGCCAAAATCCTTCCAAATGCTTTGTTTGGCTAAAGCCGAAAATCTTTTCTTTGAATGTTTCCCCGGCATAAATGCCGGGGCAACTTTTAGCGACAATTTGGAAGGCACCCTTTGGTTTTCTTAAAAATACAAAATTGATAAAGGTTTTTGTTGGTAGGCTTTGCCATACCAACAACGGCAGTTAATTTATTTTGTAAGTCGGTCAATCTTCCCCTCAACAGGTTTTTCACCTACAAAACAATATATTGTTAGCAAAAAATTAAAGTGTTGTTGAAGATGGGGATTGAAACCTGAATTAATGAAACCTAAAATGATTGGGGAATGTTTATATGTACCGGTCTGTAGACCTGGGTTTCATTTTTGATTTAAGTTATGCTTCGCTCAAACTATAAATCAGCGTGGGGATTAGTTGGAAACTTTGATGGTAATTATAATTTCATTACAACGTAAAATTAAATTTTGCTTTTTAAATTTGTAAGTGTTTTTTCCAAAGATTTAGAATCCCATTCCGAATCAAAACCATTCCAAAATACCCTTATTTTGGTAGCTCCCCAAACATTATAAATCAAAAATGTAATTCCATCTGTCCTGTAACAAATATTGCCTTCATCAAGCTCGTCATCTAAAAATTTCTTGTTTTGATTCGCTATTTGGTAAACCCTTTCCAATATCTGTATTGCTTGACTTTTTTTAATATTTTTAAAAGCATAACCAGTATATGTTACCCCTGATTCATTCCAATAGTTACCGTAAAAAGCTAAGAGTAGTTCTATTTTCTTTTCAGGCAAAGACTCAAATATTAATGTAGTTAATTCACCAGAATTAGCTCCCGATATTGGGGTGATTTTAAATTTTAAAAGTTCGTTTGTAGAATCTATTAAGTTTTTTAGTGCATAAACTTTCGCTTTGTAAAGAGAAAATTCTTTATTATAATCTTTACTCAAAAATAAATATCTGGGCAATTGTGAAAATACATTTGTGCTAAACAATAAAATAGCAATCTGGGTTATTATCCATTTCATTTTTTAAATTTAAAATTAAGTAATTTGGTTTTGAAATTAAGTATATGTCAACTATATCTACACATCGAAAGTGAATCCATACTTTTGAATTATAGCTATTACGTGGAAAGACTTCAGATGTACATTATTTGTATTCATTGGATGAAATATCGGATACCTCATGAACAATATTTCAGTCGGAACATACAACCATTTATATTTCAATATCTTGCGGAACATAAAACAATCCAAGTAAATGGTGACTTATTTTACTAAAATACTTCTGCAAACTCCACCTCATCAAACCCTACTACTAACTTACTACCCGTTTCTATGACAGGGCGTTTAATTATAGAGGGTTTTTCGGCCATTAAATTTATAGCAGCAGTTTGTGTGGTAATGGCAGATTGCTGTTCGGGGGTTAATGCCCGCCATGTAGTGCTTTTTTTGTTTAAAAGTTTTTCTACACCAACTTCTTTGATCCATTCTTTTAATTTTTGTTTGGTTATGCCGAGCTTTTTATAGTCATGCATTTCAAAATCAATGGACTGTTCTTTTAGCCATGTAGTAGCTTTCTTTACCGTATCGCAATTTGGTATTCCGTAGAGTTTCATACTAGTTTAAGTTTACAAATGCCTGAATAGTAGCCTCGGTTTCCTTACATGCTTTATCAAGATCGTCGTTTACTATTACTTTGTCAAAAGAATGGTTGAATGACAACTCGTAGGCAGCTTTGCTTAGTCGGGTGGCAATGTTTTCAGGCGTATCGGTACCTCTGCCTTCCAATCTTTTTCTCAATTCATCTACTGAAGGCGGCTGCACAAAAAGGGTGAGGGAATTATCAGGAAATTGTCTTTGCACATGTATGGCTCCTTTTACATCTATATCTAACATGGGAGTTTTGCCCTGTGCCCAAATACGCTCTATTTCAGTTTTTAAAGTACCGTAATAATTTCCTTCATACACCATTTCCCACTCTATAAATTCATTTTTTTGAATCTTGTCTTCAAAGTCGTCAAGGCTCATAAAATAGTAATCAACACCATCCTTTTCTTTTCCCCGGGGAGATCGGGTAGCGGCACTTACGGAAAATGCCAGTTTGGGATATTTGGAAAGTAAATAGCGTGTAATACTTGTTTTGCCCGAGCCTGAAGGTGCAGTAATAATGATTAGTTTGCCATTCATAATTAGATAATGATTTGCAAAAGAAAGCAAACTAATCCGAACCATAACACAAAGGCGATTGTAGTTATAAAATGAAGACAATACTAAATTTTAACCAGACTATTGCATTATTTATTTTTTTATGACGGGTATTTTATTAGCTTTACCTCCTTACTTATTTATAAAAATTATTTTATGTTATCAGAACAAATAGCAAAATTCGTTGAAAATGAACAACTTAGTCATCCAAAAATAAAAGTAGAGTTTAAAAAAAGAAATACAATAATTGGTCTTTTTGTACAATTAAAAGATTATGAAGAGCTAAAAGCGAAGAATTTCTGGAGATTAGTATCAGAAGCAAACCTTGAAAACTGGCACAAAACAAAAGATATTAATAACGCAAAAATGTTTAACGGCAGCGAGTTTACAAAACTCTCTCTTATTAAAAAGAAAGTCCTGGTAAAATAGTATTGCTTTAAAAATGTTAAGCAGGTAAGAAAAATAAATTCTTACCTGCTTTTTTATTACCTCTATAATTTGAGAATTTAGAAATGCACAAGGTGACCATAAAGGGTTTATTTAAAATATTCAGACTTGCTTTTAAGGAATTTAAGCAGAATGAACCTTTGCGCCTTGCCGGTGCTACTGCATTTTTTACAACTTTTGCGCTACCGCCAATTCTAATTATCCTTGTTCAAATTATCGGATTGGTATTTAGAAAAGAGGGGATAAGCAACAATTTTTTTTCATCTCTAAGCCGAATTTTGGGAAAACAGGGTGCGGGTCAAATTCAGGAAACTTTTCAGGGTTTTACTTCACTCGCCAAAAATGGATTTATTGCAGTGGGTGGGTTTTTATTCCTCTTATTTGTTGCTACAACGCTTTTTAAGGTTATAAAAGATTCCATGAATCAATTATGGAAAGTAAAGCTAAGAGATAATAAAGCTGCAGATCAGTTAAAAGGAAGAATGACATCCTTAGTCATTATTCTTATTGCAGGTTTTTTGTTTGTAGCAGCGTTATTGGCTGAAGGTGTGGAAGCATTTCTGCATCGCTATACAGGTTCATGGCATTCTCTAACCGGCAGTTTTGTAAACATACTTTTAAACCAATTAATTTCAGTTGTAATTGTAACTATATGGTTTACCGTATTATTTAAAATGTTGCCTGATGCAAAGGTTTCGTGGAGGGTTTGTTTTGCAGGGGGATTTTTTACAGGCTTGTTGTTTTCTACGGGAAAAATACTTATAAGAACTATGCTTACAACAGGCGATTTGAGTACCATTTTCGGGGCATCAAGCTCAATTGTGTTGTTGTTGCTTTTTGTATTCTACTGCTCCTTTATTTTATATTACGGAGCCTGTTTTACCAAGGTATATGCCGACTATGTGCAAGACCCAATAAATGCCGCAAATCATGCAATTAAATATAAATTGGTGGAAGTCAGCAGTTCAGAAAATGAATGATGCCGGCGGTTAAATACAGTAATATTTTTTGGGTAGACTATTTCTGCTTTAAGTTTGAAATTTTCACTTTAATTCACTTTAATTCACTCTTTCAATCTTTGCCCCTAAAGCCTGTAACCGCTTATCTATATATTGATAACCTCTGTCTATCTGTTCTATGTTTTGGATGTTGCTTACACCTCTTGCACTTAATGCAGCAATGAGTAACGCCACGCCTGCACGTATATCAGGGCTACTCATGGTAATACCCCGAAGCGGAAATTTTCTGCCAAGTCCTATTACTGTAGCACGGTGTGGGTCGCAAAGAATAATCTGTGCCCCCATTTCCATTAACTTATCAGTAAAAAACAAACGGCTTTCAAACATTTTTTGGTGAATAAGTACGTTGCCCTGTGCCTGGGTAGCCACAACTAAAACTATACTCAACAAGTCAGGGGTAAAACCCGGCCAGGGATGATCGTAAATGGTTAATACGGATCCATCCATAAAGGTTTGTATCTCATACTTTTCCTGGGCAGGAATAAATATATCATCCCCCCTAAACTCCATTTGAATCCCAAGTTGCTGAAACTTTTCAGGTATTACACCCAGGTGTTTTATGCCGGCATTTTTAATAGTTATTTCGCTTTGGGTCATCGCCGCAAGGCCAATAAAACTACCTACTTCAATCATGTCAGGTAGCATTTCGTGAGAAGTGCCGTTCAATATTTCTACTCCTTCAATAACTAAAAGATTACTGCCAATGCCGCTGATTTTTGCTCCCATACGTACTAACATGTGGCATAGCTGCTGTAAGTATGGTTCGCATGCCGCATTGTATATTGAGGTTTTGCCTTCGGCTAAAACTGCAGCCATTAATAAATTGGCAGTACCGGTTACTGACGGCTCGTCAAGTAAAATAAATGTGCCTTTAAGACCATCAGTTATTAATTGAAAAAATTGCTGATTGTCATTAAACTCAAATCTTGCCCCTAGTTTTTCAAAACCTATTATATGTGTGTCTAAGCGGCGGCGGCCTATTTTGTCACCACCCGGTTTAGGTATATATGCTTTTTTGAATCGGGCTAACAGTGGGCCGGCCAACATAACCGATCCACGAAGTTTACCGCTTTTGTTTCTAAATGCTTCTGAACCAAGATGATCAACATTTACATCGTCAGCCCTAAATGTGCAAGTATGGCGAGATAGGCGATTGACCTTTACTCCCATTTCCTCTAATAATTCTATCTGTAGATTGACATCTAAAATGTCTGGTATGTTTGATAGGGTAATTTCTCCTGCTGTAAGTAACACAGCAGAAATGATTTGAAGGGCTTCATTTTTTGCACCCTGGGGGGTAATGTCACCATGCAGTTTATTACCTCCCGTTACCTTAAAAATTGCCACTAAAATCTTTTTTTATTGTTGCTGCCAAATTTGTTATTTCTGTTATCCCTACTGCCGCCCGGTCCTTGTGGGTTTCTATTGTCACGTGGTCCACCACCGCCCCTGTTATCTCTGCTTTGTCCGCCGCCACCATCACGGTTGTTGCGTGCAAACTGGCCTCCGGTGTTGTTTCTCTTAAAACGGTTGTCACCAAATCCACCACGTGTATCCCTATTTTCCTGTGGGCGAAAGTGTTTGACAAAAGGAGTGCTGTCAAATTCCAATTGACCGTTGGTAATTACATTTAGTTCTGAACGTATGCCATCATCATGCACCAATTCTTTGTGCCATGTACTATAGGCGAGTTTCATATAATATGCAATAGAATTAGCAAAACCAACACGCTTTTCAGGGCTTTCTTCTTTTAATGCCTTATCTATAACCAACTCAAGGTTTTTGCCCAAATGAGAATATCTTGGCTTACGCTTAGGATAGGGCAAAGGATCGGGCTTTTGCTTGTAGTTTTCTTTGGTGGGTATAGGGTAGGGACAGTCAACATCTAACTTGAAATCGCTTACGAAAAATAAGTGATCCCATAGCAGATGTTTAAAATCATCTACATTTTTCAAATGTGGATTGAGTGTACCCATCATCTCTATAACAACCTGTGCCTGTTGCTGCCTCTTTTGGCGGTCTTCTATTGTAACTACGTATTCCACCATACGTTGAATATGACGTCCATATTCTTTCATGGTAAGGTGGTTACGTTGAGTGTTATATTCCATAAAGCAAATGTAATGTGATAAAGTCATAATTCGACCACCCTTTTCCTAGGCATAAGATCCAATAAAGCATGTTTAAAGCTATTTATTTTAGTAATTTGTTAATTACAGGGATTTTCATCTAAACTGGATTAGAAGAATAACGAAATGCTCACTGGTAAATAAAAAAAGGAATCAACCATATCAGGTTAATTCCTACCAAAAAATCGGCACTTTCAGAAAACTACCTCATGATAGTTGCTACATTTTCCCATAAACAAAAATACCTGTGACCGAAGAGTAGTGGGGAATTACAATTTGGTAGCGGCTTAATAACGCAAAGACTTTGTTGCTAAATACTTCCATGGTTTTAAGAATTTTGGATTTTAAAAATTGCCAAAGGGCAATGTTAATAACGGTTTTTTTGGAAACTTTATTTAAAATGAATAATTTATTCCTGTTATCTTAGAAAAACAATCCATAGATTTATAAACTTTCAAAAAAAATATGAAGCAAATATTAATTGTATCGTTGGTGGTACTTGTAACCTCTTGTAAATTAAGTAATACCAATCCCGGTAAGGAAAGTAATAAAGAATTAGCTGTTCTTTTTGACAATTATTACGAAGAAAGATTAAAGCTATTTCCCTTAGAAGCTACAGCAATAGGCGACAACAGGTACAATGATTTGTTACCGGTTGACTTTTCTGAAAGCTACCGGATTACTGTAAAAGAATTTTTTAAAAGATATAAAACCAACATCAGCAAATTTGATCCCGAGGTACTTAGTGAACAGGATAAACTTAGTTATGATGTTTTTAACCGGGAAATGGCGATTAATGTTGAGAGTTTTGATTTTCAGGAAAATTATATACCCTTTCAGCAGTTTTGGGGTCTGCCGCTAAGCATGGGGCAATTGGGTAGTGGAGATGGCAATCAACCTTTTAAGACTGTAAAAGATTACGAGCATTGGCTGCAAAGAGCTGGCAAATTTGTTGCGTGGTCAGATAGTGCAATAGTGTATTTTAAAAAAGGAATTGCAACAAACTATATGTTGCCTAAAACATTGGTCCTAAAAATAATTCCTCAAATGAAGGCAATGCTTGTAAAAGATGATACAAGCAGTTTGTTCTTTAACCCTATTAAAAAATTTCCTAAAGAATTTAATGATGCCGATAAAAGCAGACTTACACAGGAATATGTAAATCTCATTCACAACCAATTATTACCGACCTATAAAAAGCTGGGCGATTTTTTGCAAACTGAATATTTACCAAAAGCAAGGGAAACAAGTGGTATTAGTGCCTTGCCTGACGGCAAAAATTATTATCAATTTTTGATACGTACACAAACGACAACCAATAAAACATCAGAAGAAATATACCAAACCGGATTAGCCGAAGTAGCAAGAATAGGACGGTTGCAAGACAGTCTAAAAAATGCGGTGGGATTCAAGGGGGATATGGCTGCATTTTTTGAGTACATGAAAACTGACAAGAAATTCATGCCTTACAAGCAACCGGGTGAAATACTTGCTGCATTTGAAGCCTTACACCAACGCATAAAGCCAAATTTGGCTAAGATGTTTAATCATGCCCCAAAAACACCTTTTGAAATAAGGCAAACAGAGGCCTACCGTGCAGCAAGTGCAAGTGCAGAGTACAATCAGGGGTCGCCTGATGGTAGCAGGCCCGGCATTTTTTATGTCCCCATATTAGATGCAACACAGTTCAACACCACTACAGGTATGGAAAGTTTGTTTTTGCATGAAGCAATACCCGGTCACCACTATCAGATATCGTTGCAGCAGGAAGATACCACACTGCCTAAGTTTCGCAGATTTGGAGGTAACAATGCTTATATAGAAGGTTGGGCATTGTATTGTGAATCGTTGGGAAAAGAGTTGGGGTTATACACTGATCCCTTCCAATACATGGCAGCATTGGGCGATGAAATGCACCGTGCATTAAGATTGGTAATAGATGTGGGCCTGCATACCAAAAACCTTACAAGAGAAGAAGCCATACAATATATGATGGCACATGAGGCAGCCGGCGAACAATATGCAACCATGGAGGTTGAGCGATATATGGCAATACCCGGTCAGGCACTTGGATACAAAATTGGCGCTTTAAAAATTGCTGAATTACGCAGCAAGTATCAGCAACAAATTGGAAGCAAATTCAGTCTTGCAACCTTTCATGATAACATACTCAAAGATGGTTGTCTGCCATTAGAAACATTGGAAAAGAAAATGGACAGATGGGCAAAGAGCGTAAAATAATGTTTATAGAATCTACAATGCTTTGATTTTGTACTTTACCCTGAAAGTCGCTTCCTCGCCGGGTTGCAGTATTTTTAAATCAATACCATTGTTAAATGCGTCAGGAGGTGAACTTAGATTTTCTATTGCGATGCTCTTACGGCTTTCGGGGGTATAAATTTGTAAATAAGGATAAGACTTTTCAGGATAAAACTCAACCTGAATGTTTTTTAATGGATTTCGTAAAACACACAAGGGTTGACATTCAGTAAAGTCGAGCAAAAAACAGTTGTCAAAAAAAGTATTTTCAAAGAGTTTAAGCGATCCAAATGTTTCATAAGAAAGTTGTTTGCCTGTGGGTATGAGTTTATCATCAAATTCTAACATTGTTTTGCTTTGAAACTCAACCAAATAGTCATTGATCGAATCTCCCAAAGTAAAATACGGATGCCATCCATCGGTTATAGGCATTAGCTTATTATCCAAATTTTTAATGGTTGTTGATATGGTTAATGTATTGTTGGCAGATAGGTTATACTCAACGCTGCATTTGTAAATAAAAGGGAATCCTTCTTCAGTATTATTGTACACAGTTTCTAAAACAATTGCAGCCTCTGTTTCATTTTGCCATTGATTAGCTATGGAGAATAGATTATCGAATAGCAACCCATGCAAGGCATTGCCATTAGACGCATATTTATTCAACTGGTAAGTATCCAAGCCGAATTTATATTTTCCATCTTTTACGCGGCATACATAAGGTGACAATTTTGCGCTTTTAAAAAATGGCGTGAGGTTTTGTTTGACATCTTCAATGCTGCTAAATCCTTCAATTACATTAATAGTTTCATTATGATGCTGCGCAGAAAAATTATTTAATAATGCACCAAACGAATAAATTTCTGCAGAGGATTTTTCTGTTAAATCCTTTAGGGTTATTACTGTATCATTTCCATTTTTTGTAACATTTATTTCAAAAGCCATAGCTAACAATTTTTTAAATAAAACTTAATAATTACTTCCAGAACCTGCGCCACCAAAGTTGCCTCCTCCAAACTTTGTAGACTCATCCGGTGCTTGTGGCGGCATTGCCAATTGCGACAAAGCAAATGCTTCTAAATCTTCCATTTTTGAAGATGTTGTTGCTTCGGCATTATATACAAATCCATATTTACCATCTTTCAAAAACTTCATTAATATATAACTCAAAGGAACTACTATAATACCTGCAATAAGCAGTGCAACATCTATGGGAATAATGGCGTGATAATATTTAAAAGTTACAAATGATATTGCTATGAACAAAACACCTGTTCGGATAAATAAAATATTTTTTCTGCTAATCCCGACAAACAAATAAACTATAGGAATTGCAAAAGTCCACAACCAAAAGAACCAGCCAAATGACAATGCAGAATGGGATGTAAGCAAATAGTTGTTATGAATAATTGACTCTACAACAAAATAATTTCCAGCACCATAAAAGGCAAATAAGCTTGCAATTTTTATAGCTTTAAATATGGGGTAATATACGAAATAGGAATTTTGTTTTGTTTTGTTTTCTGAAAAATAATAGGTAAAAGCTGTAAGCCCCATTAGTACAAATGGAAATGAAAAAATAGTAAACTCACCCAAAGCAGTATAGGTATTAAAAACAAAAACAAGTAAACAAAGAAAAGCTGCTAACCCTGATATTACATTCACAAAGCGATAGGTAAACCAGGAAAATATAAGTAATAGTAAAAATGATAGAAAAATATCTTCTTGTGCCGGGGAGAAGAATAACTCCAAACCTCCGGCCATACAAGTTGCTACAGCCGCCATTAAAACAATATCAACTCCCGAATCTTTGTGGTTTTTTTTACCACACATTATTTCTAACGCAACATAACAAAGTACCCCGAATAACAAAAACAAAGTTCCGGTTCTGAAAAATGAACCAAATAATAATGCACCCAATCCGCCTGCGGCCATTATAATTAAAAGGGTTAGCAATCCAAGTCCTATGGCTACAAAAATATTTGGGGAGTATAATGAAGCCGGATGGTTGCTTTTAATATCTTCATACTGCTGCTGATTAATATAGCCTTCGGTAAATGCTTTTGCAGATTGTTTGGTGGTGAAAATATTCTGTAGTTCAGGTTTATTGTATATACTCATGTTGTTTTAAATTTTTATTGTAACGAATTAACAACACTACCGACAATCCTGCAGTAATGATGAAATACAGAAACAAGGAGTACAAAGAAAACTCACCCTGATAAGAAAAAAACAGCCATTTAACAACAACATAGCTTACTCCAAAATAAAAATAGAGATAAACCACTATCAGAAAATAAAATGACTTTTCCTTTACAGCTATAAGAAATTGCCAAAGACTTATTCCGGCAAGAAAAATTAGCCATAGTAATTCATATTGGCTAAAGTGAATTATCCCTGCAATAGCAGCAATAAACAAAATGTGGATTCCAAAGTTTTTATAAGTAAATTCAAAATGGGCTTTGATATTTTTTTTCAAAGAAATATAGCCTGCAAAAAGTAAGAATAGCCCAAGGACAGTAGCAGTATAAATAAGGGTAGAATTGTTGAAATCATTGCTGCGAAGTAAGTGCCGTGGAGTTACTGAAATGCCCGCCCATGCTGCAAGGTTTACAATACCCATACTCAATACGCCTAAATGATCAAAATAATAAGCAGCAACAAAAAGTATGATCATTGGAATAAATGTAGCCATACCCCAACGTTCGCCAAATAGCTGATACTGAAATTGCAGATAACCCGTTAATACGAGCAAAAGCAAGCATCCAAGTAGCAATGTATAATCTTTGATTACATTGGTTTGTGTCGTTTTTATTTTGGAAAATGCCGGAGCCTTCCTGTAGCAAAAAAGAAAACAAATAACAGTTGCTGCGGATATGGCAATAACAATAGCCAAATGCCCAATACTGTCTATATTTTTATAAATTAGAATACCCAAACCTGTAGTCAAAAAAATAATGCCGGCATACATTAATAGCTTAAGCTCTGTATGAAGCGGAACTGCTTTATCATTTTCTTTAGTAAGAATGTTTTGTAAAGTTTTTTCTGTAATAAATCCCCGTTCAAACAAGCTTTCAAATACAAATGTCTTCATTTGGTTGCCGATTTATTTGTGTAGGTAAGCAGCTATACGTTGTCTTACATTTTCTCTTACATCCATATAAAACATATTGAAGTCTGCAATGTGAAAGTTGTTTATAAATCCGCGGCTTTCATCCTGTTCATTGGGAAGCTCTACCCATAAAATTTTTGAAGAAGGTTCAACTGATGCTGATATTATGTGAGCATACACCTGTTCAAATTTTCTCCCTACCATTCCTTTGTGATCAGCTTTGTCAGATGGCGTTGAATCTGTAGTCCATGTTATAGGATTAACACAAAGTGAATTGCCATCTTTCTTTTCCGTTATTTTATCATTTGTGCCACTTCTAAAACTTCTCCAACCTACTACGCATCCTGTTTGAGATGGAGTTGTACCAAACGGTAAATTTGCGAAGTCCTCTTTTTTAATTTGCCAGCCTACTACATAAGCACAGACGAGTTTTTTTTGCAACGGTTTTCCATCAAAAAATTCCTGCAACAAATGAATGGCATGAAATGCACCCTGACTATGACCGGCAATAATTATAGGTCGGCCGTGATTGTAATGTTTGAGATAATATTCAAAAGCTGCCTTAACATCCTGATAAGCAAATTCCAAAGCAGCTTTATGTGAAGATTCATCTTTGTTGAAAAATGATTTTAAATGTGCCTGTCTGTAGCGTGGGGCAAATACTCTGCAACTACCGTTGAATATGGTTGCCTGTAGCAACATTGTTTTCTTATCTGTTTCATTATTTAGCAAAGTGTCGTCAACATCTGCATTTAGACCACTTGTTAAAAACCCTTTGGTAAAGGTAGTAGGGTGAATGAAGAAAACATCCGCCGAGGTATCACTTTTTTCATCTGACAAAAAAGAGGGGACGCTATCAGCAAAATCATGTTTTGCAGGATGTGAAGCCCAATAATATAGATTGCTGTAATCAGGGCTTTTGAGATCGGCTGTAGCAACAGTTTCTCTGTTTTTAAACCGTATACCCAATTGTGCATTTAAATGAAAACAAGAGAAAAGTACAAATATAAGTGCAATTTTATGTAGTGACATAGTAGTATTCGGTTATACCGCGACTAAAGATAAGAGGATATTTATTTGAGTAACAAAATTCTCTTTATTTCTAATCTTACAAGAGGATATAAACCGCAATTATACTAATTCCTTCACCACATTAAATATTACTTTTGGTTTACCCAAAGTATAGTAATGCAGTACCGGTACTCCAAATGCTTTCAGTTCCTTACTTTGTTGTGTTAGCCATTCTGTACCAACCTGCTCCACATCAGCATCCGTTTTAGCTTTCATTATTGCGTTACTTAAATCAGTGGGAATATCCACATGAAAAATGCGGGGCAATATAGAGAGTTGTTTTTTAGTTGTTATTGGTTTCAGACCGGGTATAATAGGAACCTCAATTCCCATATCGCGACATGCTTTTACGAAGCCAAAAAATTTCTGGTTGTCAAAAAACATTTGCGTCATAATATAGCTGCCACCTGCATCCACCTTCTCTTTCAGTCGTTGAAGATCAATCTCAAGATTCGGCGCTTCAAAATGTTTTTCAGGGTAGCCTGCCACGCCAATACAGAAATTGGTTTTACCACCATTTTGAATGTCCTTGTCAAGGTAAATTCCATTATTCAAATCCTCCACCTGCTTTAACAAATCAATTGCATAAGCATGTCCGCCCGGTTCAGGTTCGAAAGAAGTTTCATTTTTAGCAGCATCTCCTCTTAGTACTAAAACATTATCCACGCCTAAGAAGTTAAGGTCAATAAGGGCATCTTCTGTTTCCCTTTTATTAAAACCGCCACAAATAAAGTGGGGAACAGCATCAATCTTATAATGGTTCATAACCGAAGCACAAATACCTACAGTACCGGGTCTTTTTCTAACTTCAATTTTTTCAAAAGTGCCATCACTTTTTTTCTTAAACATAGACTCGCTGCGGTGATAGGTCACATTAATCCACGAAGGCTTAAACTCCATCAGCGGGTCAAGATGATCGTATATGGAATTGATGCTTTTGCCCTTTAGCGGAGGTAAAACCTCAAATGATAGTAGGGTTTCTTTGGCTTGGTTCAGGTGTTCTATTACGGTCACTGGGCTATGTTTTTTGTAAAATTGAAGTGCAAACTTATGTCCTTAACGCATTATTACAAAGTATGGTTCATATTGTAATAGTATTGATTTAATCAAGTGTATTTTTAAAGAAGCAGGTTTGGTATTAGTATTACCTATTTTTTTAAGTAAATACATTGACCGAGAACTATTTGGGATAAATCATGATAAACCTTAAACGTTCAACCCCTAAACCCTAAACCCCAACCCAATCCACTTAACGCCCACATCCTTATATTTGCCTCCCAATTATAAATGAGGTAATATGTTCAACAAACGCATCAAAATAAAGCAACTGCTGTCCACAGAACAAACTGGACATGAAGTAACAGTTATGGGCTGGGTCCGTACTTTTCGCAACAATCAGTTTATAGCGCTGAATGACGGGAGTACAAATAATAACCTTCAGGTAGTAACTGAACTTGGCATTCTTGATGAGGCAACACTCAAAAGAATAACCACAGGAGCCTCTCTTAAAGTTACAGGTACTGTTGTTCCCTCTCTCGGCAAAGGCCAAAAAGTGGAAGTGAAAGCGGCTACCATAGAGGTTTTAGGCGATTGCGATGCAGAAAAATATCCACTTCAACCCAAAAAACACAGCCTTGAATTTTTAAGGGAAATAGCCCATTTACGTTTTCGTACCAATACATTTAGCTCTGTGTTCAGGGTGCGCCATGCTTTGGCATTTGCTATACATCAGTTTTTTAACCAAAAAGGTTTTGTTTACCTGCACACACCCATAGTTACTGCAAGCGATGCAGAAGGAGCAGGCGAAATGTTCAGGGTTACCACCCTGCCTTTTGATGCGCCACCTCGTAATGATGATGGCACAATCAACTTTAAAGAAGATTTTTTTGGCAAAAGCACCAATCTGACGGTAAGCGGACAGTTGGAAGGCGAACTTGCAGCAATGGCGTTCAGCGATGTTTATACTTTTGGACCAACTTTCAGGGCTGAAAACAGCAACACAACCCGCCACCTTGCCGAGTTTTGGATGATAGAACCCGAAATGGCTTTTTACGATATTGAAGACAATATGGATCTGGCCGAGGAATTTATCCGTTACCTGATTAAATACGTAATGGACAACAACCGGGAAGACCTAGAATTTTTAGATCAGCGCCTGGCTGAAGAAGAAAAACAAAAGCCACAGGCTGAACGTACAGAGTTAGGATTAATGGAAAAGCTGGAATTTGTCATCAACAACAGTTTTGAGCGCATCACCTATACTGATGCAATCAATATTTTACTAGATAGCCCTGCATACAAAAAGAAAAAATTTAAGTACGATGTAGAGTGGGGGATAGACCTTCAAAGTGAGCATGAAAGATATCTTGTAGAGAAACATTTTAAAAAGCCCGTTATTGTAACTGGTTATCCAAAAAACATTAAGGCCTTTTACATGCGCCAAAACGATGACGGAAAAACCGTTGCCGCAATGGACATACTTGCACCGGGTATTGGAGAAATAGTCGGCGGTTCACAAAGAGAAGAACGATTAGAAAAGCTAGAACAAAGAATGAAAGAGATGCACATACCTGTTGAAGAAATGAGTTGGTACCTTGATACACGCCGCTTCGGCACAGTTCCCCATGCAGGTTTTGGACTAGGATTTGAGCGTATGGTATTATTTGTAACCGGAATGACCAACATAAGAGATGTAATACCATTTGCGAGGACCCCGAAGAATTGTGAGTTTTAGGAGGTAAACACTATTGATAACCAACAAAGAACAGAAAATTTTAAAAAAGTGAACCCATTTTTATGAATTTTCCTTTTTCATTTGGATTTTTTAAAAATTGAAACTTATATTTGCAGCCCGATTCGATTGGGAAAAGACTGAAAAAGGATGGTGCGGTAGCTCAGTCGGTAGAGCAAAGGACTGAAAATCCTTGTGTCGCCGGTTCGATCCCGGCTCACACCACAAAGCTTTAAAAAGCCTCAACAGCAATGTTGGGGTTTTTTATTTGGAAAAAGAAATTTTGATTGCACCAATCCCGATTCGATCGGGAAAAGGACTGAAAATCCTTGTGTCGCCGGTTCGATCCCGGCTCACACCACAAGCTTTAAAAAGCCTCAACAGCAATGTTGGGGTTTTTTGTTTTTGGGAAAAATATGAGAATGTGGTACT
This sequence comes from Segetibacter sp., assembly GCA_043736115.1. Classification (GTDB taxonomy): domain Bacteria; phylum Bacteroidota; class Bacteroidia; order Chitinophagales; family Chitinophagaceae; genus Segetibacter. The sequence goes on along the minus strand of JAYTDC010000021.1, from coordinate 4,920 downwards.
CCCGATAGGGTCAGAAAAGGACTGAAAATCCCTTGTCGCCGGTTCAACCCCGGATCCCACCACTTTTATCTTCTGAAACCCAAGCCCAGATTGGTTTTTGATTTAGTGCGCAGAACCGTGCACAACTCCCCTTATGAAGTATTCTTGTTGATTGGTTTAAAAAAATTCCCCTTCCAATAGTGTTTTATGATTTTAGTGTGTTCTTCTCCTGTTGCTTGAATGTTTGTTCTGCAAATCTCTAAATTAAATGAAATTAAAATTGTAAATATGAATTGTCAATTCTTATCCTTTTACTTTTTTTGATAATGGATTCAAGTTGCTTGAAATCTGAACATTCATACATATCATGAACAATACCGTCTTTTACATCTATAATTAAATCCATGTAAAAATTTGAGTTATTTCCAATAAACGAAAAGCCCCTACATCTATAGTTGCATAATTTGGAGTTACAAAAACCGCTGTAGCAATTCAAGAAAGTATCACCTGCTTCAAGAAACTTATTGAATGCATTCCCTAATTTGTGTATGAATAACGGTTTCTCAAAATCCTGGTAAGTACGATTGTTATCTAAAATATCATCGACCATATCAATATCAAGGCGCTGTAAGAAATACAAAATCGCATCTGCCTGTGTCTCAATCTTATCTATTGTAACATTACCATTCATAAATAACTAATTCACTTTTTGTTGAAGTATGAAAATGCCAGACCCGAATCAACATAATTAATGTAATTCATCAAATGAGGACCACTTGATGTTAGCTAGCATTTAGCGTCCTGAATAATATTCCTTTTATGAAAAAGTGGATTTGTAATTGTCAGGAACAGACTTCCCTTTTTGTAAATCCATTTATCACCTTCAACTTGTTTTTCTTTATCAAAGATTTCAAAATCAGACTTACTAAATAGGTATACTGTATCAACATTGATAAGCTCTTTATCAAAGCCATGCCATTTTTTTTGGTCAGATGTCGTTAGCATTTCTTCTGGCAAAGCAATTCTTCGGATTTTTTCCAATGGCAACGCTAACTTTAATTTATAGGCATTGAAATTAAATAGCATTTCCCTTTCCACCTCTGGATAAAAGGTCAACAATTTCTCTTTATCCATTTTATCTACTATTTCACTTAGTTTCATAGTATAATTTTTAAATACTGAAAACTTTCCAAGACCAAATTTTCTTGTCCTGATTAAATGATTTAATTGCATTTGCTTTCAAATGAAGCCCATCGGTTAGTTTCAGTTTCACAACTAAAGACGGATGAACAAAAACATCTCCTAAAAAGCCAAAGGGTTTACCAACTGCAATTCTCACGACACCTTCTACTTCTTTTAAGAACTGCTTTCTAAAGGTTTCGTCATTTGATTTTATAGCCGTATATATTTGATAAATACCTTCTTTGGCCCCTCCCTGGAATCTTACTTTTAAGGTATCCCCCACTTTCACATCCTTAAAAAAGCGATCATACTTGAAGAAGCCAAACTTTGATTCCGAAGCAATGAAATTGAGCATCTTCTTATCAGCATTTACAAATTCAACGATGACCATTTCTTCCGGTGTATCACTAAATAAAAGAGATTCGGCAGTTGAAGTAAACTGTTTGTAAAAACCAAAGTTTGATTTCTGGAATACTGCAGTTATATACCAATCCTGCGACTGCCAATTAACTACTTCATTTGGTATTTTAAAACCATGAGAATTTCTGGCTTCGACCAATAATTCAATCTCTGTTTTAGCCTCATTATATAGCTTCTTTGAAATTAATATTCCTGACATTTTTTGTCTTAAGCTTACCAGCATTTCTTCCGGGCTCTTGCAGGATAATGCTTTGCAGTAACAAGCAAACACTTTATCGGCATCATCTGAAAAAGCTTCTGCCAGTATTTCCCATACCCAAAAGTCATTGCGTTTCTTTTTTGCAAATGGCAATAAGGCCGATAACATATGATCTTTATCTCCTAATGCCAACAACAGCTTTGCATTAAAATATGCCGGGTACTGAAATTGAGGATAAGTATCAACTATATCGGAAAGAATTGGCAGGAAAGACATTGCTTTTTCTTTATCAAAAACTACTTCACCAAATTGAGTTTGTTTTGGCAGCAAATGTTTAGCATAAGCAATATAAGCCTGCTCTGCAACTGCCATCACTTCCTTTCCATTCGGCATTTTTTCTTTCTGAAAATCCCCGGGCATAAAATTTTTGAAATCCCACCAGTCCGCAAAATGTATATATCTGTCGGTCTCTTTGAGTGCTTTGTGCAAAGCCTTGAATAAAAAACTATATCCTTCAGCAGGCTTGGGAAAATGAAAAGATTCTATAGCCTCAAACAGGTGAATGCCCTTATGTACATCAACCGGAGTTGTTTTCAATAAACTAAAGGCCATTTTACCTATCTGCCAACAAAGCTGTTCAAAGAGCATTTTTTCCTCAACAGGCAATTGCAGATTCTTTATTTCATTAATCCAGGAAATAAATGCATCGAAATGTTCCGGGGAACTATTCTGTTTCAAAAAGTCATAATACACCCAGCTAATATTTCGTTTAGGCCAAATATTATCCGGCTCTGCCTGTAATTCAGCTTTTGCCAGGTTCAGGGCTTCCTCCAATTTACCCGCCTGACGAAGTTCTTTTATTTCTTTAGCTGGCATATTCTTCTTGTTTAAAGGTTAGCAATGCCGTTTGAATGTCGGAAATCAAGACCTGGCTGTTGGTTTGATTTTGAATAGGAACAACCCTACCAAAGAAACCATTCTTTTTATATTCAAAATCTATAACGGCTAATTCCTGATTACGCTTAAAAGTGTAGCGTTCTTTGTATTGCTGATGTTCAATATCATCAATCGCAATATCTGTCTCTTTAAACAACAATACCAAGTCATCAAATAAACTTCTTGTAAACGGGAATGCTTCTTCTAACTCAAAGTCAAATTCAATTTGGCAAATAATCGTTTCAGCAGTATTTCGCTTTATGGAAACATTTGGCAAATGATTTAAGGTTTCAGCAAGTGTATTATTGAATGCATTGTTGGGAGAAAGATTGGGCATTGTTGAAATGGCATTTCTAAATTCATTTTGTCCATTTATATAAGTTCTGAAAACTGCTTTGTCTTGCTCCCTCATAAAAGAGTATCTAATCTCATAGCCAATTTTCTCCCACCCAACAATTTCAATGTATTGCTTTCTCACTGCCTGGCGAACCTTGATAAAATGATCCTCCAATGGAACAGGTTGGTCTAAAAGGTTCAGCGCTGAAAGCTGTTGCAATAATTCGTTATCCAGAATGATTTCTTCTGTCTGAACCTGATTGCCGCTTAAATCATTTAATGCATTCAAAACTGCTACATCGAGGAATGCCATAGCTGAATAAGAATTGAAAAACGGTGGATTTAATGCATACAATATTTTTGATGCCCGGGTGATAGCTGTATAAGCCCAGCGATAAAAATCCTGATTTGTTTTACCTGCTCTTCTTTGTTTATTAGTAAAGCAGTCGAAGCCTTCCATATTATCAGTATCCCAAACGGTAAATACATTATCCCATTCGCCACCTTGGGCCTTGTGGCAAGTAACGGCATAACCATACTTCATCAACAAGCAATTGAAATACTCATCCTGCATGATGGCTTCCTTAAACTCTTCTGTTTTGGGCTTTAAACCCTTATGCCGAGAAGTAAAGTCTACATACAAAGCTTGGGTTTCTTCCGGCTTCAAATAATTATCTCCGTAAAGGAAGTTTTCAAGCATCTTACCCTTTACAATCTTATTATTGCTTTCTGCATCAGGGAAAACCAACTCCACATCACGCCAATAAAGTGTTACCGGATTTTTACCTCTTAACGCAATTGTTCTCTGTGTGACTATATCGCTCACTTCATTGATAACGGCAAACTCACCATTGAAAACGCCTTTTCTATAATTGTTACCACCCATGATAACAATATCACTTTTCTGAACGGATAAATCAGCGTTGCCAAATCTCCGCTCTCTGATTTGTAAATTGAGGTCAAGACAGGTTTTGTTTTTACTTGCAATGATAATTTTTGGACTTGCTGCCTCTTGCCAGGTGTCAAGGAAAGTTTCATAAGTAGGGTTTAAAATATCCTTTCCATTGGAACGCAAATTGAAGTCGTTGAAGAAACGGGCTGAAATACTCTTGCGTATTTTTGCAGCAGCTCTTAATATGCCACTATCACCACCTTGCCTTTTCACTTCCTTCATTTCGGTTTCTTCAGAAGAAAGATTGAAATGCTCTTTCAGATAGTTGGCTTCAAATGCTTTTGAACTATTATCACCCACCGGAGGTAACTGACAAGGGTCGCCAACGAAGATGATTTTAGAATGTACATTAGGCAGTGCAACTCTTGTGTAGGCAATCAAATCAGACAATAAGTGGCTTGAACCAAAACGAAAAAATTCTCCTTCGCTTTTGGCATCAGATAACATGGATGCTTCATCCACTATGAAAATCTTCCCTGCAACATCTACATTATTTCGGATTTTATAATAGTAATAGAAAGAATCACCTTCTTCAATCTCTACCATATCCTCATAGCTGTAAATAGACTTATGAATAGTAAAAGCTTCTTGTCCGGTTTTTTCTCTAATTACTTTGGCTGCTCTGCCTGTTGGAGCCATCAAAGCAAAATCCTTTTCAACTGCATTGAGATATTCAACTAACCCTTTCAGGATGGTTGTTTTACCACTACCGGCATATCCTTTCAGCATAAACACCTGCACGGGGCTGTCTAAAAACAACTCCAACTTAGTTAAGGCTGTTTCCTGACCTTCGCTAAGATTTAAATGCTTAAAGTGATTGAATATGCTCATGTCTTTTAATTTCTATGCAAATGTTGTATTCAATTGTGCGGTATAACTGCACTACAAAAGATCTTTTTTCAGTTCTTCCAAAAGC
>JAYTDC010000020.1:0-71238 GCA_043736115.1 Segetibacter sp. | reverse complement strand
AAATGAAACTGTTTATATTTACATAGCGCATACGTACCCCTACCCATTGGTACTAACCAACAGGCGCAGGTTGTTTTTTCAATAAATATTTTTTTGGCGGTCCTCTACTGCCAAATACTTCAAGTGTTATCAGTGTACCGGTTTTGCAACAAGGGCATTTGCGCAGCAGGGGTTTTACAGGCGAGGGGGTTCTTTCCACCTGTAGTGATGATTGCAAAGCCTGTAGCTTGCCACGTTTCCAACTGCTGCTGAGTATGCCATAGTGCCGGATGCGCACATAGCGTGGGGGTAGTATGTGATGTGTAAACCGGCGGACAAACTCATCATTGCTTAAGGTCATCTGCTTTGCTATACCTGCCCTGCGGTAGTCTTTGTAGCTAAAGGTTACCGTATCCGGATTTACTTCCTTAATGCGATGGTTGCTGATGGCTACTTTATGGGTGTATCTGCCCAGGTATTCGATTACTTGCTTTGGTCCGCCAAAGGGGCGTTTGGCATACACCACCCATGGTTTTGCAAACAAGCTTTCGAGGAGTGCTTTGTCGTCTATGCCGTGGTCTCTTAGCTGCTGCACATACTTTGCCCTAAACACTTTGCTAAGTGATTTAACATCAAAGAGGTATTTATTGCTACGCAAACACTTCTTCCATTGGCCGTCTTTACTTATGCCACCGCCCGGCACTATGCAGTGCAGGTGCGGATGAAGGCTTAGGTTTTGGCCCCAGGTATGCAATACAGCTATCATCCCCATTTGTACGTTTGCTGTATTGCCAAATTGGTTTAGCGTAGCCCATACCGATGCAAACAACGCATCGTACACCACATTGGGTTGATGCATGGCTAGTGGGTTGAGCTGATGTGGCAGCGTAAACACTACATGGTAGTAAGTGCAGGGCAACAGATCACGCTGTCGGTTTTCTATCCACTCCTGACGTTTGTGTCCCTGACACTTTGGGCAATGGCGGTTACGGCAACTGTTATAGCTGATGGACACGATAGCGCATTCACTGCATGCATCTACATGACCGCCCAGGGCCGCTGTTCTGCACTGTGCAATGGCTCTAAGTGTCTTTTGCTGATGAACAGAATAACTGGCATCGCTGATAGTTGCCCTACGCACCACATCAGCTACTTCGTACTTTGGCTGCATTGAGCAAACACTTTATCGAGTGGACTATTGGGCAACTGATCGGGTGTCTGGCACACGTGCAGGTACACCATGGTACTTTCTATGTTGGCATGGCCCATCATCTTTTGCACGGTAATGATGTTGACCCCATCTTCGAGCAAATGGGTGGCATAGGTATGGCGCAACATGTGGGTATGTACATCCTTGATGATGCCTGCCTGTTTAGCCACCGTTTTTACTGCCCACTGCACACCACGCTGGCTGTAGCGGCTCCCGACAAATCGGGACAGGCTGTCAAAGCCTTTGCCTTCGGGATTGCCTGAACCCTCAAAAAGGTATAGTTGCGGATGGACTGCTTCTATGTATTTTTTAATACCCCGTATAAGGTGTATGGAGAGGGGAACATAGCGGTCCTTATTGCCTTTGCTTTGCACAATGTGCAGCATCTGCCGATCAAAATCAAGGTGTGGTAGCTGTATGTTGCGAACCTCCTGACAGCGCAATCCGCAGCCATAGAGCAGACCAATGAGTAGCTTATGTTTTAGTAATTGCGCACAATGCAGCATACGCCATATCTCTTGCCTGCTAAGAATTACAGGCAGTTTTTCTGCCCGTGCAATAGAAGGAAGATGCAAATGTGCGTAGGGAAGCCCTTCTGTTTTGAGCAGGAAACGTAAGCCATAAACAGTGTGCTTGAAATAAGTTTGAGAAGGGGTGTTGCTGCGTTGCTGCAACTCGTAGAGATAGTCTTTTACCTGTTCGGGATCCAGTTCAGTAGGAAGACACTGAAAGTGAAGAGCGATAGCAGCAACATGACGACTGTAATTGTCGAATGTTCGTTGACTTCTGCCAAGAATGGAAATGTTGCGCTCAAAACGCTCAAGCAATGATTCGAAACCCGTAACTTCACGACAGGCACGGTTGAGGTACTTGTTGTACCTTAATACTTCCGGCGATTTTTTTTCGTTGCCATAAATTTGAATTTGTTAAAGTCTAAATTTACGGATAGTCCCGGAAGGCTACCGTAGGTTTAGTTCAACAACACATCTACAGCATTCCAAACAGTTCTGTCGAGGGCTATTTTTAGGAAGGGTTGGAAAAAGCAAGTTTTATTTGTTTTAAATATCGGCTAATTCTATTGCATCATCGCATTTATTTTGTTCTGCCACTCGTCCTCAAACACAACCTGAAATTCAAAGTCATTGTCGGGGAACTCGTCAAATAATTCTTTCCATGCTTTTTTTGCACCTAACTCGTTGCACAATGTAAAAACGTCCTGCTTATATTTTGTGTCCTCGTTTTTTAAGTGAATACCTTTTGTCTCTAAAACAAAAACGGTATCGTAATCTTCTTGCTTTGTCTTGCTTTTATTAGCAGCAACAAAGTCAGGATAAATTTTATTTTTTTTCCAGCCTTGTATGTGATAATCCTGTCTGCTCATGTTGCGATACCACCACAATAATTTTTCCTGTTCGTCTAAATAAATGGCAACAGATTTTTCAAGTTCATTGATATTTTCTTCTGGTACATAGTCAAACAAAGATTTTTGAATAGGCGTATTGTCATTGCGGATAAGTTGTTTGTTGCTTTTTACTTTTATCCGTGAAGGCAACACAAAGCCGCCTTTGTCGCTGATTAAAAAGAAATGCAATTGCTTTTTGTTAACCAGTTTTTTGAAAACACTTTCAGCAAATATGTTTTTCTGTTTCTCTAAAATCTTTTTCAGTTCTTCAATGATGAAAACAAAGTTTGAAGCAATAGTTTCCCGGTCATACTTTTTTGAAAGTAGTTCAATCGCTTTGTCGCCTAAGTTGTAACATATCCACGGGTTAGGTACAATCTCTGAAATTTGTCTGGCTAAAAATGCTTCGTCAATTTCTAAAGTTCCCTTTCTTTCTATTCTGTCGCCAGTTTCTTCTAAGAAATCTTTTTCTTCTTTGCTCAAACCTAAAGTCAATTCCTGTTCTTTACTTTTTTTGTCTGTCAATGTTCTTTCGGCTATTTCCGAAATATCAATTTTCGTCCAGTCAATTTCACTTAATATATCTACTTCAAAAATCAAATCCCGCCAGCTATCTTTTTCCTGTATTACAAACTTTGGGAGATAGATTTTGCCTTCAAACTTTTTAAAGCCCGGACGGTATTGTATTTCTCTATCTTTTAAATTGTCTATTCCTTCGCCGCCTTCATCATTCACTAATCTTCCTGCAATGTCGCCTAAGCCTTCATCTTCCAAACCATTTTTAATTTCTCTTACCAATGTGCTTGCATTGGGTTTGAAAGTGAAAATATAACACTCGTCTAATTCTTTAACTTTTGTCTTGATTGCTTTAGGTTGCCTTAAAATTCTACCGACTAACTGTGTAATTCCTGTTGCAGAACCCGGATTGGTTAAGATTGTAAGAATGTAAGCAAATGAGCAATCCCAACCTTCCTGCAACGCTTGTTTGGTAATGATGTAACGAATATCACAATTTTTTGAAAAGAGGTCTATGCCTTCAATGTCGTCTTTCTCACTGCTCTTAATGGCAATGTGAGTTTCAGGTACGTTGCATTGTTTTATTAAATATTCTTTGGCATCTTCTGCATGAATAAAATCTGAACCTCGCTGGTCTTTGCCTGTTCTTTCAACCTGTATCAAACAAATCGGACGGATGTATTCGCCGGTATTTTCTTCATATTCCTTTGCTAATTTTTCTAACTGGTTTTGTTTTTCAAAACTTGCCAGCATCGTATCTTTCCAGTCAAGGCTTGTTTTATTGGTAAGGTGAATATCCAGTTTTATCATTTCTTCCTCATGCAATTCCCTTCCGGTTATTTTCACCAGTTCATTGCTGCCTTCGGGTGGTGTCGCACTTAATTCAAGTATGAAAGAAGGATTAAAGTTTCTAACTGTATTTCTTGCATTTTCTCCGTAAGCCCTGTGTCCTTCATCTATAACTACTAATGGCTGCAATACTTTCAATGTATTGCCTAATGAAGTTTTTATTTGCCGTTGAAATACTTCTTCCTTTTCGCCAAAGCAATCAAGGTTTGTAATTCTCTTTAATAGTTCTTCCTGTGCAGGATAGTTATCTTCGGCAGGGAAGAAGTCTGTATAGCCTCCGGCATCACGGAATACTTTTAATGTTTCTTTGTTTTGCCTGTTGGCAGATGGCAGCATCAACATCAGCACCATTAAATTTTCTTCCACATCTAAACGGTTGAACATTTCTGTTTTCTCTTTTATCAATGTTCTGCCACCGCTACTAATATCTAAAATCTGCCTGTATGGATGTTCCCTGTCTTTTAATGCTAAAATAGTTTGCCTGTAAATTTGTGTTGATGGAACAATCCAAAGTATTAAGCCGGTTTGTTTTTTAAGATAGCTTTTTTGTATAAGGTCAATACTATGGCAAGCAAGCAAAGTTTTACCGCCACCTGTAGGAACTTTCAAATAAATATCGGGTAGCGGCTCGTTTAAACTATTTGTTTTGGGATGGTAAATAGTTTTGCCTGTTGATTTCTCCCATGCTTCTTTAGGGAAGTTAATATGCTTTGCAAGATTTGGTTTTATTGCCAGCATTTCTTTATACTCATTCCGTGCAATATCCAGTTCACCCAAATAATCTTTGAGTGCTTTAATCACTTTTTCTTGGTAATGTTTTAATCGCATATCAATCTTTGGTTATTGCTGTTTCTTCTAAGTCTAAAATCATGGAATGAATTTCTACATCAAACCATTCTGTAAATAATTTGTACGTTCTTTTCTGTACCCAATCTTTTTCGTCTGTATGCCAGTTGTTCAATTCGTTTTGAAAAATGTTGTCGAAATTCTTTTGCAGCCATTTTTCTATTACTTCGTTGCTGTCTTTTTCTTTTATCAAATAAACTGTTGCTTCATGTACCGCTTCTATCGGGCTATCAGGGTAAATTGAATTAACCCAATCAAACAAAGCTTGTTTTGGCTTTACCACAATAGCGTTGCGGTTGATGCTGTCATAAAAATATGGTATCGGCTCTATCATTTATGAATGCGATAAATTTCATAAGGCAATTGGCAAAAATCAATTCGGTTTTCCAAACAAGTATAATCATCTACATATTTTGCCGGAGCAAAAACCAACCGTTGTTTGCCTTTAAACTTTGGCATTGCTTTTACACCATCCAATGTAAGGGCATTACGTTTCAGCCATTCTACATCGGGCTTGTAAAACATATACAGTTCATAGTTTTTGGTTTCGCCTATGAAGCCAGTTTTTTCATTTATTTTCTTTTCATTGAATTCTTCGCCGGTGGCGGTATAAAATATATAACGGGCAAACTCTTCATAGCTTGGTAGGTTTTTACCTTGGAGTATGCTTTCCATTTCAATGGTTGGCCCTAATTCAAAATAACTGAATGTGCCACCTAAGCCATTTTTGAGGTTTTCGTTCTTTGCTGTTTTAACGCCTTTGATAACCCGTCTTACTCTCTCGGCTGTAATTGTGTTGGCGTAATCTTCCTGCTCAACTAAAATAAATTTTCGGTTGCCGCCATCTTCTTTATTAAGTTCTAAAACTGCATGGGCTGTTGTGCCTGAACCTGAAAAGCTATCAAGAATAATATCTTCATCATTTGTAACAAGGTCTATTACATCTTTAATTATTTCTACAGTTTTTGGAAAATCAAATCGTAGGTCACCTAATATTTCAGCGACACTTGCGGTTGCTGCTCTGCCATCTTTGTAAAATACAGATGCGAATGGCTCTTTGGTAACATTTTCTAAATATGTTTTTCGGCATGGTACAGTTGTTTCATCTGCACCAAAATGAATAAATGCAGGAACTGCTTCTAAAGCTTTTTTTGCTCTGTCCTCATCCCATCTCCAACCTGTAGATGGTTTTTTACAAACCTTCTTTGTTACAGGATGAATAATGTCGTAACGGGGTCTATTTTTTCTTCCATCATCAGGACCTGCGAAATTATCAGGAAAATACAATCCTCTATCATCAGAATAGCTATAATGTTTGTGTTGCCTTCTTATATCTTCTTTAGGCAAGGAATTAAACCACTCATTCATTTTTGAATGGATTAGTTCATGATTGCCCTTTAACTCTTTTTTTAATTTACTATACTGTTCAAGAACTTCATCAACACCTTCCTTGTATCTACGCCAGTTACCATTTTTAAGATTAGCCTCTTTATTTTTTGTATAGACAAGTATATATTCATGAATATTTGCAATTAGCTTAGCATCACCTCTTTTCGACCTTTGCCAAACTATATCTCCAACAAAGTTTTCTTCATCAAAAAGTTCATCCATCAAGCATTTTAATCTGTGCAATTCATTATCGTCAATAGAGATAAAAATAACACCATCTTCAGTAAGTAATTCTCTTAGGAGTTTTAAACGAGGCATCATCATACAAAGCCATTTGTCATGCCTTGTTAAATCTTCCTTGTCAACAACTTTTCCTAACCATTCTTTGAGCATAGGGCTGTTTACATTGTCATTGTAAGCCCAATTTTCATTACCAGTATTATAGGGTGGGTCAATGTATATACACTTTACTCTGCCAGAATACGTTGGCAACAATGCCTTTAATGCTTTCAAATTATCGCCTTGTATTATCAGGTTGTCGTGTAACGAAATGCTATCAGTTAAACTCAATTCATTCTTTGGCACAAGCTGGTGGTACTTCACCGCTAAGTGATGGTTTTGTACAAATGTTTTTCCTTTAAATTGGAGTGTTGGCATATTGTCTATTTCTGTTTATCTCTTTGATAGTTAAAAATGCTTTTTGTTACAGTCATTTGTCATACCAATTGTTTTATCTTTTTATACAAATTGACTAAGTGATATACTGGCATGTCAATTAATGGTTCGTACATAAAAGCATTCACATGTATATTTTCAGGTGTCATTAGATTAACACGGTCTAAAATTGCTAATGTGGCTTTGTCATTATTTATGGCTTTGAAATGCGTTAATAACTCCGAAGTTTGATTTGATGTTATAACTATTGCCCCTGAATTGGGAATTTTATTTAGCATATATTCTTCTGCTTTAAGTCGAATGGCAATTGCTAAAGTTATTTTATTTTCCAGCAGTATTTCATCAAGAGGGTTTTCTTGTTCAATAGCATCAGCCGTTTCAAAAACAAAATCCTTTATTGATTTTGCTCCAAATGCAATGCTCTGATTTGCAGTTGTTGGAAAACTGGATTGTATTAGATTCAAAATGTCAGCACATTTTATTGTGCTTGTGTCGGTTTTTAAATGAAGGCATGAAGTAAGTTGCTTATAATTTTGACTTGGCTGTCCTTCAATATATTCAATCAGATTTCTTACCAACGGAATAATGCTTACAAACACTTTTGGTTTAGCTAAGTTCTTTTTGAAATGACTAAAAATATCATTTAAGTAACCGCCTTGTGTTAGTGTAATTTCTCTTGCATCGTTTCTCAAAGTCATGAGAACACATTGCCTGTCTAAGTATAATCGTTTACCAATTGTTCTGTAAAAATCAAAGTTATGAGTAAGTATTATTATTTTGAATATCGCATCTTGATGCAATTCCTTGATGTATTCAATTATGGCATACTTATTTTTATAATCAAATGAATCTGCGATGTCATCTAAAACTAATAGAGTTTTTTGATTGAGTTGCCTTCTTGATTCTACATCAAAAAGAAGCTGCAAAATATAAAATGCTCTTTGCTCTCCTTTACTTAATATTGAAAGTAAAGAATTTTTGTCTTTTCGTACAGGAGTATCATTTGGGTCTTTATAATCAAATTCTAGGTTAGCCGTATCTTCTTTTAAAACAACATCTTCTTGGTTTACTAATCTGACTTCAAAAGGAACGTAAAACCTTTCATTGAATGTCTTTACAATTTCCTCCCAAATTGCGAACTCCTTTTTAGCGTCCGTTATTATCTTTTCAAGTTCTGTTTTTTTACTTTCATAAAATTTAGCAAGTTCTGTTGTTTCTTTGGCAAGAGTTGAAATATAGTTCAACCATACTTTTTTTCTAAATTCTTCATATTTGTCAATTTCAACTAGTAAAAGGTTGTCTTTTTCAATTGCACTTTTAAAAGAACGCAATTCCGCATTGGCACCAATTGATTTATCAACTTGGTCGAACGATTTTTTTAGCTTTTCATCATTTACAATATTCGTTATTTTAGTTTGAAGTAACTGCTTCAATTCTTCTGCCGATTTAATTTCAGCGTTATCGTTTAGAGTAAATTTATGACCAGCTTCAAAATACGAATTATCCTTCGTGGATTCGAGTAGTTCGTTTGCTTGATATGTGCCAAAGGAATTACTTGAACTTTTGAAAAATTTAGATTTCTTTAAAAGATCATCATACTTCGTAACATAATCAGACAAAATCTTTTGGTTCTTATCTAGAAATTTTTTGACGTTTCCTTTTTTATCAAAAATGTCATTGTAACGAAAATTGTAAGTACCTGGTTGTTTTATTAGTTTTTTTGAAATGGCTAACAATTGTTCAAAAAAAGTGTCTTTTGGAGATTGACTATATGCATCTACAAATTCAGCTTCGCAGTCTGTACTTTGTGAAACTTGCTTTAGTTTCTTTATGTACTCACTTTTTTGATTTTCCAGCTCTGAATATATTTCATCGTATTTTTTCTTTAAATCCTTACTTGCAATAAATGAACTTATTTTATTTGAAGTATCATAGTTGTTATCTTCTGCATTGACCACTAAAATTGATTCAATAGCAATAGCATTCCCGTCAACACTTATATTATGGGAAGTTGTCCTGTTGTCATACACTCTGTCGCATGGCATTGACTTAATATCATTCTTAGCAATTAGGTCTAATGTTTTTGCCAATGAAGTTTTCATTGTACCATTTGGAGCATAAATGAGAAAGGAGTTACTGTTTAGCAGCCCAAATTCAAATTTGTGGTCAAGTTTGCCAATTCCAAAGCAGTTCTCAAGTTGAATTTTAAGTTCGTTCATTTCTTGCCTTTGTTTTTCGTGATATATTTTACTCTTTCCTCTGCAACCTGCAGGGCTTTCAAAGCCATTTCTTCGTCCGCCACTTCATAAACCAATTTGTCGCTAAGCCATGCAACAAGCAAATCATTTTCTTTCACTTTAAAATACTCGGCAAGTTTTATCACTTGTTCTCTTGACGGTTTACGTTGTCCCCTTTCAATTTTGCTAAGAATGGCTTGGTCAATGTCAAGGAAAGCGGCAACTGTCCGCAAAGGCAGTTCCTTGTCCTCTCTAAGTTTCCGTATTGCATCACCAAAGCTGTCCATTTTGAACAAATTTATTTTGACATATTTTGTCAAAAATAGAGACTTGCGTCATATTGAACAAAGATTTATTGCTGAAGTTTTCAACATAATGTTGACAGAGTTAAAGCTTTAAGAGTTTCCAATTCATAAAGAAAATTGATTCATTAAGTTTCCCGCACCTTTTTTACATCCTCCGCGGGTGGCAGTGCTTCTGATTTGCTAATTCGACGTAAGCCTCCAAAATATTACCAAACCCTAAAAAGTTCTTTTCTTATCAGGGTTTTGCTTTGCCATAAACACACTTTAAATAACAATGGAATTTTCAAAAATTTCATAGACAACCGTATAAGGAAAGCGTTGTAATCTTCCTTCCCTTAAAGGCTTGTCAAAATAAGAGTAGTTAGCAGGATTGCGAAGTAAGCTGTTGTAAAATGACTCCAATTCTTCTAAAAAAGAAAAGCCTAAACCTTCGCTTTGTAATTCGTACCAGTCATAAGCCTCTATAATTTCTAATGCAGCCAATGGACGTACCTCAATTTTATAAGGCATTTCTTTTCTCTTTACTTAAAGCCATTTCTTTCACTTAATCCCAACTATAAGATTTGCCTTCACCTGCCAGGTATTTTTCCCTTTCCTTTTGTATCAATGTAAGCCTATGTTTATCAGGGTCAATTTCATCTTCAAAAAGTGTGTAAATTGCTGCTGCCTTATTATCTTCAATTGTATCTATAAATTGATGGAGTTTCTGACGAATGGTTGATGTGTGCATAATGGACATTTAAAAATATTGATCAATAAAATAAATTTGCTTCAAATTCTCCTAAAGCTACTAAATCTTACGCTTCATGATTGTGTTTCAAATCCTGGCATTAAGGATTTCACCGGGATAAATTGATTGTCGTAAATTTAGAATTCTTTTATTATATGCCTGACTAAATGCATGCATATTTTTAAAAGATAAATTGGTCACTTCTCTTTGAGCGCCTTTGGCTAAATTGATCATTTTCCCGACGTCGGGAAAATGATCGGAAATGTTGCCACCAGCATTTGTACAGGCCTCTTTCGCTTTGTCAATCACTTTTACAAAGTTTTCCCATTTGGTATAGCCAACTATTTCCTGCAACTACCTTGCACTCCAGCATTCAATACCTGATAAAGATTGCAGGCATTTTCAAGACGTTCTAAAAGTTGGGCTATCTGCTCCTTTTTCATCTGTCATTATTTTGGTAAACAAAGTCTCATATATAAATCATGTGCTAAGTTAACGACTAAACCAACTCCCCAAATAAAACAACATATTATTGACACATTACTCTCTATCTTGCACCCCGAAGTAGATGAACCTGCAGCATTTAACAGACAAATTTCAAAATAATCCCCGCCTTTTTCAAGTAGCGGACAGGCTTACTTATTCCAAACCGCAGCGGTTGCATCTTAAAAACCTGCAGGGTAGCAGCCCGGAATTTATTGTTGCGGCCATTTTCAACCACAAATCAACATCTGACCTCAACCATTTGATTGTGCTGAACGATGCCGAAGAAGCGGCTTATTTTCACAATACACTCGAAAGCCTTACCAGTGCGTTGGACTTGTTTTATTTTCCTTCGTCATTTAAAAACAGGAAGAATTTCAAACTGCTCAACAGTAGCCATGTTATGCTTCGTGCCGAAATGCTGATGAGGCTTTCGGCAGGTGGAAACAAGAAAATTATTATTACACATCCAGAAGCATTGTTTGAAAAAGTAGTGCTGCCTAAAACCCTTGCAGGAAATATTATACAGATAAAAACCAACGACACCATAGACCTAAACGGTCTAATGGAATTGTTTGTGATGTATGGTTTTGAAAGAACTGATTTTGTATATGAGCCAGGCCAGTTTGCCCTGCGTGGCGGCATTTTAGATATTTATTCCTTCGGAAATGAGAAGCCTTATAGGGTGGAACTGTTTGGAAATGATGTCGACAGCATCCGCATATTTGATCCCGAAACACAGTTGAGCGAACGAAAGCTGCTATCGGTAAGCATCATCCCAAATGTGGATACACAGTTTGACAGCGGCGAAAAGGTTTCCATCTTTGAATTTTTGCCAGAGAATACGGTTGTTTGGATAGAAGACTGGCAGTTTGCCAAAGAGCGGATAGAGGTGCAGGAAGAAGACCTTGATTTTTTTCTTGCTTTGCAAAAAGAAACTACAGGAAAGAAACAGCAACAACAGGAAGACGAGGAGGATGGTAAAGTTTTGGCGAATGTATCGTTGAAAGATTTTGTAAAAGCCAGTGAAATACATGCCCTGCTTGAGTCGCGACATTTGATAGAGTTTGGCCGCCATTCCTCCCTCTTTGGAGAGGGCCGGGGTGAGGTCATAGAATTCAATACCAAAATACAACCCTCCTTTAACCGCAAGTTTGATCTACTGATCAATGATTTAAAATCATGGAAAGCCAAAGGTTTTGAGTTGTTTATTTTCGCAGATAATCCGAAGCAACTCGAAAGGCTGCATAGCATCTTTGAAGATTTAAAAGCTGAAATACATTTTACGCCATTAGCAACAGACATTCACGGTGGCTTTATAGACGAAGACCTGAAAGTAGTCTGCTATACCGATCACCAGGTGTTTCAGCGATATCATAAATACAAGGTTAAACAGGCTTATAATAAGAACAAAGCGCTTACGCTGCGGACACTTAGGGAACTGCAACCGGGAGATTATGTTACACACATAGACCATGGTGTAGGTACTTACAGCGGCCTTCAAAAACTGGAAGTAAATGGCAGACTTCAGGAAGCTGTACGTATCATTTATAAAGACAATGACATCCTGTATGTGAACATCAATAGCCTGCACAAAATAAGCAAATACACTGGCAAGGAAGGGACCATTCCTAAGATCAATAAAATAGGCAGCGATACCTGGCAGAAGCTTAAAGAAAAGACCAAAACCAAGGTAAAAGAAATTGCCTTTGACCTCATACAGTTATATGCAGAAAGAAAGGCGCAGCAAGGCTTTCAGTACAGTCCTGATAACTACATGCAGACAGAGTTGGAAGCCTCATTTATATACGAAGACACCCCCGACCAAAGCAAAGCAACCGCCGATGTAAAGAAGGATATGGAAAGCCCGTCGCCCATGGACAGGTTGGTGTGTGGCGATGTTGGTTTTGGTAAAACAGAGGTGGCTATTCGTGCAGCTTTTAAAGCCGTCGTTGATGGTAAACAGGCAGCAGTATTGGTGCCTACAACTATCCTTGCTTTTCAACACTATAAAACATTTGGCGAACGCCTCAAAGATTTTCCGGTAACGGTGGACTATGTAAACCGTTTTAAATCTACTAAGGAAAAAAAGGAAACCTTACAACGTTTACAGGAGGGAAAAATAGACATCATTATTGGTACACATGCATTGCTGGGAAAGGAAGTAAAGTTCAAAGACCTCGGCATTATGGTGATAGATGAAGAGCAGAAATTTGGCGTAGGCGCAAAGGAGAAATTGAAGACGCTAAAGACCA
This sequence comes from Segetibacter sp., assembly GCA_043736115.1. Lineage (GTDB taxonomy): Bacteria > Bacteroidota > Bacteroidia > Chitinophagales > Chitinophagaceae > Segetibacter. The sequence continues at coordinate 58,362 of JAYTDC010000020.1, read as the reverse complement.
ATGTTGATTGCCTTACGTTGACTGCAACGCCCATTCCACGTACGTTACAGTTCAGCCTCATGGGAGCAAGGGATTTGAGCATCATCAATACGCCACCACCCAACAGGCAGCCTATTCAAACCGAGGTGTTGGTGTTTAACGAAGATGTGATCCGCGATGCAGTATATTATGAAACAGAACGAGGCGGCCAGGTTTTCTTCATACACAACCGGGTCAATGGTTTGGCAGAAATGGCCGGAATGATACAAGGGCTTTGCCCTGACATCACCATTGGCTATGCACACGGACAGTTGGAAGGGCATGAGTTGGAAGAAAGAATACTGGATTTTGTAGAACAGAAATATGATGTACTCGTTTGTACAAACATTGTAGAAAGTGGCGTCGACATTCCTAATGTAAATACCATCATCATAAACAATGCCCATCATTTTGGATTGAGTGACCTGCACCAATTGCGGGGCAGGGTAGGGCGTAGCAACAAAAAGGCATTCTGTTATTTATTGGCTCCGCCAATGAGTACTTTACCCAACGATAGCCGCAAACGCCTGCAAACACTGGAACAACACAGTGAACTGGGCAGCGGTTTTCAGATAGCCATGAGAGACTTGGACATTCGCGGTGCAGGGAATATGCTGGGTGGAGAACAGACAGGTTTTATGGCGGAAATAGGTTTTGAGATGTACCAGAAAATCCTGAACGAAGCCATCAAAGAATTGAAGCGCAGCAAATTTCAAGATTTGTTTAAAGAAGAGATACAAAAGCAGGACGACTTTGCTTCTGACTGTACAATTGATACTGATTTGGAAATTTTAATTCCTGATGCATATGTAGATAGTATCACAGAAAGATTAAGCCTTTACACCCGCCTCGACAACTGCGACAGCGATCAGGAACTGGATGAATTTAAAATTGAAATGCTTGACCGGTTTGGTCCCATTCCGCAATCGGTAGAAGATTTGTTCACTACAGTCCGGTGCCGCAAACTGGCTGTGGACATTGGTTTTGAGAAAATGAGCCTGAAAGACAATACCCTTCGCTGCTATTTCATCAACCGCCCTGACTCCCCCTATTTTGAATCAGAAACTTTCAAGAAAGTTTTATCATTTCTCCAAACCGGCACCAACAAAGCAAGGCTAAAACAAGCCGGTAAATTGTTTTTGATGATAGTAGACGATGTAAAAAGCATGGAGCAAATGCACCGCTTTCTTAGCAGGATGCACAAGGAAGTGGCGAAGCAGGAAGTTTTAGTAAGAGCAAACTCCTAAATTTTTCAAACTTATAATTGTATCTTGCACCCGCAAAAGCAATTGTATGGCATTTCTTAGTCTTAATTTAGATTTTCTCGATCACCCCTGTAGCCTTTAATAAAAGGCATCTATCAATTAATTTTTGGCCCATTTACTTATCGATTCTTATTATTGAAATCAATATGAACTTTTAACTACAGGGTACAAGTTATCAACTATCATTTTTTAAAATTACTATTATGCTTACAAATACGGCAAGTCCTAAAACAGCTTATTTTCTTGACCTTGAAGATAAACATGGTGCTCATAATTATCATCCATTACCTGTTGTATTAGAAAAGGGATTAGGTGTACATCTTTGGGATATAGATGGAAACCGTTATTACGATTTTCTAAGTGGTTATTCTGCTGTAAATCAAGGGCACTGTCACCCCAAGATTATTGAATCTCTTGTGCAGCAGGCAACCAAACTAACCCTTACAAGCCGTGCTTTTCACAACAACCTTTTAGGTGAATATGAAAAATACATTACCAACTATTTTGGTTATGATAAGGTTTTACCCATGAATACAGGAGTAGAAGGTGGAGAAACTGCCATTAAACTTGCACGTAGGTGGGGTTATGTAAATAAAGGTATCGCTGATAATCAAGCCAAAATCATTTTTGCTGAAAATAACTTTTGGGGCAGAACTATGGCGGCAATTTCTTCCTCAACTGACCCAAGTAGCTACAACAAATTTGGGCCATTTATGCCCGGTTTTGAAATTGTTCCTTATGATAATCTTGTGGCACTTGAAAAAGCATTTCAGGATAAAAACGTTGCAGCCTTTATGGTAGAACCCATACAGGGTGAGGCGGGGGTAGTATTGCCTGTAGATGGTTATCTTAAAGGGGTTAGGGAATTGTGTACAGAATATAATGTGCTTTTTATTGCGGATGAAATACAAACTGGTCTTTGCCGTACCGGAAAAATGTTGGCCTGCGATCATGAAAATGTAAGACCTGATATTCTTATCCTTGGCAAAGCATTAAGCGGTGGGGTGTTACCGGTATCTGCAGTATTAGCCGACAATGAAATAATGCTTAATATCAAAGCCGGTGAACACGGTTCTACTTATGGTGGCAACCCCTTGGCCTGTGCTGTTGCAATGACTGCATTGCAGGTATTAAAAGATGAAAAAATGAGTGAAAATGCTGAAGCAATGGGTTTATTGCTGCGCAACGAAATAGAGAAGCTTCAATCACCTGTTATAGAATTAGTAAGAGGTAAGGGTTTGCTCAATGCAATAGTTATAAGACATTCAGATACTGAAGCTGCCTGGACATTTTGCCTGGAACTAATGAAAAATGGCTTGCTGGCAAAACCTACTCACGGCTATAAAATACGCTTTGCTCCGCCTTTGAATATTACTAAAGACCAAATAATGGAATGTGTTGAAATAATCAGAAAGTCTTTACAGATATTGTTATAGATTTAATGATGTATTGAAAGATAAAAATCCACCTAAATAACAACGAATACTAAAACAAATATTTGTTTTTGTATTCGTTGTTTCCTTTATAAAATATCGGACTTTCGTGGCAAATTACAGTTTATGTTAGATACACATCTTCATCACAACGAAGAACACTCACAAAGTTCTGATGTACTAAGAGACATTGTGATTGGTATGAGTGATGGACTTACCGTTCCTTTTGCACTTGCTGCCGGTTTGAGTGGGGCAATTGACAGCACTAGTTTAATTGTAATTGCCGGTTTGGCAGAAGTAGCAGCAGGATCTATTGCTATGGGGCTTGGTGGTTATTTGGCAGGTCAAACAGAAGTGGATCATTACAACTCCGAATTAAAAAGAGAATATGATGAAGTAGAAAGAGTGCCTGAAGTTGAGAAGCAGGAAGTAAGAGAGTTTTTTGCACACCTTGGCTTAAGTAAAACAGTTCAGGAACAGGCCGTAGAAGAAATGACAAAAGATAAAGTAAAGTGGGTGGACTTTATGATGAAATATGAATTAGGCTTGGATAGACCCGATGAGAAAAGAGCCCGTAAAAGTGCCTTTAATATTGCCTTTTCCTACATTGTGGGTGGCATGGTTCCATTGTCACCATATTTTTTTGTAGAAACAAATATCGAAGGTTTAAAAATATCGGCCGTTTTTACATTAATATGCTTATTTATTTTCGGATATTTTAAAAGCAGTATGACAGGTATTCCACCAATAAAAGGGGGTTTGAAAGTTGTATTGGTAGGAGCTTTGGCCGCTTCAGCTGCATTTGGCATTGCCCGGTTAATTGAAGGTTGATGTGGGTTTAAACTTATTTAAATTACCTAAACTTGTTTATTTTTACAATAATGAAATCGATAAATCTGATACTACTGACAACAATTGTCATTTCTATTTCATGCAAAACGCCCAAGGAACAGGTGGTTACAAAAACTGAAACAAAAGCACCTGCCCAACCGGTTATGAAACCCGCAATTGCAGTAAACTCTAAAGATACTACAGCAAAAAAACCTATGGCACATGCGCTGCATAGGGATGAGCCTTTACATGTAGATAATGGTGGTGGAAAATCTGCCAAAAGAACTGAGGCCTCAGTAGTTAAACCCAACCCTAAACAAAATGGAACTTTTACCCCTGCTACTTTGAAAAGTCCACCTAAACCGGGCGGTAATTAAAATTGTCAGGTTGAAATAACTTTTACTTCAATATCATTATTGTTATCAATAAACTGAACAAATTCTTCATTTAGGTTAAATCCTTTTTCAAAAGTTCTTAAGGTGAATTTTAAATTCTCTTTTGGTTCAATGATATTGAATTTTAAAGTGGCTTTACCAGGATTTGTTCTTACATTTTTTTCAATAAAATTTACAAATTCCGCAGTAATAGATTTAGCTGGCATTTCCATAATCAATTGTTTGGTAAATGTTTCTCTTGTAACTTCCAGCATGTTAACTGACAACACTTTGAACTCGTATTGATCACTGTTGTAGCGGGTTTTAAAGGTCCCCGTTACCAAAATATTCTTTCCTTTTTCTAAATAGTTTTGATACTTAACATAGTCATCGCTCCACAGCATCAACTCTGTTTTTCCGGTAAAATCTTCTATGCTCATGCTGCCGAAGTTGCGGCCAGTTTTAGTTACACGGTGTTGCGCATCTGTTACTAAACCGGCAAGACGGTAAACCCTGCTGGTGTTTGGTTGCAATTGCGGCGCTTCTTTCACTTCATTAAATTCATTGATTGGGGTAAACCCATAATGTTTAATCTCAAATTTGTAATGGTCAAGTGGGTGACCACTCATGAACATACCAGTTACATCTTTTTCATAATCTAATAATTCGGTTAAAGGCCACGGCTCTGTTTTAGGCAGTTGTGGAGTAGGTATATCCATCGAAATCATGTCGCCAAACAAACTGTTGGTAATGCTCTGCGCCTGCGCCTGAAATCGGTTTCCAAACTGTATAATTATGTCAAGCCCGGCAACATTAGTTTCTTTATTTACAAAATATTGTGCCCTGTGGTATTCTTTAAAACAATCAAAAGCGCCGCTATAGGCAAGACTTTCAAGCGATTTTTTATTAGCGGCACGAAGGTTTACTCTTTTCACCAAATCAAAAATATTGGCGTAAGGTCCTTTCTTTTTTCTTTCCTCAAGAATAACTTCAATCGCATTTTCGCCAACCCCTTTAAGCCCCATCATTCCAAACCGAATTTCACCTTTTTTGTTTACAGCAAAACCTCTTCCGGATTCATTGATATCGGGCCCAAGAACCAGTAACCCCATTCGCTTACATTCCTCCATGAAGAAAGTAATCTTTTCTATGCTGCCCGCATGGTTAAGAACTGCAGCCATGTATTCACTTGGGTAATGCGCTTTAAGATATGCAGTTTGATAAGCTACAAAAGCATAGCATGTAGAGTGCGACTTGTTGAAGGCATATTGTGCAAAAGCCTCCCAGTCTGTCCATATTTTCTCCAGCTTTTCAGCAGGGTGCCCCTTTGCAGAAGCGCCGGTTACAAACTGTACTTTCATTTTATCCAGTACAGATTTTTGCTTTTTACCCATAGCTTTTCTTAGCACATCTGCTTCACCTTTGGTAAAACCACCCAGTTTTTGAGAAAGTAACATTACCTGTTCCTGATATACTGTAATGCCATATGTCTCTTCCAGGTATTCTTTCATTTCAGGAAGGTCATATTCGATTTCTGCTTTGCCCAGCTTACGTTCTATGTAATCTGGTATGTAAGCCATTGGCCCAGGTCTGTACAAGGCGTTCATGGCAATTAAATCTGCAAATTTATCCGGTTTCAAATCCCGTAAATGCTTTTGCATACCCGGACTTTCAAACTGGAATGTTGCATTGGTTTCACCCTGCTGATAAAGTTTGTAAGTCTTTTCATCATCAAGTGGAATGTAGTCTATATCGATTTTTACTCCGTGATTTTGATCTATTAATTCAAGTGCGGTCTTTAAAATTGAAAGTGTTTTCAACCCCAGAAAGTCCATCTTAATTACACCGGCTTCTTCAATTACATTACCGGCAATTTGTGTAACCAAAAGGTCAGAATCTTTACTGGTTGCTACCGGTATAATATTAGACAAATCTTCTGGTGCTATAATGATTCCTGCAGCATGAAGACCAGTATTTCTTACAGAGCCTTCTAATCTTTCCGCTTCATGCAATACCCGTCCCTGCTCGGTATCGCTGTTGTATATTTCGCGAAGCTTTTTTATGTTCTCAATGTCCTCTGCCCCAAAACCCTCTTTTTCTTCTAAGGACTTGGGTCCTTCTTTTATTGTTAAAGGAGCTTTTAAACATCGGCGCAACTCTGTACCCGGTTTGTCGGGCACCAACTTAGCCATCATATTGCTTTCAGCCAATGGCAAATCCAATACACGGGCAACATCTTTGATGCTCATTTTGGCTGCCATAGTACCAAAAGTCACGATTTGTGCCACCTGGGTTTTGCCGTATTTTTTTACAACATAGTCTATCACTTTTTGCCGCCCCTCATCGTCAAAGTCGGTGTCTATGTCCGGCATGCTTTTGCGATCTGGGTTTAGGAATCTTTCAAAGAGCAAATTGTATTTAATAGGATCTATATTGGTAATGCCAATGCAGTAGGCAACCACGGAACCCGCAGCAGAACCACGACCCGGGCCAACAAAGACACCCATGTTGCGGCCCTCTTTTATAAAATCGGAAACAATTAAAAAATATCCGGCAAAGCCCATTGTTTTAATGGTATTCAACTCAAAATCTAACCGCTCTGTAATTTCGGTACTAAGTTCACTATAGCGTTTTCTTGCACCCTCATAAGTAAGGTAATGAAGGTATTCCCATTGGTTGAGTGTACTTATATCATGCCGCTGAAACTCAACAGGCACAGGAAAATTGGGCAATAAGATGTCCTTCTTCAAATCCAGCAATTCAATTTTGCCAACTATTTCGTTGGTATAATCAATAGCATGCGGAATGTCTTTAAAGAGTTCCTTCATTTCCCCGGTCTTTTTAAAATAGAACTGATCATTGGGAAATTTAAAACGGCGCTCTTTTATGTGAACATCATCATTTATAAAATCATCATAACCTGGTGTGCTTTTTTTCTCACCTGTATTTATGCAAAGTAGAATATCGTGTGCATTGTAATCATCCTGATCGGTATAATGACTGTCGTTGCTTGCTATTATCTTCACATTATGCTTGACTGCCCATTTTAGCAATACTTCATTTACTTTATCCTGATCTTTAATACCGTGTCGTTGTACTTCTATATAGTAATCTTCTCCAAACAAATCAAGCCACCATTTGAATTCATCTTCAGCTTCTTTTTCACCTTTTGACAAAATCATTTGCGGTACATAAGCACCAAGGCAGCAGGTTGTTGCTATTAATCCTTTGTGATATTTTAAAATCAGTTCTTTATCAATTCGTGGATATTTACCATAGCTGCCTTCAATATAACCAAGCGAGGTCAATTTTAAAAGGTTATCGTAGCCTTGTTTATTTTTTGCCAGCAATACCTGATGAAATCTTTCATCTTTTTGCTCTTTGGTAAAAGCACGTTTATGTCTGTCAGTAACTACATAAAATTCGCAGCCTACCACAGGCTTTACCTTTAATGTACCATCCTCATTCTTGTGTTTGTAAGCCTCTGCCACAAATTCAAATGCGCCAAACATATTGCCATGGTCAGTTATGGCCAATGCAGGCATATTATCATTAATGGCTTTCTGATATAAACTTTTTATAGAAGCAGCCCCATCCAAAAGGCTGAATTGTGTATGAACATGCAAATGTGAAAATGTAGGCATAGTGTACTGCAAATATCGTAAATGGTTAGGGAACCTCTGATGTGATTATCCACACCCGTTACTAAATTCAAAGTAAAAAAAATGCCAAAATCTTTGTTATTGTAATATTAGTCTGTTACTTTGCCAGACCCAGATGAAATTTAATTATTTTCTATATTGCTTTGTCTCTATTGTGCTTTTTAGCAGTTGTTCCCAATGGAAATCACTTACTGCTAGAGATAATTCATCTTTATCAACTAAACCTGTTGCCAAAAAACAACAAAAAGACCCGAAATTTCTTGACATTTCAGTTAGTCCGGGTCAGGTAGTCACAACAAAACATCCCATGAGCCCTGCAATGCCCTCTGTTATAAAGCGGAAAAGGGAAAGGGATGTATACAATTCTTCAGTTAAGACAGTATCTAATTCTGGTGATATTGAGAAGGCGGATTGGCTTCAACTTAAGTATGCAATTGTTTTGGATGCAACTGTTGAAACGCTAACCAATGTTAATCTATTGAAACTTATAGATGATTGGTTTGGCATTGATTATTGCATAGGTGGAACATCCAAAAATTGTATTGATTGTTCGGGGTTTAGTCATGTAATAATGCAAGAAGTTTACAATGTAAATGTTCCTCGTACTGCACAGGATCAGTTCAATGAAAGCCAGAAGATAAAACTAGAAGATTTGAGTGAAGGTGATTTGGTATTTTTCCATACCGGAGGCCGCGATATTTCTCATGTTGGAGTCTATTTGCAAAATAATAAATTTGTACATTCCGCTACTAGTGGTGGGGTAATGGTAAGTGATCTGAATGACAGCTATTGGAAAGCAAGATTCAAAGGGGCTGGCCGATACTTGTCTGCAAGGACTTCGGGTTTAAGTGTAAGTGGATCAAGATAATCCTTGTTGTCAGTTAATTTTGGGTATATTAAATATATTACAAATAGCCATTTATTTATTTATTTCAAAAATAGCTTTAATAAAAATTGTGGATGTTTATATTTAATTTATTATTGTAAAAATTAATACTGCCTACCCTCTCTATTTATCAATGAAAAAAAATCTGCTATGATTAAAAGTTACTCTCTCTTGCTATTGTTGTTGTTCCTGGCAATTGTAACCAAAGCCCAGGTTAATTATACCTTTAGTGCAACCACCTCACCCTATGTAACCCTTGGGGCTTCGGCCACCAACCCTACATTGGTATCACCAGATGCGGCATACACCATTTCTGACGAAGGATATGCAAATGCAGTACCCATCGGGTTCAATTTCATTTACAATGGAACTACATATTCTTCCTTGAATATTAATGCCAATGGTTATTTTACATTTGGCACCCCCTTCATTGCAGATGCAAATGAAAATTATTATTATGATTCACTTTCGGGAGGTCCTGTAAGTTTGGCAGGGGCCAGACCTGTAATTGCTCCTTTGTGGGCTGATTTAGATTTGCAGTCGGCTACCAATCTAAAATATATAGTAACCGGTGTAGCACCCAATAGAATATTTGCAATTGAGTGGTCAAATGCTTTGTGGGATTATACTGCAACTTCAGCCTCAATTTCATTTGAAGCACTCTTGTTTGAAACTACAAATGTTATTGAGTTTAGATATAAGCAAGAAGCTGGTACACCAACCGGCGACAAAGCCGGTATAGGAATAACCGCTTCCGGCATTGGTGTTGGAAATTTTTTATCACTTAGTGATGCTTCAGGTTCTCCCACAGCCAGTTCACTTGTTGAGTCTAAAATATATACTCGTCCTGCAACAGGTCAGGTATATCGTTTTACCCCGGTTAATTGCTTTCCCCCTACAAATCTTATACTTACTAATGTTACCAGTACTTCAGCAACGGTAAGTTGGACTGCTGCCCCCGGTGCTGTTGGTTATGAATATGTGGTTCAAACTACCAATGTAACACCAAGTGGTGCAGGAACTCCAACTACGGCAACAACTGTAAATCTTTCGGGTTTAACTGCAGGTGTCAATTATGTTTTTGTAAGATCAAACTGTGGGGCTAGTTTTTCATTATGGACTTTAAAAGCAATAGTTCCTTGTACAACTAACATATCTCCTGCAAATGGAGCAACCGGAGTAGTTATTCCTCCGCTCATTTCATGGAATGCAGTTTCTGTTGCAACCGGTTATACCATTATGTTTAGTGTAGATGGTGTAAATTATTCAAACCTTGGAAGTGTGGGTAGTGGGGTAACCTCTACAACTATACCTGGTACTTTACCTCTAACAACATATTATTGGTATGTAAGGCCCGAGGCTGGAAATGATACCGCAAGTATGACTTGTGTTAGTAATGCTTTCTCCTTTACAACTTTGGGTTCAACCTTTAATGACAACATCTGTGATGCAATTCCATTAACATTAAATGGACCATCAAATTGTCAGACTTCAGAAACTGCCACAGTAGAAGCGAATGAACCCACCTTTGGTTGTTCTGCCGCAAATAACACTTTGTGGTACACATATACACCTGCAGTTAGCGGACCTGTAACTATAGTTATGAGTGTAAATCCTGCTGCAACAACAAACCTTGATGCATGGGTACCGTTATTTACTGCAACTGGAACCTGTCCTTCTATAACATTAACCGAAGCATTCCCGGGAACCTGCGATGAAGCTGACCTTACTGTGGCTGATTCTGTAGAAATTGTAACAAACAGCCTTGTTGCAGGCACTACATATTATATTATGGTAGACGGTTTTGCCGGAGCTACCGGAGGTTATTGTATAAAGGTAAAGGATGCTACCCCACTTCCTCCAGGCCCCGTTAATGATACTATTTGTAATGCTATACCACTTATACTTAATGGGCCATCTGACTGTCAGACAACTGAAGCTGCAACAGTTGATGCAAATGAACCAACTTTTGGTTGCTCAACACCCAACAATACAACTTGGTACACTTATACCCCTGCTACCAGTGGTCCCGCAACAATCGTTATGAGTGTGAATTCAGCTGCAACAACTAATTTAGATGCCTGGGTTTCACTATTCACACCAACTGGGGCATGTCCATCCCTTACATTGACTGAAACTTTTGCCGGTGCATGTGACGAGGCTGACCTAACGGTTCTTGATTCTGTAGAAATAATAACCGGTAACCTTGTAGCGGGCAATACTTACTATATTATGGTAGATGGTTTTGCCGGTGCTGTTGGTGGATATTGCATTAAAATAAAAGATGCAGCTCCTATACCTCCAGGACCCGTCAATGACTCTATATGTAATGCTATTTTACTTACCCTTAATGGACCTGCTGACTGTCAGACTACTGAAACGGCTACTATTGAAGCTAGTGAACCCGCCTTTGGTTGTTCGACTCCAAATAATACAGTATGGTACACATACACCCCTACCATAGATGGACCAATTAAAATAACAATTAACCAAAATCCTAATGCAACTGCCGACCTTGATGCATGGATAGCTTTATTTACTGCAACAGGAACGTGTCCGAATTTAACATTGGCAGAAGCTTTCCCAGGTACTTGTGATGAGGCAGATTTAACAACAGTAGCTCCACCTATAGATATCATTACTAACAGTCTTACTGCAGGAACTACTTATTATATTATGGTAGATGGTTTTGCCGGTGCTGTTGGCGGATTTTGTATTCAAATAGCTGATGCACCTGCACCTCCTCCTTGTACTAATTTATTGACACCAGTAGATTTAGCCACAAACGTATCTGCACCTATTGCTACTTTAACCTGGTCAAGTGTAACAGGTGCCGATGGGTACACTGTTGCTTTTGCAACAACTACTCCTCCTACCGCACTTGGAAGCACACCTGATACTACAGTAAATATTACAGGATTAGCTTTCAATACAACTTATTATTGGTCAGTAACCCCAACAAATGCTGGAGTTCCTGCTGTTGGTTGTACACAGATATTTAGTTTTACAACTATTGGTGCACCACCACCACCACCTAATGATCCATGTACAGGTGCAATTAATTTACCTGCAGGAGTGCCTGTTCCGGCAACTACAATAAGTGCCACCGAATCTCTGCCTGCAAATGCATGTAATGGATTTACCGGTGATGCCAATGATGATGTTTGGTTTAGCATTACAGCACTTTATAACGGAGATGCATCAATAACGGTAATTCCGGATGGTAACTTTGATGCAGTAATGGAAGCATTTACAGGATCATGTACAGGTACACTCACCAGTATAGCATGTGCAGATGATTCATTGAATGCACAATCAGAAACCTTAGTTCTTACTGGATTAACTGTTGGTCAGGTTGTTTATATACGTGTTTTCAATTATGATCCAATTGGTGCGGAGGGAACCTTTACCATTACTGCAAATGGTTCTGCATTGCCTGTTAAATTGGTAAGCTTTAAAGGGGAAAGAGCCGGATCAAAAAATAATTTATATTGGTCTACAGCTTCGGAGCAAAACAACCGTGGTTTTGAGCTGCAAAGGTCTGCTGATGGAGAGAATTTTAGTTCGCTAACTTTCGTTCCATCCAAAGCTACAAACGGAAATAGTTCAACTGCATTATCTTATCAATATTTTGATGAAAAACCATTAAGCGGTAATAATTATTATAGGTTGAAGCAGGTAGATATTGACGGTAAGGTTACTTATTCCTTTGTTGTTTTGATTAAAGGTGTAAGAAGTAACTCCTTCTCAATGTCGGCTGTGTATCCTAATCCTACAAAAGCTACTTTGAAAGTTGTACTTTCTGCTCCCGGTAACAATACTGTAAGATTAGTAATTACCGACCTTGCAGGTAAAGTAATAATGCAACAAGCATCTGATGTAGTCTTAGGTGACAACCTGATAACTGTTAATGTTGGACATTTACCTTCAGGCAGCTATATGATTAAAGCAGTTTGTACTAATGGTTGTGAAACAACTGTTAGCAAATTTGTGAAACAATAAATTTTAGACAAACTATTAAAGAAAAGGAGCCTTCATGTCTGAAGGTTCCTTTTTTTATGACATAATTTCAATAAACATTTACAAGAATTTATGTTCGGTGTTTTTGTCATAGAGGGGGTAATAAAACAATGATTATTTCGTTTGAAAATGTCTTAAACCTGTCATTTGTGGTTATATTTTCATTGGTTTAAAAGTCAAAATCGCAGATACAGTACATTGGCGTCAAATTTGACTTTAATTAAAAGAAGTAGTAATAATCAACTTTTAAATATATATTTTATGGCTTTAGAATTTACAGACGCTAATTTCCAGGCTACGGTTTTGGACAGTGATAAACTGACAGTAATTGACTTTTGGGCTGAATGGTGTGGACCTTGCCGTGCTATTGGACCTGTTGTAGAAGAATTGGCAAAAGAGTACGATGGAAAGGTGAATATTGGGAAGGTTAATGTGGATCAAAATCCAAACCTTAGTGTCAATTACGGTATTACCTCTATACCTGCTATACTTTTTGTAAAAGGTGGCAAAGTGGTAGATAAACAAATTGGTGCAGTTCCTAAGTCTGTATTGGATAAAAAAATCCAATCTCACCTTTAGTTTTTATGATTTTTTAATGAAGAGCAGGTTCAAAAAGGGCCTGCTCTTTTTTGTTGGGAAATAATCCGTTTATTTGACAAAATTTAGAACACAAACAATGTTTCTTAAACATTATTTTATACAACGCGGTAAGGATGTTTTAATCAGATTTCCAAAAAATGTGATTCGGTTATTTGAATTTTTTGGAGAATTCAGGCGGTTTAAAAAATTGAGTGATAACCGTTTTTCTGTAAATCTGAAAGATATTTATCCGTGTCTTAAGGATAAAACATCCATTACGCCATTTGATCAGCATTATATTTATCATCCTGCATGGGCTGCCCGGGTATTGGCCCGTACCCGTCCCGAATTTCATGTTGATATTTCATCCAAGCTAAGTTTCAGTACTATAGTTTCTGCTTTTGTTCCGGTTAAGTTTTATGATTACCGCCCTGCAGATATGAAATTGTCAGGACTTGAATCTGCTTTTGCAGATTTGAATAAACTACCCTTTGAAGATGATTCTCAACCTTCAATTTCCTGCATGCATACCATTGAGCATATTGGCCTTGGCAGATATGGTGATGTAATAGATCCACAAGGTGATTTGAAAGCAATAAATGAGTTGAAAAGAGTAGTGAGACCCAGTGGAGATATCTTGTTTGTAACACCTTTGGGAACACCACGTATAGAGTATAATGCGCATCGGGTTTATAGTTACGAACAGATTATCAATTATTTTGCTCCATTAAAGCTTATGGAATTTGCATTAATACCCGATGAAGGCGGTTTTATTGATAATGCTGATGCGTCAATTGCAGCTAAACAGAATTATGGTTGCGGATGTTTTTGGTTCAAAAAATAAATACAGTTTATGAAACCTCACTGGCGAAAAATATTATCATTTTTACCCGAAAAAACTGAAAGGAAATACTATCAGAAGTTTTTTTTAAAAGAACATAACAAATGGGTAGTAAAGGGTAGGACACTACCTGTATCTAACTATTCAAAACAAGAAGCACTTAGAGATTTTCAAAAGAAATATAATATAAGAACTTTGGTAGAAACCGGAACTTATCTTGGTGATACATTGTATGCATTGGTGCATAATTTTAGTAAACTTTACTCTATAGAACTAAGCGAACATTATCATAACCTTGCACAGAAAAGATTCAGTCAATTTTCTAATGTTCACTTATTGCAAGGCGATAGCGGAAAGGTTTTAAATGAACTGGTCCAAAAATTAAATAACCCTGCATTGTTTTGGTTAGACGGTCACTATTCCGGAGGTCTTACAGCAAAAGGTGATCTTGAGTGCCCGGTTTATGAAGAGTTAAAAGCTATATTTTCTTCTCCCTACCACCATATAATCTTTATTGATGATGCAAGATTGTTTATTGGTAAAAATGATTACCCGTCTTTAGAAAATTTACATTCCTTTGTAAAAAATGCAAAGCCGGGTTATCAATTTTTGGTAGAAAATGATTGCATCCGGTTGGTACCATCTGCATAGCAAAATTGTTGACAATAGAACTTTTTACACTTCAACACTTACTCTCTTAGTGCCTGCATACAATTCATATTCCAACAACCGACAATCAATTTTGCCGGTAAAAAATTCTATTCGCCGACTGGCTTTTAAACCTATTTTTTTAGCCAATTCCAGATTGCCGGTAAAGATGTAACCCGTATAACCCTTGCATTGTTTCTTCATAAAATCGCCTATTCGGGCATAGGTTTGTTCTAGTTCAAATTCGTCACCAAGCCGGTCGCCATATTCAGGATTGAAGAATATAACCCCTGGTACTTCTTTTGGTATTTCGGTCATTTCAAAATCGCAAACAGCAAGGGTGATGTATTGTTCAACACCTGCCGCTGCGGCATTTATTTTTGAAATGTTGATAGCATCTTCGCTGATGTCAGTAGCAATGATTTGTAAGCCATTCACCTCTTGCACCTGTTCTGACAATTGTTGCTTTGCTGCTTCATACACAATGCTGTCATAACCCAATATGTGCATGAATGCATAGTTGCTCCTAAACAGCCCCGGTCGTCTGTTAGTAGCTATAAGTGCAGCTTCTATAGCTAATGTTGAAGAACCACACATGGGGTTTATAAAAGGCGAAGTATGATCCCATTTGGTTGCTAGTAAAGTAGCAGCAGCCAAGGCTTCTAACATTGGTGCTTTGCCCGGAATTTTACGATAGCCATGCTTGGCCAATGTTTCGCCGGATGTATCAATAAATATTTCTCCTATTTCATCCTTCCAGTAAAGGTGAATAACTGTTAGGTCTTGCAATGGACCTGAATCAGGTCTTTTGCCGGTTTTATTTCTCATTCTGTCCACTATTGCATCTTTCACCTTTACATTGGCAAACAATGAATTGGTAATGCTAGGGTGGCTAACATTGCTTGTTACAGAAAAATATCCATCTGAAGGTATGATTGCTTCCCAGGGTAGCAGCATGAGTTCCTTATAAACCTGATCGGGATGACTGCAGGAAAAACTTTTTATAGAATATAATATCTGACTTGCACAACGCAGGTTGAGGTTAAGTTTGATGCAATCATTCATAGAGCCGGACAATTCTAAACCAGTTTGAAAAGTTCGGACAATTTTGAAACCTAAGGCTTCGGTTTCCATTTGCAAAAACGGTGTTATCCTTTTATTACAGGTTATAATTATTCGGCTATCAGTTGTAAAAAATGAAGTCATTTGGCAAACTTACGTAAATAAAAAAGAGGCACTTATCGGGGTGCCTCTTTAACTTTATAATGACCTTGGTTATTTACTGAATATCTTCAGGTTTCAATCCACTATTAACTTTTATATCTTTAAAGGTGGTATCAATTTTAAACTGACCTAAATCAATCACCATGTGAGTTGGTATTTTTACGCCATTGAAATCTTTGTAATCACTGAAGTATGATTGAATATTCATTTTACCCATAGGGCTTTCTTCTGTACGGGTAGTTTTTACTTTTAATCCCGTTGCTACATCATAATGATTAGTAAACTCTCTGCCGGCAGCTGTTTTTATGTCTAAAGCATAAGCATCCTTACCATCTATTTGTTCTACACCTGTTATATTGTATGTATTGCCTTTTTGTTTTAATAAAAATGCATCGTCAAAGAATGCAGCCAGTTCATTCATTTCCTCTTTATCTTGGTCATCAGCTTCAAGTTCCTGCCCTTGTTGCATTTTTACATACTTACCATCTTTCAGCATTTGCTTTTGCATGGTCATACCACCCATGCCCATTTCCATTGAGAATGTAGATGGAAGTATGTTCTTTTGAGTAACTGTCATTTCTCTTCCCATAAGAGAAGCCTGACCTGACATTACAACATCTTTTATTGCAGCTATTGCAGTTGCAGAACCTACAGCATCTGCAGCTTTTTGTAAAATGCTTTCTGCACTTACTCCAGACTCTACTTTTTTAGCAGTAGTTGGTGCTGCAGTTTCATTACCATAAATATCAAAGTATTTTACTACTCCATATTTTTCTAAACCCGGTGCTATTTGTTTTGCGTTACCAACAACCACTATATACATTTGACCCGGAGTTACATATTTTGTAGCAATATTTTGTACCGTAGCTGAATTAACAACTCCAAGATTTTTCAGGTAGTTCTGATAATAATCAGCTGGCATTTTGTTGCGTGAAATATCAAGCGCAAACCTTGCAATTGTTGCCGGATTTTCAAGAGAACGTGCAAATGTACCTGACAGGAAATTTTTGCTATTTGTAACATCGCTATCTGCAATTGCTTTGTTTCGGATAGTTTCAAACTCACTTAGAAATTCAGCAATAGCGCTATCGGTTTTTTCATTTCTTACGGAAGCATTTGCAGAAAAAGCACCTATTAATCTGTCACTTTTTAAATTGCTATAAGCACCATAAGTAAAGCCGTGTTTTTCTCTAAGATTTTGAAACAATCTGCCCGATGAACCACCCCCTAAAATGTTGTTCATAACTGATGAAGGGATAGCGTCAGGAGTTCCGGGTTTAAGTGTAACAGGACTTATAAAGTTTATAAGACTTTGTACACTTGACGGACGATCAACTATTGCAATAATTGTTTTAGTAGGGGGTTGTGGAGTTGGGTAATTAGGTTTACTTACCACCCCTTTTTTCCATTTGCCAAAGTATGTAGTTGCAAGTGTTTTAGCTTCTGCTGCGGTTATGTTGCCTACAAAAACAAGGTATGCATTATTGGGAATCCAATAAGTTGAATAAAAATTTTTGATGTCAGCAAGGGTAACATTGTTCACCGTTTTTTCAGTTTCTATATCACCATAAGGATGGTTGGCACCATACACCAAGTGGTTAGTAACATTTTCTGAAATATCATTAGGATCATCCTCGCCTGCTTTTAAAGAAGAAATTTCTTTTTTCTTAATTTTTTCCAATTCTTCTTCAGGAAATGATGGCGTAAGAACAACATCACTCATAAGTGAAATGGCTTTACTAAAGTTGTTTTTTAGCGAAAATGCACTAGCAGTAAATGCTGATGTATTCACAGATGCACCAAGAAAGTCAATTGCCTCATCCAACTGTACTTTATTCATTTTGGTAGTGCCTCTGCGCATAAGATTTCCTGCAAATTGCGAAAGTCCTGTTTTGTCACCCTCCACAATACCATCCATATCAATGGTAAGATTTACAGATACACGTGGTAGTTTGTTGTTTTCTACAACAAATACTTTAAGCCCGTTGGGAAGTATAAATGTAGCAGGAGTACCAATTTTAATGACAGGTGCGGCAGCTGCTTTAGGGGCTTTACTCCTGTCAACCTGTGCCATGCCTATTAATGGTAATAGGCTTAAGAAGAATATGTTTAGTTTTTTCATGTCTTAATTTTTTCTTTTTGCTTAACTAAAATCAAAATCAAATAATTAATATTTTTTTGTGATTTATTTGAAGTTCAAAATTTATTTAAGCTATAAAAATGTTTGTTGAGTGTTGTTTTAAGGGTTTATGATTTTTTACTACCATCAGGTTTCCCGCCCTTTGGCATGTAATACAATACAACACGATTCTCTTTATTAAGGTATTTTTTAGCCACTTTCAACATGTCCTCACGGGTTACTTTATTATACCTTTCCAACTCGGTATTTATGAGGTTTGCATCACCAAAATACACCTCATAGTTAGCAAGACTTTCTGCTATACCCGCCATAGTAGCGTTAGAGGCTACAAACTGTGTCTGAATCTGGTTTTTTACTTTTTGATATTCTTTTTCAGAAGCTAAATCAGTTTTTACTACTGAAACTACACTATCCATTACTCTTTCAAGGTCTTGTGGTTTTACCCCTGCGGCGGCTATTGAATAATTAATAAACAAACCTGCATCTTCATTAAAGAACGGTAGCGCTAAAGCAGCCAAAGCCATTTGTCTTTGATCAACAAGTGTTTTGTTTAGTCTTGAAGATGGACCACCTGATAAAAGTGTTGATAACATTTTGAATGCATAATATTCATCACTGCCTTGTTTTGGTGCACGATAGGCTTCTATAACTGCAGGAAGTTGAATGTTATCTTTTATAACATCTCTAACTTCACCATTCATAAGTTTGTTTTCAAATTTTGGTCTTGGAATGGGTTTAGTACCGGTAGGTATAGGTGCAAAATAATCTGCTATTAATTTTTTAGTTTCTTCTACATTTATATCGCCTGCTATTGATAATACACAATTGTTTGGTACATAAAATGTTTTATAAAAATTAATGAACTCTTCTAATTTAGCAGCATTCAAATGTTCCATACTGCCTATTGGTGCCCATTCATACGGAGTGCCTTTTGCGGCCCTTTTTAATACTTCGGTCAGAATAGAACCATAAGGTTGATTATCTATCCGCTGACGTTTTTCTTCCTTTACCACCTCTCGTTGAGTGTTTACACCAATCTGCTCAATTTTTGCATGCATCATTCTTTCACTTTCTAACCACAAACCCAATTTCAATTGGTTGCTTGGCAGCAATTCGTAGTAGAATGTACGGTCCTGACTGGTATTTGCATTAAGTGCTCCACCTGCATTGGTTACATACTTCATGTACTCACCACGCTTAATGTTTTCGGTACCTTCAAACAATAAGTGTTCAAAAAAGTGTGCAAAACCTGTACGGGCTGTATCCTCATTTTTAGAGCCAACGTGGTACAGTGCAGTAACTGCAACAACAGGTGCAGATTTATCCTGATGCAGTATAACCTTTAACCCATTGGGCAAAGTGTATTTCTCAAATACCACCTTTGGAGCCTGCGCATAAATACTACCGGTCAAAAATCCAGCAGCAGAAAGCATCAAAAGCCATTTTTTCATGTGTCTGTTTTTTTATTTATTTTCTAATGATATAATCCATTTGTAAAAACTAACTTAATTACATTGGAAGTGAATATTTGTAGGTTTGGAAACAAACTGATTAATCAAATATTTTTTCCGAATGCAATATGCAAAAACTAAGTGGAAAGAATTTTGTAGTTTTTTCTGAAAATAGCCACTCATCAATAGGGTGTACCGTTTATCAATTTTTATACAAATTGGTGCATTCTTTTCTGAATAGGTCTGGGGTAAACCATCTTATTTCAGCATCTTTTTTAAACCACGTCATCTGCCTCTTTGCATAATGCCTTGTATTGATTTTTATGTTTTCAATTGCTTTATCTAGTGGTAAGAGTCCATTAAAATAATCAAACAATTCACGGTAACCTACAGTCTGTAAAGCGTTTATGTTTTGAAAAGGTAAAAAGTTGTTTACCTCACCAACCAATCCGTTCACAATCATTTCATCTACTCTCAAGTTTATGCGTTCATTAAGTTCAGGTCTTGGTAATTCAATACCTGCTTTTATTATTCTAAAAGGTCGTTGCTTTTTTTCACCTTTTCTAAATGTTGTTATTGATTTTCCCGTTGAAAGTATCACTTCTAATCCCCGCAATAACCTTTGTGGGTTTTGTTGTTCGGCATGTTGCCAAAAAACAGGATCTTTTTCTTTTACTATTTCTTGCAACCATAGTAAACCGTGTAATTGAAATTTATTGGTCAGCTCTAATCTTATAGAAGGATTAATGTTAGGTATGTCATCCATTCCTTCTGTAAATGCTTTTATATACAGCCCGGTTCCGCCAACCATTACAGCTATATCATTATTTTGAAAAATTTCATTGGCTGCACGTAAAGCATATTGCTCAAATACAGCCGCATCAACAGTTTCATAAATGCTGTGTGAGTTTATAAAATTGTGATTGATGGTTGTTAATTCAAGAGTAGTTGGTTTAGCTACACCAATGTTAAGCTCCTTAAAGCATTGTCTTGAATCAGCAGAAATGATTTCAGTTTGTAGCGATTTGGCCAACTCTATTGCGAGTGCAGTTTTGCCTACGGCTGTAGGCCCACAAATAATAATTATTGTTTTGGATGTCAATTATAAAACTCAATTTTTAAAAATCAAAAACTAAATTGTCATTGCGACAAAGGGTTAAAAAAGTAAAGTTCATTTGGATATATTTTCAATTAAACCCTAAACCCTAAACATTAAACCCTAAACATTAAACTCTAAACATTAAACCCTAATAATCTTCTTCCTTACCGTTTGCTTCTTCAAAATTATCTTCTGAATCATCGCTTTCATTATCAGATTCTGTTTCATTATCACTTACACCTTCACTACCAAATCCTTCAGCCCCGGCACTTAGGTCATATTTTTCTTCTATGTCAATAAATTTATCACCCAAAAGGCTTTTAGTACCATATTGTGCAGGTCCTATACCTTCAACTCTTATTGTAGATGGGTATGCGGTCTTTGCATTTTCAACTTTACTTACATTTATTAATTCAACTAAAAAAGCCCATCCTTTTATAAAGTCGTAAGTATAAATAAATTTTTGATTAGGATCTTTTATTTCACTTCCTATGGGCGTTTCAGACATTAGTAGCGGTTCCGCCAGATATTCTTTGTCATACTTTTCAAGGGTAATTTCACGACCACGTTGCCAACTATCATTACTTCTATAAAAAGTTGCCTGATGTTTATTATCAAATTCATATGCTTTAAGAATAGCATTATGTAGGTCTTCAAATGTTTGGGTATGCTTAATTACAATATCGCGGTAAACGCTGTCATCGTCTTCAAAATACGCCCTGAATTTTAGAACGGCCATCTGTTGGATTATTTTTTAAGTGGGTAAAGCTAACTTTTTTATTATTTAACAACAATAGATTTAAAGCAAATACCTTAAACTAAATTCTAATTAATCATTTTGGATACAAAATAATTCGAAAATCAATAATAATATGAAATGTTCAAATATTTGATAACTTTATTACATAAATGAGGTTTTTAAAATAAGACTAATCCATGGATTTTATAGACTATTATAAGGTATTGGGTGTAGGTAAAACAGCAACAGAAAGTGATATCAAAAGTGCTTATAGAAAATTGGCCCGAAAACTTCATCCAGACCTAAATCCTGATGATAAAGAAGCGCATAAAAAATTTCAACAGGTAAACGAAGCCAACGAAGTACTAAGCGACCCGGAAAATAGAAAAAAATATGATAAGTATGGTGCAGATTGGAAACATAGCGAGGCTTATGAACAAGCAAGACAAAACCAGCAAGGTCAACAATTTGGTGGCCGGCAATCTTATGAAGGCAACTTTGGTAGCGATGATTTTTCAGACTTTTTCTCCTCCATGTTTGGCAAAAGAGAAGGGGGTAGAAACCAGGCTAAATTTAGAGGTCAGGATTTTAATGCTGAATTACATTTAAGCCTTTTGGAAGCATTTTCAACACATAAAAAAACCATTACAGTAAATGGTAAACACGTAAGAATAACCATACCTGCAGGAGTTGAAGATCAGCAGCTAATAAAACTCAAGGGTTATGGGGCATCCGGGGTTAATGGAGGCCCATCAGGAGATTTATTTATAACTTTCATTATTGCACCTCATCCTCATTTTAAAAGAAAAGGAAACGATTTATATGCTAACGAAAAGATAGACCTGTACACGGCTGTTTTAGGAGGTGAAACAACAATTGAAACCCTTGTTGGCAAAATAAAATTGAAAGTAAATCCTGAAACACAAAATGGAACTAAAATCAGGTTGAAGGGAAAAGGATTTCCTATATATAAAGAAGAAGAAAAATTTGGGGATCTATATATAACTTACGAGGTTAAAATACCCACCAATCTTACAGAGGATCAAAAAGAACTTTACCGAAAATTAGCTAATTCTTAAAAGCGCTGTTTATGTTTTACAATGAATTTGTACCGGCAGAATTATTTTGCAACACATACAGCATTAACGTTGCAGTTGTGGAATCGTGGCAAAAAATGGGATTGATAAAAATAATTGAATTAGACCAAAAACCTCACATTCCTCATGACCAATTGCAAAAACTTGAGCAACTGCTTCGCCTTCACTTTGATCTTGATATTCAACTTGAAGATGTAGATGTAGTTTACAATCTGATTGAAAAAGTTAAGTCTTTACAAACAGAAAATTTGATGTTAAGGAAATTGGTGCAAAACCCTGATTAATTATTTTTTTATAATTATATTTTATTTATATTTATTAGTTTATCCAAAGAAATTGAATTATTAATAACACATATCATAAATGTGGTAGTTTAAATTGTGGCTCATTAAAAATAAATTTTTTATTGTATATTTTTATTTATTTTAATATCTCCTATAAATTTTTTGTAGAGAATGATGATTATTTTAGAATTTATTCAAACGTTATTGATATTTATTAGTATAATATTGAAATTTTACATATTTATAATTTATTAATAAATGAGTGTAGTAAAGGATTTCAAATTCTCATATAAATCATTTTAAATTTTATTTGATTAATAATTGTCTCAAAAACTAAAATTGTTAATAAAAATCAAACAAGTAATAATCAGAAGTGTTATTTTTACACATCAAACTATCTAACCTTTAATAACCATTATGAAAAAAATGAAAAAACTTTTAGGTTTCTTTCTGTTCGTATGTGTCCCAATGCTGGTATTCAGTCAGTCAAAAACTGTAACGGGGCGGGTAACTGACAGTAAAGACAACTCCCCTTTGGCAGAAGCCACTGTATCTGTAGTGGGTAAATCAGTAAGTTCCAAGACAGGAGCGGATGGTAGCTTTACCATAAGTGTTCCGGAAGGTTCTAATCGTTTAAAAGTATCTTATGTGGGTTATGCTGATGAAACGGTAAGTATAAGTGGTAATGTAGCCAACATCTCTATGACTTCATCGGCACAGGCACTAACTGATGTTGTAGTTATAGGTTATGGTACTGCACGGAAAAAGGATTTAACCGGAGCGGTTGCATCTGTTGGCGAAAAGGATTTCGTAAAAGGAACTTTTGCCTCTCCTGACCAATTAATTCAGGGTAAAGTATCGGGTGTGCAAATCACAAATAATAGTGGACAACCCGGTGGTGCCGCAACAATACGCATCAGAGGTGCATCTGCCCTGACAGGTACAGGTAATCCCCTTTTTGTAATAGATGGTGTACCATTAGACAACACATCTTCTCGTCCGGGACTTGGTGATATTGGTTTAGGCGGTAGTAACCCTGGTACCAATGTATTGAATTTCATCAACCCTGCGGATATCTTAACTATGGATATATTAAAAGATGCATCTGCAACTGCAATATATGGCTCAAGGGCGGCTTATGGGGTTGTTTTGATAACTACCAAGAAAGGCAAGTCTGGCGAAACAAAAATTGATTTTGGTGCCTCTGTTGGTTTTTCTAATGTAGCCAGAAAAATAAGGGTTTTAACAGCTTCAGAATACAGGGAAGCACTAACCTATTATGGTTTAAGCAATACAAATGATAAGAAAAGTGATGTGAATGCATTCGATGCCATTACCCGCCAGGGAATGGTGCAAAACTATAACGTAGCAATAAGCGGCGGTGTTGAAAATTCACGTTTCCGTTTTTCTATGGGTGCTATGAACCAGGAAGGTGTTGTTAGAAAATCTGGTATTACTAAATACACCGCAAACCTAAGTGGGCAGTTTAAATTTTTAAACAGCCGCAAACTTGGTTTAGACATCAATATCTTGCCGAGCCAATACTCTGAAGATATTGCCCCTATTTCTAACAATGCAGGTTCCAGAGGTAGTTTAATTGTAAATGCCCTTCAATGGAATCCAACTGAAAACATGTTAATAAAAAGAAATGGTCAAACTGATTCTTTTAATGTGCAAAAAGGTGGAGATTTATTGAATCCTTTAGCTGTTCAGGAAGCCATTACTGATAAGTCCCGTGTATCTACCATTCTTGCTAATATTTCGCCCTACTTCAAGTTTACCAATTGGCTTGAATATCGGTTCGTTTATAGTATGAATTACTCCACAGGTTCACGCCGTACAACGATCCAACCCTTCATTAATTTTCAGGATGTACAGGATAAGGGTAGAGCTTTAATTGGCTCAAACGAAACCAGTACCCAACAGTTCACCCATACTGTGAATGTGAATAAAAAGTTGAATGATAACATCGATTTCAGTGGTGTAATTGGTTATGAATACCTGAAATTCAATAACAAAGGTTATTCTATGAGTGGTTTTGGCATTACCAATACTGGGTTTGGTTATTACGGATTGGACTATACAAATTACATACAATACACTAACCCAACAAATCGTGGTGCTAGTTCCTTTGCAGATCCTACATCTGAACTGCAATCTTATTTTGCAAGAGCTGCTTTTAATTATGCTGACAAATACCTTGTAACAGCAACAGTGAGAAGAGATGGTTCTACAAAATTTGGTGCTAATAATAAATACGGTACATTCCCCTCACTTTCAGCAGCCTGGAATATTACAAAAGAAAAGTTCTTCCACATAAATGCAATTAATTCTTTGAAAGTAAGAGCTGGCTGGGGTAAAACGGGTAATCAGGAATTCCCTGCCGGAGCTGCCGTTAAAAGATATGGTTTTGCTGATGGAAACAATGCAACTCCGATTATTAACAATGATAATGAAGACCTTAAATGGCAATCTGATAGACAATACAACATAGGATTGGATGCAAGCATTCTGAACAATCGTATTACAGTAACCGTTGATTACTTCAACAAAAGGACAACAGATCTATTATTTCCAATAACAAGTGCTTCAACACCCGCTCTTGGCGGAGCAATTTTGTGGAAAAATCTTGCTGGTAATATTGACAACAAAGGTTTTGAATTTGCCATCAATGCATCAATTGTCAAAAAACAAAACTTTAGTTGGGATTTTGGTGTAAATGCCACATTTGTTAAAAATGTTGTTAGCGGACTTGATTTCCCTATTCAAACAGGCGAAATCAATGGTCAAGGTATATCTAACACGAGTGCACAAGTTGTACAGAACGGTTTACCTATGTATGCTTACTTTACCAGGGAATATCTCGGAATGGATAAAGCTACCGGATTTGCAAATTATACTGATGAAGGTGACCGTAACTTCTTTTTGGGAAGTTCATTGCCCAAGCAACTGTTGGGTATTACTACCGCTATCAGGTACAAAATGCTGACATTAACTGCAAGTGCTAATGGAGCCTTCGGTTACAAAATATACAATAATACGCTGAATTCTGTGATTAATGTTGGTAGTATAAACAATGGTAAGAACATTGCTTATTCAGTTTTCAAAGATCCTGTAAAGGAAGCATTTGCAAACCCTGTGAAATCTTCCTCAAGATTTATGGAAAACGGTAATTATCTAAAGTTAGCTAGTGCTACTCTAAGTTACTCTGTTGGGAAGGTTGCGAACATTTTTAACAATGCCAATGTTTATATAACTGGTCAGAATTTGTTTGTGATAACCAAATTTACAGGTTTTGATCCGGAAGTAAATGTAAATAAGAGTTTAAATGGAGTGCCATCTTCATCTATTGAATATGCACCTTATCCATCAGCAAGACTGGTATCATTTGGAGTAAACTTTTCATTATAATTAATAAAAACAATACAATGAATTATAAAAATCTAATTGTGTCTGCTACATTGTTATTGTCAATGGGTAGTTGCACTAAACTCGACGAGAAATACAACTCACAAATTACTTTTGACCCTAATGCCGCTGCGGGAAGTAATCCGAATGCTGCAAACCTGTTGACCGCTGTTTATAACTCTATGCGTGGAACTTTTCAGGGACAGGAAGGGGTTTGGGCGCTGTCTGAAATGACAACTGATGAATTGATAGGGCCAACCCGTGGTGGAGATTGGGATGATAATGGTGCTTGGCGGGTTTTACATAGCCATAGGTTCGATGGTGATCACATTCGTATCAGAGAAGTCTACGAAAATTTAGGTAGTGTGATCTACCAGGCAACCGACTTGTTGAGATTCAGCCCCACGCTACAACAGGCGGCTGAAGCAAGGTTGATTCGTGCTATGGCAAGTTATCTTTGGTTAGATGGCTGGGATCAG
This sequence comes from Segetibacter sp., assembly GCA_043736115.1. GTDB lineage: Bacteria > Bacteroidota > Bacteroidia > Chitinophagales > Chitinophagaceae > Segetibacter. The sequence continues at coordinate 31,884 of JAYTDC010000020.1, read as the reverse complement.
GTGCCTTACCGCGAACCGGGTGAGAGTACTGTAGCTCCTGCAAAAGTAAGAAAAGGGATTGTAGCTTTTGATTATATTGTTAGTGAGATTAATGCTGCTTTGCCCAACCTTCCGGTTGGTCCCGCAAAATTAGCAAACAAGGATGCTGCAAAAGTGCTTTTAATGAAGTGCTATTTAAACAAAGGTGTTTATAAGAACAGAACAAGTCCTTCATTTGATGCAGCTGATATGCAGCAGGTTATAACTTTGGCTGATCAGGTTATCAGCAGTCCGAGAAGCTATTCTTTCAGCACCAAATATTTTGACAACTTTGCCCCAAGCAATGATGTTATTGGTAAAGAAAATATATGGACACAAGAAAATGTTGGTGGAACTTCTTCCGGTAATATTCGTTCAAGATGGCATGCTGTGACTCACTACAATCAAAATCCAAGTGGTTGGAATGGTTTCTCAACATTATCTGACTTCTATAATAAATTTGAAGCTACGGATTCAAGAAGAGGTATTGCTTACCCAACTAATAGTGCTACCTACACTAATCCTGGTAATCGTATTAACATTGGTTTTATGGTGGGGCAGCAGTACAATTTAAGTACAGATGCAGCACTAAAAGACAGAACAGGTGCAAATCTTAGTTTTACACCGGCTGTTAGTATTATTGAAAAAGGAACAAACCTTGAAGTAACGGGTATAAGAGCTTATAAATATGCTATTGATTATCCTAATGCTGATAATGGTAATTGGGACAACGATTACGTTTATTTCAGACTTGGTGATGTTTTATTAATGAAAGCTGAAGCCCAATTGCGTAGCAGTAATGCTGCAGGTGCTTTATTAGTAGTAAATGCTTTAAGGGCTAACAGAGGTGCAACACCGTTGGCTTCTCTTACCTTAGATAATTTAATTGACGAAAGAGGTCGTGAGCTATATCTTGAAAGTTGGAGGAGACAAGATTTAATCCGTTTTGGAAAATTTCTTGAGGCCTTTCAGGAAAAACCTGCAAGTACTCCAACATACTTGCTTTTCCCTATACCTAATACTCAGTTGGCTGCAAATCCCAACCTGACACAGAATCCGGGTTACTAAATAATAATTAGCTAAATTTTTAAAAGAAGGTCATTTAATCGTGACCTTCTTTTATTTTTGGTACGATTCATTTCTATCATACAGCGCTATTTATTAATGAAAATTTGCCTATCTATATTATTCCTACTCTGTTTGTATTCCTGCAAACAAAAACTGCCTATTCCTCTTTTTCATTTAGAAGAAAACACAGGTATTAACTTTGACAATAAAGTGGTGGATGGACAATTAGAGAATAGCTTTTTCTTCAGAAATTTTTATAATGGTGGTGGGGTTGCCTTAGGCGATATTAATAATGATGGTTTGGCGGATGTTATGTTGACCTCAAATATGGGGGATAACAAACTTTATTTAAATAAAGGGAATTTTGAATTTGACGATATTTCATTAAAAAGTGGATTGTTTCAGGATTCTATGTGGAGTACAGGTGTAGTGATGGTTGATATTAATGGAGACGGATGGTTAGATTTATATGTTTGCAATTCAGGTCACATGCAGGGTGGCAATAGAAAAAATCAACTTTATATTAATCAACACCTCACTGCAAATGCTCAGGCAGGAGGTCCCTCCCTGATTACTTTTAAAGAAGCAGCTATTGAATATGGACTTGATATTTCAGGTTACTGTACTCAATCTTCATTTTTTGATTACGATTTAGATGGGGATCTTGATTGTTTTATCATTAATAATAGTCCCGTACCAATCAATACTTTGGGATATAAAAATAGAAGAGATTTGGCAGATAAAGATTGGTCAGTTGCAGAGTTTTTAAAAGGAGGAGGAGATCATTTATATAAAAACGATAATGGACATTTTTCAGAGGTTACAAAACAAGCCGGTATACATGGTACACTTATGAGTTTTGGATTAGGGGTAAGTGTTTCAGATGTTAATAACGATGGTTTCCCTGATATATATGTGGCCAATGATTCTTATGAAAGAGATTATCTCTACATTAATCAAAAAAACGGAACATTTATAGATGATTTAGAAAACTGTGTAGGGCAGAATAGTTTTTCATCTATGGGTGCTGATATAAGCGATGTCAATAATGATGGTTACCCAGATATTTTTACTACAGATATGCTTCCCGGGCAGGATTTTAGACTTAAGACTTTGGGAGCATTTGACAATATTGATTTGCACAGACAGCGGATAAAAACAGGTTTATACTATCAATACATGAAAAACTGTTTGATGGTTAACAACAAAAACGGTAGGTTCCTGGAAACAGCAAATTTTAGTGGAGTAAATGCAACAGACTGGAGTTGGGGAGCTTTATTTTTTGATGCGGATAATGATGGCCTCAACGATATTTATGTTTGTAATGGTGTAAACAGAGATGTTACTAATCTTGACTTTATGGACTTTTTTGCAAATGACCTAATGCAGGGTATGGTAATGTCAGGGCATAAAGAGGGTATTGATTCTGTACTTATGCATATACCGGTGAATGCAGTGCCTAACTGTGCTTTTAGGAACAATGGTAATTTACATTTTACAGATGCTGCTAAGGAGTGGGGGCTCGCTACACCTTCCTTTTCAAATGGAGCTGCTTATGCAGATTTAGATAACGATGGGGATTTAGATTTGGTAGTTAACAATGAAAACCAAAAAGCTTTTGTTTATAGAAATAATGTTTCAAAAATTGATAGCAATAACTATATAGCTATTATGCTTAAAGCCAATGCACCCAATACTTTTGCAATTGGTAGTAAGATAAATATATACATAGGTAACCAAATCATTAATAGAGAGGTTATTCCATCACGAGGCTTTCAATCCTCTATGGATTATAAGCAAATTATTGGTCTTGGTAAGAATACAGTAGTAGATTCAATGGTGATTATTTGGCCTGACCATACATTTACCAAGTATGAAAATCCAAAGCTGAATAAAGTTTATAATATAGAAAAGGAGCCTGGCCAAAAAGTATATAATTATGCAAGGGATAAAGTTGAAAATCCAATTTTTAAACTAGACAACCAAGTGTTGGATAAGCATACTGAAGATGATTATACAGATTTTTATTACGAAAGAAATCTACCCGAAATGTTATCCCGTGAAGGTCCTCATATTGCAAAAGGTGATGTGAATGGTGATGGTATGGAGGATATTTTTATAGGTGGCGCAAAAGAACAGCCGGGGCAACTTTATATTCAGAATGAAAAAGGAAAATTTACCAAAAAAGAACAAGCAGTATTTAAACAATACCAAAATTTTGAAGACGTGGCAGTATTGTTTTTTGATGCTGATAAAGATGGCGACCTTGACCTGTATACAGGTGCAGGTGGCAATAATGTACAGCGAGGTGGCAGGGAGATTCAGCACCGCCTATACAAAAACGATGGCAAAGGAAATTATTCTATAGATGCAGTCGCATTTAAGGAGAATAACATGAATATAGCAGTAGCTGCGGCTTATGATTATGACAGCGATGGTGACAACGACTTATTTGTAGGTAGTAGAAGCGTACCATTTATATATGGACAGATACCTCAAAGTTATTTGTATCAGAATGATGGAAACGGTCATTTTACAGATGTTGCTACAAATCTGATCGCAAATATGGGAATGGTTACCGGTGCTGTATGGGTAGATATTGCAGGGGATTCAAAAAAAGAATTGGTTGTAACAGGAGAGTGGATGTCAACAAGAGTATTTTCGTATAATAAAAATACCTGGCAGGAAATGAATAACACCGGCCTTGAGAAATTATTTGGATGGTGGCAAACTATTGCAACAGCTGATGTAAACAATGATGGTAAACAGGATCTCATTATTGGAAATATTGGGGAGAATTTTTATCTAAAACCAAATAGCGAAAATCCTGTTAAGCTATGGGTAAATGATTTTGATAATAATGGAACCATAGATCAATTTCTTACAAGAACAGTTGACAAAAGAGATGTACCCGTTTTTTTAAAAAGAGAAATAACTGATCAATTTCCTGGATTAAAAAAAGACAACCTGAAACATAGCGATTATGCAAAGAAATCTATACAGGAATTATTCAAAGAAGAAACATTAATAAAAGCCCAAAAACTACAGTTCAACTATTGTTCATCCATTATTGCATTAAATGATGGTAAGGGTCACTTTACAATAAAAGCTTTACCCCTAGCAGTTCAGCTCTCAAGCCTTAATGCTATTTGTACTACTGATATTGATTGTGATGGCAAGATTGATATTCTGGCCGGTGGCAACATGTTTAGCTTCCCCCCACAGTTTGGCAGATTAGATGCTAGTTATGGCCATGTATTGATTAATAAAGGCATGGGTGACTTTTCTTATGTTGAAAATAAAAAAACCGGATTATTAATAAAAGGTCAGATCAAAGACATAAAAGAATTGAAAACTAAAAAGGGGAGAAAGTTTATAGTTACCCAAAATGATGAACTTTCCTTAGTCTATAATTTAAATAAGTAAAATCATTTCCTTTAAGTCTTGCTGCATGCAACGTTATGTCATTACAAAAAACTATTAATTCAATAAATTTCTTTTTAAAAATTGTTCAGGTTCTGCCGGTACTTTTTGCCGTTGTTTATTTACAATCTTGCGCTAAAAAAGAAGAAGCAGCGCTCCCACTATTCACTTTAATGGACAGTACCGGCATCAATTTTAATAACATAGTAAAAGATACTAAACAAGATAATAGTTTTCTTTTCAGAAATTTTTATAATGGGGGAGGAGTAGCATTGGGGGATATAAATAATGATAGTCTTCCCGATGTGTTGCTTACCTCTAATCAAGGTACTAGCAGGTTATACCTCAATAAAGGAATGCTTAAGTTTGAAGACATAACAGATAGATCGGGCATGCAACAAGACAGTATGTGGAGTACAGGTGCAACAATGGTGGATCTTAATAATGACGGATGGTTAGATCTATATATTTGCAACTCGGGACATATTCAGGATGGCAACAGAATAAACAAACTGTATATCAATAATAAGAATAACACCTTTACTGAATCCGCTGCTTTATTTGGGTTAGATATTTCTGGTTTTTGCACACAGGCCTCCTTTTTTGACTATGATAGAGATGGAGATTTGGATTGCTTTATCATCAACAATAGTCCTATACCTTTTAGTTCTCTTAATTACAGCGGAATGAGAGACGTAGACATCAGCAAGTGGAATGTGGATGAAAATCTAAGAGGTGGGGGCAATCACCTCTATCAAAATAACAAAGGGCATTATAAAGAAGTAACCAAAGAAGCGGGATTACACAATGGTTTAATAAGTTTTGGTCTTGGTGTTTCTGTTGGAGATATAAATAATGATGGGTTTCCTGACATCTACGTAGGCAATGATTTTATTGAAAAGGATTACATGTACATCAATCAACAAAACGGTGCTTTTAAAGATGAGTTGGAGGGGCGGGTTCAAAAAATAAGTATGTCATCAATGAGTTCTGATTTAGGCGATATCAATAATGATGGCACTTCAGAAATATTTACCACAGACATGATTCCTGATGATGATTACCGGCTCAAAACTACCGGTACTTTTGATAATGTTGATCTTTTTCTAAGCAAACAAAAAGCAGGTCTTTATCATCAGTATGTTCGCAACTGCCTACAGCTCAATAATGGTAAGGGTTACTTCTCCGAAATAGGAAATTATAGTGGTGTATATGGTACAGACTGGAGTTGGGGGGCATTGTTTTTAGATGCAGATAATGATGGACTCAATGACATTTATATATGCAACGGTATAGCTAAAGATGTTGGTAATCTTGACTTTCTTGATTTCTTTTCTAATGATGTTTATGCTAAAATGATGGCTTCAGGACAACGGACAGATATGGATGAATTAATCAAAAACATTCCTGTTACACCACTAAGTAATAGAGTTTTTAAGAATAATGGAGATCTTGGGTTTATAGATATTGGTAAGTCCTGGGGGCTGGATAAACCTTCATTTTCTAATTCTGTTGCTTATGCTGATTTAGATAGAGACGGAGATTTGGATCTTGTGGTAAATAATGAAAACAGCAATGCATTTATTTATAAGAATAATGTAAGCGATCAACAAAAAAATAATTATCTGGCTTTACAATTAAAAGGAATTGGTGAAAATACTTTTGCCATTGGTTCAAAAATTAAAGTGTTTAAAAATGACCAGATTTTTTATAGGGAATTATTTCCGGTAAGGGGCTTTCAATCATCAGTAGATTATAAACAAATTATTGGTTTGGGAAAGTACAACACTATTGATTCGTTGCAAGTAATTTGGCCCGATAATACTTATATTACCATTGAAAATCCCAAGGTAAATATGGTGCATTATCTTCAACAGCAACTAAAGAAATCTAGCCAATTTTATACTGCAATAAATCAACCTTCTCCATATTTCATTCCTGTAACAAGCATATTTGATGCACATAAAGAGGATGAGTATGTAGATTTTTATTACGAAAGAAATCTACCCGAAATGCTATCTCTTGAAGGCCCTCATGTAGCACAGGCAGACGTTAACGGAGACGGGTTAGAGGATATTTATATTGGAGGTGCAAAAAATCAGGAGGGTCAACTTTACATACAAACGAATACCGGTGACTATAAAAAAAATATACAAAAAATATTTACAACATACAGGGATTTTGAAGATGTAGCTGTTTTGTTTTTTGATGCAGATAAGGATAGTGATAAAGATTTGTTTATTGGTGCAGGGGGCAACAATACTGAAAAAGGAAGCAGAGAAATACAACATCGTTTATACATTAATGATGGCAAAGGAAAATTTGTTTTAAATGGAAATGCTTTTCCTATTAATGATGTCAATATATCGGTAGCTGTCGCTAATGATTATGATAATGATGGTGATGTTGATTTATTTGTGGGTGGCAGAAGTGTGCCTTATAATTACGGATTAATACCCCGAAGTTATTTGTACAATAATGACGGAAAAGGAAATTTTAAAGATGTTACAGAACAATTAAATCCCTTATTGGCGAATGTAGGTATGGTTACAGGTGCAGTTTGGGCAAATGTGGCCGGCGATGATAAAAAGGAATTGATTGTAACAGGTGAATGGATGTCAACAAAAGTTTTTGGCTTTAACAATAACAAGTTTGATGAAGTAAAGAATACGGGACTTGAAAATATGATGGGTTGGTGGCAAACAATTGCAGCTGCTGATATGAATGGAGACGGTGTGGATGATTTGATAATTGGCAATATTGGTGAAAACTTTTATCTGCGACCTGAAGTTAACAAACCTGTAAAACTATGGATTGCTGATTTTGATAACAATGGAGCTAAAGAGCAATTTCTTACTCAGACTATTAATAAATTGGATATGCCTGTTTTTCTGAAGAGGGATGTTACTGACCAATTTCCTTTTTTAAAAAAAGAAAATTTAAAGCATCTCGATTATGCCTCTAAAACTATTCAGGATTTGTTTGATAAAACTATTTTGAATAAGGCAAGGGTTAGCAGTTTTAATTATTGTTCCTCAATTATTGCCATCAACAATGGTAGAGGTCAATTTGCCGTAAAGCATCTTCCTGTTGATGTTCAGCTATCAAGTGTAAATGCTCTTTGTGTTTATGATATAAATAACGATGGCATAAAGGATATTATAGCAGGCGGTAATCTTTTTACTTTTCAGCCACAGTTTGGAAGATTGGATGCCAGTTATGGTAATATAATTCTTGGGAACGGCAAGGGTAACTTCACAACTGTCCAAAATTTAAAAACAGGGTTGCAATTAAAGGGTTCAGTAAAAGACATTATTCATTTGAATGGTAAAAAGAACCAATTTTTATTTACACAAAACAACAGTTCACCATTGTTATACCAATTGAAAAGCAAATGATGTGTAAGGGTACAATAACCATATTTATAGTTTGCTGGTTTAGCTGCCTAATATTCATAGGTTGTACAACAGAAAGTAAGCCCGGTGAAAAACTGTTTGAAACCTTAGATAGTAAACAAACAGGTCTTGAGTTTAGTAACAATCTAACATACACCCCAACGTTTAATCTTTTCAAATACATGTACTTCTACAATGGTAGTGGAGTAGGAGCAGGTGATTTCAATAATGACGGATTAATTGACCTTTTTTTTGGTAGCAATCAGGCTCAAAACAAATTGTTTCTGAATAAAGAAAAACTATTTTTCAAAGACGTTACATCAGAGGCTGATATACCACAAGATGGGGGATGGTCAACAGGAATTTCAGTGGTAGATATCAATAATGACGGACTGTTAGATATATATGTATGCCGTGTTGGGCAGTATGAGACGCTGCACAGTAAAAATCAACTTTTGATTAATAATGGTATAGATAAAAATGGTGTTCCACATTTTACGGACAAAGCAAAAGAATATGGTTTAGACTTTTCAGGATTTAGTACACAGGCGGCCTTTTTTGATTATGATAATGATGGTGACCTCGATATGTTTCTATTAAATCATTCGGTACATCAAAATAATAATTTCAGGCCTCGTTCAGTATTTATGGGCACCTATGATTCCCTCTCAGGCGATAGAATTTTTAAAAATGAGCAATCAAGATTTATAGATGTAACCAAAGAAACCGGCATTAACAGTACAGCAATTAGCTATGGATTAGGAGTTGTGGTGGCAGATATCAATTTAGATGGTTATCCGGATTTGTATATTGGTAATGATTTTCATGAAAACGATTACTTGTATATCAACCAAAAAAATGGAACATTTAAAGAAGAAGGTACGCAACAATTTATGCACACAAGCCAATACTCTATGGGTGTAGATGTGGCAGATGTAAACAATGATGCATATCCCGAAATAATCTCTATGGACATGTTGCCTTCTGACCCCTATATTCTTAAGCGGTCATTAGGTGAGGACACCTATGATTTGTTTCATGAAAAAATTGGGATGGGATATTCTTATCAATTCACCAGAAACAATTTACAATTTAACCAACGAAATGGTGTTTTTAGCGAAACCGGCTTGTACAGCGGCATAGCTGCAACAGATTGGAGTTGGGCACCTTTGTGGATGGACTTTAATAATGATGGCTTAAAGGATTTATTTATTTCTAACGGTATTCCTAAAAGGATGAATGACATAGATTATGTCAGCTTTGTAACCAATACTGAAGTGCAGCAGAAAATCAATAATGATGATATGCAGGGTAAAGATTTATCGCTTATTAAAAAATTTCCAGAAATAAAAATTCCAAACAAATTTTATACAAATAAAGGCAACCTTTCTTTTGAAGATCAAACAGAAAATATTAAAGACAACCCTCCAACCTTTTCTAACGGGGCGGTTTTTGCAGATTTTGACAACGATGGAGATTTGGATATTGTGGTCAACAACATTGACAATCCCGTATTGCTTTATCAAAATAAAAGCAATGATTCTTCACTCAATCAATATGTAAGTCTAAGCCTTAAAGGTGCTGAAAATAATATACATGCAATAGGAGCCAAAGTGGTTATCTACAGTGGTAGTCAAATACATTCTTATGAGAACTATCCGGTTAGAGGTTTTCTTTCCAGTATGGAAATGCCAATGCATATAGGTTATAACAATACAAATATAGACTCAGTCATATTAATATGGCCTGATAGAACTTATCAGCATCTTACTTTTATGCCCAATCAAAAAGCATTGACTATTAAATACAAAAAGGGTCTTCAACCGTTCAACTTTTCTTCTCTTACTAATAGATCTGTAAATAATACTAATGCATTTAAAGACATCACCACACAAAGTAGGTTAGAATTTATACATCGGGAAAATAGATTTGTTGAATTTGACAGAGAACCACTTATTCCTCACATGGTATCAACTGAAGGACCCGCATTAGCAGTGGCTGATATGAACAAAGATGGATTAGAAGATGTATTTATTGGCGGAGCAAGAGATCATAAAAGCGCAGTATTTCTACAGCAAAGGGAGGGTAGTTTTTTAAAAATGAAGCAACCTGCTTTAGATGCAGATAGTATTTATGAAAATACAAGTGCATGTTGGACAGATGTAAATAAGGACGGTAATATAGATTTGGTTGTCGCAAGTGGGGGCAATGAGTTTTATGGTGATGATTTTCATAATACACCAAGGGTTTATATCAATGATGGTAAAGGAAACTTATCTAAGCTTTTAACTCCTTTCGGAAATACATTTCTTACTGCATCTAGTGTGGTTGCTTATGATTTTAATAATGATGGGTATGATGATTTATTTGTTGGCGGCAGGGCAGTTCCCTGGGCATACGGCGAAGTGCCAACATCTTATCTATTCCTCAACAACAAAAACAACACATATAGTAATGTTACTAATTCAAAAGCAAATGGCTTGTCAAATGTTGGTTTTGTAACAAATGCACTGTGGTTTGATTTGGATAAAGACGGGGATAAGGATTTGTTATTGTCATTGGAATGGGATGGTATAGTAGCATTTGTAAATGAGAATGGAAACTTCACAAAAAAAATATTGAGTGATAAAAAGGGTTGGTGGAATTTCATACTTCCATGCGATGTAGACGGCGATGGAAACATAGATATTATAGCCGGTAATTTGGGGGAAAATAGCAGACTAAAGGGAACCGAAAAACAGCCAATACGCTTATACTATAATGACTTTGATGGAAATGGGAGAAAAGAACAAGTACTTACTTATTATGTTGGGGGTAAAGAAATTCCATTTGCTACTAAAGCAGAACTGGAAAAACAAATACCTGTTTTGAAAAAGAAATATTTATACGCCGCCGATCTGGCAAAAGCAACTTTATCTGAAATTTTTGGGGAAGATAAATTAAGAGCTGCTGCAGTTCTTTCTGCAAATTATTTTTCTAATTCAATATTAATGAATAAGGGAAATTTGAATTTTGAAACCCATAAATTACCCTGGCAGGCACAGTTGAGTTCTTATAAAAGTGCTGTTATTGTCAATGCAAATAATGACAACAAGCCAGATATAATGCTTATGGGAAATTATTATGACAATAATATAGAAATGGGTCAATATGATGCTGACTTCGGCACGCTACTTATAAACAAAGGCAATGGGGTTTTCTCAACAAGCCCCATGAATAACATGATTGTAAAGGGTCAGGTAAGACAAATCTTACCAATTATGATAAAGAATAAACAATCATTTATTTTAGCGAAAAATAATGATAGCACACATGTCATTCAAATTAATCAACCTTAATTTTATTTAAGCGAAATATAGAAAATTGAATGGACCATTCAAGTGTGTATTACATTACCGGCCAGCATAATCTTGTTACCCATTTACTGGTATCTGATTCTATTACCCGACTAGTTATCAACTGTTGAAATGGTATTGCAGGTGCAATACGTTCGTGGTCCTTCACATAGTTTTCCATTGCATAAAATCCTCTATTGATAGTATAATATCCCCCTGTTACTTCGCTTATCAATATATTTCCACCCCCCAACATCCAACGGTAAACAATATCTTTTTGATCAGATAATTTTTTATTAAGCGGCAATGCAACCTGTGTTTTATAATGAATACTATCAGTGGTATAAATGTTTAGCATTGGTGGATTGGTTTGTAAAGCATCATTTGCTTTTGCATGATTTTTCAATTTTTCTATCATGTTATAAATAATCAGGTTATCAGGAAAAGCATTTGTCTGAACCGAGGTAGATATCAGCATAGAGTCTGTTACAAAATCTTTCTTTATTGCAAGTCCGTATATATTTTCTTCATTAGAATAAAATTCTTGAATTTTTTCCATAATGGTTCCCATATCTTTTTTAATAGACTTCGCCAACATATACAGTTTCAATTTATTAAAAACAGTTATGGGGGATACTACTTTACCATTCCAACTTAACATTACACTATCCTTATTTAAAGGAGTAAAAATCAATTCGGTTTCAAAAGAATCGCTATTGTTTTTTATATTTATTAAAAGGGAGGTAAATCTTTTATCAGTTACAGTGTAGATGTTTTCATTTAAATTAAAACCTATACCGCTTTTATCAGTTTTCAAGCCAGGCCACCATTTCATCCAAATATTTTCTTCTCTTATAGTTCGGGAAAAGGCCTTAGCATTAACTGATATTGTTTTTGTTTTATTTTCAACAATATGGTTAGGAAGAAAATAATATAAAAGCCAACAGCAGATCAATAATGCTGATACGAACAAGACTTTTTTCATCATTCTGTAGTATTTGTTTTTAGCATGGCAAGTTATAAGCAAATACGGTTAAATTTACTTTTTATAAAAATTCTGATGTATGAAACGATTGTTCCCTTTGTTTTTTGTTGGTTTATGTATAAATGTCCAGGCCCAGGATCCCTGGAAAATTGAAACAAAAACCATAGACCCGGCTAACTATTATGGCATAACTGTAGCCAACGGTATGATTGGTGTTGTATCAAGCCCTGAACCATTTAAGGTTAAGGATGTGGTGCTTGCAGGCGCCTACGATTTGTACGGAAGGGGGCGGGTCAGCAATTTTTTAAAGAGCTTCAACCTATTGAATTCATATCTGGAAATAGATGGCCGTCGCATTGATCGCAGCAATACCGGTAATATGACCCAGTCATTGGATATGAAACATGCCAACTTTTCTGCATCGTTTGATATGCAGGGCAAGGCCAATGTCAGTTATTCTTACTATTCACTACGGCATCTTCCATTTACGGTTTTGATGGACATCACTATAAAAGCAACCCGGGACATTACCATAACCGGTGCCAGTGTTATGGAAGCACCTGATGCGCTTAAAGATGTACAAAATTATTACAACGAAATAGACCGCCCTCACACTACTATCAGTTTGCTTACCAGTAGTGCAAAAAGCCCTACAGGTAGGTTGTTGATGTGTGCCAGCAATACTTTTATGTTTTCCGAACCTCATGGGCAGGAACCAAGGGTTATTCATGAAATGTGGGACAACAACATGCACCTTGTAAAATTTACGCGTAATATTAAATACGGTGAAACTTATACCTACTCCATTGTGGGTTCTTCTATTACTTCAGCGCATCATGATGATCCTTTGAATGAAGCTGAACGTATGACCATTTATGCAAAGTTACAAGGGCATGATCGTTTGGTTAGTTTTCACAATCAGGCATGGAACGACTTATGGAAAAGCGATATAACAATTGAAGGTGATCCGCAAAGCCAACAGGATGTACACAGTATGTTGTATCATCTGTATTCATTTGTACGTGAAGGCACATCATTGAGTCCATCGCCTATGGGCTTAAGTGGACTAGGTTATAATGGTCACGTATTTTGGGATACTGAATTGTGGATGTATCCTGCTATACTTGTTATGCATCCGGAAATTGCAAAAAGCCTTGTGGAATATAGATTTCAGCGCTTAGATGCTGCAAAACGAAATGCATTCAACAGAGGATACAAAGGCGCTATGTACCCCTGGGAGAGTGCTGAAAGTGGTGTAGAAGAAACACCTGTATGGGCATTAAGTGGTCCGTTCGAGCATCATATTACTGCATGTGTAGGCATAGCTGCATGGAACTATTATTGCGTTACACAAGACAAGGTTTGGCTTCGGGAAAAAGGATGGCCAATACTTAGTGCGACTGCTGATTTTTGGGCAAGCCGTGTAGAAAGAAATGGCCCCGGTAAGTATGATATCAAAAACGTTGTTGCTGCAGATGAATGGGCAGAAAACGTAGACAATGATGCATTTACCAATGCCGCCGCTAAAGCAAATCTGCAATATGCTACACAGGCCGCTACAATACTCGGAGTAGCCCCGGATGCTGATTGGATGAATGTTTCCAACAACATACCCATTTTAAAAATGCCAGACGGTATTACCCGTGAACATGCTACCTACAACGGCGAAGGAATTAAACAAGCCGATGTAAGCCTGTTGGCTTATCCTCTAAAAGAGGTGACTAACACTGCCGACATAAAACGTGACCTTGAATATTACGAAAAACGTGTACCTAACGAGGGTACACCCGCTATGACACAAGGCGTTTTTGCGCTGCTGTATGCAAGACTTGGTGATGGCGAAAAAGCTTTGCATTGGTTCAAAGATGCCTACGTACCTAATCTAAATCCGCCATTACGTGTCATAGCAGAAACCAAAGGGGGAACCAATCCATATTTTGCAACAGGTGCAGGCGGCATTATACAAAGTATGCTCATGGGTTTTGGAGGTTTGGAAATAACACCCACCGGCATTACCCAAATCAAAAGCAAACTACCCGCTGCATGGAAAAGCCTGACCATAACAGGGGTGGGAGTGGAGAAGAAAACATTTGTGGTCAAATAACTGAATGTTTCAGAAGGAGAATGATTTTTTGCAGTTTTAATTAATTATTTATTTCATTTACTTTTTAAAGTTCCAATATTCAATACAACAAATGTTATTTTCCCTACTACAGATAAAGGACACAATATTCAAAAACCGCATCGCAGTATCTCCCATGTGCCAATACAGTAGTGTTGATGGGTTTGCTAACGATTGGCATTTGGTGCATCTTGGTAGCAGGGCTGTTGGCGGTGCAGGCTTAATCATAAGCGAAGCAGCCGCCGTGTCGCCGGAAGGCCGCATAACACCAGATGACCTCGGTATATGGAAAGATGAACACATAGATTCTCTCAAACGCATCACCAGATTCATAGAACAGCAAGGGAGTGTTGCCGGTATCCAATTGGCACATGCAGGCCGCAAAGCCAGCAACAGCAGCCCATGGAAGGGTGGTAAACCGTTGTCAATTGAACAAGGTGCATGGCCAACTGAATCTGCAAGTGCAGTTCCATTCAAGCCGGAAGATTCATCACCAATTGCGTTGGACAAATCAGGCATAGGTAAAATAAAAGCAGACTTTAAATCGGCAGCAGAACGTTCATTGAAAGCCGGTTTCAAAGTAATAGAAATACACGCAGCACATGGTTATTTATTACATCAGTTTTATTCGCCATTATCCAATCAACGGACAGATGAATATGGTGGAAGTTTCGAAAACCGCATCCGTCTGTTATTAGAAGTTGTAGATAGTGTAAAAGATGTTTGGCCGGCTAATATGCCGCTCTTTGTTCGTATATCAGCAACTGATTGGATAGAAGGCGGCTGGACTATTGATGACTCCATTTCTCTTGCAAGAATATTGAAAGAAAAAGATGTTGACTTAATAGACTGTAGTAGTGGGGGAAATGTGCCGCATGTAAAAATTCCTATTGAACCCGGCTACCAGGTCTCATTTGCCGAAGGCATAAAAAAGGAAACGGGCATCCTAACAGGAGCAGTTGGGCTAATTACAACACCCGAACAAAGTGAAATTATACTAACGTCCGGCAAGGCTGACATGGTCTTCATTGCCCGTGAATTTTTACGTGATCCATGCTTTCCGCTACACGCCGCAAAGGTGTTGAACGTAGATGTGGAATGGCCGGTGCAGTATGTGAGGGCGAAAATTTAGCGTTATTTTTTTATTATAGATTTTTATTAAGGCGCAAGTGATCGAAACTGAACATTGTGCAATTGGATCATGTTGCAGAAATATTTTATCAGAAGGTCCAGAAAAATTATAGCATATATTCTTAGAAAGAAAGTTCAACATATTTATTTAAATTTGAAAGATGAAATTGAAAGTAGTAATACATCACGCAGAAGAAGGTGGACTATGGGCTGAAGTGCCTTCTCTCCCAGGTTGTGTAACCCAGGCAGAAACGATGGAGGAGCTAATTCCTAATATTTATGAAGCTGTCGAAGGATGTTTATCCGTGGACATTGAACCATCTTCTATTGATAAAAATTCTAATATTCTTGAATTGGCTGTATGAAAACTGTTTCCGGAAAAGTTTTTGTAAAAATCCTTGAAAGAAAAGGATAGCATTTGAAAAGAATTAATGGTAGTCATTTTATTTATGTTCATAGTAATAAAACCGAGATAATTTCTGTTCCTGTGCATAAAAATGAAGATTTAAAGATAGGTCTCCAAAAGAAATTGATGTCGATTGCAGAAATCAGCGATAATGAGCTATAGTAATAAAAAAAGCCCTCCAACTTAAGAGGGCTTTTCATTTTATAAGGGAGATTTTGTTTTGTCAGGAAGTTTATTCCATGTTCTTTCCCTCCGCTGCACAGGGTTGTGCCTGGGCACAGGTGCAGAACGATTAATGTTGTTAGGATGTGTTGGTGAAACACTTCTTCCCTTGGCACTATGGTACGGATGGTTCTCAACCACAGGAACATTTTTAGTAATCAGCTTGTTAATGTCCTTTAGGTATGCACGTTCTTCAGCATCGCAAAAGGAAAGGGCAATACCGCTTTGTCCGGCACGACCTGTACGGCCTATTCGGTGTACATACGTTTCAGGAATGTTGGGGAGGTCAAAGTTTATTACATGCGACAGGTCATCTACATCTATGCCGCGGCTAGCAATATCGGTAGCAACCAATACTCTTAACTTACCCGTCTTAAACATTGACAATGCACGTTCTCTTGCATTTTGCGACTTATCACCATGAATAGCTTCGGCCTGCACGTTAGATTTGTTGAGAAATTTTACAACCTTATCAGCACCATGCTTGGTACGTGTAAATACCAGTGCTGTTACTATGCTTTCGTCTTCCAGCAAATGAAGCAGCAGAGAAGGTTTGTCGCCTTTTTCTACAAAGAAAACGGCCTGTTCTATTTTTTCGGCAGTAGAAGAAACGGGTGTCACTTCCACTCTTACCGGATTGTTCAAAATAGTATCAGCCAACCTCGAAATTTCGGGAGGCATGGTAGCAGAGAAAAATAATGTTTGCTTTTTAGCAGGCAGTTTGGCAATTACTTTTTTCACGTCGTGAATAAAGCCCATGTCCAGCATACGATCAGCTTCATCCAGCACAAACATATTGATGTGTTGCAGGTGAATATAACCCTGATCCATCAGATCCAAAAGTCTGCCCGGCGTGGCAATCAATATGTCAATACCGTAGCGCAATGCATTCACCTGCGGCACTTGCGATACACCGCCAAAAACCACCAAATGGTTAAGGTTTGTATGTTCGCCATAAGCCATAAAACTTTCGCCAATCTGAATGGCCAGTTCACGTGTAGGAGTCAGTATCAGCGCTTGTATAGGCTTTGGTCCACGTGGATTTTCTTTTTGTTGGTAAAGCCTTTGCAAAATCGGTATAGCAAAAGCCGCCGTCTTGCCGGTGCCTGTTTGAGCGCAGCCCAACAGGTCTTTTCCAAGTAATAATTCAGGAATAGCTTGTTGCTGAATAGGAGTAGGATGTGTGTATCCTTCGTGTTGAAGAGCCCTTAATATTGGCTCAATCAAATTCAAATTTTCGAATGTCAATTCAATAAAAATTTACAATAAAATAAATGACAACCTTACAAATTGTATGTGAAGATTGATTAGATATTCTGCTCATTAAATATGACCAGATGAAACTTGTAAGCGAAAGAAAGAGTATCAGGTCTGCTAAGAGAGTATATACGAATGGTGCGAAAGTAGGCTATTGTTTCCACATAAAATGATAAAGCCTAAAAACCAGCCTGTTGTACAGCATTTTGTTCTTGTTATTGAGCAGGCATTTGTGCCTTTAATTGGACTTCATTGGCTGCCTGCCCCGTCATTTTTTGCGGGGTCGCACATTTCAACGGGAGTACTGCTATTGGGCTTTTCCCACTTTTTGCTTTTTTAACCACAGAGGGCACAAAGGAGCAGCCCACAGAGGACACGGAGCAATGGTTAATATCTTCGTGTCCTCTGTGTTGTATTTCTCCGTGGTCTCTGTGGTTAAAATTATCTACTTGACTTTCTCAAACTTCACAACACTCTGCTCATTCTCTCCGAAAGTTATACGTAAAAAGTAAGTGCCGTTTTGCAACGATGAAATATTTACGCTTCGCAAAATGGAACCTTCTGTTGCTGAAATATTGTTGCTCAAGACAATTTTGCCATCTTGTGTTATGATATCCATTTTTAAAGTAATTGGCTTGTCGCTGTCAATTTGTAATTGCAGTTTGTCTTTTGCAGGATTTGGGTAAATGTTCACCGAAAAGATGCCGTTATTATTGATCATCCTAATCGGGCTGTAGGTAAACCGCCCATCTTTGTCCACCATCTTCAAACGATAATAATTGATAGTAGGGAGTGGTGAGTTGTCAGTGTACTGATAGTTAGTTAATCCGGCTTTCACTACTCCTATTTTACTAAATTCCCGATTGCTCTTACTTCTTTCTATTTCAAAATGGTGAACGTTTAATTCTTGTGCTGTAGTCCATTGCAAGAGGTTTGTTTTCCCATCTTTTTTTGCAGAAAATGAAAGCAAATGCAGTGGAAATGTTTCTGCTACAACCGTGGTTGTTTCGGTGTTGGTGAGCACCGGAAGGTTGTAATCAAAGTAAATGGCGGCGGTGTTTTTTATAACGTCCCCTAATACAACATCTGTTTTGGGCTTGATGCGATACACTACATAACCATGGCTGCCGGGTTCATTTTTGTTACTGTCCACCAGGTTGATGTTGCTAAACGTAAATACGCATTTGTTGCTATTGGTCATGGTCATTTGATAATTGTGGCTGCTGGTGAGTACCTGCATGGTTGTCCAATCCAACTTGTTATCTAAGGTATCTCGGATATAGACATTAAAGGCCGTATCATTACCCGTGTTTTGGAAACGGATAGTGTATTGCAAGTAGTCGCCATTAGCTACCTGTTGGGTAGTTATTCTTCCACCGTGGTTTTCGGTTTTGTCGTTGGGGTCGTAGGAGCCGCGGACGACTTGTTTTACTGCAGCAATATTGTCTAACGGGGTTTGTTCGTTCGCATCTATAGTAATAACAGCGATTGTTCTAATAGTATCATTTAAGTTGGTTAAAGGTGGAGGCTGAATCATTAGTTTTAAAACTATACTCGCAGTATCCATAGGCTTCAGATTGTTCACATTCCACCAAATGGTATCACCCAATATATTGGCTGGCATTGGGCTAGAAGAAACATAATTGCACAATGGGCTTTTAACCAGTTTTATAGTTCCATTGATTAAGGTATCGGTTCCCTGATTTTTGTAAAAAATCCTGTAGCGTAATGGAAAGCCGGGACGAGCTGCAGTTTCTGCAACAATATGCAGTGTAAGATCTCTTTTTCCGGGAATAGGCTGTAGGCCAAACTTTACACTTTCTGTGTTTAAATAATTTGAAAATGTTGAAGTATGGCTAATCGGAACAATGTTATAATAATTGAGCGGAGCTATTGCCCTGCTTACAAATGTGCCGGTATCTGTTTCAACACTAAAGCTTCCGTTAAAAGTGAAAGTGATAACAGAATCCGCATTGTGTTTTGTCGAAATTTTTGCATTGTTATAATAGCGCTCATTAGCTTCCTTTATACCATTTGCATTATTGTCCACAAAGACAAATCCATCAATGCTATTGTACTTCAAAAACTGATTTCGTTCATATCGTGCAAGTGCAATAGAAGTAACGTGGCCGTCATAACTATCACCGGCAAGTACAATTTTTCCATCAGCCTGAACGGCAAGTGCATTTGCATTGTCTTTGCTGCTTGCAAAGTCTGTCGTCAGTACACCATTTCTTCCAAAAGTGCTGTCAAGACTTCCATTGCTTTTGTAAACTGCTAAGGCAAAATCGTAGGCATTGTCGCTCCACAAACCCGAGTATGCATAGCCACAAACAATCAATTTTCCCGAAGGGTCTGTTATTACTTTATTGCCAGCCGCACTTTTGCCACTAAAGCGGGTGGTAACTCTTCCGTTGTTGCCAAATGTGCTGTCCACCTTGCCGTTGGGCGTGTATTTTACCAAAGCAAAGTGGTAAAACCCTGATTGCATATACGAACCGGAAAGAACCAATGAACTATCGGGCAGCATGGTAATACCATAAGACATATCACCAGAATTATTGAAGTCTGTGTAGTTGATTCCATTCTTACCAAATGACGAATCTTGAGAACCATTAGCAAGTAGTTTTGCAATCAAAAAGTCGCTGGAATTGTTGGCGGGTACCATTTGGGCTTCAACTGAAACAATTATTTTCCCGTCTCCGGTAGCAACCATATCACTTACACTTTTTGCGTTCCCATAAGGTAAACTGATATAGAAAGCACTAGAATTAAACGAATTGTCAGGTTGTCCGTTTGGCAAATATTGATTAATAAATGGGTATTCGGTAAAAACATTACTTGAAATACTGCCTCCTGCAACTATTTTTCCATCCGGCTTTATCATTATGCAGGTAAGGGAGAGAAAATTGGTGGATTGGGGGTAAGTCTTTACCATGCCGTTGTTGCCAAAAGTGCTGTCAAGTTTTCCATTTGGTAAATATCTTATCAATAAAAAACCTCCACGATTGTTAGTAGTGGTATCGAAAACATTACCCCCTACTATTATTTTACCATCTGATTGCAAGGCAATATCTCCTAGCGAACAAGAGCTGCCTGGGCGTGCATTTATCTGTCCGTTAATGCCAAAAGAAGTGTCGAAAGTGCCATCAGTATTGTAACGTATCAATTTGAGGTAAGGAATACTATTAATAGTGGTAGAAGTACCGCTTATTATTTTACCATCTGACTGAATAACAACTGCTTTGGTAGATGCAGTGGAATCGGCTGGTATTATCACCTTCCCCCCAACCCCAAACGTTTGGTCCAGCACTCCCGGCTGCGCAAAAGCGCCAATAAAAGATACCATCAGAACCGCAGTTAGTAAACTTCTTTTCATGGTTGTGAAATTTTCTGGATGTAAGATACAAAAGGATTTAGATGGGTATTGAATACTTTATAAAACTCTTTCGTGCCTTAGTGCTTGCACCGTCAGTATTGCAGGGGTTCAAACTAACAAAAAATAGAAATGCCCAATAGCACACTGTAGATGAATGGAGCGTCGCCTATGAAGCCCGATTAGCGAACAAATGCCGGCTCAATAGAAAAAGAAATGAATGGAAACTATTAAACCTTTGCGATATTGCGGATGTCGTAGGGGCATTGTTTTTTCGGAGAAACTACTATGTATACAAATCTTTTACAAATCCGGTCTGCATGATTAAACATTATTTGCTGGGAATATTAGCTGTGTTCTGTGTAAGTGCTGTGCAAGCACAGGGCTACTCCGTGCAGGGTATTTTGCAGGATAAGCAGTCGGGTAAAGGAGTGCAGGCCGCAACTATACTGTTGGAGAGTGTGACGGACACGTCGCACAACCGGAGCGTAATCAGTGATACGGCGGGCAGGTTTTGGATAATGAATGTGTTGCCCGATTCGTTCAATATTGTGTTTAGTACCGTGGGCTATAGCCGGGTGAGCAGGGGGGTGCGGATAGATGCTGCGGACATAGACCTGGAAATTTTAATCAGCCGAAAGCCTGGTGAACTGCAAGCTGTAACTGTAACGGCCACCATTAGCCCCGTAACCATGAAGGGCGACACGGTGCAATACAATGCAAGCCAATATAAAGTAAATCCCGATGCCACTGTAGAAGACCTGGCCAAAAAAATGCCGGGTATAACTGTTGAAGACGGACAACTAAAAGCAAACGGTGAAGTGGTGCAAAAAGTAACCATAGATGGCCGTGAGTTTTTTGGCGACGATGCTACTGCTGCTGTTAAAAATCTTCCTGCGGAAATAGTGGATAAGATTCAGGTGTTTGACCGGTTGAGTGATCAGGCGCAGTTTACGGGGGTGGACGACGGCAACACCAACAAAGGCATCAACATTATTACCAAAGCCAATATGCGCAACGGGCAGTTTGGCCGTGTATATGCCGGTTATGGCACCGACGGAAAATACCAGGCAGGTGGCAACACCACGCAGCTAAAAGAAAACCGGAAGCTTTCTTTTGTCGGCAACTTCAACAACATCAACCAACAAAATTTTGCCACGCAGGATTTGTTGGGTGTTACCAACAGTAGTTCGCAAGGTGGCCGTGGCGGTGGGAGAGGAGGCAGAGGCGGCGGAGGAAACAATCAAGGCAATAGCAACAACGGGAATTTTTTAGTAGGGCAGCAAAACGGCATTAATAAGACAAATGCCTTTGGCATTAACTATGCTGATATTTGGGGTAAGAAAGCCACCGTTTCGGGGAGTTATTTTTTCAACAGTTCAGCCAACAACAGCGATGAACTGCTAAACCGGCAATATTTCTCCAACACTATTCCCAACTTGTCACAAGTAAACCTTGCCAGCAACACCAACACCAATCACCGGGTTAACCTGCGGATTGAATACAAATTTGATTCAGCCAATCAACTTATCATAACACCCAATGCCAGTGTGCAGTTAAACAATTCTGACAAGGATGCTACCACTTCATTTATTAAAAGTGCAGGCACTACGCTAAGCCGCACACACAACCTAGTCAACGGCAACAAGAAAGCTACCAACCTAAACAATAACATACTGTTTCGGCACGCCTTTCCAAAACGTGGCCGTACTTATTCCATTAATCTAAACACCAGTTATAACAATCGCATCGGCGATGTTTACACTACACAGTTTGATACTACCTTTTTGCCGGCCACTTTCAGAGATTCAACGGCAAGGCGATATACTGATCAGTTCAGCAACGGCTATCAGTTATCGTCCAATTTTATTTATACCGAACCATTGAGCCTGCATTCACAGTTGCAGGCCAACTATAATCCCGGCTACACCAAAAGCAAAGCCGATCAACAGGCTTATCAATACGATGGCAATGCGGATAAGTATGACATCTTCAATCCTACGCTTTCCAGCAAGTTTGAGAATACAACCGCTTCGCAAAAAGGGGGCCTTACTTACCGCTATTTTACCAAAGACAATCAGTTTTCAGCCGGGGTTGATTTTCAACAGACCAACTTAAAAAGCGACCGTACTTTCCCGACATCATTGAAGGTAAAAAAAACCTTTCAAAATTTCTTACCCAACGCCATGTTCCGTTTAAAACTATCGGAGAAAAGCAACCTGCGAATCCTCTACCGCGCCAATACCAATCAACCATCGGTCACCCAATTGCAGGATGTGTATGACATTACGGGACTGCCCTTTGTAACTGCCGGAAACCCGCAATTGGAGCAGCAATACATGCAATCGTTGAGTGGCCGTTATACGTTCGCCGATACCAAACGGGGAATGTTGTTTGTAGGAAATATCTTTTACCAGGCGGCTAGTAATTTCATTACTTCGGCCACTTTTGTGCCACTCCGTGACTCTGTCCTCAACAGCAATGTTTCTTTGAAAAGCGGCCAACAACTGACCAAGCCGGTTAACCTTGATGGGTACAACAGCTTCCGTTCATTTTTTACTTTTGCTGTGCCGATAAAACTGATCAAATCTAACCTGAATATGAATGCAGGGGTTACGCTCAATAAGCTGCCCGGCATTATCAACAACCAGTTAAATAAATCAACCAACATCACCTATTCGTTGGGCACGGTGATCGGTAGCAACATCAGCCAATACGTTGATTTTTCGGTGTCGTACTCGGCCAACATCAACAAGGTGAATAACGATATCAACACTACGCTCAATCAGCAATATTTTTCACAAGTTGCGGGCTTGCAACTCAACCTGTTGTCTAAAAAAGGTTGGTTTTTTCAAACCGATTTAAGCAACTTGTTGTATAGCGGTTTGGCAGCTGGCTACAATCAAAACTATTACCTATGGAACATGAGCGCCGGCAAAAAATTCTTCAAAAAGCAGCAAGGCGAACTAAAAATCGGCGTGTTTGATGTGCTGAAACAAAACCGCAGTATTGTTAGAAACATAACCGAAACCTATATTGAAGACCAGCAAAGCCAGGTTTTGCAGCAATATTTCATGCTCACTTTTTCATACAATCTTAAGAATTTTGGAAAGGGAGTTCCGCAGTCAAATCCGCAGCGGCGCCGCGGCAGGTTTGGGTCACCAGATTAGACTTTTTTGTTACCGGTATTGGTAGATCTATCAGCATTTGTTGTGTCACTTGCCGACCTCAATGTCGGCATCCCGATAAGTACCTTTTGAATCGGGATACTTGTACTTTTGGGTATTGCTATTGAGCTTTTTAAATGATTTGTTCCATAAGGTAAATATTCTTAAAACGTGTTTCTAAGAGATTCCAGTAAATTCCTTTGTGTTCTCTGTGCGGTTTTTTCTCTGTGCCCTCTGTGGTTAGAATGTCGAAATGAACATTTACAGCTTAAGTAGATAAATTATATTTAATGTTTGGAATGAAAAAGCTGTTTTTCCCCAACAAATCGCCATTTGTTTAAAACTAAAATTTCACCGCATTTCTTGGATTATATATTTGCAGGTGCAAAAAACCAACATTGGCATTTTGCGAAGCAATAAAGTAAGAATAAATGGCAGATAAGATATCGAACTCGGATTATAATGAAGAAAGTATAAGAAGCCTCGATTGGCGTGAACATATCAGGCTTCGCCCCGGCATGTACATAGGTAAGTTGGGGGACGGTAGCAGCCCCGACGATGGCATTTATGTTTTAATAAAAGAAGTAATAGACAATTGCATAGATGAACATACCATGGGTCATGGTAAAAGTGTAGAACTCTCCATACAAGATAAATCTGTCACGATCCGTGATTTTGGAAGAGGAATTCCGTTAGGAAAAGTGGTAGATGTGGTTAGTAAAATAAATACCGGTGCCAAATATGATAGCAAAGCCTTTCAAAAAAGTGTTGGATTAAATGGGGTAGGAACCAAAGCTGTAAATGCTTTGAGCAACTATTTCAAAGTAACTTCTTTCCGCGAGGGCAAAGAAAAAGCTGCCGAGTTTCAACAAGGGGTTTTGATAAAAGAACACAAAGAAAAAGCTACAACTGAAGCAAACGGAACATTGGTCAACTTTACTCCAGATGAGACCATTTTTAAAAACTATCACTACATAAACGAGTACATCGATAACCAATTGTGGAACTATTGCTACCTCAATGCAGGATTGGTAATCAACTACAATGGAAAACGCTATGTAAGCAAAAACGGGTTGCTTGATTTATTACAACGCCGTACCAATGCAGATGAAATTCGCTACCCTATTATACACTTAAAAGGAGAGGATATAGAAGTTGCGATAACCCACAATAACGATTATGGAGAAGACCTGTATTCCTTTGTTAACGGGCAATACACTACACAAGGCGGTACACATCAACAGGCATTTCGGGAAGCTTTTATAAAAGTTATTAGAGATTTTTACAAGAAAGACTATGAAGCTGCTGATATAAGAGGAAGCATTTGTGCAGCCATATCTATAAGGGTGCAGGAGCCTGTTTTTGAAAGTCAGACCAAGACCAAACTGGGTTCGCTAAATGTGTATGAAAACGGCCCAACAATGCGCAACTTCATGCAAGATTTTTTAGGCAAAGAGTTGGATAATTTTCTACATAAAAATCCACAAACTGCTGAAGCGATTCGCAAAAGAATAGAACAAAACGAAAGAGAAAGAAAAGAATTGGCAGGCATAAAAAAACTGGCAAATGAGAGGGCTAAAAAAGCTAATCTGCACAATAAGAAATTGAGAGATTGTAAGTTTCACTACAACGATGAACCGGAAGGAAAAAACAAAGACGAAATCCTTGAAAAGAAAAGTCAGACTACCATTTTTATTACAGAAGGTGACAGTGCCAGCGGATCAATAACCAAAAGCCGCAGAGTGGATACACAAGCAGTTTTTAGTTTACGAGGCAAGCCACTCAACTGTTATGGACTAACAAAAAAAATAGTCTATGAAAATGAGGAGTTTAATTTATTGCAACATGCGCTAAACATAGAAGATGGTTTGGAAGGACTTCGTTTTAACAACATAGTTATGGCTACAGATGCTGATGTAGATGGTATGCACATACGTTTGTTGTTGCTTACTTTTTTTCTTCAATTTTTTCCTGATTTAGTAAAAAATGGCCATTTGCATATTTTAGAAACACCACTATTCAGAGTAAGAGATAAAAAGGAAACAATCTATTGCTATGATGAAACTGAAAAGCAGGCTGCTATAAAAAAGCTAGGAAACAAACCGGAAATAACCCGCTTCAAGGGTTTGGGTGAAATAAGCCCTGATGAGTTTGCACGGTTCATTGGTGATGATATGAAACTGCAACCTGTTATAGTAGAGAACGGAGACCATATTCAAAAAATACTGGAATATTATATGGGCAAAAACACCATGCAGCGGCAGGAGTTTATCATTGGCAATTTGAAAGTAGAATTGGATATTGTGGATGATGCGGAGTTAGTAGCGTAAGTGTTAGTAAGATGTTAGTAGTAAGTCGTAAGACTAAAATTCAAAAGGTTTGCACTGTTTTACTTTCGTAGCGAAACATGAATATGCAGATTAATAGGAATCTTCGCATGATTGTGAAAGATACGCCGATGAAAGATTATTTGTAAATTTGAATTGAATTCTTAAACTAAAATGTATGGGAGCTATTAAACTAAAAGGCTTTGCTAAAGAGGGCAAGTTGACTGTCGCAGTGCCGGAAGAGTTTAACGGGAAGGAAGTAGAGGTGACGATTGAAAATATTACTGAAAAAGAGGACAACCGCAAATTCAGCGAAATGCCTGTTGAGAAGGGTTTAAAGGTATTAGAAAAATATCGCGGAATTGCACCATATCCTGACTTCCCATTTGATAAGTATGATGTCTATGAACAATAATATTTTTATTGATTCTTCTCTGTTGGTTGAGTACATCAAGGGGAGAAAAACAGAATTATTAACTGAACTTATCGGAGATGAATTAGCGGTTACTTTTATTAACGAGACTGTCGATAGTGAATTTATGCTTTACTTTTTAGCTCATTTTGGTAAAGCTTCTCCACGTTCTTTACTATCTTCAGAAAAAATTGCAAGATTATTATCAGATAATTCTGGTTTTGCGCTACTTAAAAAGTTTGATTTTTTAGCAACCGAAGACAGTTTATTTAAACTAGATCCCGATCTGATGAAAAAATACAACCTCCTTCCAAACGATGCCATCATTCTCGCCACTTGTAAAATTCACAACATAGCCAAATTGGCATCTCACGATTCAGATTTTATAGAACCATGCAAAGGAGAAGGAATTGAATTGCTGAAGGAGTGATAGTAGTTAGTCGTAAATATAAAGATACCAAACATTTAACCATAAAACACTCAACCTTAAACTCAAAATGATACATATCGTTTTTGAACAGGCAAATAAAGAAGCACTCAAAAAAAGTTTTGAACTTGACCCCACAATGGATGGTGAAATTGTTATCATACAGGATGATTATGCAGTTGGGCCAATTGCCGATATTTATACAGAAGAAGGTATTGCAAATCGCCTTCAATGGTGGAACGATATTTTACAAGACAGCCACTATAGCGGAATTGCCGGTGATGGACACGTTGATGACAACAAAGAGGTCATTCAACTTAAAGAAAAACTTACAGCCAATCCTGATGAAATAATTTGGATATGGGCTGCGCAAAATAAACACGATGTTTCAGGCTATTATTGGCTGATGAGTCAATTCAAAGATTTTCAGGGGATGATATTTATTCTATATTTAAACAACCTGCCTTTTATAAACGAAAAAGGAAACATTTTTTATCCCACAAGTTTGTTTCAGATTCAACCAAAAGAATTTGTAAAAGCTAAAAAATTGGCAAGACCGGTTACTCTTAGTGAGTTTGAAATAGATCCCGATGAATGGATAAAACTTGGAAATGAAAACAAAGGCATAAGGTTATTGGAGGGTGGGAAAAAACTTGTGCAGAAAGGATATCATTACTATGATAACGAATTGCTGAACTTTGTAAGTAAAGATTTCATGAAAGTAAATAAACTGCTTTCTCAATATTATGGAAAAGCAAAAGAAACAACAGGCGATGCATTTCTCCTTTGGAGACTAAAAGAATTGATAGCGCAAGGCAAATTGGAAATGCAGGGCAATATGAATAGCATGAAAGATTTTGAGGTGAGAGTGGCAGGGGTGGAAAGTGTTCAAATCACCGATGCAGAACAAGAAACTATTTAATATTTTAGCTGATGAATAAGCAAGATATCATATCGAAACTCAAGGATGTTAAACCCCATCTTGAAAATGTATATGGCATTACAAGTATTGCATTATTTGGAAGTTACAGTAGGGACGAACAAACACCACAAAGTGATATTGATTTGTTGGTTGAACACAAAACTTCACTGGGGTTTAAATTTCTGGATATGATGTATGAATTGGATAAACTTTTTAGTCAGGAGGTACAAGTGGTGAGTCGCAAAGGCGTTAAGCCCAAATATTTTGATGCCATAAAAAGTGATTTGATTTATGTCTAAAAGAGATGAAGGTTTACTTGTTGAGGACATATTGCAAGCATTGCTGGCAATAAATCAATACACTTCGGGTATGGATTACGATAGCTTTTGCAATAGCAAGATAACTATTGATGCTGTCAGTCGGAATTTTGAAATTTGTGGGGAAGCATCCAATTATCTGGGAGATGAATTTAAAGACAATCATCCTGAAATTGAATGGCAAAAACTTACAGATTTTCGCAACAGACTTATCCATCATACTTTGGAATTAACTATGAGATAGTATGGGACGTAATTCAAAATGAAGTTCCTGCGTACATCGATTTTTTTGAAACATTTTAATAGAGCATTTATCAAAAATAAAACCCAACATTGAGCATAGTACTTAACGATCAGAACAACACAGATAGCGGCGTAAGCGGACAGTATAAAAATTGGTTCCTTGATTATGCTTCATACGTAATATTAGAAAGAGCCGTTCCTGCAGTTGAGGACGGCCTAAAACCTGTGCAGCGCCGTATTCTTCATGCAATGAAGGAGATGGATGATGGACGGTTTAATAAGGTGGCTAACATTATTGGCCAAAGTATGCAGTACCACCCACATGGCGATGCATCTATTGGCGATGCTTTGGTTAACATGGGGCAAAAAGACCTGCTTATAGAAACACAGGGCAACTGGGGCGATGTGCGAACAGGTGATGCAGCAGCCGCACCACGATACATTGAAGCTCGTCTTAGCAAGTTTGCTTTGGAAGTTGCTTTCAACAATAAGACTACAGAATGGCAACTCAGTTATGATGGCCGAAAGAACGAACCCGTTACCCTCCCTATGAAGTTCCCTTTGCTGCTTGCACACGGCGCAGATGGAATAGCGGTAGGCCTTTCCACTAAAATACTTCCTCATAACTTTTGCGAACTTATTGACGCATCTATTAAATGTTTGCGCAATAAACCCTTTGCAATTTTTCCGGATTTTCTCACAGGCGGAATATTAGATGCATCTAACTATAATGAAGGCAAGCGGGGAGGAAAAGTAAGGGTAAGAGCAAGAATTGAAGAAGTAGATAAAAAGACTTTGGTCATACGTGATGTGCCTTATGGAGTAACTGTATCAACCCTTTGCGATAGCATTGTAAAAGCAAACGATCAGGGAAAAATAAAAATAAAAAAAGTAACCGATGCTACTGCGGCTGCTGTTGAAATTATCATTGACCTTGCTCCCGGCATTTCGCCTGATATTACTATTGATGCCTTGTACGCATTTACCGATTGCGAAGTAAGTATTTCACCCAATGCTTGTGTTATTATTGAACAAAAGCCACACTTTGTAACAGTAACTGAATTGCTGAAAGTTGCCACTGATAATACCCGTAACCTTTTAAAACGGGAACTTGAAATAAAGCTTGGGGAGCTAAATGAGAAATGGCATTATACCTCGTTGGAGAAAATTTTCTTTGAAGAAAAAATATACAAGGAGTTAGAGAAGAAGCATGAAACATGGGAGAAAGTATTGGTAGGAATAGAAAAAGCATTTGTTCCGTTCACTAAAAATCTTCGCCGACCCTTAACACGTGAAGATGTATTGAAACTAACAGAAAAGCCTGTACGACGTATATATCGGTTGGATATTGATCAGTTGATAGCACAGATAAAAGGTCTGGAAGATGAAATGAAGGAAGTGCAACACAACCTTGATCACCTCACCGATTATGCAGTTAGTTATTGTCAGGAATTGTTGAAAAAATATGGTAAAGGAAGAGAACGCCGAACTGAATTAAAACAGTTCGATGTCATTACAGCAAGAACTGTTGCAGTTGCCAATACCAAAGTATTTATGAACAGGGCCGAAGGGTTCATTGGCCTTGGTCTTAAGAAAGATGAACTGATAGCAGAGTGCAGCAACCTTGATGATATCATTGTATTTACTAAGTCTGGCAAAATGAAAGTAGTTCGTGTTGCCGATAAAGTTTTCATTGGTAAAGACATAATTCATGCAGCAGTTTTTCAAAAGAATGATGAGCGTACTACCTACAATGTAATGTATGTTGATGGTGCTACAGGCATCACTTATGCTAAACGCTTCAACGTAACGGGCATTACACGAGATAAGGAGTATGACCTTTCAAAAGGTGCCGACAAAAGTCGCCTACACTATTTCACAGCCAATCACAACGGCGAAGCAGAAGTAGTAAAGGTAATATTGAGTCCTAACAGCTCTGCCAAGAAAAAAGAGTTTGATTTCTTCTTTGAAGAAATGGATATAAAAGGCCGTAGCAGCATGGGTAATCAGGTTACAAAACATCCGGTAAAAACGGTGAAATTTAAAGAGGCAGGACGTAGCACTCTCACCGGTCGTAAGCTATGGTTCGATAGTAAATTTGGTAGACTCAACAACGAAGAAAAAGGAGAATATTTGGGAACGTTTGAAGAAGAAAAACTATTGGTAATAACAGACGATGGCAATTATGAAATAACCGATACTGAATTAACACAAAGGTTTGATCCAGATAAAATATTGCTGATTGAGAGATTCAATCCTGAAAAAGTTATAACCGCAGTATACCTTGATGCAGAAAAGGATCAATTCAATATAAAGCGCTTTAAAATAGAAACAACTACACTTAAATCCAAATTCTTTTTTATTAAAGAAGGAAAAGGAAACCGGCTTGAAACTGTGACTACAGAAGAAGAACCAGTATTGGTTTTAAAAACCAAAGAAGGAACACAAAAGATTACAATCAATGGATTTATAGAAGTAATGGGATGGAAAGCTATAGGCAATAAATTGGCGGCTAACAGTAAAAAAGTAGAAATAGAGTGGGAGGCAAAGACTGATTCAGATCCACAAACAAGTTTATTTTAATTTTAAAAAAAATGAAAAGAACAAAGAAGAAGGAATAGGTTACTTTTAGGGGCAAATAAAATACAAAATGGCAGAAACAGTTCATCTATTTTTAAAAATAAACGGGGTTGAGGTTCATGGCGAAACATTTGGTAATAAATCAGGTTCAAAAGATTCAATAGAGTGTGTTTTTTTTGATCAAAGCGTAACCACTGCACGTGATACAGCTTCGGGCATGACTACAGGCAGGAGGCAATACAATCCAATTCTAATTAGAAAACTAATTGATAAATGTTCTCCATTACTGTTCAAAGCATTAGTAGATAATCAACTGATTGATGCTGTGTTTAAATTTTACAGACCCAATACTATGGGCGACGGCACTACAGAACAATATTATACCATAGAAATTAAAAATGGCCGCATTGCATCTATGCGCAATTATGTTCCCGATACACTAACTCCATCATCAGCAAACCTTCCTCCTTTAGAAGAAGTAACTTTTGTGTTTCATACCATTAGCTGGACATATAGCAACGGGGGTGTTACACATCAGGATACATGGAGTGTTAGATAAAGGCATAATAGCCAAAAATGGTTGGTAAAATCCTTTGAAATAGAGTATAGATAAGGGTTGTAGCAAAGTTTACTGAAAACGGTTTCAGTAAACTTTTTTGCTTTATGGAAAACACAAAAAAAACGCTGTTGGGCTTGCGGATTTCTAACAGTAATCAGGTGGGGAAACCGTTTAGGTAAACAACGGTTTAAA
>JAYTDC010000019.1:0-1616 GCA_043736115.1 Segetibacter sp. | reverse complement strand
CACTGGCTATTTACCGGAGGTTTTATCATCATTAAACTTGACACAGAAAATGGGTGACGAAGCAACATTAAGTTATTGCAGTTACTACATAAAGAAAATCGCAAACTCGGACAATATCAGAAATAATTTAACGCACGTTTATCAATTTTGCCAAGCCAGGGACTATGAAAAATTAGTTTATGATTTTTATCTGCTTCATTGGGCATGGGATGACATAGACTATGGAAATGATTATACTCCTTATTGGGAAAGTGCGAAAAAAGACAACATAGAAAAAATCGTAGTCGACACAGCAATTAAATGGGCAGAAGAAAACGAACAACACTACACACAACATGAACTGTGTAAAAAACCAAATAAATTTTGCTTTTTTTTACGGTTTTGCCGAGCAATAATTTGGCTGGTACAAGCTGTTGTTTTTTACTACTGCAAAAACCTGTTTTAAAAGCTTATTACACACCGCAATTAATGCTTGCTTTCCTGTCTTTCCATTAGCTCTAAGTCTTTCGTAAAGCGCCTTGCAGGCTGGGTTTGTTTTCATCGCATTCATGGAACACATGTACAGCACATCACGAAGGTTTTTACCTCCTCGTTTATAGATACTGGGCTTGCCTTGTATGCTGCTGCCGCTGCTATATTCGGTAGGACTTAAACCGGCAAAACTAATAAGCTGGCGGTGGTTGTGGGTATATTTAAAGCCTTGCGTAAATACAATAAGCATGGCCGTGGCCCGTTTGCCTATTCCCTTAATACTGCCTACACTTTTTAGCTGCGCAGGTTGCCATTTTTCTAATTGTGCTTCCAATTTAATTTCCAGATTATCTATCTCTTTTGCCAGTTGATGCTTTATTTTTTCTAAAGACTTTATCGTGTCTTTGCTAGGAATAGGCAGTAACTGTAAACTGTGCAACTGGTTGTTAAACCGTTTGATCTGTTCGGCATACTCCCGGATGGTATTGTACAACTGCTTACACTCAAAATAAGCACTGTCGGGCATTTCCCAATAAGGAGGCTGCTGCTCTATTGCAAAACGGCAGATCCACCCAGCGTCTTTCTTATCACTTTTATTACGCTCCAGGTGCATCTGAATATAACGTTTGATAGAAAGCGCATTAACTACACTCAATGGACAACCATGCTCATGCAGATAAAAAGCAAGCCGTATGTAATAAACACCCGTGGCTTCCATTACAAAATGATAACCAGGCCCGGTATGTTCCAGGATTTTTTCAAAACCCTTGTTATTGTTACCAACTTTCAGGTAAAACAAATCTCCAAGATTGTTTTGATAACAAACATCTAAAGTTGTGTGAGATACATCTATACCACAACATAATTTTTTCGCTTCCATAATCATTCGTTTTGATGTGATTGTATTATTTTTAATACAGGAAAAAACAAATGGAAAGAACACTCTTACACTGTGCTATCTATCCTAATGCAAGCTTTGTATAATGCTTGTTGAACTGTTCAGCATCGGGTAAGAAAAGGGGTGGTGACTATCATGTTGTAAAAGCTACTGGCTTATGCGGTTTGTCAGCCTTACTCCACCTCTTGTTCTTTCTAATTTTAATTAAATTCCTATTTAGTAAATTTATTGAATTGTAAACATAGGA
>JAYTDC010000018.1:0-1564 GCA_043736115.1 Segetibacter sp. | reverse complement strand
ATTTAGTTTTTCCCCCAGACAGCTACTCTTGATTTTCCCCGCGCAAAACCTTTTGTTTCATACCAAAATTCAATTTTTGTAAGGTGTCTTAACCCTCCGCCCAAATCTATCACGCGGCTTTCACTACCCTGAGCAAAACGATTACGAAGCTCCACTTTTTGTGTAGCTCCATTATCAAAATGAATAGTCATAGTATACATCTTTAATGGCCCATCTGTTACTTTTAATTTTAGCTGGCGTACATCATCTCTCCAGTTGCCAAAGTTTATAACATCATGATCTGCACCAAAGCTTACTTTCTTATCAGCAAGGAAAAACCAATCTCCGGCTTTGTTATTAGTTCTGAAGCTGTTTGTAGTAAAAGAAGCTGAAAAACTGAAAATAATGGCAAGAATTGTACAGTAAAAAATGGATATCAGGCGCATAGTAATAAATTTTAATTTATTGAATAAAATTTGTTAGAAATGTATTGAATTATTTAAACAAATTAAACAATAGACCTCAATTTAGTTAAAGTAGTTTTCTACAACATTCAAATAAATAATAGCAGGTACTATCACTTATAACCCGACTAAGTATGTTTAAATTATTTCTGTAATAAAACCCTGCTTAATTTGCTTTAGGGCACCTATAGGATTGCAGATTAAAAGTAATATGGAACATAGCCGTTACAAACTGATCTTTTTGCTTGCTATTGCCCCGCTGGCGACCAGGTATACCAATTGGTTCGCCTATTTCATACGACCTATCACTTAATAACAAGGCATTTGATGTGCTTCCATCCGGATTGGCCGGAAAAGCAGCAGGATCAACATAGGTTTTACTTACATCATCCAGGTAGTCGGTATTGGTAAAGCGGTGTAATATTTCAAAACCAATATTGACGCTTTCATTGATTGAATATTTGATACCTCCTCCAAAAGGAATACTGATGCCGGTTGAGCTGTATTTTTTGAGATCAGGGTATAAAGGACTACCCTGCCCTTCTGTTCCTAATGGCCGGAGAAATATTTTCTCGCCTTGCAGGTAAGCATAAGGATCATAACTAAATATACCTGCGCCAAAAGTAATATAAGGGGTAAAACTATATGCAGGCTCTCCTGGCATAAAACGGAAGAAATTAAAATCCCCCTGTAATGTCATTTCCCAAACTTTGCTGTTAAAGCTAAGGTTACGACTATACATATATTTATTATGATCATTATATTGATCAGAATAACCCAATTGGGCAAAGTTGGCGCTTAATCTCATGGCAATATAATTGCCAAGGTTTTTACGAAAGAAAATACTGGCGGCTATTTTGGGTCTATTCAGGTGACCCCTGGTATTTAAATCACCAAAATAATGCCCGGCACCAATACCTACAC
The DNA here is from genome assembly GCA_043736115.1 of Segetibacter sp. Classification (GTDB taxonomy): domain Bacteria; phylum Bacteroidota; class Bacteroidia; order Chitinophagales; family Chitinophagaceae; genus Segetibacter. The sequence continues at coordinate 197 of JAYTDC010000018.1, read as the reverse complement.
CAAACTCTCCTTCCTGCACAATTGAATTTTGAGCTGAACCCTTATTGCCAGCAAAAAAGGCAATGGAGAAAAATATAACGGCGGCAAAAAATTTTTGGGTCATAACTTAAAATATAGTTCGGGGTTCTCTTAGAACGATAAAAATAGCATTTTCTTTTATTTTGGACCACTTATTACACAAAATATAAGAAATCGTC
>JAYTDC010000017.1:0-11321 GCA_043736115.1 Segetibacter sp. | reverse complement strand
TAAAACTTCTGCCGTCCGTGCTACGTTGTAAAACATAGGTTTCCACCTCTTTTGCTGAAGGGTCTGTCCATTGCAAAAGGGCATTTCTGTTATTTACCCGGCCGGTAAAGGCTAAACCAAGCGGGGTAACTATATCTACTTTCAGGTAAAACTTTTTGGTAATGCTGTCGCCGCACTCGTTGGTGAGTTTGGTGTTGTACCAACCCTGGTCTGTTAACGCTGCTGCGGTTATGTGCAGCAGGCTGTCTGTTTGGGTAGCCTGATATATATTGTCTTTGTACCACCTAAACGTGTCTGTATTGGGTGTGCCTATTGCGAAGTTGACCGGCTGCCCCTGAAATACATGCAGCGTGTCGGGTATGGTGAAGTAGAAATATGGTTTGGTGCAGGTTTGGAGAAGGTGGGCGTAGGCTGGATATCCACCCCACTCTCTTTGTAATGACACTAAACTAAATACCTTATTGGTAGCTACATCATATGAAAACATAGAAGTGGAAGTTAGTCCATACAGCCGCCCATCATAACCCGAAATTAGCTCTGTTCCCCATCCACGCAGATTGCGGGTATCTACCTGGTGTAGGGTATCGTAAGGATATGAAGCATTGGCTGTTGCAAAATTAATTAATGTATCAAGCGCATTGGTAGCAGGATCGTAGCTGTAGATAAAGCCATCATTATTAACTCCTTGTGCAACTGTAGCACCATACAATTTATTGCCATACCGGGTAAGGCCGCCATTAGTACCTGATGCCACGCCCGATACGCCTATACTATAAAAAGTTCGTTTTTGCTCAAAGGTTTGAGTAGTTAAGTTGTAGCTGAATATGCCACCTGTAGAGGTAATTGGCCCGCTGCCATTACTAAAAGTGCCGTATAATACACCCGGTGACCATTCTACCAAACTGCCGTAAGGGGCTGCTCCATTACCTGATAAAAACTGATATTTTTTAATGACTGTTTTGGTAGGTAGGTTTAACTCGTACAAAGCGCCAAACTGGCCAATTAAGAAATAGCTTGCTGTTACAAAATAAACCTTGCCATTACTGGCCTGCATAAAATAGTTTTCGCCCCCTGCAGGATTCAATGAGTCAGCAATTACAATACTATTACCTGTGTTTGGGTCGGTTTCTAATACAGTATTGCCTGCAAGCGAATAGATTTTACCATTAGAGGCAAGAAAAGGGGTGCCCCATCGATGGCTATTTTGTCTAGGTAAAGTATCGCTCTTTAACAATGTTTTATACACCGACCTGATAGGATCAAACTCAAACAAAAACCCGGGTTTGCATGAACATGCTCCATTGGTTGTAAAACCATAAAATTTACCATTAGGTGCCTGTATGAGTGATCCCTGCGGCTCAAACCCTGTTGCGGTATCAAAATTGCGCACGACTTTGTAGTTGCGCCCTTGCTTGTCCGTTTTAAATAGTACACCTGCACCGTAGAAGTTGGTTAGGAAACCGGGGCCGCCGTATTGTGTCATTCCCCAATATTCGCGTTGGGCGGTGGCAGAGACAAGGAACAATGAACAATGAATAATGAATAATAGTTTTTTCATGGTGGTAAAGAACCTCACCCCAACCCCTCTCATTTGGAGAGGGGCAAAAGGCAAGTTGTTTTGAGCCTTATCCACTCCCTTGGAAGAGCATAAGGCTGTTTGATTTTGATAATTATTGTTTTATCAAGCGAGGAAAAAAGGTCTTCATATTTGGAAAGCAGATTGCTTTCCCGGACAACGGGACTAAAGCGTTTCACTCGCAATGACGGATTGTTATTGTTTTAGAATGATTAGTTTTTTGGTAACGGCTTTACCGTTGGGTTCACGAATTATTACTGTGTACTCACCACTTGCCCAATTGGCAGTGTTGATAGTAGTATTGGTGCTGTTGACCATACTGCGCTTCCATAGTAACCTGCCGTCAACATTCACCACACTTACAGCCACATCGGTTTTGCCTTCAGGCAAAATCAGGGTTGTACTGTTTTGTGCAGGGTTGGGTTGCAGGGTTATTGATTCCATTTTGCCTGTTTGCGGTTTTTTACCTGCATCCGTTTTTTTCTGTTGGTGCAATGAACGGTTGTGGGCAAAACTACTTGTAGTTTGTGTGTATGCATTGGTGCACCCACCAGTATAAGTAACTATGACCCCATAGTTTTTACTGCCACTGCTAATAGCAATGTTGTTGTACATTGTATTTGCATTTGGAGAAATAGAGGTGCCTCCGATTGTTAAATTGGAAGGCAATTCGTACCAGAAATAGCTTGCTCCAGATGGTGGACTGGTCAATGTATAAAATTCACCGGTGGCCGTTGCAGGTGGTGCTGGAAAGGGGTCCAATGTTAATGTATTGCCCCTTAAATCAACCTGAACGGTATAAGGTTGGCTTATTGTGCTTCCACAGGTCGTAACACCTGTAGCTGTTGCAGTTACCCATATCCTGTAAGTACCCGGTACACCTGCACAGGTAAACGTGATAGTAGAACCTCCGGGGCCTGATGGAACAGGGGTTCCGTAAACAAGACCGGGGTCAAAACTCCATGTATAGGTTGTTGCAGGAGTGGTAACAGGCGTTTGTACGCTGAAAGAAGCAGCCTGCCTTAAATTAGAAGCACTACTGCCAAGAATGGATAAAGTATTGGCATCAAAACCACGAAGGTTGCCGGGACAGGTAGCCGGGGGCGTAATGACAGGTGTTGCCTGTGCATAACTGACAACAGCATTGGCAGAATTGGGCGAAAGGCAACCACCACCCGATGTGGCAAACACCGTTACCGGACCGGAAGTAGTATTATTTGGTGTAACACTTATATTGGCTGTCGAAGGGTTTGCAGGTATAGGAAACCAACCCGTTGGTACCGACCATACATAACTGCTTATATTAGGAGTTCCAGCAGTTGTAAAGCTGAGTGCCGGAGCAGGTTTTGGTATGCAGAATGGGGGGCCTGATACAGATTGACCGCCAATAGATAGCGTAATTGCACCGGGTGTAGCGGGGCGGACATACACAGGTAGGCTGACCCCTGTACTAGTGCAGGTGCCTATGGCGGCAGATATATTGCCCCCGCTAGCAGCACCAATTGCCGGGGTAACCGTTATAACAGTTCCGTTTTGTCCACCGGTAATGGTCCATCCGCTTGGGAGTGTCCATGTTATTGGTACATTACCGGGTTGGCCATTTAAAGTAAATATGCCACTGGCACCGGCTGTAATACAATTGCCAAGTGGTGTGCCCCCCAAACTGGTATTGCCCGTGATACTGAATGGTGGGTTTGTAAGCCCCCTGCCTATCTGTACCACATCGGTCCGGGTGTCGCAACCACCGGAGGTATTTACATACAGCTCACCACCACTTTGACCAATAATTACGTTCAATGAAATGTTGCCATTGGTATTGAGGAGAGTAACGTTGGGGACATAACCACCACCGGAAGCAAATGACCAGCTATAGTTGTTGCTACTCAAATAATAATTATAAATACCCGACACAGATGGTGCAACTGCTAAAACAATATTTGTTTCAGTAGAAGCTATGCAATACGGAGGGGTGTAGGTAGCGGATTGATTACTGTTTTTTAATGTAATATAAGGCTTGGGCGTAGTAGTACCCAATTGCAGGCTAGATACGGTATTAATATTGCTTGCACACTGACCGAAACGGCAATACAATGTTTGATTGGCTGTATATCCCGAAATTATCTTGAATGTAATAGAACTTCCGTCTGCACTGCTATATAACCGCTCAAAACCTGCCGGAAAGGTTGTATTATCATAATTACTAAAAGCGGAACCCGTCCAATAATACCTGTCCTGTCCTATCATTTCAGCGGTGCGGCCACTAATGATATTGCATACAGAATAAGTAACCGTATCCCCTACTTTTATACAACGTGGCCCTACAATGGGTGGGTGGAGTGTAAAAGATTTAAAAATGTCCAGGTCCACCAGCTTGTCACAATTGGTGTTGGTGCTGTAAAAAATGGTAAGGCGGCCTTTGGCAAACCCATAATTGGTGGCATCTACTCCTGGTAGGTTGTTGGCAGCCTTTAGGTAATCGTTGCAGGTATTTGTTATTTCGCGGCCACGGTTCAGGCTCCGGGCACTAAAGGTAAAAGAAGGCCCTGCAAAAGGGAAAGTGGGCAGGGGCAGGGCAGTTGTTATTTCTATATCACCCAACTGTCCTATACCGGTTATGGTATTGCCAACCGGGTTGTTTACTGTATAAACAACTGCAGTAGCTGTAGGGTCGGGGCTAATGCAGGTAGCACCTGTTATAGTTGGTTGTGCAAAGCCTTTCTGGCAAAAGCATAGGAAACCTACTATCAAAAAGAAGTTAGTTATATTTTTAAGTTGCTTCATAAAATGCGTTTTGATTTTTTAAGTTTTAGATCATTCGTGGTCTTAGGGGGAATTATCAAAACTTAAAAAAAATCAAGGTGGCACTACCAGGTGCCGAATGTGTTTACATATAGATATATGGGGGGGGGTAAAAATGCATACATACTATTTTTTTCTAAAAATAACTTATTTACTTTTAGAAACATACTTTTCAATTAAAATACTTACAAATCACTTTTCCCCCAAAAAATTAAAACCCTATCTTTATTTTCATGAGGGCAAATAAAATCTTACAACACCTGATAGTACCCATTTTTAACCCAAAGCGTACTAAAGAAATATTTAACTATAACCCTGCTTCTGTACAAGCCCGAACAGATGCACAAAATAGCAGACTGTATGTATTTAATTACGATGCCGCTACTGTGGAGCATAGCGAACTCGGAACACTAAAAGATGTGCTGCCCTATGCAAAAAATGACCGCATAAGCTGGATAAACATGGACGGACTTAAGAAGTCTGATGTTGAATCGGTTTCTTCTTATTTTAATATACATACGCTGCTTACAGAAGATATTTTAAGCATTGGGCAACGGCCAAAATTTGATGAAATAGAGGATGTACTTTTTTGCCTGCTGAATATGCTGTATTGGAACGAAAGAAAAGCAGCAGTAGAACAAGAACAAATCAGTATCATATTAGGTAAAAACTTTGTTATCACCTTTCAGGAAGATGCAGAAAAAGATGTTTTTAAAATCATAAGAGATAAACTACAACAGCACAACAGCAAGCTTCGACAGCGGGGTGCTGACTACCTGTGTTATAGCCTGTTAGACATTATTGTAGATCACTACTTTGTAGTCATAGACAAGCTTGGCGAAAAAATAGAAAGTCTGGAAGACGAAATCATACGCAGCACTACCAAACGAACCTTAGCAAAGCTTAACAATTATAAAAAAGAGTTGATAGTTTTAAAAAGAAATGTTGCTCCGGTTAGAGATTTGCTTAACGCTTTAATAAGAAGCGAAAGTGATTTGCTTCACGAACAAATTTATAAATACCTAAGGGATGTTCATGACCACATTATTCAAGCCAATGATATAGTAGAGAATTACCGCGATATCATGAACAGTATGCAAGACCTTTACTTAAGTCAGGTGAACCTAAAAATGAATGAGGCCATGAAGGTGATGGCAATAGTAACCTGCCTTTTGGCCCCGGCTACAGTCATTGGTGGTATTTTTGGGATGAACTTTGATGTTATACCTATTTCACATCATTGGTTTGGTTTTTATATTACCGTGGGTATCATGCTCATCATTTCCATAATTATGGTGTGGATTTTTAAGAAAAGAGGATGGTTTTGATGGTTTTGATGGTTTAGGGTTTAGGGTTTAGGGTTTAGGGTTTAGGGTTTAGGGTTTAGGGTTTAGGGTTTAGGGTTTAGGGTTTAGGGTTTAGGGTTTGAAAAATAATTTTTTTATGGAGAATAGTCGAATAGATAATAATAAAATTAGGCAGATTACCTTTTACGTGTTGTTGGTTTTTTTGTTTGTTTTTCTCTTTTTACAAATGCATGCTTTTCTTTCTGCTTTTTTGGGGGCAATTACTTTTTATATGCTTTTCCGAAAAATAATGAAAAACCTGGTTGAGAAAAGAAAATGGAAAAAAGGAATGGCCGCTACTGTTATCTTAATTGTATCATTTCTTGTAGTGTTACTTCCTATATGGTTGTTCATTAATATAGTTACAAGTCGGTTGGGCTATGTGGTCGCTCATTCAAACAATATTATGGAGTCAATCAATACCTTTTTATCAAGGATTGAAACCCGCTTTAATATTGATATTTTAGGCACGGTAAATACCAATAGCATTAGTACAACAATTGCCCGCTCCCTTAGAGATATTGTGACTGCTACTTTTAATTCGCTTACTTCTGTAGTACTGATGTATTTCATTTTGTACTTTATGCTTATCAGTCGTAAAGAATTAGAAAAATGGATTTATGAATTTATTCCACTTAAGGAAGAAAACACAAAATTGTTAGGCAGAGAAATGAAAAGCCTGGTCATATCCAATGCTATTGGTATTCCAATGGTGGCTCTTTTACAGGGGGTGGTCGGTCTTATTGCTTATTTGGTATTAGGTGTCAGTGATGTATGGTTTTGGTTTACGTTTACCTGTATAGCATCTATGCTTCCCTTTGTTGGTTCTGCATTGGCGTATGTACCACTAAGCATAGTTCTATTTGCACAAAATCATAATTGGCAGGGTATTGCAATGTTGATTTATGGAATTGCAGTAATAGGTACTGTTGATAATGTTTTCCGGTTTATGATTCAGAAAAAAATGGGAGATGTTCACCCGCTGATTACTGTATTTGGCGTCGTTATAGGCATCAACATTTTTGGTTTTATAGGACTTATATTTGGACCAATACTCATTTCAATATTTATTATTCTTGTTAAAATTTATATGAATGAATTTATAGAACCAAGAAAACCAACCACTAACGAAATGGAATTAAAATAAAGTGATACCCCTTAAGAACTTTTAACTTGTCTTGACACAATAAAAGGTCTATTTTGGCCGTCCTATAAAAACACGTACCCAATAAAATAGTCCGATAGATGTTAGGAACAACCATAAAGGCTGCAAACCTTTGTTTACTTTTAATTTGTATTGTATCACTAAAATTAAATGCCCGGGGTTTCTCTGATGGCACTAAACCCGGCGATAAAAATTTCCCTTCTTTACTATCAAACTCCGCCAATTCACCTTTGTTAAAAAAAACAGCCGACTCTGTTTACGACCTTATTAGTCTTGGTCAATATGGATTGGAAAAAGATGTTTTTTTTAACGCATACAAAGGTTATGAAATTTTAAAAAACAAAGGTTTACTGCACAAAACAAGTATACTCACCATTTGCGATTACAGTCAAAGCAGCATCAACAAAAGGTTGTATGTTATTGATCTTAAAAGCAGCAGGTTGTTGTTTAATACCTATGTAACCCATGGCCGTAACAGCGGCGACGAGTTTGCAACAAGCTTTAGCAACTATGAAAATAGCAATAAAAGCTGTCTTGGGTTTCTTGTCACAGATGCCACCTACAATGGTAAAGCAGGGCTAAGTATGACATTTGATGGCATGGAGCCCGGCATTAATGATAGGGTAAAAAGCAGAGCAATTGTGCTACACGGTTCACACTTTGTTGCAGCATCTGTTTATGCAAATGGAAATGAAATCAGCAAAAGCCTTGGCTGCCCTGCAGTACCTTACGGCATACATACCCGCATTATAGATGCTATTAAAGGCGGAAGTTGTTTTTTCATTTATCATCCTGACCGTTGGTATAAGAATACATCCAAAATACTGAATGCAGCTTATGATCTGAAGCCTTCTGTTGAGATAACTAACATAGCCATTCAATCATCAGATATTCAACCTGAATTAAGTGGAAAATAATTAAGTAATGGATTATTTTTCCATTGCTTTGTAAATCACGTCTAAAATAGACGCCCTTACTTTCATTCGTTGCAATTTATTTCCCTCCGTTTTTTCGTAAGCCACACGATTGCTAAGAAAAATATAAACAAGATTGTGTGCAGGGTCTGCCCAAACACATGTACCTGTAAAACCTGTGTGGCCAAACGTTAGCGGCGACACATTTGTAGCAGGATATGGAGCAGGATTGGTAGCATTATCTTTTTCAGGTTTATCAAATCCAAGCCCTCTTCGGCTTATCTCGCTATTGTAAGCGGTAAATTTATCTATCGTTGATTTTTGTAAATATCGTATACCATTCATTTCACCACCATTGAGTAGCATTTGAAACAACTTAGCCAAATCATACGCATTGCTAAACAACCCTGCATGACCTGCAACCCCGCCTAACATAGCTGCTGCAGGGTCATGCACATCACCGTGCAATAATTGTTGCCTGAAGGTTATTTCCTGCGCAGTGGGTACTATTTTTTCCACTGGAAAATATTGTCGTGGCGAAAATCTGGTAGTAGTCATTTGCAGCGGTATGTAAAAGGTATCTTTCACATAATCCTGAAGTGCCTGACCCGTAATTGACTCCACAATTTTTCCCAGAAAAATAAAATCATTGTCGCTGTATTCATAAGTGTTTTCAGGACCAAGTTTACTGTCGAGAATTGCCTGATACATGGTATCTACATAATCCTTTCGCATAAAAAACCCTTCAGCTACTTTTACATTAAACACATCATCCTGCTTGTAGCGATACAGAGAAGAAAAAGGCTGGCCATCCTTATCCATTGTTTTGAGGCTAAAGGGAATCCATGCTTTTAACCCCGCCTGATGCAGTAGCACATTATTAATTAGTATGTTTTCTTTATTACTTCCCTTTACCCATGGTAAATAATCGCCCAATGTTTTATTAATATCTAACCGGCCCTGTTCGTACAACTTCATAACAGCAATGGTAGTTGCAGCCACTTTGGTCACTGACGCCAAATCATATATCATATCACCCTTTACCCGTTGTTGTTTATCAGAAAAAGTAAATCCATATGATTTATCAAAAACAACCTTACCCTCTTTGGCAACCAATACTACACAACCCGGTGTAGCCCGTTGTGCAATAGCATCATTGGCAATAGAATCTATTGCGTTTAAAACAGATGAATTCAACCCAACACTTTCAGGATTGTCATAGGGCAATACTTCTGAAGTTATAATGCCTGAACCATATGCATATTGTGAAGAAACAGTTACAGGCAGTGTACCCTTTGCCTCAATTTTGCCTTTGAGTAAGTCAACTGCAAGTCCTTGTGTTATATCATCATCTTCATAACAAGCAACAAGGTTATTAGCGGTAGAGGCAATGTTTTTAATAGCATAAGGATTGCCAAATACAAAGGTGATGGTTTTCTTTGTAGCCTGTAATGTATTAACAAGATTATACGCCTCCGGCGAAATGCCAAAGCGATTGGCCGGCCTGCGGCTGTAACCATGAAGTCCGATAATTATTTTGTCGTATTTAGAAAGCAATGGGAGTATAGCATTCGCTTTTTTAGTGCTATCTTTTTTACCAAAAGTATAAATTGCTGCACCATATTTATCATGCAATTTGTTTGCAAAAGTATTGGCCTTGTCAGTGCCAATTCCTATATAAGCTGTTTTATATTTTAAACTTCCTTCTTCATTTTTTATCTTCAAATTACTTCCATCATTGTTGTTGTTTCCTGCCTGTAGATTTAGTACATCGTTACTCGCATTTTCTTTTGCTGAAAACTTTTCCAACGGCATTATCAATTGCTCCTTATTTCCGCGAAGCGGTAATAAATCCCTGTCGCAAAGGGCAAGTAACGTTAGCGCATTTGCAGCAATTTCGCTTTTTATTTTTGCCGTATTGACATTCAAATCATTTACCAGATTTGTCGTATCAACATTGGTGGATACATTCAGGTCTGCATTGTATTTTGCCAGCAATGCTTTTTTTACTCTTGCTTCAATGTCTTGTTTGTCTATTTTATTTTTTCTGATTGCTTTTCTTATTTCTTTAATGCTGCCTTTAATGTCTTCAGGCAGGCATAAAATATCGTTGCCCGCAATTATAGATTGAACAGAAGCTTCACCCGAAGGAAAAAATTTGGTAACGCCTTTCATTTCAAGTGCATCGGTAAACGTTAGGCCTTTGTAACCAAGTTCATTGCGCAGCAAACCCGTAACTGCATTATTAGATAGTGATGTAGGCCTGTTGGGCGTACCGTCTATAGAAGGAACAAACAAATGAGCAACCATTATGCTCAACACTCCTGCTTTAATCATTTCTTTAAAAGGATATAATTCCATTGAATCTAGTTGCATTCTTGATTTATTAATAACCGGCAAATCATAGTGAGAATCTACCGAAACATCTCCATGACCGGGAAAGTGTTTGGCGCAGGCTATGATACCTGCATCCTGCATTCCCTTCATATAAGCTACTCCAAACTTTGCTACTTTGTATTTGTCTTCACCAAAACTCCTGTCGTTTATTACGGGATTTTCAGGGTTATTGTTGATGTCCACCACCGGGGCAAAATTTACATGTATGCCCATTCGTCTGCATTGTTCACCAACAGCCTTTCCCATTGCATATACAATAGACGCATCAGCCACCGCCCCTACCATCAGTTGGTGTGGAAAGTTTGTAACACTGTCTAATCGCATTCCCAAACCCCACTCGCCATCTATGGTAATCATCAGTGGCGTTTGGGCAACTGATTGATAAAAATTTGTCAGCATAGCCTGTCTTACCGGCCCGCCCTGAAAGAAACATAAACCACCTACTTTGTATTTCTTAATATCCGCCGTTACACTATCAATATGTCCTTGACCTTTGTTGCTATGTGCTCTTATGATAATCAGTTGCGCAATTCTTTCATTTTTGTTCAGCGAACTGTACACACTATCTACCCACCTATTTGCAGGCAAATTACTTTTGTATTGGCAATACCCACTTGCACCTGCACAGATTAAAAGTCCGGTCAAAAAATATTTCTTCATCGTTTGTATTTGCAACCTAAGATTTTGTAATCATAAAATCAACAGATGTGAATTGCTTTAATGAAATTTTATGTTACAAACATTTGTATTTAGGATAGTTGTATTGGCAGCCTGTTCATTAAGAATAATAATCAATGGTTACAAGATTCTTTTTGTGCCGTTAGGTACAGAATGTTGCTAGCTGGCAATTCAATCAGCAATGAAAAGTCCCGTAGGGACGATACATAAATGAAAAAAACAACCTGGAAACATTTCGTGCCTAAAGGCACTTCAAAACAAATATACTCGTGTTTATCTACCGGCATTTAGTGCGTAACGGCACATTCAACCCTTGATTAGCATTACAAATACTCATTGGCATCAACTTAACCCACATTGCAGCCCTTTACTCTAAAAATTGGTTTGTAACGTGGGTTTCAAAATTTTTGGGTGGCGGTTTGTGTACTACAGATTTTTGTTTTCGG
>JAYTDC010000016.1:0-131569 GCA_043736115.1 Segetibacter sp. | reverse complement strand
GCAACCGTTAAAAGCAGTAGCCGTAACGGTATAAGTACCTACAGCCGCATTATCTAACGTATTAACGATAGCAGGCGCAAATTGCTGTATGCGGTGGTTACTCTGATCGGATACATACACCTTGCCGTTGCCGTCCACAGAAACGCCCCTTGGATTATTCAGTTGATTGGCATTTGAACCTGGTCCATTTCCACCCGCCACGGTAGTGCCGCTGGTGGCGCCGGGTTCCCAGCGCTGAATGCGGTTGTTAAAATAATCCGCCACATACACGTTGCCACTGCCGTCCACATACAAGCCAGTTGGACCATTCAATTGATTGGCATTTAAACCTTGTCCATTGCCACCCGCCACGGTAGTGCCGTTGGTGGCGCCGGGTGCCCAGCGCTGTATGCGGTGGTTAACGAAATCCGCTACATACACATTGCCACTACCGTCCACAGACACGCCATATGGATAATACAATTGATTGGCATTTGAACCTTGTCCATTGCCACCTGCCACTGTAGTGCCACTAGTGGCACCGGGTGCCCAGCGCTGTATGCGGTCGTTAAGAAAATCCGCTACATACACATTGCCGCTGCCGTCTACATACACGCCGTTTGGATTAGTCAATTGATTGGCACCTGAACCACTTCCATTTCCACCGGCCACAGTAGTGCCGCTGGTGGCGCCGGGTGCCCAGCGCTGTATGCGGTGGTTATTTTGATCCGCTACATACACGTTGCCACTGCCGTCCACGTACACGCCAATTGGAACATCCAATTGATTGGCATTTGAACCTCTTCCATTTCCACCAGCCACAGTGGTGCCGCTGGTGGCGCCGGGTGCCCAGCGCTGGATTCGACTATTATTCCCATCCGCTACATACACATTGCCACTGCCGTCCACATACACGCCGGGTGGAAAATTGAATTGATTGGCATTTGAACCTGGTCCATTACCACCCGCCACGGTTGTACCGTTGGCATTCCAGGTGGCGGTAGTGGTGGTTACAACATTGCCGTTTAAGGCCCACGACAGCGTTTGTATGCCTGTAGTGGGTGCTGCTGTGAGTGTAGAGCCCTGGCACAAAGTGCCAGAGATGGTGGGGGTTGCGGGCAACGGGTTCACCGTTACGCCAACTCCGGTTGAAGCAGCTGAAGAACAGCCGTTGGCTGATACAATTAAAGTATATGTCCCGCTTGCTGTTGCCGTATAAGTTTGATTGGTGGCTCCGTTCATAAGACTACCTCCCACATACCATTGATTGCCGGTGGCTGAACTCGATGTCAAAACCACTGACCCACCTGTGCAGAAGGTAGTGGCACCACCTGCTGAAATAGTTGGTGGTGTTGTATTGACATTGACTGTAACTACGGTCCCAGGCGAAGGTGAAGAAGAACAGCCGTTGGCTGAAACGACCACCGTAAAAGTTCCACTTGTTGTTGCCGTATAAGTTGGATTGGTGGCACCATTGATAATGTTTCCGCCCACATACCACTGATTGCCGGTGGCGGAACTGGATGACAAAACAACCGAACCCCCTGTGCAGAAGGTAGTGGTACCACCCGCTGAAATAGTAGGTGTGGTTGGAGTGGTATTGACTGTAACTACTGTACCGGTTGAAGGTGAGGAAGAACAGCCGTTGGCTGAAACAACCACCGTGTAAGTGCCGCTTGCATTTGCAGTATAAGTTTGATTTGTTGCGGCATTGATTATGTTTCCGTCAACATACCATTGATTGCCGGTGGCGGGACTGGATGACAAAACAACCGAACCCCCTGTGCAGAAGGTTGTTGCACCACCTGCTGAAATGGTTGGAGTAGAAGGCGTGGTATTTACCGTTACTAACGTTCCGGTTGAAGGAGATGAAGAACAGCCGTTAGCAGAAACTACCACTGTGTAAGTGCCGCTTGCTGTTGCGGTAAATGTTTGATTGGTTGCGGCATTGATTGGATTGCCATTTACATACCACTGATTGCCGGTGGCTGAACTGGATGACAAAACCACTGAACCCCCTGTACAGAAGGTAGTAGCGCCACCTGCTGAAATAGTTGGAGTAGTGGGCAAAGATGTTATAATCACTTCTGCCGTATTGCTGGTGGCGGCAGGGCTGCATGAACCGCTAACAACGACATAATAGTACATGGTGCCTGCTGTCACTGTTGATGGGGTATAAGTTGCATTGGTAGCTCCACTTATCAAAGTGCCGCCGGTGTTGGCGTTGCTGGTATTGCTGTACCACTGATAAGATATACCTCCCCCGCTGGCTGTAACGCTAAGGTCGGTGGGTGTGGCATTGATACAAAGCGTTTGGGTAACCAATGGATTGGCTGAAATGTTTGGTGGCGCATTCACTACCACCCCAGTCGAAGTAACACTGCACCCCGCAAAACTGGTAGCCGTAACGGTATAAGTACCCGCAGCCGCATTGTTTAAGGTATTGACGATAGCAGGCGCAAATCGCTGTATGCGATTGTTATTAACATCCGCAACATACACGTTGCCACTCCCATCCACATACACTCCCCTGGGAGTATTCAATTGATTGGAATTTCCACCTTGTCCATTGCCACCCGCCACGGTTGTGCCACTGGTGGCGCCGGGTGCCCAGCGCTGTATGCGGTGGTTAGCCGATTCCGTTATATACGCATTGCCACTGCCGTCCACATATATGCCTCTCGGAGCAAACAATTGATTGGGATTTGTACCTATTCCATTTCCACCCGCCAGGGTTGTGCCAGTGGTAGCGCCAGGTGCCCAGCGCTGTACACGGTGATTCATATTATCCGCTACATATACGATGCCACTGCCATCTACATACACGCCGGTTGGGAAATTCAATTGATTGGCATTTGAACCTTGCCCATTTCCACCCGCCACGGTTGTGCCACTGGTGGCGCCGGGTGCCCAGCGCTGTATGCGGTGATTACCATAATCCGCTACATACACGTTGCCACTGGCGTCCAAATGCACTCCCCGGGGATTATCCAATTGATTTGCATTTGAACCTATTCCATTGCCACCCGCTACGGTTGTGCCACTGGTGGCGCCGGGTGCCCAACGCTGTATGCGGTGGTTACTGACGTCCGCTACATAAACATTGCCACTGCGATCCACATATATGCCTGCTGGTTGGTTCAATTGATTGGCATTTGAACCTTGTATACCTGTACCCGCTATGGTGGTACCGCTTGTAGCACCAGGAGCCCAGCGCTGTATGCGGTCGTTATTATAATCCGCTACATACATGTTGCCACTGCCGTCCAGATACACGTCGTAGGGCAAATTGAATTGATTAGCATTTGAACCTGATCCACCAAAACCCGCCACGGTGGTACCGTTGGTATTCCAGGTGGTAGTGGTGGTGGTTACAACATTGCCGTTTAATGCCCAGGCAAGCTTTTGTATGCCTGTGGTGGGTGCAGCAGTTAGTGTAGAGCCCTGGCACAAAGTGCCTGTGATGGCGGGGGGTGCGGGCAGCGGGTTTACGGTTACGACAATTCCGGTTGAAGAAGCTGAAGAACAGCCGTTGGGTGCAGCTACAACCGTATAAGTCCCGCTTACTGTTGCGGTATAAGTTTGATTGGTAGCACCGCTTATTAGACTACCGCCAACATACCACTGATTGCCGGTGGCAGAACTGGATGACAAAACAACCGAACCACCTGTGCAGAAGGTAGTGCTGCCACCTGCTGTAACAGATGGTGCAGAAGGAAAAGCATTTACCACCACCCCAGCCGAGGTACTACTACACCCTGCAAAACTGGTAGCGGTAACGGTATAAGTACCCACAGCTGCATTACTTAAGGTATTGACAATAGCAGGCGCAAACTGCTGTATGCGGTGGTTATTATAATCTGATACATACACCTTTCCACTGCCGTCCACATAAACGCCGTTTGGATTATTGAACTGATTGGCATTTGAACCTTGACCATTACCACCCGCCACGGTTGTGCCGCTTGTGGCGCCGGGTGCCCATCGCTGTATGCGGTTGTTAAGATAATCCGCTACATATACGTTGCTACTGCCGTCTACATACAGAGCGATTGAATAAGCCAATTGATTGGCATTTGAACCTTGTCCATTGCCACCCGCAACGGTAGTCCCGCTCGTGGCGCCGGGAGCCCAACGCTGTATGCGGTTGTTAGGATAATCCGCTACATATACATTGCCACTCCCGTCCACATACACGCCGGTTGGATTACTTAATTGATTGGCATTTGAACCTCCCACATTGCCACCCGCCACAGTAGTGCCGCTAGTGGCGCCGGGTGCCCAGCGCTGTATGCGGTGGTTAAACTGATCCGCTACATACACATTGCCACTACCGTCAACATATACGCCGATTGGATTATACAATTGATTGGGATTTGAACCTTGTCCATTGCCACCAGCCACGGTAGTGCCGCTAGTGGCGCCGGGTGCCCAGCGCTGTATGCGGTGGTTATTCCTATCCGCAACATACAGATTGCCACTGCCGTCCACATACACACCGTTTGGATTAGCCAATTGATTGGCATTTGAACCAAACCCATTTCCACCCGCTACGGTAGTGCCGTTAGTGGCGCCGGGTGCCCAGCGCTGTAAGCGATAGTTAAGCAAGTCCGTTACATACACGTTGCCACTTCCGTCCACATACACACCTGATGGATAAGCCAATTGATTGGCATTTGAACCTTGTATACCTGTACCCGCTATGGTGGTGCCGTTGGCATTCCAGGTGGCGGTGGTGGTGGTTACAACATTCCCGTTTAATGCCCAGGCAAGCGTTTGGGTGCCCGTAGTGGGTGCAGCAGTTAGTGTTGAGCCCTGGCACAAAGTGCCGGTGATTACGGGGGGTGTGGGCAGCGGGTTTACGGTTACGCTAGTTTCGGTTGAAGAAGCTGAAGAACAGCCGTTGGAAGCAACTCCCAGTGTATAAGTGCCGCTTGTTGTTGCCGTATAGGTTTGATTAGTGGCACCGCTTATGAGACTGCCGCCAACATACCATTGGTTGCCAGAGGCGGAACTGGATGTTAAAACCACTGAACCCCCTGTGCAGAAGGTAGTAGCACCACCCGCTGAAATGGTTGGTGTGGAAGGAACAGCATTGACTGTAACTACACTACCTGGTGAGGGTAAAGAAGAACAGCCGTTGGAAGCAACTCCCAGTGTATAAGTGCCGCTTGTTGTTGCCGTATAAGTTTGGTTGGTTGCTCCGCTTATGAGACTGCCGCCAACATACCACTGATTGCCGGTGGCGGAACTGGATGTCAAAACTACTGATCCACCTGTACAGAAGGTAGTAGCACCACCTGCTGAAATAGTTGATGTAGAAGGCGTGGCATTGACTGTAACTATAGTGCCAGATGAAGGTAAAGAAGAACAGCCGTTGGAGGCAACTACCACTGTATATGTCTCGCTTGTTGTTGCCGTATAAGTTTGGTTGGTTGCTCCGCTTATGAGACTGCCGCCAACATACCACTGATTGCCGGTGGCGGAACTGGATGTTAAAACCACTGAACCTCCCGTGCAGAAGGTAGTGGAACTACCTGCTGAAATGGTTGGCGTGGCTAGCACGAATGATACAATCACCGCTGCTGTATTGCTGGTGGCGGCAGGGCTGCATGAACCGCTAACAACAACATAATAATAAATAGTGCCTACTGCCGCTGTTGAGGGGGTGTAAGAGGCGTTGGTAGCTTCGCTTATCAAAGTGCCTCCGGTGTTGGCATTGGTCGTATTGCTGTACCATTGATAAGATAAACCTCCCCCGCTGGCTGTAACGCTTAGGTCGGTGGGTATGCTATTTGGACAAATCGTTTGAGTAGCCAATGGGTTGGCTGAAATGTTAGGTGGCGCATTCACCACCACCCCGGCAGAGGTACCGCTGCACCCCAAAAAATTGGTAGCCGTAACGGTATAAGTACCAGCAACCACATTGTTTAAGGTACTGACGATAGCAGGCGCAAATCGCCTTATACGGTGGTTACCCTGATCCGCTACATACACGTTGCCACTACCATCCATATACACGCCGGTTGGACTATTCAGTTGATTGGCACCTGAACCTGCACCGTTGCCACCAGCCACTCTGGTGCCAATGGTGGCGCCGGGTGCCCAGCGCTGTATGCGTTGGTTCTGCTGATCCGCTACGTACACATTTCCACTGCCATCCACATACACGCCGGTTGGATAATACAATTGATTGGCATTTGAACCTAGTCCATTTCCACCAGCCACGGTAGTGCCGCTGGTGGCGCCGGGTGCCCAGCGCTGTATGCGAGTGTTAGTATAATCCGCTACATACACATTGCGAGTTCCATCCACAAATATGCCGATTGGATAAATAAATTGATTGGCATTTGAACCTTGTCCATTTCCACCTGCCACCGTGGTGCCGGTAGTGGCACCGGGTGCCCATCGCTGGATCCGATAATTATTAACATCCGCTACATACACATTGCCGCTGCCGTCCACAGACACGCCGGTTGGACCATTCAATTGATTGGCATTGGAACCTGCTCCATTGCCACCCGCCACGGTAGTGCCGGTGTTGGCGCCGGGTGCCCAGCGCTGTATGCGGTGGTTATTAAAATCCGCTACATACACATTGCCACTGCCATCCACATGGATGCCTCTTGGGCTATTCAATTGATTGGCATTTGAACCTAGTCCATTGCCACCCGCCACAGTAGTGCCGGTGGTGGCACCGGGTGCCCAGCGCTGGATACGGCTGTTATTCTGATCCGCTACATACACATTCCCGCTGCCGTCAACAAACACGCCGGGTGGGTTATTCAATTGATTAGCATTGGCACCTTGTCCATTGCCACCCGCCACAGTAGTGCCGCTGGCACTCCAGGTGGTGGTGGTGGTGGTTACCACATTGGTGTTCAATGCCCAGGCAAGCGTTTGGGTGCCTGTGGTGGGGGTAGCAGTGAGTGTAGCGCCCGGGCACAAGGTGCCGGTGATGGTGGGGGTGGTGCTGCTTCTGACTGTTATAGTACCGGTAGCATTTACATTACCACAACCCCCTGTCAAAGGAATGATATAGTTAAAAGTGCCCGAAGCTGTCGGGGTACCGATGATGGTGATGGTATTGGATGCAAAAGAGGCAGTTACGCCTGAAGGTAAACCTGTTGGCGTACCAATACCCGTTGCACCTGTGGTGGTGTGGGTAATATTAGAGATTGCAGTGTTTGGGCAAACAGTCGGTGAGGTGGATGCTGCACCGGCTGTGTTTACCCTCACCACCACACTGGCCGAGGCCGCACCGCACCCAGCAAAATTGGTAGCCCCAACGGTATAGGTACCCACGGCCGCATTGTTTAAGGTATTCACGATAGCAGGCGCAAATTGCTGTATGCGGTCGTTATTTACATCCGCTACGTACACGTTGCCTGTGCCATCCATATACGCGCCGACTGGATAATTCAATTGATTGGCATTTGAACCTTGTCCATTTCCACCCCCCACGGTAGTGCCACTAGTGGCGCCGGTTGCCCAGCGCTGTATGCGGTTGTTTTGGTTATCCGATACATACACGTTGCCAGTGCCGTCCACATACACAACGGCTGGAAAATTCAATTGATTGGCATTTGAACCTGCTCCATTTCCACCCGCCACAGTAGTGCCGGAGGTGGCGCCGGGTGCCCAGCGCTGTATGCGGTGGTTGTACGGATCCGCTACATACACATTGCCGCTGCCGTCCACAAATACACCGGATGGTCTATTCAATTGATTGGCACCTGAACCTCGTCCATTGCCACCCGCCACGGTAGTGCCGCTTGTGGCACCGGGTGTCCAGCGCTGTATGCGGTCGTTATCTTGATCCGATACATACAGGTTGCCACTGCCGTCCACAGCCAGGCTGTTTGGATAAGCCAATTGATTTACATTTGAACCATATCCATTGCCACCCGCCACGGTAGTGCCGGTGGTGGCGCCGGGTGCCCAGCGCTGTATGCGGTAGTTAAAATTATCCGCTACATACACATTGCCACTGCCGTCTACAGCCACGCCGCCTGGAAAGTTAAATTGATTAGCGTTTGAACCAACTCCATTACCACCTGCAACGGTCGTACCGCTGGTGGCGCCGGGTGCCCAGCGCTGTATGCGGTGGTTATCCCTATCCGCCACATACAAATTGCCACTGTCGTCCACATAGACGCCGTAGGGCCGAGTCAATTGATTGGCATTTAAACCTCGTCCATTGCCACCTGCCACAGTTGCGGCGTTGGCATTCCAGGTGGCAGTTCTGGTGGCTACAAAACTGCCGTTTAATACCCAGCCGAGGGATTGTATGCCTGTGGTGGGGGCTGCAGTGAGTGTTGAGTCCTTGCACAAAGTGCCGGTGATGGTGGGGGTTGCAGGCGGCGGGTTCACCTTAATTGTTCCCCTTGCATTCACACCTGAACAACCGCCACCCGTTAAAGGTATGCTATAGCTAAAGGTGCCGCTTGCTGTTGGTGTGCCGCTGATGGTAATTCTATTGCTTGCCCAGGCAGCGGTTACCCCTGCCGGCAAACCTGTGGCTGTACCAATGCCCGTTGCACTTGTGGTGGTGTGGGTAATATTGGTGATGGCCGTGCTCCGGCAAACGATTGGTGACACGGATGCTGCACCTACAGTACATTGTGCATTTACCTGCATAGTGCTTGCCAATGCAAAAAGTACTAATAGCATTACCTGGATGTTTTGCAGTAAAATTTTCCTTTTCATTTTGGTCTGTTTTTTTATAATGTTTAAATGACTTTATTTTTTTTAAGGTTTTGCAATGCCACTTTGCCTGCTTTCACCCGCAGCATGGGCAACCATGCGCTATTAAACCCGCCGCCGTTAGCAACATTGTTACTGATAATAAAAGGTGCTTTCTCATGCCGTTAAATTAATCTGCTTGGATTCTTTATATTGCTATTTTTAATTATTAAAACTTTATATTTATGAGCCATCACCCCGGCGGACTCCCATTCAGTAATTGTTGAACACGCCAGTCAAAGTAGAGCCAAATGAACCATGCGGTTAAAAGGAAAATCATTAATGCAATAAAAATCCTCCACATCCATTGCTGATTGTGTCGGTTGGAAGTAAAAGAATGAAAGGTGGATAAATTCATGACTGGCATTTTCATAAGCAATGGTAGCATACAATAGTCCCAAAAGCATTTTTGCACCGTGGACAAAAACAGCCACGACCGTGGACAAATGGAAAATACTGTCCAAAAAGGGAGAAAAAGCGTGGACAAATGAGCGAAATTGAATGAGTTGGGAAATTTCTACAATATAATTCCGGAAGCTTAAAATGCTCTTTGAAATTTTATAGGAGTTAAAATTCGCTTCTCCCATTGTGAAACTTAGGGGCACTTTTTTGATTAAAAAGTCCTATAGTGTGGACACCTATTTGAGTATTGCGCTTTTTTGCTCCGCAGGAGCATTGTGTTTATAGAAACACCCATCTTCTTAGGTTTTACAGGCTCCATAGGAGCCGCGTATCGGGCCGACAAACGTTTGCAAATTTATTTATTCAAAAAAAAAGCCGCTTTACATGCGGCAGAGCTAATTTTTGGAGAAGTTCGTGGTATTCTTCTTTTAACGGTTTCTTAGGTTAATGCTACTCCTGTTTTAAAACATATTAGCAGACCCGGTTAATTTGTGAATACCCATAAAAAAAACAGTACGCCTCTTGCTAATGAAACACGGGGCTCCTTATGGAGCCTTAAAAACATTCGTAATTCTTATTCTTACTATAAACACGCCGCTCCCTTGGGGCGAGATAACCAATTTGGTGGAAAATGTGTCTACACGATAGGTAAAAAGTCATAACACCTCAACAGATGTCGGCTTAACCATTTCTACAAGCCGGAATGCTATTATATGTAGCCATTTAGCAACCTGCAAAAGGCCGCTGCAGTGTGCAGGAAGGTTTCCCCGGTTGCCAAAAAGACCGCTGCCGTATACAAAATGTCACTATACACTTGTAACGTGATATTTCGAAAAGTTGGAATTAAATCACATTCTTAAAATCATCGTCTTCCATCAGCAACGGGTATTTTTTGCGCAGCCGGTAGCGGCTTTTGCGCAGCGAGTCTACTGATATGCCCAGCATTTTGGCCGTGTCTTTGGATTCGAGGTTCAGCCTGGAGAGTGCCAACACCCGTTCTTCGGCCAGGGAAAGGCCATCATATTTATTATTTATTTGAGCAAAAAATCCCGGCCAAACCTGTTCAAAAAGGTCTTTGAAGGACGTCCAGTCGTCTTCGGTCATAATGACGCTTTGGTGTAATCTTGCAATTTGTTCTTCTGATACTAATTTCTTTTCATCATCTACGGGTAATACTGAATGTTGTTGCAGCAGTTCCGCTTCAATTTTTTCGATAAGGGCATTTTTTTCTTTGATGTTTACTATATAAGAATCGAGTTGCTGTAAGGCCGCTTTTAGTTTTTCATTAGCCTGCCTTTCCCTTTCCAGCTCCATTTGCCTTTCTTTTTTTCGTTTTTGGTTTATGAAAATGAGGGTAATGGCAAATGCAATTATCAATATGACAACGGCGAAATTTCGTATGAGCTTCACATTATTTGCTTCCTGTTCTGCTTTCTTTTTATCAGCGAGAAATTTTTCTTCTTTGGCTTTTAGGGCAGTGCCCAACAGTATTTTACTATCAAACACTGTTCGAAGGGAATCTTTGAGGTGCAACAGGGTATCCTGATACAGGGAAGCATTCTGATAATCGCCTGTTTTCTGATAATAGTAACTTTTATTTTCATAATAATTAACTCCATAGCTGCTCCACACGAAATCGGGGTGTAGCTGTTGTGAATAATCAATATAATACCTGGCTTTTGTAATGGAGTCAAGGTGCAACAGGCAGTTGGCAATGTACAGGCAGGTGATGGCGGCGTTGGATGGTTCTTTTTTTTCGTTTATGGCAACATCTGTGTATAAATAGGGGAGTGCCTCTTTATATTTTTCCTGCAGGCGAAGCACATTGCCATAGTTACTGCTGGCAATGCCTATATAAGTGGTGTCCCTGGTTTTTTTTGCATATTCCATTGTTTCTTTGAAAGTGGATAAAGCCTTTGGGTAGTCACTTATTTTTATATAAGACAGCCCCAAATCGTTTAGCAGGAAATTTCGGTTAACAAAGGAGTCGGCTTTCTGGCTAAGTGATAATTGTAGAAATTCTATAGCCGTAGTGTAATCACCAAAATAATAATAATACTTAAAAAAATCGCTGGTGTAGGAGCCTGCAAGTGGCAGGTTATCATAACCTATATCTTTAAAAATATTTTGAGCAATAAAGCTGTGGTGAAAAGAATGTTCAAAATCTTTGGCTTTATAAAAATAATTGCCCAAAAAGAATTGAAAGCAACCACGAATTTCTATATCGGGGTATTTATCAAAATAGGGTTCTTTTGTCAGTAAAAATTTTGCCCTGCTGGCATAGGAATTATTTTCAATTGGTGTAAATATGAATTGACAAACCTCTGTGTAACCGTACAATTTTGTGTAACCCTGATCCTTTGCCCAATGTTTTACACTGTCAAAAAAAGGTTTCAGCAAAGCGCTGTCTCCTTTGCTCATTTGTTTGGAGACAGTCCACAAAAACCTAACTCGTTGATTAGCGGGGGTCTGCTGCAGGCGGTATAATTGGGCATGCAAAGTGGTTGCTGAAAAGCAAAAAATTATTGTGCAGTTCAACAGAAGGTTTAAAAATCTCCGTGCTAATGGTTTCTTTATAACTCTTTGCAAGCGGCCTCCGTTTTTCTCATTTTATGTTTTGTACAAAGGATTTTGTTTGACATGTCTTTTTCATTCAATAAAACACCGTGATGTTGGAATAAAGACCTCTTACATCCCTTTATTTAATTCTAAAGAAGTAGTAAGAAATAGGAAAAAGGTTGTAAAACATCTGATACCATTTAGTTCAAATGGCAGGTTGGTTATTAGTTGTAAAAAATTTTGCCTATTAATTAAATACTGAAAATAAAGTTCAGATTTACATAGCGGTAAATACAATAAAATATTGGGTTGAAACATAAAAAACCGGGTGACTGCCACATTCTTCAGGCGAAGAATCATTTACCTCGAATTACTTGTGTTTTATATGCTGCTATAAACTTAAAGTAAAGTAGCGATAAGGAATGCATAGATTTTTTAAATATGTCTTCTATAATTTTCATGCAAAATAAAACAGTTCCCCGTTAGTTAATTACTTCGTGGTGAATACTGATTCAGGATATTCTTTCTTGCGAACCTGAAAATCTACTTTTTTTTAGCTCGACATTTCTAAGGATATTTATTGCAAATTATAAACTGAATCAACGAATTATTTTATGCGAAAAATCCTCGGTTTTCTATGTCTACTGCTGATAAGCATTAGTAACAATGCACAAAAAAAAGAAGCCTTGCCTGGCTACAAAAATGCATCCTTGCCAATAGAGGCTAGAATAAAAGACCTGTTGAATAGAATGACATTGGAAGAAAAAGCTGGTCAGTTAAATCAAATAAACGGCGGTGCATTTACCGGCCCGGCACTAAACGATGCAGGGCAGCAAGGCAAAATGAAACTTGTAAAAGAAAGTAAAATAGGCACTATGCTAAACGTTTTAGGTGCAACCGAAACAAAAGCAGTTCAAAAAATGGCAGTTGAAGATACAAGGCTTGGTATACCATTGATTTTTGCTTATGATGTTATTCACGGTTACAAAACCATTTTCCCAATACCACTTGCAGAAGCCTGCAGCTGGGATTTAAAGCAGGTGGAATCCAACTCAGCTGTAGCTGCAAAAGAAGCTTCATCAGCGGGATTACATTGGACATTTGCCCCTATGTGCGATATTACAAATGATCCACGGTGGGGTCGTGTTATGGAAGGTATTGGTGAAGATCCTTATTATGGAGCTTTACTTTCAGCTTCAAGGGTAAAAGGCCTACAGGGCAATCTTGATAACAACCATGTAATGGCGTGTGTAAAACATTTTGCCGGTTATGGTGCTGTAGAAGCTGGTAAAGAATATGCCTATGTTGACATGTCAAGAACTGCATTATGGAATAAATATTTGCCGCCTTACAAAGCTGCTGTTGAAGCTGGTGCAGCTACTTTAATGAATGGTTTTAATGTATTTGAGGGGGTGCCGGTAAGTGCAAGTAAATATCTGGTAACAGACGTTTTAAAACGTAAGTGGAATTTCAAAGGTTTAATTGTTAGTGACTGGTCATCTTTTGGCGAAATGATTAACTGGGGTTATGCAGATAGTCAAAAAGATGCTGCATTAAAAGCAATTAAAGCAGGAAGTATGATTGACATGGAATCTATGGTTACTGGTAAATATATTCCAGAACTGGTAAAAGAAGGAAAAGTTACAATGGCTGAAGTAGACGAAGCAGTTGGTCGGGTATTATATTATAAGTTTAAGTTGGGATTGTTTGAAAATCCATACTCTTATAGCGATGAAAAAAGAGAGGCAGCAACTTTGTTTACATCTGCTAACAGGCAGGAAGCTTTAATGGCAGCAACAAAATCAATAATTTTGCTAAAGAATAATAATCAGGTATTGCCATTAAATGCAACTACGCAAAAAATTGCTTCAGTAGGATATTTTGCCGGAAGTAAAGAAGACATGTTTGACTTTTGGGTTGCGCAAGGCGCCTATAAAGATGCGGTATCGCTCAATGAAGGATTGCAGGCTTTATGGAAAGAAAATATAACAACTAGCAACGGCTACAATGCTGATGGAAGTACAAACGAAACTCTTATCAGTGAAGCAGTAAACAATGCAAAGGGAGCTGATGTAGTAATTGTAAATATTGGTTTGTCAGGTAAAATGGCCGGAGAAGACAGGGCCTTGGGTAAGCCTGAAATACCACAAGGGCAAATAGACCTTATTAAGGCATTAAAGCAAACCGGCAAACCTATTGTTGCAGTTGTATCTGCCGGGCGTCCTTTAGTTCTTACTCAAATAGAAGGTTTGGTTGATGCAATAGTGTACAGTTGGATATTGGGTACAGAACATGGCAATGCTGTTGCAAGAGTATTAACGGGTGGTTATAATCCATCTGGTAAAACTGCTATGAGTTTTCCATACGCTATAGGTCAGATACCTGTTTACTATAATTATTTTAATACAGGAAGACCTAATACAAGTGACCCTGCGGGTAATTGGTATAGCCGATATAGAGACATTCCCCGTGAACCATTGTATCCATTTGGATTTGGATTGAGTTATACCAACTTTACTTACGCCGATTTTAAATTAAGTAACAATGTTATTTCAAAAGGACAAACATTAAAAGTAAAAATAAAAGTTACAAATAGTGGAATGTTTGATGGAGAGGAAGTGGTACAGTTATATATCAGAGATATAGCGGCTTCTACAGTAAGGCCTGTAAAAGAATTGAAAGATTTTAGAAAAATAATGCTGAAAAAAGGTGAGAGCCAATTGCTGACCTTTGAAGTAGGTAACGATAAACTTTCCTTTTATGACGCCGCCGGAAACGTAGTTTTAGAAAAAGGAAAATTTAAAGTCTTTGTAGGTGGAAATTCAAGAGATGTACAGGAAGCTGAATTTGAATTGAAATAATAAAGCACAATAAAAACCGACTTAAAAAATAAACCCCGTTGATTGCTAACGGGGTTTATTTTTTAATAAACATTATACAGTAAAAAATCTCGTTTAATAATCAGAGTAATCTGTTGCTTTCATTAGTGTTATATCCATGTGAGAAATATTATTTTGATAGTAGGGCATATTTGATATTTTTTTCCATTTTTCAGAGGCAACAAAAGACTTCCAATGCGCTTCCCGGTCTGCAATGTTTTCAAAACTAGTCATATACATCAGGTTAGGCATATGGCTTCCTGCAATTACTTTAGCATAAAAAACTGCATTAAAATTCAGCTCAGTAAAGAAGTCTATTTCACCGCCTTCATTAAACATTTCAACTTTGTTGTCAAATAATTTTTCTGTAGCACTTTCATAACTGCGCAGTTCATATATCCTATTTGCCTTGCTGCCCGTAAGTTTTGGTAAATTAAAGAATGGGGCTAAGACAAATTTTTCAAGCAAAATGGTTTCAATTCGTTGAAAGGGGGGATTGTTGTAAACTGCTTCTTTGTAATCTTTGCTGTTGATAAGATACTGTTCATCTTTATTAATTTTATCGGTCAGCAATGCAGCCTGCTCAAATGATTTGAGAGGAATGATAACAAACAGTTTTTTACTAATAGCGGTGTCATTTGCTATTGGTGTAAAAACACCAACATTGCTTATTTTATGCCTGTGAAGCGCAGGAATGTAAGCAGTTTTGAGATACTCATCAAGAACTCTTTGCTGTTCTGATGTAGTATAGTTGTAAACACTTATCTGATAATACCCTTTTACTTTTTTATTGTTTTGTCCATAGGAAAAAAGTGATAGGTTGATCAATATCAAAACGCTCAAAAATTTTTTATAAAATGGTTTCATAATTTTGAAAGTATACTTTTAAGGATTTTTCAACAATAAAATATACTTAACCATAGCCGTAGCATCTGCTACTGAAATGGTTGAATGTGCAGCCATAGGCACATTTCCCCAGTTGCCTGAACCCCCCTTAATTATTTTATGGGCAAGTGTATCCAGTGTTTCAGGGGTATTGGGGTATTTTGCAGCTATGCTACTGAATGACGGACCAATTGCAGCTTCATTTACCTTATGACATGTTTGGCAATCTGCCTTTCCCATTAACTCAAGGCCTGTTGTATAGTCAGGGTTTTTGCTTAAATCAATTTCAGCAGGTTTGGTTTCAGATGCTGCTGTTACTTTTTCGTTGGTGTTGCCTCCGCAAGCACATAAAGAGCATGCAACAAATAAAGCAATAAATATTTTTTTCATACGTTTGTTTTTAAATTTTTTATAATCAATGCCAATTTAAGAAACTCTAAGGAGTAATATGTGAAAAAAGCTGCTATGAAAAGTTACAGTTGAAGGGAGTCCCGAAGAAAAATCGGGATTAGATAACACAACCGGAGTTGAATAAAAAACACCTGCCTGTTTCCCTAAAAAACTTAACTTGATTAAATTGTTTTTATAATCCTAAAATTTTTCTATTAAAAGCATCATCACTTTGCGTCTGTACAAAATCATCAAATGCTTTTTCTGTTACATTAATGATATGGTTTTTTATAAATGGTGCCCCCTCTGTTGCCCCATCTTCAGCGTTTTTAATGGCACATTCCCATTCCAAAACAGCCCAGCCTTTGTAATTATATTGGGCTAATTTACTAAAGATTGTTTTGAAATCTACTTGTCCATCTCCCAACGAACGAAAGCGACCTGCCCGGTTTACCCAACTTTGGTAACCACCATATACGCCTTGTCTTCCTGTTGGGTTCAACTCGGCATCTTTTACGTGAAATGCTTTTATGCGTTCATGATAAATGTCTATGTATGCAAGATAGTCAAGGTGTTGCAAAACAAAATGCGAAGGATCGTATAACAGGCAGGCACGGGGGTGGTTATTCACTTTTTCTAAAAACAATTCATAAGATGCACCGTCGTGCAAATCCTCCCCGGCATGTACTTCATAACAAATATCAACCCCATGTTCATCAAAATAATTTAAGATAGGCAGCCACCTATTTGCAAGTTCTGTAAAACCAGCCTCAACCAAACCCGCAGGCCGTTGTGGCCATGGATAAGCAAGATGCCATAATAATGCACCACTAAAAGTAGGATGTGCGGTAAGCCCAAGATTTTGCGAAGCTTTGGCTGCATACTTTAACTGTTGTATGGCCCATTCGGTTTTCGCTTTTGGATTGCCCCGCAGCGCTGCGGGTGCAAAGCCATCAAAGAGGGTATCGTATGCAGGATGAACTGCAACCAACTGACCCTGAAGATGTGTTGATAATTCTGTAATGGCAACTCCTGCTTCTTTTGCAATACCCGAAAGTTCATCAGCATATGTTTTGCTTTCTGCAGCTTGTTGCAGATTAATAAACCTACTATCCCAGGAGGGTATTTGAACTCCAACAAATCCCTTTGAAGCAGCCCATTTACAAATTGAGGAAAAAGAATTATAAGGGGCTTCATCACCCGCAAATTGTGCTAAAAAAATACCCGGACCTTTTATTGTTTGCATAATTATTTATTGCTAACGCGAAAACTTTTTTACTGATTTTTTTATGAAAATCAAACCTGAAATGGTGTCCACTTAACATCACTTTGGCCCGATGCTACTACGGCATCTATAAAAGCCATACCCCTTATGCCATCCTCCACACCGGGAAAATCAGCAGTTTCCTTTGGTGCTGTAATGCCTTCAATCATAGCACTTAGTGACAAGGCAAAGTTGCGATAAATGTTTGCAAAGGCCTCAAGATATCCTTCAGGATGACCACCGGGAGTGCGGCAATTATGAACCGCATAACTACTTAGTCTGTCCCCATAATTGCTTCCTGCCCTAAGAATTTGAGTAGGAGCATCCAACCATTTTACTATCAAAGTATTGGGTTCCATTTGAGACCATTCCAATCCACCTTTTTCACCGTATATCCTAAGTTTCAGTGCATTTTCTTCGCCTGCGGCTACTTGTGAAGCCATAAGCACACCTGCAGCACCATTATCAAACTTCAGTAGTACATTACCATCATCATCAAGCAATCTTCCCTTTACCATAATATTTAAGTCTGCACACAGTTGGGTAATCTTGCTGCCCGAAACATATTCTGCAAGATGTGCAGCATGTGTACCAATATCACCCATACTTCCCGCTTTGCCGCTTTTTGTAGGATCTGTTCGCCAGGCAGCCTGCACATTGCCTTCTTTCTCACTCAATTTACTTAACCATCCCTGCGGATATTCAACCCACACTTTTCTCACCTTGCCAAAAACACCATCTGCAATCATTGCCCGTGCCTGCTTAACCATTGGGTAACCTGAATAAGTATGTGTAAGACAAAGCATTAATCCTGTATCCTTTACCAATTGCTGCAATTCTTTCGCCTCTGCAAGATTAAATGTTATAGGCTTTTCTATCACAACATTAAACCCTTTTTGCAAAGCCATTTTTGCAGGTGCAAAGTGTGCAAAGTTTGGGGTTACTATAGTTACAAAATCTATTCTTTTATCTGCCGGTATCATGCTTTCTTTCTCCAGCATTTCTTCATAATTATTATAAATTCTATCCGGTGCCAAAAACAAAGATTCACCTGATTCCTTTGCAACTGTGGGATTAATGCTTAGTGCACCGCACACCATTTCTATCATACCATCCATATTAAATGCCAGTCGGTGGATAGCACCAATAAAAGCGTCTTTGCCGCCACCAATCATTCCCATTCTTAATTTTCTTTGCATATTGTTTGTTGATTTTGTAATATTAAATATTCAGCGACCAACCTTGCCTGTAAGCTCTTTTTACAAATTGATTTGCTTCATCAAAGTTGGTAACTTTCATTTTCTTAGCATCCCATAATAATTTTTTTCTTCCGGGAAAACTATTTCCATCAGCGCCTTTAATATTCCAGCTTCTTAAAGCAAGGTTGCCCATTAAGATAGCTTCTGTTAATGGACCTGCATAATCAAAAGATGAACTTAATTCCAGATTGCCCTTACCGGCTATGCAGGCATTAACCCATTGAATATAATGCCCTTCGGGTACTCGTTTTATTGTTTTTGGTACTTGTACATTTTCCATTCGTGAAGTAGGTAATAATGTAGGATTGCTTCCATAAGTTCCACACATCATTTTTCCTTTACTGCCTTCTATTATTACTCCTCCGCTACCATCTTCATCTCCCATTATTTCATTGGGTAAAAGTTCTTCGGGTCTGTCGGGTCTTATTCCTCCATCCATCCAATGCAACAGTACCGGATGATTTTTCTTTTTGCCGGGAAATTTTAAAGTTACCGTAGATGCTGCCGGGCAGCTTTCAGGATAATAGGAAGCATTCCACATTTCCTCGTAAATAGCGGCAACACTACATTCTACTTCGGTAGGATAACCCAACCCGACTGTTTTAAAAGCGGGATCAATTAAATGGCAGCCCATATCGCCCAGTGCACCCGTACCAAAACTCCAGTAACCACGCCAGTTAAAGGGAGTAAAACCATCTCTGTATTCTTCCCATTGAGCAGGGCCTAACCATAAATCCCAATTTAACTCCTTTGGTACAGAAGCAATTTTTTTGGGTTTGCCAAAGCCTTGCGGCCATACAGGTCTGTTTGTCCAAACATATATAGTGTGTGCATCGCCAATAGTACCGGCATTGTACCACTCTTGCATTTGCCTTACACCTTCATCACTTGCACCCTGATTGCCCATTTGTGTTACTATGTTGTACTTTTCTGCTGCTTCGGTTAGTATTCTTGCTTCGTATATATCGTGGGTTAGTGGTTTTTGAACATACACATGTTTACCCATTTGCATAGCCATTAATGCAGCCACAGTATGTGTATTGTCCGGGGTAGATACAGAAACAGCATCTATATTATTTTTTTCTTTTTCAAGCATTTGCCTGAAATCTTTGTAAAAATTTGCTTTAGGAAAGAGTTCCCTTGCCTTAGCGGCTTGCCTATCGTCAACATCGCACAGGGCAACTATATTTACTTTGGGGCTTTTAGAAAATTCTACCAAATCGCTATAGCCTTTTCCTCCTGCACCTATGCCGGCAATATTTAGTTTATCGCTTGGTGCTACAAAGCCACGCCCCATAACATGGCGGGGTATAATATAAAATGCTGCCGCAAAGGAGGTAGATTTTAAGAAACTTCTTCTGGAAAATTTGGCAGACATAGTCGTAAATTATAGTTAGGCTTTATTGTCAAAATGAACACATTCTTTCATTTCCTTTTCGGTGTAGGATAATTTGTATTGTTGTAAAACATCATCAGGTACACCATTCCATTGATTGGGAACATTGCCTGCATACCCAATATCTTTTATGCCTATAGCAGACGAATAAAATCCACTGGCGGTGAGGTTGCGCATAAGACTGAAGAATGCTACGCCTTGTTTCATTTCCGGTTTTGCCTTATCGGGCCAGGCAATTTCATCTACTATTTCCACCCTTTGCTTTTCAGTACAACTTTTAAATGTTTTGTTATTCCTTTTCAGGCATTGCATATCCAACCAACGCAAACCACCACGCATAGGTGTTTGATGATCGGGCATATCCTTTACAATGAACTCAATAAAGTCGGGCACTTTTGCATCGCTTGCGCTGCCACTTACAGCATCTCTTGGTATAATGATATCTGCCAGAATAGTTATGGTTTCCATTTCATGTTCTGTAAAAAAAGTTTCTTCAAGAAGCTTTTTCTCCCGTTCTAATTCCTCTTTAGATCGGTCAATAGTAAAATTTGTATTTACCGAAGTTTGTAGTTTCTTTTTATCCTCCGTTTTACAACCTGCAAGAAAAGCACCGGTAGCAGCACCGCCGGCCAGGAGTTTCAACGATTTTCTTCTGTCCATGATAAACCAGATTTATAGGTTTTGTTTTTTCAATTGATCAATGATATACTCACTTGCTCTCATACTCAATGCAAGTATGGTCCAGGTAATATTTTTATCTGCCTGCGATACAAAAGCTCCACCATCTACTACAAACAAATTTTTGCAATCGTGTGCCTGATTGTATTTATTAAGAGCAGAACGTTTTGGATCATTGCCCATTCTTACCGTTCCGGCTTCATGAATAATTTTGCCCGGGGCTTCTAATCCGTAATCATTTTTTTCATCATCATCTGCACCCCACGTTATGATTGCACCCATGTTGTGCATGATTTCCTTAAAAGTTTCTTTCATGTGCTTGGCCTGTTTTATTTCCTGCTCACTCCACTTTACATTAAATCTTAAAACAGGAATGCCATATTTATCCACCACATTAGGATCTATCTCGCAAAAGTTAGATTCTAAAGGAATTGCTTCACCCCTGCCTGCCATACCAACCCCAGCCCCGTAAAAATATCGGTAATCCTCTTTTAATGATGCGCCATAACCACCAGCATCTTTTTGTTTTCCTTTAACCAGATATTTTCCATTTTGATTTTCAATTCCCCAGCCAAAACCATAGGATGGCATACTCATACCTCCCCAATATTCTACATGGTAGCCTCTGGCAAAATCTAATTTCTTATTATCACCCCACCATGGTGAATAGATGTGCATGCCGCCAACTCCATCTTCATTGTATCGCTTTCTGTCAAATAATTCTGGTAATACGCCACCCATTGCAGCACCTGTACTATCGTGAAGGTACTTACCTACAACATTGCTATTATTTGCCAATCCGTTAGGATGTTGTTTTGATTTTGAATTCAATAAAAGTCTTGAACTTTCGCAGGCACTTGCAGCAACTATTACAACTTTGCCATTTACCTGGTATTCCTGCATATCATCCTTATTAATGTAGGATACTCCTGTGGCCTTACCTTCCCTATTGGTTAAGACTTCTCTTGCCATAGCATTGGCTACCACATCTACATTGCCTGTTTGCAAGGCAGGATATATTAATACATTAGTAGATGAAAAATCTGCCTTAGCCATACTGCAATTGCGGTTGCATTGTCCGCAAAAAAAGCAAGGCCCCCGTTGTGTGGTACTTTTTATTTCTTTAGTAAGAATAGAAAGCCGGGATGGGATAACCGGCACCCCAGCAGTAACTGCTGCATTCTTAATCATCAGTTCATGAAGCCGGGGTTTGGGTGGAGGTAAAAAGATTCCATCAGGATCGTTGGGCAATCCTTCATTGGTGCCGAATATGCCAATCAGTTCATCTATTTTATCGTAATAAGGTTTTATATCCTCATAGCCAATCGGCCAGTCGTCGCCCAATCCATCTATACTTTTTCTTTTAAAATCTTTTGGCCCAAAACGCAACGATATCCTGCCCCAGTGATTGGTTCTGCCACCTAGCATTCTTGCCCTCCACCAATCCCATTGGGTTCCTTCGGCTTTGGTGTAGGGTTCGCCTTCTATCTCCCAGCCGTAGTAGCAGGCATCAAAATCACCAAAAGGTCTGAACTTTGTACTTGCTCCACGTCTTGGACTTTCATAACTCCATTTTAACTGGGTAATATTTTTTTGTGGATCATACATAGCGCCGGCTTCCAGTAAACAAACCTTAAGTCCTGCCTTTGATAGTACATATGCAGCCATGCCTCCCCCTGCACCGGAACCTACTATGACTACATCATAATTTTTGGGTTGTACCTTAATTTGAATTTCTCCCATATAGCGGTTTAATAAAATGAGGAGGTATAAATTTAAAACTATAATACTGAGTAAATAGAAAATATTTTTTGATAATTAGCAAGTAGTATTAAAAGCTGATTGTTCGGAAAAAATAAAAGAGTACCTTTTTATCAATTTAAAAAAATAACAAGGAGGGTATCACTATTCAATAGAATAAACGCTTAAATTTACCCCTACTCTTATGCCAAAAATGGTTAATGATTTTTAAAATAAATACATTAACACAATAGCTAAAACGATTCAATATGAAGTTTGCCGTTCGTATCCAGTTATCTGTAATGATGTTTCTCAACTTTTTTATCTGGGGCGGTTGGTTTGTCACCCTAGGAACTTTTCTGAGTAATAATCTTCATGCTACGGGTGGCGAAACGGGTAGTGTTTTCTCTACACAATCGTGGGGTGCTATTATAGCACCATTTATTATTGGATTGATTGCAGACCGATATTTTAATGCTGAAAAAATATTGGGTGTTTTGCATTTGGCCGGTGCCATAATGATGTACCAAATGTATAAGGCAGTGGACATGTCATCGTTTTATCCATATGTGCTGACTTACATGATTGTTTATATGCCCACACTTGCCTTGGTTAACTCTGTTGCCTTTAAACAAATGAATGACCCGGAAAAAGAGTTTTCTTCAATTAGAGTATTTGGTACTTTGGGGTGGATTGTTGCCGGCCTTGCCATCAGCTATATTTTCCATTGGGATTCACAGGAAAACTCAGCGGCAGGAATGTTGAAAAATACATTTCTAATGGCCTCTCTGGCATCATTGATAATGGGTTTGTTCAGTTTTGCTTTACCTAAAACACCTCCCAAAAAGAGTACAGGTGAAAAAGTAAGTATGAATGAAATGCTGGGCCTCAATGCATTGAACTTATTGAAAGATAAAAACTTTGCCATCTTTTTTGTATCCTCTGTTTTAATATGCATTCCACTGGCTTTTTATTATCAGAATGCAAATGCCTTTTTATCAAATATTGGTATGGAAAACCCAACAGGGAAAATGACTATCGGACAAATTTCGGAAGTACTTTTCCTTTTATTGCTCCCTGTATTTTTTACTAAATACGGATTTAAGAAAACCATTTTGGTAGGTATGTTGGCCTGGGCAGTGCGGTATGCATTATTTGCTTATGGCAATGCCGGTTCGCTAAGTATTATGTTGCTGATTGGTATTGCACTTCACGGTGTTTGTTACGATTTCTTTTTTGTTTCAGGTCAGATATATACTAACTCCAAAGCCGGTGAAAAATACAAAAGTGCTGCACAAGGCCTGATTACACTTGCTACATATGGCGTAGGAATGTTGATTGGTTTTTGGGTGGCAGGTATAATAACCGACCACTATAAAACAGCCGATAATGTGTTTGACTATAAAATGATTTGGTTAATCCCTTCGGGAATTGCTTTGGCAGTGTTTCTAATTTTCGCCATTATATTCAAAGACGAAAAGAAACAAACTGCAATCCAATAATATTGTTTAAAAATAATGAAGATGACAAACCGACGGGACATGATAAAAAAAATTTCCTTAGGCTCCATAGCATTGGGGGCATATCCTGCTTTGTCCGCTTTTAATGATGTAAAGAAAGAGGACATTACAGCTTTAAGGGGAAACGTTAATCACTCCGTTTGTCGCTGGACTTATGACTTTCTTCCGTTAGAGGAATTATGTAAAACCGTTAAGAGAATTGGTTTCTCCGCCATTGACCTAGTAGGCCCTAAAGAATGGAACGTCCTCAAAGAGCATGACATCTATTCTTCTATGTGCAATGGCGCACAAATTAGCCTTACCGAAGGATGGAATGATAAACAATATCATTCTACTTTAATAAAAAATTATACAGAACACATAGCTTTGGTAAGTGATGCCGGATATAAAAACCTGATTTGTTTTAGCGGAAACAAAAATGGAATGGACAACGAAACTGGCCTAAAAAATTGCACAGAAGGCCTGAAGCAAATTATGTCATTGGCCGAAAAGAAAAATGTAACCATACAGATGGAAGTCTTTAACAGCAAAGTCAATCATCCTGATTATATGGCTGACAATACAAAATGGACAATTGAATTATGCAAACGCATAGGGTCACCCAACTTTAAAATCCTGTATGACATTTATCACATGCAGATTAGTGAAGGTGATATTATAGCTACTATTCAAAAGAATCATGAATTTTTCGGTCATTATCATACAGCAGGTGTACCGGGCAGACATGAGATAGAAGATAATCAGGAACTTTATTATCCCGCTATAATAAATGCAATTGTTAACACAAGATATACAGGTTATGTAGCACAGGAATTTATTCCTACAGCAAAAGAAAAAGATGATAAGGTAACAGCATTGAAAAGGGCTATAAAAATATGCGATGTTTAATTTAAAAAAATCTAACTTTTAATTAAAAAAAATGCCAGAAAACAATACCTACGATGCCATTGTAATAGGCTCGGGAATCAGCGGAGGGTGGGCTGCTAAAGAGCTAACAGAAAAAGGACTAAAAGTGTTGATGCTCGAACGTGGCAGAAACATTGAGCATGTAAAAGATTATGTAAACGCCACTAAAGAAATCTGGGACTTTCCACACAGAGACAGACCTACACAACAAATGAAACAGGATTATCCTGTCTTAAGAAGGGATTACCCGCTGAATGAGTCAACATTTGGTAGTTGGGCAAATGAAAAGGATTGCCCCTATACTGAACAAAAAAGATTTGATTGGTACCGTGGATATCATGTAGGCGGCAGGTCATTGTTATGGGGTAGACAAAGTTACCGTTTGAACAAATGGGACTTTGAAGCCAATGCTAAAGAAGGCATTGCTGTAGATTGGCCAATAAGGTATGACGAACTTGCACCGTGGTACAGCTATGTAGAAAAATTTGCCGGCATACAAGGTACTAAAGAAGGTTTGGAAGTATTACCCGATGGTGAGTTTATGCCGGGTATGGAAATGAATGTGGCAGAAAAAGATGTGGCTGCAAAATTAAAAGCACACTACAAAGGAAAAAGGCACATGTTCATTGGTAGAAGTGCCAATATAACTCAACCCCATCATGACCGGACCAATTGCCAATACCGCAACAGGTGTTGGCGTGGCTGCCCGTTTGGCGCATACTTTAGCACACAATCAGCTACGTTGCCTGCAGCAATGAAAACGGGCAATCTAACCCTTGAAGCCAATAAAATTGTTACTAAACTGATCTACGATAAAAACACAAAAAAAGCAACCGGAGTAGAAGTAATAGATGCTGAAACAAACAAAACTTACACCTATAATTCTAAGATTGTATTTGTATGTGCATCTTCTTTTAATAGTTCGTGGATACTGATGAATTCTGCCACCGATATATGGCCCGATGGATTGGGTAGCAGCAGCGGTGAACTTGGACACAACGTTATGGATCACCATCTTAAAAATGGTGCAGAAGGTATAGTAGAAGGGTTTGAAGACAAATACTTTTATGGACGACGCCCAACAGGCATATACATTCCCCGTTTCAGAAATATTTATGATGATAAAAGAGATTACCTGCGGGGCTTTGGGTACCAGGGTGGTGCAAACCGTGGCAGGGGAATGGACATTGCAGAATTCACCTTGGGTGCCGAATTGAAAGAATCCTTAGCAGAACCCGGACATTGGAAAATGAATATTATGGGTTTTGGAGAAGTACTCCCAGACCACAGCAACAAAATATCGCTGGATAAAAACAAGAAAGACAAGTGGGGATTGCCTGTGCTTTCGTTTGATGTAGAAATGAAATCAAACGAATTAAAAATGCGCAAAGACATGGTGGACGATGCAGTAGAAATGCTTACCAATGTGGGATTGAAGGACGTTAAGCCTTTTGATTATGGTTATACCATGGGTATGGGTATTCACGAAATGGGAACAGCCCGTATGGGAAGAGACCCCAAAACAAGTGTGCTTAATGGAAATAACCAGGTGTGGGATGCCAAAAATGTTTTTGTAACAGATGGCGCATGTATGACAAGTGCCTCCTGTGTAAACCCGTCTCTCACCTATATGGCATTAACTGCAAGGGCTGTTGATTTTGCAGTAAGTGAATTGAAAAAAGGAAACTTATAAAAAAATAAAAAATGAAGAATGAAGTGATATTGGTTCTACCATACTCATAACTCATCATTAATAAATCAAAATTATTACCATGGAAAGAAGAGAGCTCTTAAAAAGAATAGCACTGCTCACCGGCGGTTTTGTTATAGGTGGAGATTTATTTTTAACAGGCTGCAAATCGGGCAACAAATCGGATGCAGGATTTTCTACAGCCAATATTGCATTGTTAGATGAAGTAGGAGAAACCATAATTCCTGCCACATCAACACCGGGTGCCAAAGCAGCTAAGGTGGGTGATTTTATGAAAATATTTGTAGCCGATTGTTATATCCCTGAACAGCAAACTGCATTTACTAATGGCATTGCACAGTTAGATGCAGCTTGTGAAAAAATGCACAAGAAAACTTTTATGGAGTGTGATGCACAACAACGCAAGGACTTTTTGATAAGCCTCGAAAAAGAAGCAAAGCCCTTTAACGAAAATGTATTGAAGCAAAACCCAGGCACAGGTGACAAAGATGCCACGCTTCATTATTATACCATGATGAAGCAATTAACCTTGTTGGGCTTTTTTACTTCCAAAACAGGGGGCACTGAAACCCTAAGACACATACCCATACCTGGAAAATATGATGGTGCATTTCCATACAAAAAAGGCGATAAGGCATGGTTGGAATCTTAATGAACTATTTAAATTAAAGTCATGATTAACAGAAGGCGTTTTTTAATCAATACAGGAATTGCAGCAGCGGGAACGTTGTTCAGTACAGAAGCAATGGCCGGGTGTTTCAAAAAGAAGAAGATTGGTATTCAGTTGTATTCCTTGCGTGAAGATGTATCTTCTAAAGGATTGGAATTTACCCTGAATAAAATATCAGCAGCAGGATATAATAGTGTAGAAATGTATGGGTACAATACAAAAGATGCTTATTTTAAAAATAGCAGCAAAGTTGTAAGTGAGTGGTTAAAATCAAGCCATTTGATTTCTCCCAGCGGGCACTATCAGTTAGATTTGTTTGATATTACAGGACAACAAACTATTGATGCAGCAAAAGAATTAGGGCATAAATACATTGTCATTCCATGGTTTCCGGAAGAGCAAAGAAAATCGTTGGATGATTATAAAAAAATTGCAGAGCGGGTAAACAAAGCTGCCCTGCTTTGTAAGCAAAGCGACATCAAGATGCTTTATCACAACCACGATTTTGAGTTTACAAAATATGAGGGCGGTGTATGCGGCTATGATATCTTATTAAAAGAGTGTGATGCTTCTTTAGTCAATTTTGAAATGGACATATATTGGGTAGTAACTGCGGGTAAAGATCCTATAGAACTTTTTACCCAAAATCCCGGCCGTTTTAAAATGTGGCATGTAAAAGACAAAGACAAAACCAACCCAAAACTTCAGACCGAGGTGGGTTCGGGTTCAATAGATTTTAAACCCATTTTTGCTAAAGCAAAACTTTCTGGCCTTGAATATTTTTATGTAGAGCAGGAAAATTTTGCAATGCCATCTGATGAGAGTATTCGTAAAAGTATAGCGTTTGTCAAGAGCAACCTTTTGTAAAAAAATTAAATTCTTCATAAATAACAAACGGTTGCCTAGAAAAAGAATGCCGCTTTTTTAATTACCTGACCTTAATCGTTAGGCCATTAAAAGA
Organism: Segetibacter sp.; assembly: GCA_043736115.1. Taxonomy (GTDB): domain Bacteria; phylum Bacteroidota; class Bacteroidia; order Chitinophagales; family Chitinophagaceae; genus Segetibacter. The sequence goes on along the minus strand of JAYTDC010000016.1, from coordinate 103,625 downwards.
CAAGCGTAATAACAACTAAAACTCTGAAAAGTAATAATGGTGTTTAATGAATAAGGCCAGCAATCATTGCCGGCCTTATTACATTTTTCCCGTAAGGAATTATTATTTCTTCAATCTCATCAACACATTGGTTCCTTGTCTTACTTCCAAAACATTTCCGGTAACAGAGTAGTTATCTGCTTTTCTCAACAATGAGAGGAAGTTAGATTCGTCATACTCCATACAAGCCATTTTGCTGGTAGAAACATTGCCGCCAAAATGCAATTCTCTGTTGGTATAGTTGACACTACCACTCATACTATTACAACCCGTATTGCCATAAAAGGCATTTTTAGAAAAAGTGATTGTAGGAGTTTGTTTCCAGTATGCATAAGGCTCTATAGCTGATGTATCTATAGCTGAACCTGCTTTGTAATCCATTTTCAATCTGGTTTTAGCAGCATCGTACACAGCAGGGCCTTTTCTCTTCATTTTAACTGCGGAAGTTTTTTTCTCGCCGGTTATATTACCTTCTGTACCAACTGCCATAGCTGTATCAGTAGTTGTAGGAGAAGATGCGGCAGGTTCTATTTTTTCGGTGCTGCTCCATGTACCATTTGCTGCAAGCATACCTTGCAAAACCCATGTACCATTAAGCGATGTATCATTGTTAGCCTTGTAGTTCCAGTCTTTATCTGCTGAACCATAAGCTGCACCTGCTTTAGCAGCGTCCATTTTGGCTTCCCCAGTGCCAACAGTTACATTTGATACCCCTGTAGGAGGTGGAGGCGCCATCTTATGGCTACAAAAAGCAAGAAACAAACACAACGGTAGTACAAAAAGTGATTTTTTCATCTGTTTTTATTTTTTTGAGAAAATAGTCAAAACTTAATTATGCAAAATATTTGATTAATGCCTACAAAGTTATTTTGTACATAAATAAAATGAACTCAAATAAAAGTCCACAACCAAACCAACAGGACTTATTTTATTTATTTAACTTTTATAAAACAATGTTTCTTCTTGGTATTGGTAAGTGTAATACTTCAAAAATTGAACCTTAAGTGTAAAGAGGTTGTAATTTCTCCCCATTTAGTAACAGATTACGTTTGGGGTAAGCTATTTTTGCAAACTATTAATGTCAGATACTCTTTTTCATATAGCCTTGGTTGGAAATCCAAATAGTGGAAAATCCTCCTTGTTTAACTCCCTCACCGGTCTTAATCAGAAAGTTGGAAATTTTCCAGGAGTAACTGTTGATAAAAAGACAGGCATTTCTGAACTTGAACCCGGCTTTAAAACGCAAATAATAGATTTGCCCGGTACTTACAGTTTATATCCCCGCAGGGCAGACGAATGGGTTTCATATAAGGTGCTAATGGGTGTAGATAGCAGCATAAATGCTGATATGGTAGTACTTGTGGCAGATGCTAGCAACCTGAAACGTAACCTGCTTTTTTGCTCACAAATAATTGACCTAAAAATTCCCGTGGTTGTTGCACTTACCATGTCTGACCTTGCAGCACGTAAGGGAACCAAAATAGATCTTGATGAACTTGAAAGAGAATTGGGGGTACCTGTTGTGGCTATAAATCCACGAAAAAACAAAGGGATTCCCCAACTGAAAAAAGTGCTGATACAAACAGCAAGGCAACAATACAAATCACCGTTGAGGGATTTTATAGGAATTAAATCTTTAGCAGACAATGCAGTCACTGCTGTTCAGTCCATATTCCCGGCTTTAAGTGATTATGCTGCTGTTCATTATCTTATTAATCATGAACACTTCCCATTAACTGAAGATCAGCAACATGAAATTGAATCTATCGAAAAGAAAACATATTTTAATCCAACACGGCTACAGGCTGAAGAAATTATGCAACGCTATGGGCGTATAAGACTAATTATGCAACAGGCGGTGGTAGAGATAGATCCATTGGAGCGGAAACTATTTACAGAAAAATTAGACAATATACTGCTGCATCGTACATGGGGCTACATCATATTGTTAACTGTATTGTTCCTGCTTTTTCAAAGTATTTTCTGGGTTGCTTCTTTTCCTATGACTGCTATAGAAAAATTATTTTCAGTTACAAGCACTTATTTAACGGCACATTTACCCAATGTATGGTGGAGTGATCTTTTAATCAATGGTTTTGTTGCCGGCCTAAGTGGCATATTAGTTTTTGTTCCACAAATAATGATTTTGTTTGGTCTTGTAACCATTTTAGAAGACACCGGTTACATGGCAAGAATTAGTTTTCTTAGTGATAAACTTATGCGCAAGGTTGGGCTAAATGGCAAAAGCGTAATGCCTATGATTAGCGGTTTTGCATGTGCCGTACCTGCCATTATGAGTGCAAGAAATATTGAAAACCAAAAAGAAAGATTGCTTACAATTTTGGTAACCCCCCTAATGAGTTGTAGCGCAAGGTTGCCTGTATTTACAATACTTATCAGCCTGGTTATTCCTTCTAAATATTATCTGGGATTTTTAAGTTTGCAAGGGTTGGTTATGATGGGTCTGTATTTGCTTGGGGTTGTTATGGCATTAATCGTCAGTTATGTTTTTAAGTGGATTATCAAAATAAAAGAAAAGAGTTTTTTTATACTCGAACTACCTACATACAGGGCACCAAGGTGGGCCAATGTTGGAGTTACTATGGTAGAAAAAGCCAAAATATTTGTAAGAGATGCAGGCAAGGTGATTATGATTATCAGTCTGCTGCTTTGGTTTTTAAGTAGTTATGGCCCTTCGGGCAAAATGGAAAAGCTAAATGCAAAATATGAGCAATTAAAACTACAGCCCAATGCTGATAACGAAAATTTAGAAAAAGAATTCCGGTCAGAAAAACTACAAAATAGTTATGCCGGTATATTAGGACAAGCAATAGAACCCGCCATAAAACCTCTTGGTTATGACTGGAAAATAGGCATTGCACTTATAACCTCTATAGCTGCACGTGAGGTATTTGTTGGCACAATGGCTACCTTATATAGTGTAGAGGAGAACGATGAAAACACTTCATTGCGTCAAAAAATGCAAAATGCTACGCTTAAAGATGGTTCTAAAGTCTATACTTTGGCATCAGGTCTTAGCCTTATGGTTTTTTATGTGTTGGCTATGCAGTGTATGAGTACTCTAGCAGTTGTAAAACGAGAAACCAAAACATGGAAATGGCCAATTATTCAGTTACTCTACATGACCTTTTTGGCATATGTCATGAGTTTTATAGTTTTTCAATTATTGGCATAAAGTTTTCAATTATCATTTAAAAAAAATATTTCTTTTACCGCAAAGACTTCTTATTATCGGTTTTTTATTTCTTTTCGATTGTCAAAAAAATTTTCGTTTTGATTTTAACTAAGTAACTTTCGTTAAAGAATTTATACAGAATTGCGAAAGAAAAATATTATTATGAAATCTTCATTGCTCTTATTATTCTTCTTTCCGATAATACTCTTTGGTCAATCCAAAAAGCAAAAAAAACTTCTTGCAGCTCAACAGAAAGAAAATCAGCAGGTAATTAACAATATTAAAGTGCATATTGAAATTATGCAGTCCTTTCAAAGTAATTCATCTACAACTAATGATTCGGTTATAGCTTATGTAGAAAATCAATTTAAGGAAGTTGGTATTTTTCCCGGCGCACCTAATGGCTTTGTCCAAAACATTTCAATAGATGAAGGAAAAGAAATTGACTCTTCCACATTATTAAAAGTCAATGGGAAAAATTTGCAATTGCATGAGGATTATTTTCCATTTCCATTTTCCCCCAATAAAACTATAAATGGTATGCCGGCTATGGCATTAAGAGAAAAAAATCAACCTTGGTTTGTTGAAATCAACACAATAACGAATACAAAAAACACAACTGAAAAAAATATTTGGAACAATATTGGAAAGGAAGCAACAAGAGCAGCCGGCAAAGGTGCAACGGCACTATTTCTTTATAACTCAAGTGCAGAAACTTCATTCCATTATAATCCAAAAGATTCAAATCCTATTGCACCAATTCCGGTAGTCTATATAAGTTTTCAGGCCCTAAAAAATTATTTTCCTGATCAGGCAGATATCGTAGAAATAGAAATGAATATATTGCTTATACCTAAAAAATATGAGGCAAAAAATATTATTGGATCCATGGATAATGGTGCAGCAAACACTATTCTCATAACCTCATTTTTACCTAATACTTTTGAAAGGAATATGAATGATACGGTTGCCAAAACTTTTTGTGAACCTGCTGTTATGATAGAATTAGCCAAATTGCTAAAGGATCCTAAATTTAAAAATAATAATTTTCTTTTTTCAATAAATGGTACAAAAGAGCATAGCGTTTTACCCATAAGTCGCCCTATAAATTATACGGTGCTCTTATCAAATCTTCGATTTTCTACAAATGCGTCTTCTCTTTATTTATATGGATTTGAAACTACTCCAACCTGGAAAGAATTGCTTACAACTATAGATCAGGGAAAGCTTCAGATAAATTTTGATAGCACAGGTTCGCAGACGAATTCTATAATGCCAAAATTAGCTGAACCCAATCCCTACTTACTCTTTAGTACAAACGAATCTTTATTGGCAAATCAAAATTTTGAACCTGATGTAGATGTCATAAAATATATTCTAAAGATTATAGAAAAAACAGATGGTGCCGGACAACTTGTTTATAATAGAAAACTACCGGAGCCCGAAGTTGGAAAAAAAGACACCTCACTAATCCCTTCACCAAATTCTTCCATTGCTAAAAAATCTGTAACGCAATCAAAACAAACCGTCAGTTTCGGTATTGTTATTGACAAGACTTTCACCGGACAAGGATTAAAAATAAAGGCTTTAATCCCCAAAAGATTAGGAGTAAAAATTGGCCTTAATGACGGCGATATTCTTACAAGTCTTGGTGAATATCCTATTTCAAATTATAAATCTTACTTCGAAGTGCTTTCAAAATTTCAACCCGGCGATAATACAATTTTGGGCATGATAAGAAATGAAGTGGCCAAAGAAATTAATGTGACATTTTAGAGATGGACCCAAAAATTGAGTGCCACATTTTTAATTACTCAAATTCGCTTTTAGATCCAATAAAAAACCCCGGAATTTGGTTAGCGTTTGAGTCAGCATAATCTGAAGGTCGGCTTCATTCTTATTGGTTTTCAGGTATTCTTTCGCACCTTCTACTGTATATTTTTTTTGGCGGAGCAATTCATAAATCAACTGAATGTTTTTCACATCCTCGGGCCTGAACATGCGGTCGCCCTTGCGGTTTTTGCGGGGCTTTAAAATATCAAACTCATTCTCCCAAAATCTAAGCAGCGATGTGTTTACATTAAACCATTTAGCCACCTGACTGATAGGGTAATATTGTTTTTGAAACAAAACATCATCTTCAGGCACATCTATAAGGTCTACTTCGGCATCTATTTCTTTAAAAGATTTTCTGCCTCTTTTTTGTATAATCTTTTTTACAACTTCTTTTTTCGCCTTCGGCAATTGAACTGCAAGTGTAGGATTAACTACATCTTCTTTAAGTTCTTGTTTCACAGCCTCTTTTGGCTTGGCTGTTTGCTTAGCCTTCATTTTCACCCCAATTTTTCCATCCGTAAAAAAGATGGGATTATGGGTTTCTTTTTCATCAAATGGTAATGATTTTTCTTTTTCAACTAAAACAACCGGGGCTATTATTTCATCCTTTTTTAACTCATCTTTCGGTTCATCTACGTGTTGCAAAACCGAATGTTGATGTATGGTAAAATCAGTTACTGTCGCATTGGCTTTTTTTTCAGCGGCAGAGGGTGCTACAACAACTTCCGGCTCCTTCTTTTTTTCAGGAGGGGCGGGTGTTTCAAACATTGAACCAAAAAGATCAAGCTGTCGCATGGTGTAAAAGTAATGAAAGCTATTGTTTTGCACAACGTACGCTAAGAAGGCAGCCTTTTTCCCTTGACTTCTTCGCCTTTGTGTGTGAATTATAACATTAATCCAAACTCTGATTACTAGCCGCAGCCAGTTTTACCAAGCGGTCAAACTGTTCCGGGGTCAGGTCGTTGTAAAAAAAGTAAACAGGATCAACAGGTGTACTATTTTTATGCACCTCGTAGTGGCAGTGTGGGCCTGTGCTTTTACCAGTACTTCCCACCCAACCAATAACTTCGCCACGTTTAACACTGTTGCCCGATCGGGCTTTTATGCGAACCATGTGACCATAAAGTGTTTCATATCCGTACCCGTGGTCTATTATAACATGGTTGCCGTAACCACCGTCGTCACGTGTTGCAGATTTTACCCGGCCATCGGCAGTGGCATAAATAGGTGTGCCCTGCGGCGCAGCAAAATCTAAACCCGCATGAAACTTTGGTATTTTGTACACCGGATCTATACGGCTACCAAAACCCGAAGCCAATTCTTTTAAGTCCTTATTACTCACCGGTTGTATAGCAGGTATAGAGGACAATAGTTTTTGCTTATCCTTCACCATTTGTTCTATTTCGTCGTAGCTTTTTAGCTGAAAAGCAGCCCGGGCATTCAGTGCATTCAGTTGTGCTTTCATACTTTTCAGCAGTTCGTTGTCATTCATACTCTGCACCAGCACCAGTTCTTCGGCCTTTTCTTTTTGCTTTGCCCGTGCACTGTCAGGCACAGGCGAAGCTTCAAAAATAGCCCGGTACACTTTGTTGTCCCTACTTTCCAGTTCCGTCATTTGCTGTTGCACCTGGGTCAATCGGTGGTCAAGTAATTTATAATTGTCTTCGTAGTAGTCAAGCCGTTGCCGTAGTAATTTTTCGTTGGGCGAACCAATATATTTGAATCCAAACCAAACAATCAATCCGGCAGTAACCAATGAGGCGGCAAGAAAACCAAATATCCTCAACAACTTAACACGAAGAGGCACCGTTAGTTTTTCATAACGCAATGTATGTGTGTTGTAAAAATATTTTACTTTTTTCAAGCTGCTTTTCTCTTTTTTGCTTCAAAAATTTTGTTTGCAAATATGTGCTAAGTTCTGATATTATTCATTCCTAAACATCTTTCCTTCCTTTATCCACCTTTTTACCGAAGTTGGGCGTGCCCCTTCGGGTTGGGCTTTTCGCTGCAAGTCCTCGCCACTCGTACCTCGCGGCTGTGGGCTTTACACTCCAATCCCTCACGCATTATCTCCCACAACCATTGCTTTGCGGCATTTTCTCAATCAATTTTTCAACAACTTTCATTTATTACCTTTGCGGCCATTCTGCAAATAATCTGCAGCAAATATCAAATTCAAACATTCCGGTTTTTATGATGACGAGTTCTGAAATAAGACAACAATTCTTTGATTTTTTCAAAAGTAAGAGACATCAAATAGTGCCTTCTGCCCCAATAGTGGTTAAAAATGATCCAACCCTGTTGTTTACCAATGCGGGTATGAACCAATTCAAAGATTATTTTTTAGGAAATAAAAAACCGGAAAATCCCCGGGTAGCTGATACACAGAAATGTCTTCGCGTTAGCGGTAAGCATAACGACCTGGAAGAGGTGGGTGTAGACACCTATCACCACACCATGTTTGAAATGCTCGGCAATTGGAGCTTTGGCGATTATTTTAAAGTAGAAGCAATTGCATGGAGTTGGGAATTACTCACAGAAGTATATAAGCTTGACAAAGACCGATTATATGTTTCTGTTTTTGAGGGAGACGATAAAGAAGGCTTGCCCTCCAGTAAAATTGCATTGTCAGAATGGCAAAAATTGGTGGATAATGATCACATTGTTTTTGGAAATAAAAAAGACAATTTCTGGGAAATGGGCGATACGGGTCCCTGCGGCCCATGCAGCGAAATACACGTAGACATGCGTAGCGAAGAGGAGCGTAGTAAAATCCCCGGACAGCACATGGTGAATAAAGATCATCCGCAGGTTATAGAAATATGGAACAACGTTTTTATACAATACAATAGAAAAAAAGATGGCACCTTAGAAGAGTTACCATCTAAGCATGTAGATACCGGAATGGGACTTGAAAGGTTGGTAAGAGTTATTCAGGGTAAAGCTTCAAATTATGATACTGATGTATTTACGGGTACCATAGGTGCAGTTGAACAAATAGTAATAAAAAAATACGATTACAGCGACACCAAACAAGCCATTGCCTTTCGGGTTTTGGCCGACCACATCCGTGCTATATGTTTCACCATAGCAGACGGACAATTACCCAGCAACACAGGCGCAGGCTATGTAATCAGGAGAATTTTACGCAGAGCTGTTCGTTACTATTATTCCTATCTAGATTACAAGCAACCGTTGCTCCATCAGTTAGTATCGGTTTTGGCAAAACAATTTGAACATGTTTTTCCTGAATTGATGGCACAGCTTGAATTTGTAACTAAGGTGGTTAAAGAAGAAGAAGATGCATTTTTGAGAACATTAGATAGGGGGTTAAAAAGAATTGATGACCTTGTCAACATTGCATCCGGTACAACTAAGATAATCCCCGGCAAGGAAGCGTTTGAATTGTTTGACACCTATGGTTTTCCAATAGACCTTACCCGACTTATTGCTTCTGAAAATGGTCTATCAGTAGATGAGGCAGGTTTTGAAACTGAAATGCTTCAGCAAAAAACCCGCAGTCGGGCAGCCGCAGTTGTTGATACAGAAGATTGGATAATACTTAAAGAAAACGACAACACTACCTTTGTTGGATATGATAGTTTGGAAACAAAAAGCACTGTTGTAAAATATCGTAAAGTAAAAGCCAAAGGCAAAGAAGGTTTCCAAATCGTTTTGGCAGAAACCCCTTTCTATGCCGAAAGCGGCGGCCAAGTTGGCGATACGGGTACACTTCTCTTTGGCGGAGAAATAATTGAAGTGATTGACACCAAAAAGGAGAACAATCTCATCATTCAATTCACCAAAAATTTACCCGCAGATTTAAATGGTGAAGTTGTTGCAAAAGTGGATAAAAGCAAACGTCAACATACTGCATCTAATCACTCCGCTACACACTTACTTCATGCAGCTTTGCGCCAGGTTTTGGGTACTCACGTTGCACAAAAAGGCAGTTTGGTAAATGAAGAACATCTTCGTTTCGACTTTTCCCATTTCGCCAAAGTAACCGAAGAAGAAATCGCAAAAATTGAATCAATCGTAAACCAAAAAATCCGGGAAAATGTTGCTGTTGTCATCAAAGAAATGAACAAAGTTGAAGCGGTAGCCCTTGGCGCTATGGCTTTGTTTGGCGAAAAATATGGTGACAAAGTACGGGTGGTCATGATGGACCCTAATTACTCCATAGAACTCTGTGGCGGTTCACACGTAGGCAACACCGGCGAACTTGGTTTCTTCAAAATAAATCACGAAACCGCTGTTGCAGCCGGTGTACGCAGGATAGAAGCGGTAAGCGGCAAAGCTGCCGAAGAATATATTAATGCGCAACTACAGCAGCTGCACGAAGTCAAAACCACTTTCAACAATCCAAAAGAGTTGATGAAAGTAATAGAAAACGCTGTAGCCGAAACCAAAGAACTTAAGAAGAAACTCGAAAGCCTGGAAACAAAACATTTGGCAGCATTGCAAAATGAACTGTCAACCAAAGTTGAGGTTATCAACGGCATTTCTTTCATTGGTGCAGTGGTTGAAGTTGGTAGTTCAGACGGCCTTAAAAAACTAACGCATAATTTGAGTTCTTCTTTCCCCCCTTCGGGAGGCGGGGGGGCTGTAGTGCTTGCCGCCAATATTGGTGGTAAAGCATCTGTAGCTATCAGCTTGAGCGAAGACATTGTAAATTCGAAAGGATTAGAAGCACCAAAGATTATAAAAGAGCACATCACCCCCATCATCAAAGGCGGAGGCGGCGGCAACAAAACCCTCGCCACAGCCGGCGGGCAAGATGCCAGCAATTTGGATAAGGTAATTGAAGTGGTGAAAAGTTTGTTGTAATTGGAAAATTCGAAAAATTATTATTGAAGTTATTGACTGGAAATTCGGACAATAACTTTGTATTTGCTTACCTGATTAAAATTATTGAAAATGCAGGCTTCAATATAAGAACAAAAGGTAGTCATCATTTCTTTACATAGCAAGGCGTTGAAGAAATTATAAATATCCAACCGCTAAATAATAATAATGCAAAACCTTATCAGGTAAAACAGGTTAGGGAATTGCTAATAAAATAAAAATTAATTCCCGATGATGAAGTCTAAATACGAAATCATAATCTACTGGAGCAATAATGATTCATGTTACATTGCTGTAGTTCCGGAGTTAAAAGGATGTATGGCTGACGGCTCATCCTATGCAGAAGCATTGCAAAATGCAGAGATAATTATTAACGAATGGCTCGGAACAGCTACCGAACTTGGCCGGAATATTCCTGAACCCAAAGGGAAATTAATGTTTGCGTAATGGAAAAGGTTTTGAATCGTGAAGTATTTATTGAGGAAGTGGAAAAGGGAAATTTCCTTGTCATTTGTCCTTCTCTGCAAGGATGCTACAGTGAAGGAAGCACAAAAGCAGAAGCATTAATAATGATAGAAGATGCGATAATACTCCACCTCAAAGATCGTCTGCAATGACCCCACTTTTCCCCTCCACCCGTTTGCTTTTTCGCGAATTCACCTTACAAGATGCCCCATTAATTTATGAATTGAACAATGCACCCGGCGTTACAAAATATGTCCACGAACCACCCACAACTCCTGAAAATGTACATGATATTCTTGCCAACATCATTCTTCCACAATATGTGCAATTCTATCATGGCCTATGGGCTTTGCACCTGAAAGATAATCTTGAATTCATCGGTTGGTGCGGTTTGAAAAGGGTTCCCGAAAGAAATTTTCCCGACCTCGGGTATCGCCTATTTCCAAAATATTGGGGCAAAGGATATGCTACAGAAGCCGCCAAAAGAACGATTGAGTATGGATTTGAAGTCTTACAACTTGACGGCATTTTCGGCGCAGCCCACGAAAAAAACATTGCTTCGCAAAAAATCCTCGAAAAATGCGGATTATCTTTTCTTGCCTTTGAAATAATTGATGGGGTTAATATCAAGACCTACCAACTTATAAATCAAAAGGTGTTTTCAACAATTAACATTTCCGAAGGTTTTCGTAAATGAAAAACTTTCCTATTTTTGATCTACTAAAACATTCGTACACAAAAATTTATTTTTATGAAATGGCTTAATTACACCTCGGCATTTTTAGCAGCAACATTATTTGCATCAGCAACTTTTGCGCAGGAAGCCCCACCCGAACCACCTGCTCCACCCAAACCGCTGAAAGAAAAAAGAGAAGAAATCATCATTAAAAAAGATGGTGGAAAAGAAGAAAAAATGACCATTGTGGTAGATGGTGACAATATAACCATCAATGGCAAACCAATGAGTGCAGAAAATATCGGCAACGTAAAAATCATAACCCGTAAAAAAAAGATGGGACCAGGTTCTGATGTTCAGTCATTTTCGTTTTCGCATCCCGGCATGGAGGGAGACGATGCTGAATCATTTGCTCCAATGGGCATCAACAAAGCTATGTTGGGGATCCTTTCTGCAAAAGGCGAGGGCGGCGCAAAAGTGACCGAAGTAACCAAAGAAAGTGGCGCCCAAAAAGCCGGTTTAAAACAGGAAGATATTATAACCAAAGTTGGTGACAACAACGTTACCGGCCCAAAAGACCTGACCGAAGCCATCGGAAAATACAAGCCAAATGACAAAGTTGAAATAACCTACAAAAGAAACGGAAAAGAGGCCAGAACTACCGCCACCCTTACCGAAAACAAAGGCAAGCGAATCATGATGAAGATGAATGGCGAGGATTTTGACCTTGATATGCCGGGTGGAATTATGCCGCCCGACATGGGAAATTTCCGTTTCGACTTCAATAATAAACCCCGTTTGGGCCTGCAAATTCAAGATCTTGAAGAAGGCAAAGGCGTAAAAGTAAACGATGTGGACAACGACCTGCCTTGCGGCAAAGCCGGCTTAAAAGAAGGTGACATAATAACACAAATAAACGGGAAAGACATTAACGGTGTAGACGAATTAAAGGAAGCCGCCAAAGAACTTAAAGAAGGCGAAACCCTTAAACTCACGTACAAAAGAGATGGCAAAAGCCAAACTGCAGATGTAAAAATCCCGAAGAAATTGAAAACTGCCGATTTGTAATATTCACACTCACTATATATCCAAAGCCGTTGCAAATTTTTGCAGCGGCTTTCTTATTTTTTGAATTTTTTTGGTCACAAGCATTTGTACTTTCTTTTTACTTCATAGGCTGCTTGCCCCGTCATTTTTGCGGGGACGCACATTTCAACTTGGGTAATTCTATCAGGCTTTTTCCACCATATACTACCCAGCAACATTCGTAGCCTTGCAAATGCACAAGTCTAATAAAACACAGAGAAATTACCAGCGTTTTTCACAAAGTACACAGAGTTAACTAATCTATTCTTCTCCTTTTCCTCTGCGCCACACTCCGCTATTCGTAGCTAAAAAAATTCTATTTCTTAAAGAAACGGGTACTAATAAACCCTAAACATTAAACCTTAAACCCAATTAATTACCTTTACCCGCAAATGAATATTTCGGAAAAATACGAAGTCGTTATAGGCTTAGAGGTGCATGCACAATTGCAAACAGCCAGTAAATTGTTTTGCGGCGACAGTGCAGCTTTTGGTTCACCGCCCAATACGCACATCAGCCCCATAACTTTAGGGCATCCCGGTACATTGCCCCGAACCAACAAAAAAGCTGTGGAATATGCCATCCGCATGGGTTTGGCGTGCAACTGTGACATAGAGCAGTACAACTATTTTGCCCGAAAAAACTACTTCTATCCTGATTTGCCTAAAGGCTACCAGGTGTCTCAACATACCACGCCTATTTGCAAGGGCGGCCATGTAACTATCAAAACAAAAGATGGTGTAAAAGCAGTAAAACTCAATCGCATCCATTTGGAAGAAGATGCTGGTAAAAGCATTCATGATGCTGATGAAAAATACACCTGCATTGATTACAACCGTGCCGGAGTGCCACTTATAGAAATAGTGACAGAGCCCGATATGCACAGTGCCGAAGAAGCTTTTCAGTATGTGACCGAGATCAGAAAACTGGTCCGTTGGATAAATGTATGTGATGGCAACATGGAAGAAGGAAGTTTGCGCTGCGATGCTAACGTTTCCATCCGTCTGCATGGTGAAACAGAACTGGGAACTAAGGTAGAAGTTAAAAATCTGAACTCAATCCGCAACGTAAAAAAAGCTATTGAATACGAAGTAGGCCGCATGATAGATTTGGTAGAAAAAGGTCAACCCATTATACAGCAAACACGCAGTTTTGATGTGGATACTGACACCACATTTTCTATGCGTGACAAGGAAGATGCTAACGACTACCGCTATTTTCCCGAACCGGACTTGGCGCCGTTTCAATTGTCTGATGAATTTATTAATGGCATCAAAGTAGCTTTGCCGGCGCTGCCTGCAAGTCTTTATGAAAAATACCTTGCGCTTGGTTTGAGCGAATACGATGCTTCGCAATTGATAGATGAAAAAGCCACAACCGATTATTTCGACGAAGTCGCAAAACACAGTGACAAATACAAAGCCATTGCCAATTGGATGCTGGGACCTATCAGGCAGTTGTTAAATGATAAGAATATTGGTTTTGGTCACTTGGATTTGCCCGCAGAAAAACTGGCACAATTGGTAGCAATAGTAGAAGAGGGAAAAGTAAATTTTTCTGTCGCTTCGCTCAAAATATTACCTGCACTGTTACAACAACCTGATAAAACACCGTTGGAACTTGCAACTGAAATGAACTTGCTACAGGTAAGTGATACGACCGATATTACAGCATGGGCAGATGAAATAATTGCAAAGATGCCCGACAAAGTAACCGAATACAAAAAGGGAAAAAAGGGATTGATAGGCTTATTTGTTGGTGAAATGAAAAAGCTAAGCAAAGGCAAAGCTGACCCAAAAATTGCCACACAGATTTTGGAAGAAAAATTAAAATAATTATTCTCCTTCGTCATTGCGAGGACGACGTAGGAGGACGATGCAATCTGCTATCATAATAAAAATCAGCAGCAGTTTAATTAGGAGAAGATTGCTTTCCCGAATTACGGGAGTACCTGTCGTACCTCCTCGCAATGAGGAATTGTTGGCTTAAAAACACTTTGAAAAAGAGACTTAATGAAAAAGACAATTTACCTGTTATTCGCAATAATCTTGATTGCCGCATGCAAAGAAAAAAAGAACGGAACATTTATAGTTAATGGAGAAATATTACATGCACCTGGCAAGAAAGTAACATTGATAGAAGCACCCTATACCAATGAACAGCCGGTAATTTTAGATTCTGCAATGTTAGACGCAAAAGGTTCATTTAGCCTTAAAGGGAGGGCAAATGAAGAAGGAATTTACAGGCTTGTTCTGGAAAACGGACCTGATGTAATCTTAGTAAATGACAACAGCGAAATAACCGTACATCTGGATGTGAATGACTACCGAAATTATAAGGTAGAAGGCTCTGAAGCCTCGGCAAGTTTGCACACATTATTTGAAGATTATCACGCAAAAGACTCAACCATTCTTGCTAATTTTAAAGCAATCAATGAGTTGGAAAAAACACCCGGCAAGGATAGTGTTGTTGAGGCAATGAAATCTATCAATGATAAACAAGTAGAAGGGCTCAACAGCTTATTGCAAGACTTTATTAAAAATAACAACAGCCCTGCAGCGGTACTCTATGTTCTGGGCATAGCCAGCCAAACCATTAAGCCTGAAGAGTTGAAAGCTATGGTAGATGTAGCGGCAGCAAAATTTCCTCAACATGCAGGACTAACAAGGGTTAAAACTATGCTGGCTTTAAAAAGACCAGCTGCAGAAATAAGAACCGAGGCACCATCTTATGCACTGACCGGCAAACAGTCACCAGACTTACAAATGCAGGGAGCGGATGGAAAAAGCATGAGCATTAGCCAATTCAAAGGCAAGTTTTTGTTGGTTGATTTTTGGGCAAGCTGGTGTGGCCCCTGCCGCCAGGAAAACCCAAATGTTGTAGCTGCTTACAATAAGTATAAAAATAAAAACTTCACCATTCTCGGTGTGTCGCTTGACCAGGATAAAGAAGCCTGGCAAAAAGCCATAGCCAAAGACAACCTGACCTGGAACCACATGAGCGACCTGAAACAATGGGAAAGTGCCGCCGTTCCTGCCTTCGGTTTCGAAGGTATCCCCTTCAACATACTCTTAGACCCAAGTGGAAAAATCATTGCCAGCGGATTAAGAGGCGAAGATTTGGACAGGAAGTTGGAGGAAGTGTTGAAGTAGTAACGATTTAAGCGTTAGCTGCTATTTGAATTCGACACTCCATTACCTAAAATTATTACCCTGCTTATGAAAAAAATTATTTGCCTTTTCCTCATGACAACTGTGTGCTATAATTGCTTCTCACAAGACATTTTGAGGAACAGTTTGAAAAGTCGAGATAGTCTGCAACTTTATAAATTGAGCATATGGAGAGGGTATCTTTTTAAAATTGGTGATACAGTTTATACGGTAAGACGTTTAAAGCCACTAATGCAAAACAATAGACAAGCCGATGTTTCATTTAAATCCTTTCGTGTAAACAATACGATTGCAGGAGGTTTTGTTTTTTTTTCAGGAGCGAGTTTCTACAGAGTTGCAGATGGACTTATACAGAAGAACAATATCTTCCCCTTTGTATGTTCAACAGTTGGAACCTACTTCTTATCTCAAGTATTTCATAAAAAATCTATGCAGCAAATTACCAAAGCCATGACCATTTACAATTTGAGTTTACATTGATAGAGCAGAGAAATTTATGATTGGTTGGAATGTATTGTTAGTTTGTAGAGTTGTTGTTTGATTAATTTCGAGGTGTCCACAAAAGATTGTATTGTTACTGGTTATGTTAGACAAGCAACATCATCGGAAAAAGTAGAATTTTTTGACTGCTAAATCTGTAACGAAAGCAAAACTGCACCTAATAAACCGTTTGCCGTTATTGGGGCGGGAAGTTGGAGCATCAAAAGCATCTCATTATTGTGCTTTTGTTCGGGCTTGAAGTTCTTTGTTCAGCATTTGTTTTATACATTTACATCCGTTCGCTGTTGGGCTGAAAGTTCGGGCTGAAGGAACATGAAATACCCCAACAACTGCAAGCGGGCAATCGTTAGGCGAATAGCAAACCATTGAAAATGCTTCCAAAATGGTATACCGTACAAGTCCCGATTCAAAAGGTACTTATCGGGATGCCGACGATGAAGTAGGCATGCGACGCTTCAGAGATGAATAAAGATTCTAAAGCAGGCTCCATAATTTCCACTTTTTCAAAATAATTGTTATTAGGACATTCTCAAAACATCACATTATCACATTAACTATCTTCGCCCCATGGAAGCAATACTGCAACAAATAGAAGCTTACAAAGCTGAAATAAACAGTTACGAAGCGGCTACTGAAGCCGAACTGGAAAACTACCGGATCAAATACCTGGGGACCAAGGGCATTGTGAAAAATGTAATGGGCGAAATGCGAAACGTACCCAACGAAAACAAAAAGGAATTTGGGCAAATCCTGAACGCCTTTAAAATTTTCGCCGAAGAAAAATACGAGGTATTAAAGACCGCAAACTCACAACTCACAACTTCCAACTCACCCCAAATAGACTGGTCGCTGCCCGGCGATAATATTGCTGTAGGCACTCGCCACCCGCTTACGGTGGTGCGTAATCAAATGGTCTCTATTTTTAAACGTCTTGGGTTTGCAGTTGCCGAAGGTCCCGAAATAGAAGACGACTGGCATAACTTCACCGCCCTGAACCTGCCGGAAAATCACCCGGCACGTGACATGCAGGACACCTTTTACCTAAATCAAAATCCAGATTACCTGCTGCGCACCCACACCAGCAGTGTGCAGGCCCGCATCATGGAAAGCCAAAAGCCGCCTATACGTATTGTGTGTCCGGGACGGGTGTATCGCAATGAGACAATAAGTGCAAGGGCACATTGTTTCTTTCACCAGGTAGAAGGGTTGTATGTGGACGAAAATGTGAGTTTTGCGGACCTAAAACAAACGCTGTATTTCTTTGTGCAGGAGATGTTTGGTAAAGATGCAAAGATCCGTTTTCGCCCCAGTTACTTTCCGTTTACAGAACCAAGCGCTGAGATGGACATTAGCTGCACCGTGTGTGGTGGCAAGGGTTGCAGCCTGTGCAAGCACACCGGTTGGGTGGAGATATTGGGCTGCGGAATGGTACACCCCAACTTGCTCAAAAACTTCGACATTGATCCAGACAAATACACCGGTTTCGCCTTTGGCATGGGCGTAGAGCGCATTTGCCAACTCAAATACCGTGTCAACGACCTGCGACTTTATTCACAAAACGACATCCGGTTTTTGAAACAGTTTACAGGGGCGGTGTAAAGAGGGTTAATTGGTTTATTTGTTTATTGGTGGGACGGGCTTTTGCGCTTTGATGAGGCATTGTTGTGTTATCCGAATCCCGATTTTCGGGACTCACTTGTACGACATACCATTGAGGGGCTTTTCCTATGTTTTGTTGAAACAAGCATCAATCCTAAAGTATGCAATACCTAAATAAACCAAACCCACCATCCCCTTTCTTGATTTATTTCCTTTACTTTACGTATTAACACAAATAATTTATAGATGCTGCAATCAATGACGGGTTTTGGCAGGGCTGAACAGCCTGTAGGCGATAAAGTTTTTTTGGTAGAAGTAAAGTCGCTCAATGGAAAACAATTCGACATAAGACTTACCTTACCGGCACTACTTAAGCCATACGAATTTGATGTAAGAAACCTGTTGCAGGAAAAATTAATTCGTGGCAGTGTTGAATGCACCATTTATTGCAAAAACAACGGGACTGCAAAACCTGTGACTATCAATACCGCATTGGCAAAAGCATACTATCAACCTATAGCTGAACTGTCACAAGAACTTAACCTGAACCCCGGCGATATTTTAAGCACTTTGTTAAAAATGCCCGAGGTCATTTCCCCATCTAACGATGTATTGACCAAAGAAGAATGGGCCGGTTTTGAAAATGTATTGCTAAGTGCTATACAACAACTAAAGCACCACCGGCTTGATGAAGGCAAATCACTTCAGGAGGAATTGGTATTGCGTATCAAAAACATCATGCTTCATGCTGACAAAATAACAGGTTTAGAACCTAACCGCAAACAACGCATAAAAGACGGCCTTACCAAAATATTGAATGAAAACGTTGGAAAAGATAACTACGATAGTAACCGATTGGAGCAAGAACTAGTATACTATATTGAAAAACTTGACATTACCGAAGAACAGGTAAGACTAAAAAACCATTGCGAATATTTTTCTTCAATACTAAACGAAGCTGAAGAGGGAAAAGGCAAAAAGCTATCTTTCATTATGCAGGAGATAGGCAGAGAAATAAACACCACCGGCTCAAAAGCTTACGATTCTGACATTCAAAAAAGCGTTGTGCTAATGAAAGATGAATTGGAAAAAGCAAAAGAACAAGTGCTGAATGTTTTGTGAGTTATGAGTGTTAAATTATGAGTTATGAGTGTTGAATTATTATTTGTGAGTGTAGATTAATATTTTAATAATCCAACTCATAGTTTATAGCTCATAGTTTATAGCTCAAAATATTTTCCCGCTCTCATCGGTATCTAAAAGGTTATTGGTCAATGTATCATTAAATACGTAATGCTTATTGGCGAGTACCTCTCTTAGTAAATCGTGAATGGTAATAATGCCAAGAAAACTTTCGTTGTCGTAAGCAGCTACATAACGAATACCTCTTACATTCATCTGGTACATACAATCTTCCACAGAATTTTCTACTGAAACCTGTGGCAGATTTACTGTCATTACATCTTTCACTTGTGTGTCGCGGCTCGATCTGCCCTCAAGTACCAATTTGCGGGTGTAATCCCGTTCGCTGAAAATGCCACAAAACTTACTACCATCATACACAAGCAGGTAACTAAGGTTAACAGAAATAAGTTTTTTAAGTGCATCAATCACCATAGTATCAGGTGATATAATATTATCAGGATTCTCTTTTAGATCTAGTATATTTTGTACAGTACGCATATAGCTTGCATAATAATTTGCAGCCCGAATATAAGTAATAAATCTAAAATTATAAGCATAAAGAAAGTGCAATAAACTTGTACTATATTTTATCTGAATTTTACTGAGTGTATATCTACCAAATTTGAACTTCCAAATTAATTTTTCATTTTAAAATTGATTACAGCATCAACACACTCATTTTTAAGTTTTATTAATTTAACTATCCAATACTATCCATAATAAATTTTTACTTTTACCACCTTATAAAAAAACATGGAAGCTATAGTTTCAGAGGTTAGTTTGTTGTTTCAATCATTTGCGAAGCGAAAGGAAGATAGAATAGAAAAACTGCCACAGTCAGGGGGCGATAGAATATACTTCAGGTTATATGCAGGAGACAAAACTTACATAGCAGCCTATAGTGATAATGTAAGGGAAAATAAAACGTTCATTTACTGTACCAATCATTTTAGAAGCAAGCAACTGCCAATGCCCGAAATACTGGCGGTCAACCCGGCAGAAACCATTTATGTACAACAAGACTTAGGCACACAAAGCTTACTAGACATTTTAGAAGAAAAAGGTTACACACAGGAAGTGTATGATCTTTATAAACAAACCCTGCAAGAATTAATCAGGGTGCAGGTAGTGGGAAATGAAGGGTTTGATTACAACCAATGCCTTACGGCAAAAGAATTTGGCAAACAGGCCATTATGAGTGACCTATTGTATTTCAAATATTATTTTTTGGATACGCTCAAGTTGCCTTATGACAAGCAGGCCATGTTGATAGATTTTGAAACCATGAGTACCTACCTTGACAAAGCAGGGGAGCACTACTTTTTATACCGCGACTTTCAGAGTAGAAATGTTATTGTGAACAATGGAAAAGTGCACTTCATAGACTATCAGGGTGGCATGAAAGGAGCTTTGCAATATGATGTGGCATCGTTGTTATGGCAGGCAAAAGCCAATCTTCCAGCAGAATGGAAACATAGTTTATTGGAAAGTTATATTGGCGAAACAGAAAAAAATATTGATGGCATTATAGACAAACAATCCTTTATTTCTGCATACAATGGATATGTTTTGGTCAGGTTGCTTCAGGTTTTGGGGGCTTACGGGTTCAGGGGTTTGTTTGAGCGCAAAGCACATTTTCTTACCAGCATACCATTGGCTTTGCGCAATCTGAAATTTTTTATTGAAAATCATGGTATCAGAATATCTACACCCGAACTAGACCGTATGTTGGAAACCATTACCCAACCTGAAATTATAGCACGTTTTGAACCTGTAAAAGCAACAGAAAAAACCCCATTGGTAGTGAAGGTTTACAGTTTTTCTTATAAAAAAGCTTTACCAAACGATGATTCAGAAAATGGTGGTGGATTTCTTTTTGACATGCGTGGAATTCTCAACCCCGGTCGTTTTGAACCTTATAAATATTTAACGGGCAGAGATAAAGAAGTAAAAGATTTTCTGGAACAAAACACAAAAATGCCCGAGTTTCTCAACAACGCATTTAATGTGGTAGATATTGCTGTTGAAGATTACATAAAGCGTGGTTTTGCAAATCTGATGGTGGGTTTTGGATGCACCGGTGGACAACACCGCAGTGTATATGCAGCCGATGCTATGGCCCGGCATTTAAAAAATAAATTTGCAGTAAAAGTAGAAGTTAATCACCTGGTACAAGATGCAAAGAATTGGGTGAATGTACCGGAACCGGTGTAGGAAGTCATGTGTTTTGTCAGGCATTTTTTATAAAAATTCAAATGCGGCGAATAAACAACCTAATCGCCGCACAATTTGCGGAGAATAAACAGTCTATTCGCCGCAAATTATGCGGTAAATAAAAAAATCTTACAAAAAGAAAAAGCCGGAGGCAGAAGCACAAACTACATTTTGTTGATTACCGAAAGAAGCTAAATCAAACAAAAACATTTATGGATTTTAATAAACCTCAATACAAAGCAATGATTTTAGCAGCAGGCTTAGGCACCCGGCTAAAACCCTGGACAGACCATCACCCTAAAGCATTGGCAATAGTGAATGGTAAGTCATTGTTGCAAAGAAATATTGAATACCTGCAGCAGTATGGTATAACAGAGGTGGTGGTAAATGTTCATCATTTTGCGCAGCAGATTATTGATGCAATAAAAATGAATAATGGCTGGGGCAGCCAAATAACTATCAGCCACGAGGAAGAGGAACCTTTAGAAACAGGTGGAGGATTGCTGTTTGCAGCCAATTATCTAAAAGACAGTACTGCAGTTCTTTTAATGAACGTGGATATACTTACCGATCTTGACCTTGGTGCTATGTTGGAATTTCATTTTACAAAAAAACCATTGGCTACTTTGGCCACAACAAACCGCACTAGTTCGCGGTATTTTTTATTTGATAATAATGATAAGCTTTGCGGTTGGAGAAATACAAAAACAGGTGAAGAAAAATCAGCTTCGCCCCTGTCGGGAAATGAGGTAGCAAAAGCCTTTAGCGGTATTCATGTTATTGATCCAAAGATATTTTCAATGTTTACCCAAACAGGAAAATTCTCAATTGTTGATACGTATCTTGAGTTGATGAAAACCAATTCGATCTTATCTTATGACCACTCCGAAAGCAAATTTATTGATGTGGGCAAACCCGAAAGTGTAGAGAAAGCTGCAAGAATATTTGATTAAAAATTGAACGCAGATGGTTATGATTGTGATGATTTTTTAAGCTATAATTTTCATACACAAATCCTAATCATCATAAAAAATCTGCGTTCTATTGTGAATGCAGATGGTGATGATTGTGATGATAATTTTAAGCTATAATTTTCATACTTAAATCCTAATCATCCTAAAAATCTGCGTTCCAAAAAAGCGGGAAGGCTCCTCCCAATATATGCGGAAGAGCCTTTTAATCCCAACTTCAACCAAGGTTTTACAAAGCGTATTTCATTACTGCTGTGTCGTTCATTCCGTTCGGTGCGTTTTCTCCTGACGTTTTAGTTACTGCTTTGTCTTTCTTTTGTGCCGGTTCTTGTGGTGGCTGATTATAGCGATAAAGTGTAGAATCTGCAGGCGCCTGCAACTCTTTGTTCAGTTGTTCCAGTTCTTTTTGCTTTTGTTCCATTTCCTTTCTTAGTTGGTCTTTGCTTTTTCTAAACTGATCTAGTGCATTGCGTCTGCTGTCTTCATCTTCATCATTGTTGCCATCATTTTCGTCGTTATAATCTTTATTTACTCTTTCTAATCCTTTTACTGTCATTATATATTCTACATTCCGATCCCAATCATAAGTCTTGGCATCGTCGCTGTTTTCCCAATCCCAATAATCATCGTTGCGGCCAAAGTCAACTCGTACATCGTTGCCCCATCCTACATTGTCGTTTACCAAAATTCTTTTGCCCACAGGCACAGCTACGGTTATAATTACCTGTTGGTTCCTGAATTTTTCCTGACGGGTTATTGATATTCCTCTATCCAATATAAGCACTGAATCTTTTTGTACTGCTGAAAAATTGATACGGTTGGCTATTCTTTCAGCATCAGTTTTTGTTGAGGCATTTGCCATTTTAACCATTACTACTTTAAAGCTGTCGTTGTCAGATTTTACTATGCGCAATCTTATGTTTCTAACGTAAACGGTGTCCTCATCAAAAGAGGCAAAAGGCTCCATTCTTAACCAGCTACCAGTGTAGTATTTACCAAAAGGAGCTGTTTTTATTTCCAGTTTATTAACCGTAGGATTGGCAATAGAAACTGTTTGTTCAGTAGGGTAATTGCGATACCTGAATTCATTTCTAAGGGTTATTATCAGGTTGATAAAGCATATCCAACCGAGTATCCAGAGACCAGCAAAGGTGAGTTTAATAATACCACTGTTTCCTCTTTTGCCAGTAAGGCGCCTGATGATCCAGGTAACTACTGCTATAACAGGTACCCAGACAAAAAATATTAATGCGCCCCATGAAAGCAATTTTTGAAATCCTTCATCCAACACATAAGAGTAAGCGGGTAGCAATCCTGTAAAAGCTACTCCGACACCAAATAAAGCCGCAACCAAACCAAAAAGCAATGAGCCTAAAATGAAGTAAACAAATATCTTAACTATCATTGCTATAGCACGACCTATACCACCACCAGAACTTCTTGCAACTGTAGTGGCTTCTGATGCAAAGCGGTTGGTTGATTTGCTAAGATTGTCACCAAACTCCTGTGCTTTTTCTTTTATTTCATTGCCAAATACTTTTGCACGGTCTTTAAAACCTTCCATATCTCCTTGTATAGTTGACTTAATATTGTTCAAATCAACTTTTTCTCCTTTCATTTCCAGCTTGTCTGCTGCACTTTTTGCCTCGGGCAATACCAGCCAGAATATAATATATATGAACAATGATCCGGGACTAAATGAAAAGCTCAAAAAGTTTGGAAAATCCCACCATCCCCAATGACCCCATTGGAATACGAAAGAAAAGAATGGAATCAAAAACAATACTCTAGGTATCCAAACCTGTACACCGAAGTATTGGGCAAGTCCACTACATACACCTGCTATCAGTTTATTGTCAGGGTCTCTAAACAACCTTTTTCTTTGTGACCCGATTACTTGTGAAGATGTCGCAGGAACAGCTATCCATAGTATGAAATAGATCCAGAAAGTAAGACCTCCAAACAAAATGAACAAAATGCGGACTATTAGTGTGTCTATTCCAAAATAATCGGCTATACCGGCACATACACCACCAAACACCTTGTTGGTTTCATTTCTGAAAAGCTTTTTGTTGCCTGATGCATTGTAAGCATGTTGGTAGCTTTTCTTCTCTTCAGATTTTTCCCCACCTAATTGGGAATGCAAATTTCCCTCTTCTGCTTCAAAATCTTCCGGGCGGCCCATGCTGGAAATAATTGTTTGCACATCACTTTCTACTATGCATGTATTACCCTTTTTCAAAATTTCGCCAAAGAGTTCGGCTATACGACCTTCTATGTCGTTTATGATTTCGTCTCTGCCCTCTTCGTTGGCAAAAAATACCCGAAGACTTTCCACATACTTTGTAAGCATGTCATAGGCAGTTTCTTCTATGGGTGTTACCCTGCCCTGGAAGTTTATATTGATTACCTTTTTCATGATGTTTATTTATTTATGCTTTTGGTGCTTGTGGCACCTTTGGCCTGGTTGGTTAAAGTTGGTTGATTTAGGAATTGTTGTTTTGATCTCCCCTTCCTGTCAGCTCGTTTACAGCATTGGCCAATTCGTTCCAGGTAGCTTCCAGTTCTGCGTAAAAGGCCAGGCCTTTTTCCGTCATACAAAAGTATTTTCGGGGAGGGCCGCTGTTACTTTCTACCCAACGGTAGGTGAGAAAGTCTGCATTTTTCAATCTTGTCAGCAAGGGGTAAAGTGTTCCTTCCAGAATGTTGAGGTTGGCTGCTTTCATTTTTTCCACAATATCACTAGGGTAAACTTCGCCCTGGCGAATGATGGATAAGATGCAAAACTCCAACACTCCTTTGCGCATCTGACTCTGTGTGTTATCTATGTTCATATCCGGAGTTTTTGTTTGTGATTGTAAATTGTCATCAGGAGAATTTTTTAAACATTAAACCCTAAACATTAAACCCTCCCTCAATGACTATGCAAACATACAAACATTATTTGGTACTATGCAATATAAAGTACCAATTATTTTTTAGTAGTGGGTTAAAGGCAATAATGAGTATAGCACAAAAGTGAGCATTGATAAGGGTTTGCTGCAAATGAATATAAAATAAAAAATTATGAAGGAAAGGATAAATGGCAAAAAGAAGTGGACGAATGGTGAATTTGTTGAGTGAGCTAGTGAATGTTATATTCATTTAGCAACAGCTACAGAAGTAATTTCTGGAGGAATTTGTATTATTCAATTGGAGTAATTATTTATTTTCCAACAGTATATCTGTATTCATCATCGTTGTGTCACTCACTTCTACTTGTGGTATATTGGTTTCAGCTTTTTTCTACCAATTTTTTAATAAATGGAATATATTGAGTTATGCTATAACGACTTTCAAAAATAATCCTTCCTTAAAACATTAAATGGAAGTTGACTATGTTAGGCCTATCTTTACTTTAATACTCCTTTTTAATCTACCCTTGTCAACCCTACCCTTTTTTATTGTTTGATGTCAAAATTGAAATAAAGGAGCCATCTTGTTTCTAAAGCAATAAAAGTTAAACCAGAGGGAATAAAAATAAATACTAAAAAATTTGTTGAACATTCACTAATGCCTCTACAGCCCTTTCTAAAGTTTCCTCTTTTTTACAAAAACAAAAACGCAATACATGGTTGTCTTGTTGGTTGTTGTAAAATGCTGATACCGGAATAGTAGTTACGCCATAATCTTTTGTCAGCCTGATAGCAAAATCCTTATCAGTTTCATTGGTTATTTTTTCATAGCTATAGCATTGAAAATAACTGCCAAAACTTGGCAATGCTGTGAAAGCTGTTTGGCTCATTAACTGCTGAAAATAATCCCTCTTTTTTTGTACAAATGAACCAAGCTGTAAATAGGCATTATCATTTTCCAGATAAGCAGCAAAAGCCACCTGACTTGGTGTATGGCAAGAGAAACAATTGTATTGATGTACCTTTCTAAATTCTTTCATTGCAGCAGGGGCAGCAATGCAATACCCAAGTTTCCACCCTGTACAGTGGTAGGTTTTACCAAAAGAAAAACAAACAAAACTACGTTCTAAAAGGTCAGGGTGTTTTAGGATGCTTTCATGTTCTATACCATCAAAAATGAGGTGCTCATACACTTCATCGCTCAAAATAATAATGTCTGTACCAGCCACAACCTGTCGTAGTTGTTCCATATCTGCAACATTTAAAACCGCACCCGTAGGGTTGTGTGGCGAATTGATCATAATCATTCGGGTACGGGGCGTAATTTTCTGCTTAACCACATCCCATGGAATAGAATAATCGGGAAAACTCAACGGAATCAAAACCGGGATAGCTCCATTTATTTCAATATTTGGAATGTAGCTGTCATAGGCCGGTTCAAAAACAATGACTTCGTCTACCGGTTGTAACACTGTAGTGAGTGCTGTGTAAATGGCATAAGTGCCGCCGGGTGTTATGGTAATATCAGTATCTGCATTAATGGTTGTGCCGTATAATTTCTCAACTTTCTCAGCAAGCCTTTCTCTAAGCAATGGCAAACCCGGCATAGGAGCATATTGGTTATAGCCCTCTGTCATTGCCTTATCTACCAAACCCGTCAACTCTTCACTCATCATAAAGTCAGGAAAACCCTGCCCGAGATTAACCGCATTGTGCTGTACGGCCAACTGACTCATGGTTGTAAAAATGGTAGTGCCTACATTTGGCAGTTTGCTTTTGATATTCATTTGTAAATATTTAGCAGGAGAAGTATTTGATAAATAATACCAATGTGATTTTTAAAATATGCCAATATTTTTAAAATCTTACAGTGGCTTATACCGATGGAATCAAACAAATGGTCCAATGAGGCGAAGCTGAATTGGACTATATTGTTTGTCCAATCGGTATAATGTTCTTAAAATAAAACAGCCGTGCAGATGGAAGAGAAAACGCTATCTCCCAATCTGCACGGCTTTAGGTTGAATATTATTAGTGCTTTTCAGCCTCTTTTTTTGCTTCGGCGGCGTGTGGATCGGTAGAATGGGTTTCTGCAGAATCAACAGAATGGTGCATGGTAGCAGTATCCGCCATATGACCTTCATTCATTTTTTCTTTATGACCTTTATGACCTTCATGACCTTTATTGTGTTCTGTAGCTTCTTTAGGCTCGTCATTTTCATATACGCCTACTGTAGAAGAACCATCATTGTGGCAGGCAGTCAATATAAGTACAGCAGAAAGTAAAATAGCAGATATTTTTTTCATTAGTATAATTTTATTGTGCAAAATTAAGGGATGTTATGTAATTGAACCTCCTGAAATAATGAATGCGTTGAGATAGTAGTAATTTTGGCCAATTGCAAATTAAGGTTCAGTATCGTGTTTATATCATTGTAATAAAATATCAATTAGCAAAAAGTGAAAAGTATTAAGGATATATTTTCAAAAAAAAAGCCGACAATAAGAAAATATGATTCTTATGCGGATGCATTAGCAGCATGTGAACATGAAGGGTATGAAGACAAAGAACTTTGCAATCTTATTGCCCTAAAAACATTGCACTATAAAGAAAAATTGCAACTGAAGCCTTATAGTATTAATCCGGTGCACTGTTATCTAACATTGACTATTCAGCATGTTTTGTTACAGACCGGCTTGGGCAAAATTGAAGTAAGTGATTTTGGAGGCGGGTGTGGGGCACACTATTTTGAAACATTGCGTTTTATTGAAGCAGGTAAACTACAATGGACAGTAATTGAAACACCCGAAATGGTTAAAAATGCATTGAGCAATCAACTTAATAATGATCATCTGCATTTTTCATCAAATCCAAAAGAAGCAAAGGGGCAACTTTTATATCTATCTAGCTCTATACAGTATGTAGCAGATCCACATGGTATGCTTGACTTGTTAATTTCAAGGAATTTCCCCTATATGCTTTTTAACAGAATGATGCTTCATACTAGTGCTCATGAGGATATAATTACTGTGCAACAATCCAGGTTGTTAGACAACGGACCGGGCAATTTAACTACGGACATAAAAGATAGAATCATAAAATATCCTCACACTACACTATCTCTTAAGAAGTTTATAAAAAAAATGGAGAGTGCCTATGAACTTATATTTAAGTTTGAAGAACCATCGGGAAACATTGATCAAAAAAATACGCAAATAACCGGTGGTGGTTTTTTGTTTAAAAGAAAATAAATGGGCAAACTATCAACATATCTCCGGTTTATTAAAAAGGAAAAAAGTAAGTTTTCCAACGTTTCATTTTGGGGATTGTTAAAGTATTATAAGCCCTGGACTGAATCGGTTAATGAAAAAAATAATAAAAATAGCGAACTGCCTTGGATGACTTTTGGCGCCATCAATTTTTTAAAAGAACAGGCAGCAGAAAACATGCAGGTATTTGAGTATGGATCGGGCAGTTCTACTTTGTTTTGGGCAAATAGGGTAAAGTATGTTTACAGTATAGAACACGATTTGGATTGGTCAAAAAAGGTAAAACTAGACCTCGATAACAGAAAGATTAATAATGTTGACTTAAAATACATAAAACCGGAAAAGCGAACAGAAAGTATTCAAAAAGATGTTGCAGATCCGTATCAGTATTCAACAGACGATCAACAATGGAAAGACTATTCTTTTGAAAAGTATGTACGAACTATTGAAAGTTTTCCTGATGCAACTTTTGATTTTGTTGTTGTAGATGGCCGGGCCCGCCCATCTTGTATTGCAGCATCATTGGCTAAAATAAAGATTGGCGGATACCTTGTAGTAGATAATAGTGAAAGAGATTATTATTTTACAAAAACGCTTCCTTTGCTTCCCGGAGATACATGGCGACGAAAAGATTTTTGTGGACCTGTACCCGGGCTTAGACATTTTCATCAAACTAGTTTTTTCAAAAGAATAAAATGAGTATTGCTCCTGTAGTTTTATTTACTTACAACCGATTAGCTCACACTCAAAAGACTGTGTCTTATTTGCAAAAAAATGATCTTGCAAATCAAACGCCACTATATATATACAACGACGGTCCTAATAAAGCAGAAGACCTGATTAAGGTAAATGAAGTAAGAAATTATTTAAGAACTATTGAGGGTTTTGCATCAGTTAAAATTTTTGAAAGGGAACGAAATATAGGTCTTGCAGAAAGTATAATAACAGGCGTAACAGAAATATTGAATAGTTACGATAAGGTGATTGTGGTAGAAGATGATTTACTAACCTCCCAACACTTTCTTACCTATATGAATGATGCGCTTTCGTTTTATGAATATAATAATGAAGTGATAAGTATTCATGGGTATGTATATCCTGTAGCAGAACAACTTCCTGATACTTTTTTTATAAAAGGGGCAGATTGTTGGGGTTGGGCAACATGGAAAAGAGGATGGAGTTTATTTGAAAAAGATGGTACCAAACTATTGAATGAGTTAAAAAGCCGTTCGCTTACAGAAGCTTTTGATTTTGATAATGCATATTATTTTACTCAAATGCTCGAAGATCAAATTGCCGGAAAAAATAACTCATGGGCTATAAGATGGAATGCATCAGCTTTTTTAAAAGATAAGCTCACACTTTATCCCGGTCATTCATTGGTACAAAATATCGGGCACGACAATTCTGGCGTACACTCGTCAGCCAACCAATCATTTGATGTTGATCTATACCAACATCCTATTAAGATTACCAACATTCCTTTGCAACAATCTGAAATTGGTTATCGTGCTTTTAGAAATTATTTTAGTAAAACAAATCCTTTTAAACCAAAACACAATTTTATAAAAAGATTATTTAAAAAAGTCTTTAACTAAGTAATCCACATGTATAATTTTTGTACACTTTTTAATTCATTGTATCTGTCAAGAGGTTTGGCCATGCATACCTCTTTAGCAAAGTCCTGTCCCAACTTTCACCTGTATATTTTTGCATTCGATGATTTGTGTTACAATACATTGAAGCAACTTAACCTGTCTTCTGTAACTGTTATTTCGCTGCATGAATTTGAAGACACAACATTGCTAAAAATAAAACCCGACAGAACGCCCGGCGAATATTGCTGGACTTGTACTCCTTCAACCATACTGTATTGTATTGATACCTATAAACTGGATAACTGTACCTATATAGATGCTGATCTTTACTTTTTTTCTAACCCTGCTGTTCTTTTTGATGAGTTGAGTACCGCATCAGTTATGATTACTGACCACCGGTACACACCGGGCTATGACCGATCTGCAACTTATGGCAAATACTGCGTTCAGTTCATTACTTTCAAAAACGACAGCAATGGATTAATGGTACTTAATTGGTGGAGGGATGCTTGTATAGAGTGGTGTTACAACAGGGTAGAAGATAATAAATTTGGCGACCAAAAATATTTAGACAACTGGACCACAATGTTTAAAGGGGTGCATGAACTTCAGCATCTTGGTGGAGGTGTTGCACCATGGAATATTCAACAGTATGATACGGAATTGATAAAAGGAAAATTGATTGGCAAAGAGAAAGCTACGGGACTCAAATTTGATTTTGTATTTTATCATTATCACCATTATAAATATCTTGAAGGCAATGGATGTCATTTGGGTTATTATGAAATAGATATGAAAACTACCGGGTTAATTTACGGACCTTATATTACAGCGTTGCAACAGGCAGATACAAAGCTGAAGCAAATAAATCCGGGACACCTTTTTCATGAACAAATGGAAGTACCCCGCTTAAAGAAATCATTGCGACGCAAGTATTTATACAACATAAAAGGTAGATTTAGAAAATATTATAAGCAAAGTTATATACTCAAACATGGCGCATCTAATTAACCTGAAAACCTTTACCGATAAAAGAGGTAACCTTACTGTAATAGAAAAGACAATACCGTTTGATATAAAACGGATCTTTTACATTTATGGTGTAGATGATTCCATTAGGGGTGGACACAGACACCACAAAACCCTACAGGCCGCCATAACAATACAGGGCAGTTGTGAGATAACAAATAATAATGGCAAGACACAAGAAGTTTTTAAACTAAATGATCCCTCAAAATGTTTGATATTGAATCCCGAAGATTGGCATCAAATGCTCAACTTTACAAAAGATGCTATTTTGATGGTTTTAGCGTCTGAATATTTTGATGCAGACGATTACATTTATGAACCTTACCCATGATTGAATACGAAAATTTAAAACTGGTAAATCAACCATTTTTTGAGGAATACAAAAAATGTTTCGATGAAGTATTGCAAAGCGGATGGTATATTCTTGGCAAACGGGTTGAAGAATTTGAACATCAATTTGCGCAATATTGTGGCAGCAGTTATTGTGTAGGATTAGCCTCCGGTTTGGATGCATTGTATCTTGCCATTAAAGCTTTAAACTTTCCATCAGACTCTGAAATTATTGTACCATCCAATACTTATATTGCCACTATTTTATCTGTGCTGCAAAACCAATTGAAACCCGTATTGGTAGAACCCAATATTGAAACCTACAACATTGACCCAAAGCGAATAGAAGAAAGTATAACCACAAAAACCAAGGCTATTCTTGTTGTTCACCTTTATGGCAAAGTTTGTGAAATGGACAGCATTATGGCAATAGCAAAAAAGTACAATCTTGAAATTATAGAAGATTGTGCACAGGCACATGGGGCTATGTACAAGCAACACATGGCAGGTACTTTTGGTGCCTTTGGTGCTTTTAGCTTTTACCCCACCAAAAATCTAGGATGTTTAGGTGATGGTGGTGCCCTTACTATGAACAATGATTTTCATAATCAAAAGATAAAGACTTTGCGCAACTATGGGTCACGGGTAAAATATGTAAATGAAGTTGTAGGAATCAACTCTAGGTTAGATGAAGTACAGGCTGCTTTTCTATCAGTTAAACTTAAGTACCTTGATGAAATTACAAATCATAAAAGACACCTTGCTTCTATATATCATAAGCACCTAAAGAATGATTTTATTAAGCCGGTAGTTGATACAGATTATCATGATGTATTTCATATCTACAACATAAGGCATACTAAAAGAGATGAACTGAAAGCTTATTTATTGCAGCATGAAATTAAAACTGAAATTCATTATCCAATAGCACCAAACAAGCAAAAGGCATTAAGCGGTTTAGTGGAAGGCAGTTATCCGATAGCCGAAGAGATTCACAATACTACACTTAGTTTGCCTGTATCTTTTTGCCATACATCAGATGATATTTACAAAGTAATAGAAGTGCTCAATAAATTTTAATTGGTTAAAGAGAATTGAATTATTTTTTTTTGCGTTTATCTTTTCGTTGTTTAATCCTGTACCTCATAAGTTCATATAAACCAAGATATTTTTTTATTAAAACATCTTTTTCATTTTTAAATAATTCATCTTCTAAAAATGAAGAAAACCCGCCTGTGTGATAAATTGCAATTGAAATGGGAAAATATTTTTTTGTAAAAGCCTTGTCGCCCCAGCATTGCAGGTTTAATACATAATCAGCATATACTCTGTACTTCAATTGGTAATGGTATTTTTTAAAAACAGCATTTGGATAAAATATAGCCTGATGCGAAATGTTCATTTTTGTAAGACGGTAAGCAGAAAAATTCCCATCCAATATGTCATTTTTATCGGTAATGCAATTGCCCGTGTAGATGGTGTTTTTATGTGTTAATTTTTCAGCCATATTAGAGAATGTTGGCAACAGTTGATCGTCTATTCCTAAAAAATAAAACCAATCTGCCGATGCTTGTTTCAATGCATTATTCATTGCTTCATAAATACCGTTGTCGGGTTCACTTTGCCAATAAGATATATGCTGCTCATTTTGCTTAATTAGTTCAATTGTATTGTCTTTACTTGCTCCATCAAAAATGATTAATTCAAAATTTTGAAAACGTTGAGCAGTAATTGAATCAATACATTGCTGCACAAATTTTTCTGCATTGTAGGTAACTATGATAATGCTTACCGAAGCTTTGCTTTTATCTATAGGAAAATGCTTTTCTCTGTTACCTCCCTGAATGACTGACATTTTGTGATGCTTTATTTGATGCAAATATTTAAACACAAACTGAAGATTCCAATAATCGGCTTTAGAATTAGTGCTTGGTTAAAGGTTTGTGATTTTTTGCCCATTTATAACTATGCTTTAGATGGGAGAAGATGACTATTTTTTTCTTCTTAAAGTTGAAAAGCAATCTTCTGTGTTTTACCATAAACATGTAAAGCGTTTTGTGAAATTTTATATACAGGCTTTCTTCAAGCAATTCAGCAAAAGTTGATAAAAATATTTTATCAGCCGGGGGTATGTTTGGGGCAGTCATAAACACCCGGCATTGTTTGATCATCCGTTGTTTCTTAATATTCTTCTGATCATCTTCATCGTACTTTTCTAAAATATCTACTGTAGAATTATCTGCATGACTTCTTTGGTAAACCAACACTTTATCATAATGCTGTACACCGCCATTGTAAGCGGCCGCTACACCCATCCACCAATCGTACATTGCATCTTTGCTAAAAGGAACTACCATTTTTACAAAGTCTTTTCTACAAACTATTGCATGACCACTTATGGTATTGGCCAGAAAAATTTTTCTTGCATCAATGCCATCAAACATTCTGAACACAGGTTCTTTAGGTTGCTGCGGAACATCTCCTGAAAAAATATAAGAGTTGCAATAAATCAAAGGATGTTGGGTATCCCATGCATTCATCATTCTTTCCAGTTTATCCTTTATCCAGACATCATCCTGATCGCAAATGGAAACTGCATCACCGGTAGCAGCTTGTAAGGCTTGTTCAAAATTTTTGGTATACCCCAAATTTTTCTCATTAACGGTGACCTTTATAAAAGCATATTTTTTAGCATATTGGTTGACTATTTCTACAGTATTATCTGTGGATACATCATCAAAAATCAATAGTTCATAAACAGGATAAGTTTGGTTGACGATAGAATCTAATTGCTCCTGAATGTACTTTGAACCATTATAGGTACACAGCACAACAGATAATTTTATGTTTGGCTTACTTTGCTGCATTGTAATCATTTTATCAGGCTGTCATAAATAGCAAGATATTCCTTTGCTGCTTTTTCCCAGCTAAAACTATTGGCCCATTGTTTTATTAAGGTTGAAGGATTGGTAGTGTTGAAGTGTAACAAACATTCTTTCAGCACCCTTTCCATGTCTTCGGGTTCAAAATTGTTAAAGTAGTAAGCATATTCTCCTCCCACTTCGGGCAGCGATGACGTTGAAGAAAGTATTACAGGCTTGCCAAAATACATGGCTTCAATTACCGGCAATCCAAACCCCTCTGACAAAGAAGGGAAAACAAATGCTGTACAGTTTTTATAGTACCATTGCTTGTCATTTTCAGAAACCGGACCGGTAAATACTACCCTGCTTTCAACACCATATTTTTTTGCTTCTTCTATTATGCGGTTTTTGTACTGTTCGTTTTCTACAATACCACTTATGATTAATTGCAGCTTATTATTTCTCAATAATGCAGGCAGCACATGAAAATTTTTTTTCTCTGCAATTACGCCTATGCTATATAAGAATTGTGTTGAGGGTGCATTGTTGGGAGCCTTAATATTTTCCAACTCTATGATGTTGCACCCATTATACACTACTCTTCTTTTTTCAGGCGAAATGTAAATATGTTTTAAAACATCCTGCATCACAAAATTAGATATAGCTACTATGACATCTGATTCATTAATTTTTCTGGTTAGGTCTGTAAGATAAGTTGCTTTTTTCTGATCAGATTTATTGTTGTCATACATAAAGTTGATGTCATGTATGGTGAGTACTTTTTTACATCTTGCCCCAAAAGGAAAATATTCAGTTCCCTGTTGTGCTGCATGCCAAATCTTATATTTTGATTGTGATGGAAAGAAAATCTTATGAAAGAAATGTTGATTAATATAATGGACATTGTTGCCAAAATGACCATTAAGCGTTTTTGGCAGATAGAAAAACAAATCCTGATTTTCCTTTTTATACTTGCTTAGGTTTTTGCCCAGATGCAAACAAAAATGAAACAAACCTGTATGAGGATATTTCATTCGTTCAAAATCTATTAATACACTGTTGGGCACTATTGGTTTATCTTTTAAGTATGTGGTAATTGAGCCTATTTTATTTTATAAAACATTTTAAAACAAAACAACCATTTTCTAAAAGGAGGTTTGTTTTTAAAAGCCAGTATTTTATCTCTGTGTTTAAAAAAGAGCATCATTCTTTTGAAATCGTTTGGAAAAGAAAAGTCTTTGTAACTTTCAAACAGATTATGATAAACTTGCTTTTGCAAGGTTAACGTTTCCGGGCATTTCTCATACAGCAGCCGCATTCTTTCTCTTATCAAATTTAATTTATCAGCTTTGGCAGGCTTAGCTTTTTTTCTTTTCCCTTCAGCCACTTTTACTGCACCAAAAACATTTTGTGTGTGTTGCCTGTATTGCACCAATGGTATGTCTATAAACTTTATAGGCATTTTACAGGTTGCCACAAATCCCAACCAATAATCATGGGGTATCATAGTAGGGAAAGGGAAGCAACGATTGACCAATTCTTTAGTCACTATCATGGCATGACCCGCAGCAGTATTGCCAATGGCATAGGTTAGACAATCATCATAACTTAATAGTCTTTTTATATCAGAAAGTTTTTTGTGCAGGCTGTTACCGTTGCTATCTATTAATTCAGAATTGCTGTAAACAATTTCATAATCACCCATTTCTTTCATTAGAATTTCTATTTTATCCTTCATCCATATATCGTCCTGATCGCTTGGTGCTATAAATTCTCCGGTTGCAAGCTTTAGTCCCTTTTCAAAATTTTTGACATAACCCAGATTGGATTCATTTACAAACACCTTTATCCGTTTATCAGTTTCTTCATATTGCTTTATCAAACTTACTGTACCGTCTGTTGAACAATCGTCAACTATAATTATTTCAAGGTTGGGATAGGTTTGTTTAAGAATGCTTTCCAATTGTTTATCCAGGAACTTTTCGCCATTGTATGTTGCTATCACTACAGAAACCAAAGGATAGTTTAACAATGTATTCATGGGTGTATTTTTAAAAGAACAATGGAGAAAATCTCTTTCGCCTTTTAGATTATTTTATAATTTTTAAAATCAAATAATCGCAAACCTGTTTTCTTCTCAAACCAATACAACAATTTGTCTTTAGTAGAAAACGTTTTTCTTTTCAGGTCCAGCGTCACTTTCCAGTTCTGATTGTCTATTCTGTTTTGCATAACTGCAGGATGCTTATCCTTAAAAAGTTGCAAAGAGTCAAAATCGTTATAATCAAAAATATCGTCTGTTGTGGGATAATTTGTTCCGTCCTCAACATTGGGGTTCCAATATCGGCTTACTTCATGCATCTTCTTTTTCATTTGGGCCGGACTTTTTACCCAACCATAATGATAAATGCATGCATCAATCTTTTTCACATTAAGTTTTGTTCTGCCTTTTCTAAATCCTTGAGCATCCTTATATGCATTTATCGATTGGTCATTTCTTATAATTCTTATTTCTTTATTATACCATTTTCGGCTGTCGCCTACGTAATCATACGAACCATAAAAATGAAGATAATCAAACAACAAGCCTTCTACCTTTTTTTCATCTTTGTATTTTTCACATGCCTTTTTTATTTCCGGTAAATATTTTTCAGGCAGTACTTCATCTGCCTGAATATAAAAAGCCCATGTACTTTCAGGGTCTATCAGTTTAAAAGCTTTATCGGTTTCTACTGCTAAAACGGCACCTCCTTTTCTCAAAGACTTGTCCCAAACACTTTCAAAAATTTTTATTTTATCATCATTAATTCCCTCAATTAATTGTCGTGTTTCATCTGAACTGTCTCCTATAAGCACAATCATTTCGTCTACCACGGGTAATATGGAAGTAATGGCTTCAACAATTGGATAATCGTTGATTACTGCATTTTTAATAATTGTAAAACCCGAAATTTTCATGAATATATTTTGAAATGAATTGCCGGGAAATATACACTTGTTATTTATCCCTTATTCATTTGAGTTGGGCAAAGCTACAAGCAGAATAGGTAGAATGGTAAAACTTTGGTTAGAAATCAATATTTCATCTTAGATGTTTTGGACAATTTGCCCTACTAAAGTTTTAGAGTAATCAAAAAAAATAAGATGCATGATTCATTATTTCAAAAAACTCCCAGTTTAAAATAGCTCAAAACACATTCAAAACACATATTATGTGAGTATATCAAACTATAAATGTTTATTTTTGGTTTTGTGGGAAACATCAACAATGGTGTTTTTAAATGTGGGCAGGCAAAAAAATAGTAATGTTTTTGGATTACTATTATTAATAAGAGGACGAGTTAAGAACTAAATATAAATTCCAGTATTTCCTTTATAAATGGTTTTTTTATTTTTTGATGAATGGAAATAAAGCCGGTTGTTTCTTTGAATAAGCAGTGTAATTGGTTTTAATATTTAGTTTTTTATTGTAACGAATCTTCAGCCATCTCTATTTAATTTCCCCAAATTATTTATTCATTTTTTTATTGTATTAAAAATATGGGATGTGGCACTTGTGGTACCGCAACAGGCGGAAAACCAGGCGGTTGTAAAAGTAACGGAGGATGCAGTACCGGCGGTTGTAACCGTATGAATGTACATGATTGGCTTATGAATTTGCCTTTTAGCGACCCTGAAAGCACCTGCAAAATTGTAGAAATTAGCTTCAATCAGGGAAGCCGTAAAGAGTTTTACAGAAATGCTACCCTTCAGTATTTTGAGAAAGGTGAACTGGTAACAGTTGAAGGTGTCGGCGGCTTTGATGTAGGAGAGGTGAGTCTTAGTGGCGAACTGGTAAGGGTGCAGATGAAGAAAAAAGGTGTCGATGAACAAAGCCCCGAAATCAAAAAAATTCTGCGTCGTAGTACAGAAACTGATATTGCAAAATGGCAGGAAAATAAAAAAAGGGAAAAAGAAGCACTTGTTCTTAGCCGTGCTATGGCCCGCAATATGAAGCTTGAAATGAAGGTCGCAGAGGTAGAAATACAGGCCGATGGCAAAAAAGCTACATTTTTCTATACGGCAGATGACAGGGTTGACTTTAGAGAATTAATCCGAATGTATGCCGGTGAGTTTAAGGTAAAAGTTGAAATGCGTCAGATTGGTGCAAGGCAGGAAGCCGGTAAAGTAGGCGGAATTGGTAGTTGTGGCCGCGAATTATGTTGCAGCACATGGTTAACCGATTTTAAGAGTGTAAACACAACCGCTGCCCGTTATCAAAACCTTTCTATCAATCAGACAAAACTAAGCGGTCAGTGCGGCAGATTGAAATGTTGCCTCAACTATGAATTAGATACTTATCTGGATGCATTGCAGGGATTTCCTGATAATGCTGATGTTATACAAATAACCCGTAGCCCGGCTTATCTGGTAAAAAAGGATATTTTCAGAAACCTGATGTGGTACACCACACCTGATAGTGCAAAACATTATCCACTAACAATAGAAAGGGTAAATGAAATTCTGAAAATGAATGCACAGGGTCAAAAACCTGATGAATTGGAACCGGTTGAAGTGGTGAGTTCCAAACCAAAAGAAGTAGAACCTGAATTTGTAGATGTAGTGGGTCAAATCAGTTTGCGTAGTCTGGAGAGAAATACACGCCGCAGAAACGACAAGGAAAAGGGAAATGCCCAACGCAATGAGCGTGGTGGTGACCGCAGAGAAAATCAAAACAGAGGAGGGCAACAAAATCAGCCGCAAGGCAATCAACCCAACCAACAAAGAAACGGTCCACCGCAGCAAGGCAGTCAACAAAGGCAATCGCCTAATCAACAGGGTGGTAAGCCAAACCAACCTGCAAGACCAAACCAACAGGGCAATCCTAATCAACAAGCAAGACCAAATCAACAAGGCAACCCCAACCAGCCTCGACCACAACAAGGCGCACCAAGAGGGCCGGAGCAAAATACAGGTGCTAATAAAAACCGACCTGAACAGCAAAGGCCGCCACAGCGTAATCAGCAAAACCGACAAGGCGGCCAGCAGAACAGACCCAATCAGCCCCGGCCACAAAGACCACCTAGACCCGAGGGAGGAAATACTCCCCCACCAACAGAAAACAAATCTTAGTTAAAAGAATAAACTTTATAAAGAGGCTGACCGGAAGGGTTGGCCTTTTTATGTTTGCTTGTTACCTGAAA
Source organism: Segetibacter sp. (assembly GCA_043736115.1). Classification (GTDB taxonomy): domain Bacteria; phylum Bacteroidota; class Bacteroidia; order Chitinophagales; family Chitinophagaceae; genus Segetibacter. The sequence continues at coordinate 64,671 of JAYTDC010000016.1, read as the reverse complement.
GATTCGTGTGTAGTTTACTAATCCAGGGTAGTTCGGTTGGGTAATGTGTACATTACCCCGAAGGGGTAAAATTTGAATAGCCACGGGTAAAACCCGTGGTTGAGTTAAAAATAGAATATCCCAGCAACCCCGAAGGGGTTGAATGTTTTACAATAATTAAAGATCCATAATTCTGAAATTGTTATTATAAAATCAAGTTGGGGTAAACTTTTCAACTACTCATGAAAATTGTATCCTTATTTCCACATCCACCTTATATTGCTCATTCATCATGACCATCAAAAAATTATTTGGACGAATTTTTCGCAAACTATTCAGGTGGTTTTTGTGGGCATTTTTATTTGCCAATATTTATTTGTTGATGTGTAAATGGATAATGCCGCCGGTTACGCTTACACAGTTGGGCAGTTGGATTGGCGGTCATGGACTTAAAAGAGATTATGTAGATTACATTGAAATAGCGCCTTCGGCAAAGTTGGCGGCTATGGCAAGCGAGGATCAGCTTTTCCCCGATCATGGTGGCTTTGACTGGAAATCAATTGAAAAGAGTTTCAGTAGCAAAAAGGGAAAGAATAAAAAAATAGCAGGTGCAGGTGCAAGTACCATTACGCAACAAGTGGCTAAAAATGTTTTTTTATGGCAAGGGAGCGGCATTGGCCGTTATGTTAGAAAAATACCCGAAGCTTATTTCACCAAAATGATAGAATGGATTTGGGGAAAACAACGCATATTGGAAGTGTACCTCAACATTGCAGAAATGGGAGAAGGTATTTTTGGAATTGAAGCGGCGGCACAGTCCTATTTTGGTAAACCTGCAATAAAATTATCACAAACAGAATCAGCAATGATTATAGCATGCTTACCAAGCCCCAAACGCTATAAAGTAAAGCCAATGAGCCGGTGGGTTGCGTGGCGCTTTCCACGTATTGTAGTGCAGATGCAAAACATAGCAGAGGATGATGATGTGCAAGCATTAATTAACCCTTCTTCGGCGAAGCCATAAATATATCCAACGTAGTAATAGCTGCCTGAAATCGTTCATCATTTGTACCGGAAATAACCTCAAACGGCACAGACTGATAGGTAAGTAAGTTGTGATAAATTTGAAACAATTCTTCCCTTGTTTGTAGATCAGGATATTCACGCAATTCATCTTTTACCCACGGTAAATCTACATTGCAAAGCAGGTAAAGATCAGTTTGCTGTTTTGTTATTCTATCAATTATAAATGGGTGACATTTACCAAAAACAAATTCGCACCAAACCCTCATTACATACATATCAGTATCTACAAACAGCAGATTTGAAGTATTATTTTCAGCCACCTTTTTATGATATATTTCCTCAAGTGCTACCTGACCTTTGGCAATAGTAAGTAAATCCTCGTAAGTATAGTTGGTACCATTTGTCAGCAAATATTCACGGGCATATTCAGGGCACCAAAGTGTATTGTAATGTGTAGCCAATTGCCGGCACAAGGTGCTTTTGCCGGTACTTTCAGGCCCCATAATTACTACCTTTTTAATCTCTTGCATATTGTGCTTTTTTGTGCCATGCTACCAATCCCATAAAAGCCATAATAAGTAATACCACAAACTGAAAACTGGTAAAAACATATCCTTTAACAAAGTAAAGGGGTATAGATGCTATGTTGGTTACAATCCACCACAACCAACTTTCTACTTTTTTACGAGCCATTAGCCACATGCCTGTGTAGGCACTTGCAGAAGCAAAGGCATCAGCAGCAGGAATAGCTCCCGGTGCAAAATCAGTTTTCAAATAAACCAACGAAAAATAAATGACAACATACAGCAGGCTAAAGAACACAAGTTGCCCAATCCATTCTTTAACCGAACTATATTTTACAATAACAACCAAATGATTTTGCTGGTCTTTCTTTGACCATAATATCCACCCGTAAACGCTCATGATGGTATAAAAAATATTCACACTTGCTTCGCCGGGCAAATTCCCTTTTATGCTGATGTAGATGTAAATGATTGTATTGATCAAACCTGTAGGATATACCCAAATGTTTTCTTTTTTAGAAAACCATACACTTATGATTCCGGTTATAACGGCTACAAACTCTAACAGGCTTGTGTGTTGTAACCCATCTATAAACTGTTTGTAAATTTCTGCTGAATTCAAAAATTTTGTTTTGGGGTAAAGATAAATGTGTTTAGCACAAAACAACTTTAGAACCAGTTCTTCATAATTGGAATGTATTCAATGTTTGGAATAAAACACATAAAACTGTTTAGCTTTGAGCAATCATTTTTAATAAAAATTAAAATGTGCTTTATGAGAAATCTTACAAAATGGGCGGCAATATATATATTATTGACTTTTACTGCCTGTACCGCTTCCAAAAAATTAAGATACTCTACCAACGATGATGGCAAGATAGAAGTAGTTTTTTTACAAATAAATGATGTGTATGAAATAGCTCCTGTTGCCGGTGGCAAAGAAGGTGGCATGGCACGTGTAGCTACTTTGAAAAAACAATACTATGAGCAAAATCGCAATACTTTTTTGATAATGGCCGGCGACTTTGTAAGTCCTTCTGTTTATAACAGCCTGAAGTATAATGATAAAAAAATTCGCGGAGCGCAAATGATTGAGTGCATGAATGCAGCCGGTATGGACTTTGTCGTTTTTGGCAATCATGAATTTGATATTGCTGAAAACGAACTGCAAGACAGAATAAATGAATCAGGTTTTAATTGGATTGCTACCAACACTTTTCACAAAACAGCAAAAGGAGTAGTGCCTTTTGGAAGGACCAATTTTGCAAGTCCGCCATTTCCCCAACACCAAATTATAAGCGTTACAGACAATGATGGTACCAAAGCAAAAATTGGAATTATTGGTATTACACTTAATTCGAACAAAGCCGATTATGTAAGTTATGCTGATCCCTTTGCCGCCGCAAAAACTCATTATGATCTGTTGAAGGATTCTGTGGATGCAATAATTGCCATTACCCATCAATCAGAAGCCGATGATATTGCATTGGCAAAGCAACTTCCCGGACTTGCTGCCATACTTGGCGGACATGAACACAGTGGCGTTTATGATAAAGAAGGAGGCGTAAAAATAACCAAAGCAGAGAGCAATGCTAAAACGGCTTATGTTATTAAACTTAGAATCAATAAAAGAAAACAAACTGTAGATAATAATGCTACAGTAGTTAAGCTGAATGAAAATATAGCAATAGACAGCACAACCAATCTTGTAGTGCAAAAATGGAAAAAAATAGCTGAAGACAATTTTGCTTCAATAGGTTTTGATCCTAAAGTAGTGGTAATGGAAACTGGCGAAACATTGGATGGCCGTGAAGCCGAAACCCGCAATCACCCAACCAACCTAAGCCGCATGGTAACAGCAGCAATGGCCTATGCGTGTCCGCAGGCAGATGTGGTTGTTTTTAACTCGGGTTCCATACGTCTTGATGATATTCTTACACCGCCCATTACCCAGTACGACATTATCCGTAGCCTACCTTTTGGTGGTGGTATACGTGAAGCAGATATGAAAGGTAGCCTGCTGATACAAGCCCTGTTGGCAGGAGAAAAAAATAAAAACAGCGGAGGGTATTTACAATATCAGCCCGTAGTGTATAATGCAGCAACTGCAACCTTGTTATTAAACAACAAGCCCATTGACCCGGACAAAGTATATCGTGTTGCTATGTCAGATTTTTTGTTTAGTGGCAAAGAGGCCAATCTAGATTTCTTAAATGAAAACAACCCTGCGGTAATTAAAGTTTACCCCGCAGAGACTGTGGTAGGTAATCCAAAGTCTGATATAAGATTGGCAATTATGGGGTATTTGGGGAGTATCAAGTGAATATCTCTTATTTAAGAACTAAAATATTACACCTTTAATTCTGATAAATTTATTGGCGCTTAGTTTGTTAAAGCCCTATATCTTTTATCTCTTAGCTTTTTTTTCCTATATTTATCTTCGCTTATTAGAAAAAAAATCGTCCTTATGCACCCAACAGACCAGATAGATTATACTGATCCTTTATTGGGAATTGACAAACATTTTGAGCATTTACCAAAAAGGGATGAAGCCTATGAAGAATTATCACAGATTGATAATCCAACACAAAATTCCAGTACGGCCACCCAAAATCGGGAAAGTAAAAAGTTTGAGATTATCAATACAGCCCGAAGCATAATACGTGGTCAACAAACGCTTAACCGTAGCGAACTGATAAAACTGATTAAAGAACTGGAAACCTACGATCAGTTTGCTTACGCTACAGAGGTTTTGCTGGTTCGTATGAAATTGGATGAATCAAGAGGTTCTACGATTATATTGGATGATTATGAATCTTTAGCCCGGTATATTTACAAAGACCATTCTTTGCCTTCGTCATTTAAGTTTAAAAAAGCCCTACAGGAACTTACCAGTCACGAAAACCTATTTAACACTAAACGATGTGAAACATTGGGCCTGGCAGGTGCTATCTATAAACGTAAATGGCAATTTGACCACCAATATAATAACCTGGAACTGGCCCACCATTATTACCAACGTGGGTTTTACCAATGGAAAGAATTTATCAAAGAAGGCAAAGACCATAATTTCGATTCTGCTGGAAATGATAAAGGGTATAATGCCATTAACTACGCATACATTAATGAACTAATGGCGGTTGACTGCCTGGAGCAATATGGCCGTGTCATAGGTTTTGATGCTGATATAGAAAAATATTTTGGCGAAGCCATGCTAACCAGGAAATATATACTGGAACAATTGCTTAAGCAGGGTGAAAATGGAAGTTTGAAATTGCAGATAACAAATTCCCCCCCCTGGGTATTGGCAACAGTAGCCGAGGCTTTATTTGGATTACAGCAGTATGACAAAGCACTTATTTTTATTAAGCAATACCTTGAACTGCAAAAAGATAAACCATGGGAAATAAGAAGTTTTAGCCAACAGATGTTTTCTATAGCTTATTTGCAGAATTACTGTAAAAATTTTAGCAACAAATATGATAAGGCTAACAAGAAAATGTCTGCAGAACTAAAGGCACTTACTCAGCCAATAGATATGTTGAAAATTGATCAGTGTCTGGAGCCCTTCAGGTTACATGCACAAACTGTTAAGGAAAACAGTGCTGTAGAAAAAGGAAAAGATGCAGGATCTAAAGAAATAAAAAAAGAAGGAAAAACCGGTCTTGCCTTGTCGGGCGGCGGTTTCAGGTCTGCCATGTTTCATATTGGTGTTTTAGCTGCATTGGCAGAAAAGGATGAGTTGAAAAGCATAGAAGTAATATCATGCGTGTCCGGAGGGTCTATTATAGGAGCATATTATTATCTGAAGCTTAAGGATCTGATGGAGCGCAAAGCAGACGATCAGATAACTAAGGAAGATTACATAAAAATAGTAAAAGACATAGAGCTGACTTTTGTAAGTGGTGTACAGAAAAATTTGCGGATGCGCATTTTTAGCAATATTATTTGCAATATAAAAATGTTTAAAAAGAACTATTCACGTACACACCGGCTGGGTGAATTGTATGAAGAGTATCTTTTCAAAGGTTTGCTTACGGTGCACAGAACCGAGGAAGAAAAGAGTAGTGGAATGAAGGATGATGAACTGTATATGTCTGACTTATTTATTAAACCTAAAGGGGTTGAACAATTTTCGGTAGATATAGACAATTGGTATAGACAAAATAAGATTCCTCAACTGGTACTGAACGCAACAAGTGTAAACACCGGTCACAACTGGCAGTTTACAGCTTCGTGGATGGGCGAACCGCCGGGCAATATACAAACCGATGTAGATGTAAAACCACGTCTTCGTCGTATGTATTATAAGGAAGCCCCTGATCCATACAAAAATTTTCGTTTGGGTTATGCAGTAGGTGCATCATCGTGTGTACCAGTTATGTTTCAGCCTATGCCTTTGCCGGGGCTTTATCCTGAAATAGATCTTGAACTGATTGATGGTGGCGTACACGACAACCAGGGAATAGGGGCACTTATAGAGCAGGAATGTAAAAACCTGATTATAAGCGATGGCAGCGGCCAAATGGAAACAAACAGTGTTGCTGCAAAAAATGAAGGGGCGTTATTCTTTCGCTCAGATACCATTTTGCAGGAACGTCTTCGTGAATTACAGTTTCTTGATATAAAGCAACGTAATGCTACCACACAAATAAACCGGTTGGTAACTGTGCACCTCAAAAAGGATCTTGAAAATAAACCTATCAGTTGGAAATTTTGTACAGATCCTCCCAGAAAACTTATGTATGGTGGGGTAGCCAATAGCGATAGTGACCTTACCTGTTATGGTATATTGCGTAAAATGCAATTGTATCTTTCAAAAGTAAGAACCGATCTTGATTCATTTAACGATGCGGAGTCTTATGCATTAATGTATAGTGGCTATACCCAAATAAATTTTGATTACAAGAGTCGTGAAGATGATGATACAACCAATGAAAGTGAATTGGATAAATCAGAAATGCCCTTGGTAACCTGGAAGTTCCTTCAGATAAAAGATTATCTGACAAGACCTGATAAGGCAAGTGAAATGGAAAAGGTTTTCAAAGAGTCTAGCCGTGTTCCTTTTAAACTATTTTATTTAAGCACCACTATTAAGTTCATGGTACTTGCACTTGCAGTAGCTGTAGCAGGTGGGTTATTAACGCTGGTAATTTTTAAAAATCTTTGGGATTATTCATTTGTAAATATTACGGTTAGATTATTAGTTTGGACAGTAATCATTGCCCTAATTGGCGTAGTGTCTAAGGTGGTGGCTACCATGGTAAACATAAAGTCATTTTTTAGAAAAAATATATTCTTTGGCATTGCCATGTTTTTTGGTTGGTTAGTTTGTAATTTATATCTCTGGTTTTTCAATGGTATTTATAATGATTATGGTAAACTTAATGAACAAAAAGGTTCAAAGAAGTAATGACGGGAAAAGTTTCCAATCTATTTAAAAGTTTTTTTGCCAGTGAAAAAGTTGCCGGCCTGTTATTGCTGTTTTGCACCATTGTTTCTATTACTATAGCAAACTCATCATTTGGATCGGGTTATGTAGATTTTATGCATAATCATGCAAATGCAGGATTTATTCATGAATCGCTTAACATGAGTATTGAACATTGGGTAAATGATGGACTGATGACCATTTTCTTTCTTATGGTTGGCCTTGAAGTAGAAAGAGAATTGTACAATGGAGAATTGTCAGATATTAAAAAAGCAATTTTGCCGGTTGTTGCTGCGGTAGGCGGCATGTTAATACCATCCCTTATTCACTTCTTATTTAACAAAGGAACCCCATCCCAATCAGGGTTTGCAATACCTATGGCCACGGATATTGCTTTTGCACTTGGTATTCTTTCCCTGGCCGGCAACCGCATTCCGGCTTCTGTAAAAATATTTCTGGCAGCACTTGCTATTATTGATGATATAGGCGCAATTATAGTCATTGCGCTTTTTTATACCAAAACAGTTTTTTTTGTTTTCCTCCTTTCGGGAGTAGGTATTTGGGCAGTGTTGTTGGTTCTTAACAGGTTGGGTATTCGCAACCTCTTATTTTATTTACTCCCCGGTGTGGTTATGTGGTATTGCTTTCTTAGATCGGGTGTGCATCCTACCATCTCCGGTGTTATGCTGGCTTTTGCCTTACCTTTTGATAATAATGACGATAACAATGTATCCATACGGTTACAAAATTTTCTTCATTATCCGGTAGCCTTTATAATTGTTCCTGTGTTTGCATTGGTCAATACTGCTATTGTTCTGCCGCAAGGGTTTTTTCAACAGATTGGTTCACCCAATTCTTTGGGAATAATTCTTGGTCTTTTTGTAGGAAAAGTTTTAGGTATAGTCTTGTTTCCACTTGTTCTAATAAAGGCAGGTTGGGCCTCACTACAGGAAGATATTACTTTACCTTTTTTAATCGGTATTGGCTTTTTGGGGGGAATAGGGTTTACTATGTCTATGTTCATCAGCAATCTTGCTTTTGACGATGTAGCAGTAGTTACTGCTTCCAAGTTGAGTATATTAATAGGGTCGTCGCTTTCTGCTTTGGGTGGGTTTATTATTTTGAAAAAGGCAAAATAAATAAGCGATTTTTATCGTAAACAAATGGATGAGGCTTCTGAATATTAAATTGCACCATCATTTAGTTTTAAAAATTTCAAATTGACTTCATCCGGTTTAGAATATGATTTCTAAAATTATCCAGGAACTTAAATCTCCATTCTAATCCTGTATTGCATATTTTCTTTCGTTTACTTTGCAGCTTAATTTTTTAGCATGGTACACAATTTCAATGCAGGTCCTAGTATTTTGCCACGAGAGGTTTTTCAACAGGCAAGCGAAGCTATTCTCAACTACAACAACAGTGGTTTATCAATATTAGAAATAGGACACAGAACCCCGCTTTTTGAAGATGTACTGCATGAAGCACAATCGTTGGTAAAGGAATTAATGCATCTTAGCCCTAATAAAGAAGTCTTATTTCTACATGGAGGTGCAAGTACCCAATTTATGCAGGTACCAATGAATTTATTGGAGGAGGGCCGTACTGCCGCTTATATTGATAACGGTATATGGGGAACAAAAGCTATAAAAGAGGCCAAACAATTTGGAAAAGTAGAAGTGGTGGCTTCTTCTAAAGATAAAAACTACACCTACCTGCCGCAGGACTTTTTTGTACCTAAAGATGCAATGTACCTGCATTATACAACCAATAATACCGTAGAGGGTACACAATGGCATACTATACCTGATACCGCCGTACCCTTGGTAGCAGATATGAGTAGCGATATATTAAGCAGGCAAATGGACTTCAACCGTTTTGCACTGATTTATGCAGGTGCACAAAAAAATATTGGTATTGCAGGAGTAAATATTTTGGTTGTTGATAAAAACATACTCGGAAAAGTAACGCGAAAAATCCCCACTATTCTTGATTACCGGGTGCACATAGAAAATGACTCAATGCTTAATACCCCACCGGTTTTTGCAATTTATGTTAGTATGCTTACGCTTAGGTGGTTAAAAAAAATGGGAGGAGTTACAGCTATTGAACAATTAAATAATCAAAAAGCGGAATTGTTTTATAATACACTTGAAAGTCTTCCAATATTCAGAGGACCGGTGGCCAAAGAAGACCGTAGCAATATGAATGCGGTTTTTGTGATGGATGATAAAGAATTGGAGAAAAAATTTCTGGAATTGTGTAACCAGGAAAATCTTTACGGCATTAAAGGGCACCGAAGTGTAGGTGGCTTTAGGGCATCTTTTTACAACGCATTACCCTTAAGTAGCGTGCAGGTTCTTGTAGGAGTTATGAAGCAATTTGCCTGGCAAAATGGATAAGATCTTTCTGACTTACATCATTTATTATAGATATTAAAGTATTTGTTTTTATAATGCAAAAATGAATATTATTTACCCCGAATGTAAAATACATCACCCTCATTAACCTGTCAATAAGAATTTTTTAGACAAAAAATGCATTATAAAATTCATAAAAAAGGTTAAAACTAGAAACATATTGCAACGATATATCTTTAGTCATACAGGTCTTGAGGTAGTATGTTATCTTGCAGCCTTTAATTAATTTTTTTAATGGCAAAAATTTCACCTTTCAAAGCATTGCGACCTGCGGCTGAACTAGCGTCAAAAGTGGCTTCTAAGCCCTACGATGTACTGAACAGTAAAGAAGCAAAAACGGCTGCACAAGGCAATGCATATTCATTCCTCCATATAACCAAGAGCGAAATAGACCTTCCTGATAATATTGATATACATTCAGCAGAAGTATATGATAAAGCCAAACAGAACCTTCAGGCCTTCATTCAGCGCAATGTATTGTTCCGAGAAAGCAAACCCTGTTATTATATTTATGAATTGGTAATGAATGGACGAAGCCAAACAGGTTTGGTTTGTGGTAGTTCTGTAGATGATTACGAAAATGATATCATAAAAAAACATGAATTAACCCGTCCTGAAAAGGAAAAAGATAGAATCAATCACATAAAAACCACAGGTGCACAAACAGGTAACGTGTTTCTTGCCTACAGAAATGTTGAAGCCATTGACACCTTACTGGATCAATGGAAAAAAGATAGGAGCCCGGTTTATAATTTCGAAGCTGAAGACGGCATACAACATACCATTTGGGTTGTAAATGATTCTACTACTATCAGTCAGATTACATCATTGTTTGAAGAAGAAGTACCCCACACCTACATTGCAGATGGACACCACAGGGCCGCATCGGCAGCTAAAGTGAGAGCATTATTAGGCAATAAGGCAAGTGGTGGGGCCAATTATTTTCTTACCACTTTATTCCCTGCAAGTCAGTTGTATATCATGGATTATAACAGAGTGGTAAAAGACCTGAATGAATTATCTGATGATGATTTTATAAAAGCAATTAGTCGGCATTTTTCCATTGAGAAAAATGGGGAGAATGAGGTTAAACCTACTGCTATTCACACTTTTGGTATGTACCTGAATAAAAACTGGTATCTTTTAACTTCTAAAGAAGGCACTTATACTAATGACCCTATAGGTGTATTAGACGTTACCATTTTACAAAATAATTTATTAGATCCTGTATTAGGTATCAAAGATCAAAGAACAGATACACGAATTGATTTTGTGGGAGGGATTCGTGGATTAAATGAACTGGTAACAAGAGTGGATAGTGGCGAATGTAAGGTTGCTTTTAGTATTTTTCCGGTTAGTATTCAACAGTTGTTTGATATTGCAGACAGTGGCAATGTAATGCCTCCTAAAAGCACATGGTTTGAACCAAAACTAAGGGATGGATTACTTACTCACCTGATTGAGTAAGCCTAAAAAAAGCACTTTTAAATTTTATATTGAGTTTTATTTTATGAAGAATTTTTTTTTACTTGTTTTCGTATTGCTTGTTTCTGTTGCTAATGCACAACCTACAGATGATATAGCAGCTATGCGGGAAACCGCCGGTAATTTTTTGAAAAAAGCTGATTATGATAATGCAATTCTTGTATTAAACAAAGCATTACAAACAAAACCAAACGATTTAGAGGTTTCAAAAGATTTGTTGTTTGCTTATTATCTAAAACGTGATTTTGCAAGTGCTATAGCTTTTGGAAAACCCTTGGCTGAAAGAGACGATGCAGATGTACAGACTTATCAAATGTTAGGGTTGGCCTATAAATCCATAGCAGAAGATAAAGAGGCAGACAAGCTATACAAAAAAGGACTGAAGAAATTTCCTACAGAAGGTATATTATATAGTGAATATGGTGATTTGCTAGTAGCTAAACAGCCCAATGAAGCCATTAAACTTTGGGAACAGGGTATTGTTGTTGATCCTAATAACTTTAATAATTACTATTATCTGGCAAAGCAATATGCAGAAAACGGAAATGCACTTTGGAGCATTCTGTATGCAGAAACTTTTTTAAATATGGAAAGCTTTACAGGCCGTAGTACAGAGATGAAAAATCTGTTGCTAGCCCAATACAAAGCATATTTTGCTGCACCTGAATTAAAAAACGCCAACAACAAAAAAAATGACCAATTTGCAGATGCCGTAGCCGAAACGTTTAATAAAGAAAAAAATCAACTTGGGTATGGAATCAATCCGGAATCACTTACGCTTATACGTACAAGGTTTATTTTAGATTGGTATAATACTCATGCAAATACGTTTCCGTTCAGGTTGTTTGAGCATCAAAAACAGCTACTTCAGGAAGGCATGTTTGAAGCTTATAATTTTTGGTTATTTGGTCCGGCTACCAATCTTAGCACTTACCAGACATGGCAGCAATTCCACCAGGAAGAGCTAAATGGATTCTTAGGTTTTATACGGAGCAAGGTCTATAAAATTCCACAAGGTCAGCAGTATAAGAACTTGTAATCTTTTTTTACAATCGCCATTTTTTACAACTCCCTTATCCAGATGTTTCTAAAACTTATAGGTTCACTTTTGTCACCATGATCCTGTAGTTTTATTGGGCAAGCACCATGTGCCTTGTATTCAGGTTTGCCTATGTACACAGTCACACCTTTTATTTCCACATTGTTTTGTACTAATACTCCGTTGTGCAATGCAGTTAAATGTGCAGGTGATTTTAGGGAGCCATCTTCGTTAAAACGGGGTGCAGTCCATATAATATCATAGGTCTGCCATTGTCCGGGTTTCTTGCAGGCATTTGTCAAAGGAATGTATTGCTTGTATATGCTTCCTGCCTGTCCATTGGAATAAGTTTTATTGTTGTAGCTATCCAAAATCTGAATTTCATACCCCAAATCTCCACCACCTGTTGATGCAAGAAAAAGACCACTGTTACCACGTAGTTGTCCTTCGCCGGTAATATTAGCAGGTATCTTCCACTCAAGATGTAATTGATAATCTGTAAATGATTTCTTTGTTTGAATATTACCTGTTCCTTTTTTTACTGTAAAAGCACCCTTTGCAACAGTCCATTTTGCAGGCTGTGTTATATCGTTTACCGAACACCATTCGTTCAGATTTTTCCCATCAAATAATATGATAGCATCATCAGGAGGTGTATTGGCGGCACCTGTACCAACAATTTTAGGTTCAGGGCTCCATACTTCTGTAGCTTTAGGATCACCCTGTGCAAGTATATTTTTAGAAAAAAGTGAAATCATTACCATTGTTAATAAGCTGATTTTTTTCATTGTGGCAGTTTTGTTATTTCTTAAAATTCTAAATCCTTAAACATTTTTTCAAAATTCCCAAATAGATTTTTTTGAATTCATTTCTACATTAAAAATAGCACTTTCTATTATGCTAATGAGTAACTAATATTTCCATCCTTTTCATCCTTTAAAACTATACCAATATTCAATAATTGATTTCTAATAGTATCAGAAGTAACATAATCTTTTTTTGCCTTTGCCTCCTTTCTTAATTCTATCAGTATTTGCAGTACACTATCCAATCTTCCTCCATCGCTATGCTGCTCACTTTGGAGTCCGAAAATGGCTTCTAAAAACAATTTCATTTGTGATTGCATTAACTGTAGCGTCTCTCCTCTAAGAGATGTTATCGGTACATGCTTGTCTTTAATACCATTGATTACCGGAGTCAGTTCAAACATATTTGCCAACACTTTGGCAGTATTGAAATCATCATCCATAAACTCTCCAAACTCTTGTATTAATCGCTGCACTTTAGTGTCAAGTTCTCCATCTACTTCGGTACTGACAAAGGTTATTTCATCCAACTTCATCTTTTGCAAAATTTCATAAGCTTCCCATAAGCGCTTCAATCCTTTTTCTGCCGATTGCAATGCCTCGTTGCTAAAATCTAAAGTAGACCGGTAATGCGATTGCAAAATGAAAAACCTGATGGTCATAGGTGTATAAGCCTGCTCCAATATTGGATGACCACCACTAAAAAGTTCACTTAACTTAATAACATTATTATAACTCTTTCCCATCTTTCGTCCGTTGATGGTAATCATGTTATTGTGTATCCAATAACGGGCAGCCATTTTATGATTGCATACAGCACTTTGTGCTATTTCACATTCATGATGCGGAAATTGTAAATCCATACCTCCGCCATGTATATCAAACTGATCACCCAGATATTTGGCACTCATTGCAGAACATTCTATATGCCATCCGGGAAAACCCTCTCCCCATGGACTTATCCAACGCATAATATGTTCGGGAGGCGCATTTTTCCATAAAGCAAAATCTGATTTGTTTCTTTTTTCCTCCTGATTATCCAGTTCTCTTGTACTATCCAATTGGTCTTCAAGTGTACGGCCGCTAAGTATGCCATAGGGCAGACCGGTTTTACTAAAATCGGTGTTGTATCTTTCTACATCAAAATATACGCTTCCATTTGCTTCATAAGCATAACCTTGTTCTATAATTTTTTCAATCATCACAATCTGCTCAACTATATGGCCGGTTGCGGTGGGTTCTATACTAGGTTCTATAGTATTAAATTGCTTCATGGCCCAATGAAAAAGATTGGTGTATTTCTGCACCAGTTCCATGGGTTCAAGCTTTTCGAGTAGTGCTTTCTTGCTTATTTTATCTTCTGCTTCGCGGCCTTCTTCTTCAAAGTGGCCGGCGTCAGTTATGTTACGAACATACCTAACCTTGTAACCTAAGTATTGCAGGTAGCGATAGACTACGTCAAAAGTGATGTATGGTCGGGCATGACCCAAATGGCTTTCGCCACTTACTGTAGGGCCGCACACATACATACCTACGTGACCCGGAGTTATAGATTCAAAAACTTCTTTTTTACGCGTAAGGGTATTATATACTTTGAGTGTTGACATATTTTATATAAAGTTGAAAACGGTTAAAAACAAAATGAAATAAGGCAAAAGTAGGGGAGTTGCATTAGCAATTGCAACAACAACAAGAGAAACGTGTATGGAAGATAAATATTTGCATTAACCTATGCGATTGGTATTGCGAATATAAGAAAATTATTTTTTCTGTTAAATATTTACTTACTTGTAAAAACCCTATTTCAAACTAAGGTCTGTAACCAACATCAGGTGATCACTTAGGTCTTCGTCAACCAAATCAAATTGATGGATTTTAAAATTGTTATCGGGCAAAATATAATCTATGCGCAAAGTTGGACCTAAAGTCAGATAACTGCGGCCTATTCCTAACGAAGTTGCCAAAAAAGCATCCTGCCAGTTTTTGCGAATATGAAAGTATGTATAACTGTTGGGCACATCGTTAAAGTCGCCACAAACTATAGATGGAAACGGTGTTGCATCTAATGCATCTCTTACAATATTGGCTTGCTCACCTCTTTTTTGATAAGCCAACTTCATTTTTTGGAGTAAACTTTTAGAAGCAGGAATTGTGTTATCGCCGGTGTTTTTTATTTCTTCGATATTATTGTAATCACCTTGCTTAAATCTGTACGATTGCAAGTGCGTTGTAAAAATTCGAATGGTTTGTTGATGTATTTTTATATCTGTAAATATAAGACTTCCCCCTTGTGGGTTTGGAAAAGGAATTCTGCCGGAATCAATTATAGGATATTTGGAAAAAATTATACTCCCGGATTGATAACCCTGTTTGCCCCTTTTAAAATCTTTTGAAAAATAATAATAACGGTACTTAGAAAGTAACGGTGCAATATTATTTTGGTTGGAAGAATTATTGAACTCCTGCAAACAGACAATATCAGGATTTTGGGCAATGATTGTTTCCGGGATAGTTGCCCGGTCTATTCGTTTCTTTTCAGATTTATTACTCAATCCTTCCAGGCTTCTGATGTTCCAATTAACCACACGAATGTGAGTACTGTCTTTTTTTTCAGAAAAAATTACTGACTTATTTGTGGCAAAAAGTACCCCTATTTGCTTATAACCTATGAGTAAAGTAAGCACTGGGATTAACAAATATGCAGGTTTGGTAACCCCCCAGAAAATGCAAAAGAAAATAAGTAATAATGCCAGGTAAGGGAAAGCCAAACCTATAAGCCCCATAAACCACCATTGCGCCGGATTGAGATAAGGCACAAGGCAGGCAATGAGAAAAATAGCCGACAGTACTAAGTTCAGTATTAGAAAAAAACGCTTAAAAATCCATCTGACTTTTTTAGCCGCCATACTGTAAAGTTATAATAAATCAACATGACGTTTGGTAAACATAAAAAGTCTGTTGTTGAGATGAAAAATCCCTAATTATCCTTCCATGTTACATCAATTATTTGTGGATAATGATCTGACAGATGTAGTTGCTTATTGAAATAATTTTTTATTGAAATTTTTTTATCAACCAACATATAATCTATACGTAAGGTTTTTGGCAGGCTATCCATAGTTGTTCCCAAACCACATCCTTTTTGCAGAAATGCATCCTGCAAGTCATCAGCCATATTGTGATAAGGATAAGAAGTAGGCACACTATTTAAATCCCCACAAAAAATAACCGGATAAGGACTTTTATTCACGATACTTTTTGCAAGCCTGCTTTGCAATACATGATCCTGCGAAAAGACTTTTAGCTTTTCAAACTTAGATGCGTCATAAATAAAATTTGTGTCCCCATAAAATTTCGCCCTGTTATCATTTTCAATATATATAGAGCCAAAATTAAATGACTTAAAATGGGTAGAAAAAATACGAAGCGGTTTGCCTTGCATTTGAACATCAACATAAGCAAGGTGTTCAGGATAAGATGAGTCGTTGTACATTACCTTACCACTATCGGTAATAGGTAATCTTGAAAAAATAGCACTACCGCTTACCACTAAACCATAAGGATAGAGGTGAGACATTTCGTTGGTTCTGTAATAATAATTATAACCCATGTCTAACAGTTCGGTGGTGTTACTCACCATTCCTTTTCCAAAGTGTTCGGTAAACTCTTGTGTGCAGATGATGTCGGGATTGGTTTCTCTGATAAAATCAAACATTTGTTGCCTTATTGAGCCTAATGTATCTATGTAGGTAGAAGGATTGTCAAATCCTCTTACATTCCAGGTAAGTATGCGTAAAGTTCCGGGAGGTCTTGTAACGGGTTGATTAAAAAAATTAAAACCAACAGTAGAAAATAAGTTTAGGTAACCTGCTAATAAGGTACCCAATAGTAACAGACCTATTTTTTTCCGGATAAAAAGCCAAATCAATATCAGGCCAATAATGCTAGCTGTTAAATAAGGAAATCCCAATGCTAAGAAAGACATGGGCCAAAAAAAATGGGGACTGAGATAAGGTGTCAGACAACTTAATAAGAAGAGGAGTACCAATAATAAAGTACCAACCGATAAGCATGTCAGCAGGAACTTTTTCATGAAATTAAAGTTCCTCCTTACTTGCTTTTTTCAGAAAACTCTTTTCTTCTTCTGTAAGGGAATAATAGCCTTTGCTGTTTATTTTATCCAAAAGATCATCTACCCGCTGTTGTGTTACATGTGGTATTTTCTCAAAGGGTTTTTGATTTGATTTATAAAAAAACTCATCCTTGGGTGAGAATACTTTACTTTTCTTATTTGGATTGAAAAGATCATTCATCCAATTGACCATATCGCTCATCCACTGACCCCAATCATTTCCTTTTTGAAGCTGCCATGCAAAAAGAAATCCAATACCGCCCCCGGCTGCCAATGCCGCTACATGACCATAATTGCTTGCACCTATAGTGCCTACCCTTATGATTACAAAAACCAAAGTCATTGCCCAAAGTGGAAACTTTAACTGTGGAAATATACTGTAATGTGGGGCTAAAGTAGTAGTTGCAATAGCTACAGCCATTACTGCTGAACCTGCCCCCATCAAAGGATAAACACTGTTAAGATTGGCCCTGATTGCAGGAACAAGATTTGACAAAAGAAAAAATGTTATGGAACCTGCAAGACCTCCATATACATAAACGGGAATTAATTTTTTATTGCCGGTAAGATTTTGTAAAATGTAGCCAAATGCCCATAACCAACACATACTGCTAAACAAATCCCAAAAGTCAAAATGGGCAAACATGTAAGTGAGCAAAGACCAGGGTCTTGAGGCCAAAACCATGGGTTGTGCAGGTACAGTTAACCAACTAAAAACCTGTCCTCTGAAAGCATCGGCAGTGCTGTCGTTAACAAGGTAAACAACTTTTACAAAGCTTAACAAAATAAAAAGTATAACATTTACTGCAAGCAAAAAGACAAGAGAATTACCATCTTGCCCTAGTAAAACCTTCCTTCTGCTATGTTGTTCTAAAATGTTCATACTTGAAATTGTTTATAACGCTTTATTACTAGTAAAAGTTTCTTCTGTCTTTTTTATTCCATGTTAGTACCAATAAAAAGCCAACTATCCCCCCGCCAATGTGTGCCCAATGTGCAACATTATCTCCGGGATTATTTGCAATAGCACCCCAAAGTTCATAAATAAAATAATACAAGCCCATCCATTTGGCTTTTACCGGGATTGGTAAGAAGATAAAAATAAAAGAAGTATTAGGAAAAAGATAAATAAATGCAGCTACACATCCAAAGACAGCCCCACTTGCCCCTATAGTTGGATTGCTGATAAACTCGTTGGTATAGTAAGAAATGTTTTTTACAACCGCTGCAGTTGCCTGGGGTGAACTATCGTTATCATAATAGGTTTGTAATAAATTCATGCTTTTGGTATCATGATTTAGTCCGTAGGTTTTATAAAAAGCTATTATTTTATCAATATTAGGATTGTTTTTTAAAGCAATAAAATTGTTGAGTAAATCATTATATTCATACCAAAGTGAGGCTAATTGTATTATGCCGGCACCCAAGCCACATAATAAATAAAATGTAAGAAAACGTTTAGGCCCCCACAATGTTTCAAGAGTAGAACCAAACATCCACAAACCAAACATATTTAATGCAATATGCAGAAAACCGCCATGTAAAAAAAGATGTGTTATAAGTTGCCAGGGTTGAAAATAAGTAGATTTTACATGGTGCAGACCAAAAAGTTGCTCCATGTTTATATATCCGCTTTTTCCAATTGTAATCTGCGCCAAAAAAAATAAACCATTGATTATAAGTAGGTTTTTTATAACAATGGGCAATGTTTCAAAGCGATTGGGTCTAAATTCTGTCATAACTGAATAATGCGTACTTTATACAAATGTAGGTCTGTAAAAGTTAGCGAAGTTTTAATTGAACTACATTTTCAATATGAAGGGTATGTGGAAACATATCAACCGGTTGAATTTTAGTGACTTCATATTTTTCGTTAAGTAATGCCAAATCACGGGCTTGTGTTGCAGGATTGCAACTGACATAAACAATAATCGGTGCTGCAATATCCAATAGTTTTTTCACTAGTTTTTCGTGCATGCCTACCCGTGGTGGATCTGTAATAATAACATCGGGCTTTCCATTCTGTTCAAAAAAATCATCATTGCAAATGTCTATTACATCGCCTGCAAAAAATGATGCATTGCCCAGATTGTTTAGCAGCGCATTTTCTTTTGCATCTTTTATAGCATCCTCCACTGTTTCTACACCTACAATTTTACCAGCCATTTTACTTACAAATATGCCTATGCTACCGGTGCCGCAGTAGAGGTCATAAACAGTTTGCTGTCCGGTCAGTTCTGCAAAAGTTCTAGCTACTTCATACAGCTTTTCGCCCTGACGGGTATTGGTTTGAAAAAATGATTTTGGTGAAATTTTAAATTCAAAATCTTCAAGCTTTTCAATAATATAACCTTTGCCATTAAATATCTGAGGTTCTAAATCATATAGGCTATCATTCATTTTTGCATTTATGGTATAAAGCAACGTTGTTATTTCAGGAAATTTTGCAGAGATATATTGCAACAGTTCTGTTCGTGCTTTTTTGTCTTCATGTGCAATTACAATGTTCACCATTATTTCATCTGTAGTGGCTATGCGTATTACTACATTGCGCAAATATCCTGTATGGTTTCTGATGTCATAGTGCGACAGGTTATGGAGTTTTGCATATTCAACTACAGCTAATCTGATATAGTTGGTAGGTTCGGCTTGCAGGTGACATTCTATAATAGGCACTACTTTATCAAAAAAACCACGTGCATGAAATCCTGCTACCATAGCTTCACTTGATATGTCGGGGTTTTTTATTTCCTCCGGTAAAAGAAAGCGCTTATTGGCAAACGTGTACTCCATCTTGTTGCGGTAACGGGTAGTTTGGTCAGCACCTATGATGGGCATTATTGCAGGAAGATCAACCTTTCCAATGCGCTTAAGATTATCAATCACTTGTTGCTGTTTGTATATCAGTTGTTGTTCATAAGGAAGCATTTGCCATTGACAACCACCACAAATACCAAAATGCTGACAAAACGGTTCAATTCGAAGGTTGCTATAATTGTGAAAATGAATCGCAATACCTTCGGCCCAATCTTTTTTATTTTTTCTTAAAAGAACATCTACCTCATCACCGGGAATTGTATTTTCTACAAATATTACTTTGCCATCTACCCTTGCCAATGATTTACCTTCTGCTGCATAACTTTCCATTACAAGGTTTTGGAGGACTATCCGCTTACGTTTCATGCAGCAAAAATACGAACCGTTTTACGTTTTCCTGATTTGCATTTTGCGGCAGATGTTATTTAATATGTTTTGTAGCTAAGCATTTTTGTGCATACTCATATTATCTTCTTCTCCACTAATGTTTTCCCCATTATTTGAGTTGGGTATCAATTCATCAAACTCTAAATTTTTTCCGTCTAGCTAAGCTCACATTGGGCCATCATTGTTTAGCGGGTTTCATTTTTGCATATATTCTAAAAAAGCAAAAATGGAAAAACAAAAAAATAAGCCTGAACCTGCAAAAGATCCAATGCCAACCGACCCAAGCGATACCGGTGGCATTGGGCAAAATGAAGGTCAGGGAATAATTAAAATCAAAGAAGGGTTAAGTGAACAATCCGCAAAATGGGATGATGAGGTACAAAAAGAAAAAACCCGGGACAAGGAAAAAGCAATTGAGAATTATATTAAGCACCCATCACCAGAGGACAAGGGAGGGGTTTAATGTTTTTCCCAATTCTTTTTGATGATACTTTTTGCTTTTTCCATTTTTACATCAACTCCCTTTTTTAATTGAATGGCGTTGGGTCTTACCTCTACATCAGGAAAAACGCCCCTGCCATTTTTAATCCTTGTACTATCCCAAACAACTCTGTATAGGGGAAGCGTAACCCTTATACCCGTGTTTGGCAGGGCGATGGTGGGTAAAAAAATTGCATTATTACCATAATAACCACCTCCGGTTTCCTCCCCAACAATCGTTACATTTTGCTGACCTTTCAATTTTCCGGCAACAAGCGTAGCACCTGAAAAAGTAAGACCTCCCGTAATTAGATATATTTTTCCATCAAAATGGTTTTGCTTTTTTAGCTGATAAATATGTTTTTCAAAATACCTGAAATGAATAGTGTTATCCTTATATCGTCGTCCTGAAACAAGCATACTTAACCAATATATAAACCAGGGTTTGATGTTTTTTTTATAAATAAATGTTTTAGAGTTTGCTATTACCGTATCTGCAACTCTAAAAGGTTGATCAGTCAAATATTGCAAAAGTTTTGTACAAGCCTGTACATCTCCACCCGTGTTTATTCTAAGATCAATAATTAAATTTTCAACCTTTTCTTCCCGTATTTTTTTAAAGCTTCTTCTAAAAAACTTTCCCAGTTTTCCTTCGCTAAATGTATTAACAGGCATTATTGCAGTATGGAGCATTGTATCAATACTTATATTTCGCTTTGATACTAATTCCAGAATTTTTTTTTGTTTTTTTGTTATAGTGTCTTGTATCAATAGTGCTTCCACTGAATCTTTTTTAGAAACATAATTTTTTATTAAACTTACATTTTCGTATCCCAAAGAATCAATGTATTTTATTGTATACACACTGTCTATACCAAAAGCATTTTTATAATAGCCAGGAAAATTGTTGCTAACTGCCTGATATTTAAAAACATTGGCGTAACCATCTGTTCCAATTAATTGAAAAATACTATCACGTATAAAAGTCAGGCTTCGGCCATTAATGCTTTTTATTATTGTCCCTCGTTTTAAGATAGAATCGCTTTTAATAGTGTTTTGAGTAACCAAAGCAGAATCTTTCCAAAGCTTCAGCGATAGTGGAAACTGGGGCGTTTTATTTTTTGTAAAATAAGCGACATATTTTTTTGATGGACGAACAGAGGTGTGGCCACAATGAATTTTACTAACTGCATAAGCAATTTTGTTTCTAAACTGTTGCTCTGTAAGCGAATCATTTAAATCTGCAAAAGCTGATTTGATATATCCGTCTACAGAATCTTTAGAAGCATACCAATACAAGCCCGGATGACTATGATGAAGAATAGCTTCAAGTGTACTAAAGTCTTCTTTTAACTCTTTAACACTGTATTTTTTAGCAGGAGTAAAGTTTCTTTTTTCTACACTGCATGAGGAAATAACGAAAATTAATAAACAGAACAACCACACATAAGCCCTCAATAATTTCCGTTTAAACATTTCGTTGATATTTCCATACTATTTTCCTGAAAATGCGTTCCAGCCCTGCGCAGTCAGCTTATGGGTATTGCCACCTTTTGTTGTAATGTGTACACCTTCTTCTATATCGGTAATGTATCCGATCACTGAAATTTGTTCATTCAAAACTAGTTTGTCATATTCTGATTGTGGCAATGTAAACACCAATTCATAATCTTCACCCCCACTCAGTGCACAGGCAGTGGGGTCAAGTTCTAATTTATATGCGTATTGTTTTGCATCATCATTTACAGGAATTTTATCCTCGTATAACATGCACCCTACATTGCTTTGCTTGCAAAGATGTAATACTTCACTACTAAGCCCGTCGCTTACATCCATCATGCTGGTTGGCAGTATATTGTTTTGTTCAAAAAACTCTATAATATCCTTTCGGGCTTCGGGTTTTAGCATACGGCCAACTATATATTCCTGTTGTTCCAGATCGGGTTGTATTGCAGGATTTTCAAGATAGATTTGTTTTTCTCTTTCAAGCAAGGTAAGCCCTAAGAATGCCCCTCCAAGATCGCCACTCACACAAATTAAATCTCCTTTTTTGGCCCCACTTCTTTTTACAATTTTATCAGCTACAATTTCTCCAATAGCTGTTACACTTATAATAAACCCTTTTTGCGAAGAACTAGTGTCACCACCTATAAGGTCAACATTATATTTTTCGCAGGCTGCATATACACCTTCATAAAAATCGTCAAGCGCCTCCAGGCTAAATCGGTTGCTGAAAGCAATGTTCATGGTTATTTGTGTAGGTGTAGCATTCATAGCATATATGTCGCTAAGGTTAACCACCACACTCTTGTAACCCAAATGCTTAAGTGGTGTGTACATAAGGTCAAAGTGGATGCCTTCTACCAACATATCAGTTGAAATAACTGTTTGTTTGCCAAAATGGTCAATCACGGCTGCATCATCGCCAATACTTAATATGGTAGAGGCGTTTAGTATTTCAAAGTTTTTGGTAAGGTGGTCTATAAGTCCAAACTCACCCAACTCAGATATTTCTGTTCTGTTGTTCATGTTATTTTATATTCTATAAAGTTTTGTAATTGTATTGTTCAGGATTCCATTTACCGTTTACTGCCAATATCATTTCATCATGTATGTACCCATTAGTCGCTGCAATACTTGGCTGATAAGGTGAATAATAATTACCGCTAAAATCTGTAACCATGCCACCTGCTTCTTCAACTATCAAAAAACCTGCTGCGCTGTCCCATGCCTTCAGGTTATGTTCATAGAATCCATCAAACCGGCCTGCCGCCACCCAACATAAATCTAATGCAGCGCTCCCCAATCGCCTTACCGGTATGCCCTGTCTGATCATTTTTTCAAAAACCTGCAAAGGCCCGTTGGGCATATCAAGATAAGCGTAGGGAAAACCGGTTACCAAACAACTTGTTCCCAAATCGGATTTAGTACTTACACTTATTTTATTGTCATTAAGCGTAGCACCTTTACTTTTTTCTGCAAAGAAAAATTCGTTCATAAAAGGGTTATAAACAACGCCCAAAATCATTTCACCATCTTTTTCTACACCTATACTAACACAACAAATAGGTATACCGTGGGCAAAATTTACGGTACCATCTATTGGGTCAATGATCCATTTTATATTACTATCTGTAGTCAACTCCCCGGCCTCTTCGCTTAAAATAAAGTGTTCGGGAAATTGTTGCCGAATCACTTTTATGATTTCATCTTCGGCTTCATTATCGGCTTGCGTTACCAGGTCATTTAGACCGGTTTTGCTGGCAATGGTAAATTGTCCGTTAAAATATTTTTTCAAAACCAGGGCTCCTGCATGGGCTGCGGCTATAACCGTTTGTTTTAACATGGGGGCAAAGATAGGAGTAGTAACAAGATGTTAGTAGCAAGTAGCAAGAAAGCTGGAGGTTTTG
This sequence comes from Segetibacter sp., assembly GCA_043736115.1. Lineage (GTDB taxonomy): Bacteria > Bacteroidota > Bacteroidia > Chitinophagales > Chitinophagaceae > Segetibacter. The sequence goes on along the minus strand of JAYTDC010000016.1, from coordinate 40,735 downwards.
TTTAACGTAAACTACTAAGCGAGGACAACTTCATTTAGTTAAGGCATTGCTAACTTCAAAATTTTTTAGCTTGAATTTTCTGTATCTATTATTCCTTTTATAGTTTCTAAAACCAATTTAAACTTAAGTACTAATTCATCATTGTTCTCTCTTACTTCATACATCTGGTTAATATCGGTTTCGCCAAAACCTCTTAATTGGTGATTTAGTATATCAAGTATTTTTTCTTTCAATGCGTTGTTCTTTTTTAAAATGGGTGTCATGTGTCTGCCAAGCATTCTTGCGGATGCAATCTGCATTTCAAAATCATCAACTAAAAGGTCATCAAAATTTCCTTCAAATAATTCTTCACCAGCTATTTCATGGTAATTTTTCACAATGAAATAGAAATCTTCTATGTCTTTTGCCCTGCTATCTGGTTTTTCATTGTATGCTATCAGTTTCATAACACATAATCCAGCCACAGTCACTACTTTAAAATTACCTTCAATTATTACAGCTTCCTCGGTGACTTCTTTACACCCATATACCGACAATTCAGTTGTTGGGTTAGTTAATACAACCTCACCATTTTCTTCTATACCACCAAATGGTATCAGGTCAACTATTTCACTATAATAGAACCGGTATGGCTTTTTTTCGTCTCTTTTAAAGCGTTCCTCTTTTATCAGATATTCCGTAAGATTGTTCCAAGTGTGAAGGTCTTTTACATATACACAGTAATCTATGTCTCTTGTTGTTCTTTTATCTAAATCCAGATGGTTCGTCCAAACATCTCTCGATTGGGCTCCTATCAAATAGTAGTCTATATCAAATTTTTTTAATGCCCTCTCCAAGGCATCAAATATTCCTTTATATACTTCCTTAACCTCATCAAAATTTGTCTTGTAAATATTGTTCATAAAGTTTTTGTGCTGTTTCAATACATCTGCCGTCGTTTGTGTTTATTAGGTCTGTATAGGCTAATAACGGCGCTACTACGTTATCATTCCTTTCATCGTTATGCCAAAACTTTTTAAATACCTTGATATTTCCCTTTTCATCAGGAACCATCCGGTAGTTTTTTATCAAATCGTTCCGGGTTTCTGTGGTGTATAAGGTGAGTTCTGCCGGTTTCAAATAATTGGTTAATAAATCTCCTGCCGGTTCGCTACCCCATTTTGTTTCACCATTTAAGTGCAGGTTTTTCCAGTTATTGAAATCTTCTGTTTTTAGAAAGCGAAAGGTTCCCTGCTTCAATGTTGGTTTCAGCCTGAGATGGTAGGCTGCAACCCATTTTTGTAATAAAGCGGGTTTGTTGTCAAATCGATATTTGTTTTTAGCAACGGTAAGTAAAAAGCCTCCCTGCTTTAAACCTTTAATAATGTTTGTAACGTTTCCAATGCCTGTCTCTGTTAATGCCGCTATATGCCGATATGGTTTGTTTATAAAAGCATCATCTAACAGAAACTGAAACACTACTTTAAGACCTGTTTTTGTAAATGCCCTGTTTACATTCTCCTGTTGGGTTTCTATTGGTTTGTTCGCATCAATCCACAACAAGGTTTTTCCATGTTTCAAATAAATATTTCCATTTGCTTCTATGTATGCAATATTGTTCTGCCTAAGTTCCTCTTTAATTTTTGGATATAGACGTGTTGCAGCTACCATAAAGGGTTTGTATTGGTCTGCAAATCCTATTATCTGCTGGAGTTGGTGGCTTCGCAGCTCATTCTTTATTTCAACATAGTATTTCAACTGTTGATTGTCAATATGGAATATTGCCTGTCCATCCACTTCTTTTTGAGAAAACCTTTCCCAAACAGCTTCAATGTGAGCATTCTTATGTAGATTTTCCAAAGCCATGTATATGATTTCCTGCTCTGTCATGTTCACTTAGGTTTTATGTTCACGAAAACGTGAACAGTTGATATTTGTGAACACAAACTTACTATTTTAGTGTGAATTTCTACTTCTCATTTCCATAATCCAAGTTGCAGATGAAAAAACCTTTCATAATAAAAGTTAACCACTTAACTTGCTTCTGTATGGAGTAATCAGAATCAAGGAACGATAAACGTCTATTTAGCGTAGTTTCGTACCCATTTCAATATGCCAATAATAGACATAAAAATACCAGCAAGATTAGCACGGGCACTAAGGCTACCGGAAAATAATATAAAGCAACAGCAAATCAGGGTTTTAAAGAAATTGCTGCGCAAAGCCAGATTTACTGAATTTGGACAGCAATTCAGATTTGACGAAATATTATTGAACAGGCACCCTGCTAAAAAGTTTCAGGAATTGGTGCCGGTATTTGATTACAATAAAATCTATAAAGACTGGTGGCACAAAACCCTTGAAAACAGACCCGACATATGTTGGCCGGGTAAGATTAAATATTATGCACTAAGCAGTGGTACAAGCGAATCAGCCAGTAAGTATATACCGGTGACCAACGATCTGTTGAAGGGCAATAAAATGGTCATGTTAAAGCAATTGTTAAGCCTAAGACATTACGAAGATTTACCTGTAAAATCAATTGGTAAAGGTTGGCTTACCATTGGCGGCAGCACCCAATTGCAAAAACAAAAAGGTTATTATTCAGGCGACTTAAGCGGTATTACACAACTTAAAGCACCATTTTGGTTTCAACCCTTTTACCTGCCGGGAAAAAAAATAGCCCGAAACCGCGATTGGGATAAAAAAATAAATGAAATAGTAGGAAAAGCTCCCCAATGGGATATTGGTTTTATTGTTGGGGTTCCCGCCTGGATACAACTGACCATTGAGAAAATAATTGAACGCTACAAGTTAAATTCCATTCATGATATATGGCCAAACCTGGGTTTTTTTGTTCATGGCGGTGTAGCTTTCGAACCTTATAAAAAAGGTTTTGAGAAACTATTGGCCAAACCACTTATTTACATAGAAACCTATCTGGCAAGTGAGGGCTTCATAGCCTATCAGGATCTGCAACACAGCAAGGGCATGAGATTGGTTACTTCTGAACATATCTTTCATGAGTTTATTCCTTTTGACGACATAAATTTTGACAGCGAGGGCAACATGGTTGAAAACCCGGAAGTGCTGATGATTCATGAAGTAGAGGAAAACCGGGACTATGCATTACTGTTAAGCACAAGTGCCGGGGCATGGCGTTACCTTATTGGCGATACCGTACGGTTTGTAAATAAGGAACGGGCAGAAATTATTATAACAGGACGTACAAAACATTTTCTGAGTCTGGTAGGGGAGCATTTAAGTGTGGATAATATGAACCATGCAGTAAGTATTGCTGCCGAAGAAATGAACATTTCTATACCGGAGTTTACTGTAGCAGGTGTACCTTACAATAACTTTTTTGCACATCATTGGTATGTAGCCTGCGATGATTTAGTAGATAAAGAGTTGCTTCTGAAAAAAATAGATGCAAAACTTAAAGAGTTGAATGATGATTACGCAGTGGAAAGAACTAGTGCCCTAAAAGGCGTATTTCTGGATGTGCTTAAAGAAAAAGAGTTTATGGAGTTTATGCGCCAAAAAGGTAAAGTGGGAGGACAACATAAATTTCCCCGGGTGCTTAAGGGAAAAATGCTGGATGAGTGGATGAATTTTCTGAAAGAAAAAGGTTGGTAAATATTTGCTTAACCGGTTAACTACAAACCGACTAAATGAAAATAGACTAACGATATGTTTATTGCCGCATTATTGAAAGGTTTAGCTTTAGGACTGATGTTAAGCATTTCGGTTGGCCCTGTTATATTTTCTATTATCAAACAAAGCCTCAACCATGGACATAAGGGCGGGTTTGCATTCATAGCCGGTGTTTCTGCAAGTGATATAACAATTGTGCTTATCAGCAATCTCTTTACACAAATGTTTGAAAACATGCTTGACTACAAAGTGCCTATAGGCATAGGTGGTAGTGCATTGTTAATAGCTTTAGGTATTTATGTTACTTTTTTTAAAAAAATTGCGGTCAACAATGACGGTATGCAGATAATACAAATGGAAACGCACCATTATGTAAAAATCTTTTTGTCGGGCTACTTTATGAATCTGCTTAACCCTAGTGTTATTGGGTTTTGGTTACTTACCTCTACTTCTCTATTGATACACCCGCTTAACTATAGATTATTGGTGTACCTCACCTGCCTTGTTGTAGTTGCGGGTTTTGATATATTTAAAGTTATGCTTGCCGGAAAAATCAGGCAGAAACTTACGCCACACAACATTCATCTTATTAACAGAATTAGCGGAATGATTTTGATTGGCTTTGGGATAGCCCTAATTTGGGGATTGCTGACTTATGGAAATGATATTAAGTAGATGCGTTAGCGGGAAAATGTAAAAATCTTTTCAGTTTCATTGCCAGCTTCGTCTGTTGCAATAATTTTTAAGTCATGCCTTCCTTGGGTTATTCTTCCATCAAAAGTATGCGTAATCATATTGTCTCTTTTGCTGAATAAAATCCATTTTCCGTCTACAAATCCATCTACTTTCTTAATGTTTTCAAGATTGTCCTTAACAATTAATACAAAAGATTTGCGACTACCGATATAACCTCCATTGACCCAACCTAAAGGACTTATTGTTGGCGGTATGGTATCTAAAAGCAAGGTGTAGATACCCAGATCTCGGAACTTTGCTTCCATCCAATTGTTTTTCCAGATTCCCTTAGTAACAACCTTCTTTTTATGGCTTACAAGTTTCATTACTACTCGTTCTTTTTGTAAACTATTTAGTGCTACTGATGCTTGTATTCTTACAGAAAAACTTTCATGAACCGGCACCTGATAGTTTTGTAAAATATGCGATGGCGAAATGGAATTAGTTTCAATAGAATATACTTCTTTATGAACTAAATGAACAGTATCATAAAAAGCATTTGTAGAAAAAGCAGCAACAATATTTTCAGCAGCAAATACATTTTCAATGTTTGGTGAGCAAATCATTGATTGGTCAGTAGGTTTATAGGGCTTCTGTTTAGATCTGTCATATCTAAAGTTGAAATGAAGATTAGTAGCATTGCCTTCTGCATCAATTACATCAATAGAAGCTTTGTGAATGCCCGTATCTTTTATGAAATATGATCCGTTTTCTTCTCCTGAAAAAACAGATGATTTATTGCCAGGCAACCTGCAAAGATGCTGTATGTATGAACCGCCACCCAATCTTGTTTTATAATCAATACTTGCATTAAGGTAGCGGGTTTCGTCATAAGAAAAATCATTCAATCGAAAGGAGCTTCGCAATGTGTCATCAATAGAAATTGAGGCTTCGTAAATGCCGAAATTGAACGATGATGGGGTTGTCTTGTCTTCTGCAGTAATTCCAAAACTTACATAAGGTGTAGGTAAGGTTACTACCGAACCCGAAGTAGTATACTTTCCTGAAGATCCTTTTATTGCAATGGCTTGTGGACTATTTTCGTAAGTGCTGTATTGTCTGTCATAGTAATATAAACGATAAATTACAGGTGGAATATTATCGGGTAATCCCATGTCAAATAACCATGGGTTAAGGTTGTTGCCGGTTTTTGTATCCCGGATTTCAAAATGCAGATGTGGGCCTGCAGAACCTCCCGTATTGCCACTGTATGCTATAAAATCGCCTTTTGCTACCGGAAACTGTTGGGGTGTAAGCGTCATTTCCTGTTCCCATTTTTTATCTTCATACTGTTTGTTAACAACAAACTCATGAAGCGCCGGATAAAAATTATTGAGGTGTGCATATAGGGTTGTATAACCATTTGGGTGAGTGATATAAATGGCGCGGCCAAAGCCTCCCTTTTCAATTTTTACTTTGCTGATGAAACCGCCTGCTGCTGCATACACAGGCAAATTCTCCCGTTGATTAGTGCGAATATCAAAACCCATGTGAAAATGATTGGTGCGCAATTCTCCAAAATTGGCAGCAAGCTTTATCGGAATATCTAACGGATTTCTAAAATAGCCCTTAGGATAATTTACCGGTTGGGTATAAAACTTTTGAGAATTAACCGGTGCAAAACATAGCATTGAATTGATGGTTAAAAATACCATCAAAAATATACTTTTCAAACTATTTAAAAATAACACCATACTTGCAAGTAAATACAATAAATTGTTAAGTGTGTTTATGTAAATATCTTTTTTAAGTTCAACTTTTTTTACACCATGTAAAACTATGTGTATGAGTAAACAATAATATTAATTGTAACAAAATCGATATACAAAGTCATTTGCTTTTCTTTTTACCGTATGAAGCTTGAATCAAAAAGGGTTTCAATTTTAAAAAATAATTTTATTAAATTGAATTTTATACTTCAATAAAAAAATCATTCCCGAATACTATTTTTTCTTTTTTAAACTCAACAGCAAAACAGGAAGTAAAGTAAGATTGGTAATTGTACCCGTAATTAATGTAAGTGAAGTAAGCCAACCCAAAGCTTTTGTGCCACCAAAACCACTAAAACAAAAAATGACAAAACCTGCAATTAATACCATCGAAGTGTACATAATACTTATGCCTGTATGACGAATGGTTTGCTCAATGGTAGTTTGAACATTATTAAAATTTGTTGGCAACTCTTGTTTATAGTTAATCAAAAAGCGAATCGTGACATCTATAGCAATACCTAAGGCTACACTAAAAACCAATACGGTTGACGGCCTTAGGGCTATACCCATCCAACCCATAACCCCGGCGGTTATTATAAGCGGAACTATATTCGGTATCAATGAACAAAGCAGTATTCTAAAAGATTTGAAAAGATATAGCATACATAATGCAATGAGCAGAAATGCCCAAATGATACTTTCCTTAAGCCCGTTGATAATGAATTTGCTTCCCTCAAGAAATGTAACACTTGCACCGGTAAACTGTATGTTGTAAGAGGCAGTGTCAAAAATTCTGTTGGCTTGTTGTTGTAGTGAGTCTAAAATAACGGGTAATTTTTTGCTGCCAACATCTTTCATGCTAAGGCTTATGCGGGTATATCTTTTAGTGCTGTCAATAAAGCCATTCATAAGTTTGGCCAGGGCTGTGTTTTTGGTGCTGCCTGTTTTGGCTTTTAAGTAAGGCGCTAGAAAGGGCATGTCAAATTCTGATGGGGTGGCGTAACTTATACTATCATTATCGTAGTAGGATTGTTTAAGAAACTTCAACCCTTCTACTACTGAAAGTGGCCTAGACATATTGGTATCAGTACCTATTATTGCTGAAAATTCATCAATCTTATTAAATGTTTTCAGCGAAGCTGTAACCCCTCTTTTCTTTTTTGTATCCACTACAATTTCAAGTGGCATTACACCTTTAAAATTGCTTTCAAACCATTTTAAGTCAGTATATATTTTATTTGTTTTGGGCAAATCATCAACTATGTAAGCTTCGTTTTTAAGTCGAAAAACTCCTATCACTGCTATAACTGTTATTACCAGCGTAATGCCATATATCCATTGTTTATGATGGATAGTCCATAGCTCTAATTTGGTTAAGATACCGGTAAGCCACTTGTTATCCAGATACTTTAGCTGATGTGCCTTAGGTGGGGGCAGGTAACTTAATACCGACGGAATAAAAATAAGCGATATGATAAAAAGCATCATTATGTTGATGCCCGCCACTACTCCAAACTCTTTGAGTAAGGCACTTTTGGTAAATGCAAATACAGCAAAGCCAATAGCTGCTGCAATGTTGCAAAACAGTGTAACAATACCCATACGACCAGTCATGGTTACCAAAGCCTGATGTTTGTCACTGATCTCTCTGTATGCAGTGTGGTATTTATTTAAAAAATAAATGCAATTTGGAATACCAATCACTACAAGCAGTGGAGGTATTAACGCTGTAAGTAACGTGATTTTATAGCCACAGAGCACCATAGTACCCATGCTCCATATTACGCCCATAATCACCACCAATAGGCTCATGACTACAGCACTGCCCGATCTGAAAAAAATCAAAAGTGTAATTGCAGAAAGCAATAGTGAACCTATCAAAAACCATTTCATTTCTGACTTTATAAGATCCCCGATAGTAGTACGGATAAATGGCAAACCGCTTACATACACAGAGAGTTTGGTATCTTTTTCAAATTGGTGAACCTCTTGCATAATATCAGCAACCAGCGTAGATCGGTATTTACTGTTTATCAGTTCCTTATTTACATTAACCCCCAATAAATATGCGTCTGTTTCAGGATTGTAGAGTAAACCTTTGTAAAACAACAGATTCTCAAAAACTTGTTTTGAGCTATCAAGTTGTTGTTTAGTATTATTTCCTTTTACAAAAACAGGTGTTGAAACAAATTTGTCTGTACTGTCTGTTTTTATTAATTGTACAGCTTCGGGAATGCTTAATATATTGTCGACACCTTTTACTTTTTTCAGCCTGTTATCTAATGCTACTAAAGAATTAAAAACTGTTGGGGTATAAAAATCCTTGGTTTGAATACCTACAACCAAAACGCCACCATTTTCGCCAAACTTTTTTTTAAAGGCTTCAAACTCAATGTATTTTTGATTATCGGTGGGTATTGCCCGGGTAAAATCATAACTCAATTGCACTTTTGCAGCAAAAAATGTAATAATACCCGTAGCAGCAAAAAGTACAATTAGCAATTGCACCCTGAAACGAAGAATAAATTCACCAAGGTTAAACCACATAAATGAGTTTGTTTTATGTATTGTGGGCAAAGAAAAGAAATTAACCAACCCAATACCATTTCTTGGATTATAAAGGGAAATCGCTAAACATATAAACCGGCTAAAAAAAATAAGAACGAAGGTTAAAAATACCGAGTAGTTTTAACTGGCATCAGCATGCCTTTTTTATTTTTAACTCCCTATTCACCCAAATTCGGCCATTACTTTTAAGTGTTGCCTTATTTTTGTTACAATCGAATATTGAATGAAATATAGCATTGTAATATTATTATTGTTGTGGCAGGTGTGTATAGGTCAATCTTTTACTACCAGAATATCACAAAAGGTAATTGGCCGAGAAGATGTACTGCAGGTTGAATATGTAGCAGATAATGTGGATATGGATCAGTTTAATCTTCCCCGCTTTGCAAATTGGACCATGGTTTCGGGACCAGATTTGAGTAGTTCTAAAATACTTTCAGGAAATACGGTAAGTCAGCAAACCATTTATGCGGTTATGCTTAAGCCACGTGTTGGTGGTGTACTTGTGGTACCCGGTGCTACAGCATTAATCAACAATAAACCACAAAGAAGTAATCAGGTTTCGGTACAGGTAAAAAATACAAGCCATATTGGTGGCACTTCGCCGGCTACTTCACAACCACAACCATCTTTACTGGATTTATTGCCCGACCAACTACCCGCCAATCAATCTTTAAGAGCAGGTGAGGATGCGTTGGAGAAAATAAAAAGAAATATGTTCGTAAGGCTCGAAGTTAACAAACAAAATTGTTATGTTGGAGAACCAATTATAGCTACCTACAAATTATGTACTCGGTTAAAGTCAAGATCAAAAGTTGTAAAACAACCCGCTTTCAATGGTTGCACAGTTGTTGAGCTAACTAATAGCTATCAGGATCAACATATAGAAAGAATAGATGGGGAAGAGTATAATGTGTTTGTTATTAGAAAAGTACAGCTAACCCCTCTTGATTCAGGCAAACTAATGCTTCCCTCTGCTGAAGTGGAAAACGACGTATCATTCCGTACTTCTTCTGGTAGCGCAAGTACTGATGTGTTTGGCAATAGGGTAGGCCCAAAAGAAAATCATGTGGTAAAGTTGCAAAACAAGCCACTGACCATTATTGTAAAGTCTTTACCGCCATATATTGGTAATGGAATTTTAAGCGGAGCAATTGGAGATTTTCATATTTCTATACAACCTGGTGAGGAAGAATTTACAACCAACGGAACTAACCATCTGCACTTAATCATTCAAGGTACAGGAAACCTTAAACCGGTAAAAGTACCCGTTATGAATTGGCCCAAAGGCATAGAGTCTTTTGAAGCTACCGAGACTGAAGAAATAGATAGAGAAGCCAATCCTGTTATAAACAGAAAAATATTTACCATTCCATTTTCTGCTGATAAAATGGGGAATTATATTTTGCCGCAGGTATTGTTTACTTATTTTGATCCTAATACAAAAACCTATATAAACAAAGTAACACCATCATTTTTGTTAAAGGTAGTACCGGGTTCAAATAATATAGTCAAAAAATCATCACAATTAATTACCGACGAAGACTTTGACCAACGATTGTACATATTAATAGGGGTAGGTTTGTTGGCAATTATTTTAGGGGTGGCTTGGTACAGCGGTACGCGAAGAGCAAAATTACCTCCTGAAATTATAACATCTGTTAAGGAAGAATTTGCACTTGTAAGTAATAATAATGAAATGTTGTCTACTGCGTATATCTATAATATTTTGCAATTAGAACCGGGAGAAAATACATCCTTCTTTTACAAAAACCTACATAGAAACCTGACTGAGTATTTAAATACTAGGTTTAACTTACAGCCATCTGAAATAGCTGAATATGCAAATAAAAATCTTACCCTTTCTGTTTTACTATTTAAAGTGGATGAGCTTTTAAAAAAATGTACTTTAGGAATGTATGCCCCTGCATTTAATCAGGAACAGGCATTGCGGCACCGCTTACAAGCTATTGAGTTATTGGAAAATCTGGATAGAACTTTATAAAAAAATTATTGCTGTTATAATTATTTTACGGATGGTTTCTGTTTTCTTAGCTTTTTAAATACATCTAACTTAAAAGCAACATTACCATCAGTTCCTGTTTGTCCCCTTATGTAAATACTCGCTCCCCCTTTTTGATTAACACCTTTATTTTCAGGAGTGTAATCCTCATCTCTTTTTTTAAGATTACTGATAGGTACCTGTATACTAATGTCGGTATTTCCTTTTTGACTGTATATGCCTTCAACAAAGAGTGTTAATGCTGTACTTTGTATCTCCATTTTGTTAATGGTAAATTCTTTATTTTTAATTTCAATTCTGTCTTTCAATTCTGCAAAATGAATCTCATCAAAATTTCTTTTTTTGAAGATGATTGTCTGAACTTTCTTAAGAGGTTCATAATGTAATAATGCCCCATTCTTCAGGGAAAAATCTACAAACCCGATTAAATTGGAAGGTTGCTCTGTATTACGGTCTATGTTTAATTTTACTTCGGCTAAAGAAGTCAATTTTCCCTTGAGGTTGTCGGCTTCGATACCTCTTTGCCCAAAATTATCAAATGCATACATTACCTTATTAACATCTACATTTTCCATTTTTGCTTTAATATTTGCTTCATATGTAGTTGAGTTTTTTTCGAAAAGTGTACCATTTATATGCATATTACCACCTGCATGTTGTAAGGAGAGACTATTTATAGACCAGTTTTCATTAATAAGGGATAAGGCTGCATTTACATTTGAGGCTTTAAATTTTCTATATAAAACTTCATCTGCTTTTACATTTATTCTAAAGTTGGCATATTCTACAATAAGATCTAATTGGTCAGCAGTACTTCCAAGTTTTGTATTTTTTGCAGGAGCTTTTACGTTGGGGTTCCTTTTTTGTAGCAACGAAGTCAGGTTATTAAAATTTATAGATGGCGAGTAAATGTTCCAGTCGAGAAACATAAGACCAGGATTGGTTTCAATAAGGGCTAAAAGATTTTTACCACTTCCGTTCATCATAATTTTATTTCCCTGCACATTTCCTTCAAAGTCGGTGACATATACATCCGTGTTTTTAAATAAAATGTTTCCGCTAACGCTTTTCATTTGTATGTTTCGGGGGCTGTACACCATGTACCCATTATCAATTTTTACTTTACCATTAAGAAGGGTATTTTGTTTTGTATTATGTTCCAGTGGACCTTCATAAGTTATATCTAACAGTCCTTTACCTTGTTTTAATTTAAGCGTATTGCTCCCAATAATTTTATTAAGTTGAGGCAGTTCAAAATTTGCTTTTACATCGCAGGTTACTCTGGGGTATAAAAGGTTGTTGATGTACACATTTTCTGATTTTATGGGCAACCCTTCATAAACTGCCGTTAGGTTTTGAAAATGTAACTGCGAGTTAGGGTCATTTCGTGGTTGACCGGGCATTACTTCATTTAAAAACGAACCCGATAAGGAGCAATCTGATAAGTTTACAAAAGAAGATTTTATCGCCGTGTTTTTTAAAACCCAATTCACTTTTACCAAAGGTTCGCCCCCCTTAAGGGGTCCATTTATGTCTGCAATAACTTCTTCTACAGGTTTGTCAATATCTACTAAAGAAATGGAAGTAGCTATTTTGGGCGTAACCAAACTTTTAGCAAGCTGAAAATTTATTTTTTTAGTAAAAACTTTGAGATAAAATGTAGGGGTATCTGTAAAATTAAATTGACCTGAAAGTGTAAAGGGTTGCTTCTTTAAATTGACCTCGATATCTTTAAAACTTAATTGTTTTTTTCTTAGATCAAATGCAATATAAAAGTGGCCTTCAAAAGATGTTTCTTTAACATAACTTCCAATTTGAGTATTGAAAGCAAGACTATGAATTAAAATATCATTTTTAGATCTTACAGTAATTATAGAATCCTCTGTGTTGATCTTATAACTCACTTTTTTTGCATCAAAATCATACAACTTATTATTCAACAGATCATTCAAAACTATTCGAACATTTCTAAGTTTAATGCTTTCAATTTCTGTTTTAGCAGTTGATTTTTTGGTTGAAGTGTCTGTTGATTTTTTTGGTGAAAATAAATAAGCATTGGTATATCCTGAAGTATCTGTAAAAACATAAATTTGACCATTATCAATTCTTATCCCTGATAAGGGATTGTTTTGAAGCATAACATTACCAATTCCCAATATGGCATATATTTTTTCTGCTTGTAAAAAAGCATGATGATGTACACTGTACATCGTATCCGTAACCGAAACATTTTCTAATAAAAGAGAAACCTGCGGGAAATTTTTAGTAAACGATAAATCAATATTTCCAATTTGAACATTACCATTTAACTTTTCAGAAACCTGAATTTTTGCTTTTTCAATTAATTCTTTTTTGTGACTTGTTACATAAAAGAACATAGAAAAAAAGACAAGCAAAAAAATGCCGGCTAAAATTGCAATAATCTTAAGTGTGTATCGGAGAAATTTTTTCAATAATAAAAGAAGTTAAAATTTTGTGCCAGCTGTATAAATCTCTCCCATTATTGCCCAAAGCAAAGGTGTCAGACGCAAAACATTTTATTTCATATAAGGGAAATGCCTTCAAGCCGAATAGATTATTGTATTGATAGTGCTGCAATCTTGCTATTCATAACCCTAAACCAAAGCGGAGGTATTGCAGCTAATAACATACTGCCCGGATAACCTGTAGGAAGTTGTGGAGAGTTGTCATGATGCCTAAGCAGTTGGTATTTACGGTTAGCCTGATAGTGGTGGTCGCTGTGGCGGCTCAATTCAAACAACATCAACCGGCCTATGACGTGATTGCTATTCCAGCAATGATGTGGCATGGCTCTTTCATACTTACCCTCACCGGTAGGTTGGCGACTTAATCCGTAGTGCTCTATATAGTTAACTGTCTCTAACAATAAGATGCCCATGATAGCCGCTCCAAAAAAGTAAGCAAAACCTGCAAATCCAAAAAAGTAAACAATAAGAATGCAAAATGTAATCTGTATCAACTGAAACCGAAGCATTTCATTTTTCCAATGAAATGCAGGTAGGCCTTTCTTTTTCATTTCAGCATTTGCAATACTCCATGATTGGGCATAAACACCAGTTATACTTCTAATCCAAAATAGGTACAATGGTTCGCCAAATCTTGCACTTGCGGGGTCATGAGGTGTACTTACGTATTTATGATGCCCCTTGTTGTGCGCAATAATAAAATGCATGTAAAGGGAAGTAAGCAACAAACTTTTTGCGAGAAATTGTTCTGTTTTATTAACCCGGTGTCCCAATTCATGCGCTACATTAATTCCAAAAGTTCCGCAAAGCAACCCCATTACCAAAATGTGTCCAACCCTATCCACCACCGGCATATCAGGCTGTTGCATAGTCTGTAAAAAAACAAATAAAGCCAAATATTGTAGCGGAACAATAAGATATAGAAACAGATCATATAGCCCGTCACTTTTTGCTATTGTTTCTTCGGCCACATCCAGGTTTTTATCATTCGGGTTTAAAAACAATTCTACAAGGGGAATAAGAACAAATCCGTAGATAAGTGGCAGCCATATCCAAAAACCTGTTCTCTGAAAACTAATCCACGAACCAACATAGATTAGTACAGGCAAAAGGTATTTGAAAGCATTCCATTTCATGAATAGTAAAGTTAATGAAAACCTCCTTTTTCAAGACTGTGTTTTGAGGATAAAAATCCAAGAAAGTCCGGTTGACATTAACATGGCAAAATCCTTGAATATTAAATGAATAAAAACTAATAATCAATCACCTGCTCCTCCATCACCTCGGGTATTTTTCTAAACTCGTACTGTTGATTACGGAGTTGGGGTTCAAAACCTGCATCTTTTATAGCTTGCTGTATGCCTTTGGCGGTAAAGCGGTGTGGCGCACCTGCTGCACTTACCACGTTTTCTTCTATCATAATACTTCCAAAGTCATTTGCGCCACTGTGCAGACATATCTGCGCTACCTGCTTACCCACGGTGAGCCAACTTGCCTGTATGTTTTTTACATTAGGAAGCATTATTCTGCTAATGGCTATCATGCGGATATACTCGTCGGCAGTTGTAAGGTTATGTACGCCTCGGATGCGGGCTAATAGTGTATCAACATCCTGAAATGTCCACGGTATAAAGGCAATGAATCCTTTGGCATGTTCGGGTTTGCGGGATTGTACTTCACGCAGCTTTACCAGATGTTCCATACGTTCCGCAATAGTTTCTACATGGCCAAACATCATAGTGGCGCTGGTGGTAATATTGAGTTGGTGTGCTTCGGCCATAATATCTAACCATTCTTGTGAGCCACATTTTCCTTTACTGATGAGACGTCGTACCCTGTCCACCAATATTTCCGCACCGGGGCCGGGCAAGCTGTCAAGGCCTGCTTCGTGCAATGCTATTAGAACCTCTCTATGTGTTTTTTTTGATATTTTGGCAATGTGCGCTACCTCGGGAGGGCCTAGGGAGTGCAACTTAAGTGTAGGGTACATTTCCTTTAGTTTGCGGAAAAGATCTACATAATAAGCAAGGTCAAGGCCGGGATGGTGGCCGCCCTGTAGCAGCAACTGTTCGCCCCCATATTTAAAGGTTTCATCTATTTTTCGGCGATAAGTTTCTATATCGGTTATATAGGCTTCTTCGTGGCCGGGTATGCGGTAGAAGTTACAAAATTTGCAATTGGCTATGCACACGTTGGTTGTGTTAAGGTTTCGGTCTATGATCCAGGTTACTTTGCCATGAGGCACTTGTATTTTACGCAGTTCGTTGCCAAT
The DNA here is from genome assembly GCA_043736115.1 of Segetibacter sp. GTDB lineage: Bacteria > Bacteroidota > Bacteroidia > Chitinophagales > Chitinophagaceae > Segetibacter. The sequence goes on along the minus strand of JAYTDC010000016.1, from coordinate 25,303 downwards.
GTTCATCAGTTCGGCGGTAGGCGCATTGTTAAACAAAAAAACTCCATCTTCCACACTTAGGAACTCAAAGTTGAGTGCCTTTTTATACAGGTCAGCTAATTGCATTATGTTTATTTAAAGAATTGCAAAATTAAGGTATGCAACTCGTTTACAAAGATGATTTCATTTTCCGCATTACAAGGTTCACACAGTTTTAAGAGATAAATCAAACCGTATTTTCAATTAAACACTCCATTCATAAATATTGTTCTGACACGAGACAATAGTTTGTGTAAATTGAGCCTTGTGGCAGCACATACTAAACAAATTAATGAGTGAGAATAGGATTACAACATATATTTTACAAGGGTTTAATTCAGATTATTCTTTTAGCTTTCCTGTATTTAAATCCTGTCAGCTCATTATCTCAAAATGTAAAAGATTCAATTCAACCAGCAAAAGCAACTTTCATCACCAGTTTTCCTTTTACCATTCTTTCGGGAGGTGTTATGGTTATTGCCGGCAGGTTAGATGATTTTACAGATTCTTTACATTTTATTTTAGATACAGGTAGCGGTGGCATTTCACTTGATTCAGTATTGGTTGATTATTATAATCTCCCAAAAGTGGTTTCACAACGTACACTCAGAGGTATAGCCAGCATACGGCGAATTAGTTATGTGATGGATAGAACACTTCACCTTCCCAATCTTGATGTAGAGCACCTTGATTTTCATATTAATGATTACGAACTGCTTACAAGCACCTACGGCATAAGAATAGATGGAATAATCGGATATAGTTTTTTAAAACAGTTTATTGTAAAAATTAATTATGATAGAAATATTATTGAAATATGGCAACAGGGCAGAATAAAATATCCTAGAAATGGATATCTCTTAAACCCAAAAATTAATAATATACCGGTTTTAGCTGCTACAATTGAAGATGGGAGAACCAGTAATGGTAATTTCTTCTTTGATACAGGTGCCGGTCTTTCGCTGTTGTTGTCTGAAGATTATGAAAGAGATAGCGCAATATTAAGAGTAGGGAAAAAAGCAATTATCACACAGGCAGAGGGATTGGGGGGCAAAAAGCAAATGAAGCTGACAACAATTAAAAAACTCACTATTGGACCATATGCATTCAAAAAAGTTCCTGCGCATATTTTTAAAGATGACTACAATGTTACCTCATATCCTGAATTGGGTGGATTGATTGGTAACGATTTATTACGCCGCTTTAATCTGGTAATAAACTATGCAGAAAATGAGATTCACATGAAACCCAATTCTCATTTTCGCGAAAACTTTGATTATTCTTATACAGGGTTAGGTATATATTTATTAGACGGTCAGATAATAATAGAGGATGTACTGCCAGATTCACCCGGTGAAAAAGCAGGATTAAAACCGGGTGACATAATTATAGCCGTGGATAATGTTTTCAACGGAAACATACAAAACTATAAAGACGTTTTACAGCAAATAGGCACCCGTGTAAAAGTATTAGTTTCACGAAATGGAAAAATAGAAATATGCTGGGTGAAAGTGAAAAGTTTTTTAAAGGAAACCTATTGATGCCAATATTTAATTAAGTTGAAAATTTTTATACCCTAGTCGAAATAATTGAGCATTATCTTAAACGTAAAAAGTTTGAAAGGCTTTCATTTGAATAGCCGCCGGTGTAACCGGAGCAATTAATAAAACCTAATTACATTAACCCCTCCGGGGTTATACAATACTAAAGTATTTAAATAGTTCAACTCCGTTATAATTGTAAAAATGGCCTGAATAATACCACTACGGGCATTGCCCAATGCTATTAAAATGTTACTACTTTGGGGCAAAAATTAATGCCAATTTTTACTCTATTGAGCATTGTTCAAATAGGTCATGCCTCCTCAATTTATTTTTTCAACAAGTAAAAAGGAATTCCTGTTTTTTGAGAATTGTTTTCAATCCATAAAAGAAAGATGAAGTTGTATTCGGTTTTCACCTATTTCTACCCCAAAATTCATAATAACTCATCACCTTATTTATCCCTTTATCTTTGTTCCACTTTTTTATAAAATAGATATGATAAAATTTGACCGGTTTGTGTTGGACAACGGATTAAGAGTTATAGTGCACGAAGACCATAGTACTCCCATGGCTGTTGTGAATGTAATGTATGACGTTGGTGCCCGTGATGAAGACCCACATAAAACAGGTTTTGCCCACCTGTTTGAACACCTCATGTTTGGGGGCAGTATAAATATTGAAGAATACGACGAACCACTACAAATGGCCGGCGGTGAGAACAATGCTTACACAACCAACGACCTTACCAATTACTACATACAGGTACCTGCTGAAAACCTGGAAACTGCATTTTGGTTAGAAAGCGATAGAATGCTTAGCCTCGCTTTCAGCGAAAAAAGCCTTGATGTACAGCGAAAAGTTGTTTGCGAAGAATTCAAGGAGCATTACATCAATAAGCCTTATGGCGATGTGTGGCACAAACTTCGGGATCTGTCCTACAAGCAACATCCCTATCGATGGATGACTATTGGTAAAGATTTGAGCCACATAGAAACAGCACATATAGACGATGTAAAACACTTCTTTTTTAAACATTACCGCCCAGTCAATGCTATTTTAGCAGTAAGTGGACATGTAACTTTGGAAGATGTAAAACGCCTGTCAGCAAAATGGTTTGGCCCAATACCAATGGGTGAAAAGTACATACGCAACCTACCTGTAGAAGCTAAACAGACACAGGCTCGTATATTAGATGTAGAGGCTAAGGTACCATTAGATGCATTCTTTAAAACATGGCATATTGCCCCAAGATTAAGTAAAGGATATTACACTGCCGATCTTATAACCGATATATTGGGTGGTGGTGGTTCTTCAAGATTATATCAGGCTTTGGTAAAGGAGCAACAACTGTTCAGTAATATAGACTGCCACCACATGGGTAGTGTTGATGCGGGTTTGTTATGTATAGAAGGGCGTTTGGTAAAAGGGATAAAAATGATTGATGCTGAAAAAGCTGTACAAATCGAAATCAATAAAATAAAAGCAGAAGCGGTTACCGAAAATGAGCTACAAAAAGTAAAGAACAAGACTGAAAGCATGATTGCTTTTGAGGACATGACTATAATGAACCGTGCTAATAATCTGGCATTTTACGAGTTGCTTGGCGATGCAGGTATGATGAATACCGACCTTGACAATTACAAAAACATAACAGTGCCAGATATTAAACAAGCTGCAGAAGAAATATTTGATGATAGCAACAGCAATACTATGCGCTATTTCAGCACAAATTAAAGGATGATTAGTTTTTCAAAAAATACGAAATAACGATCAATAAAAATTTTCACCACTTGCTTTTTTAAACATTCGTAAAAGGTTTTTACAAAGAAAAAATAATTCATGTTAAACAGAACGATAGCTCCACCCATAAAAGATGCAATTGATTTTAATCTGCAATTAAAAAAAGCCGAACAGTTTGTATTGGACAATGATGTGCCGGTTTACAGCATCAATGCAGGTGCACAGGAAGTTACAATGGTAGAGTTAGTATTTTATGCAGGCAACTGTTACGAGGATCAAAACATAGTAGCAGCCTCTACCAATTTTTTATTAAAAAACGGTACTTCTAAAAGAACAGCATACGAAATAAATGAGCAATTTGACTACTATGGAGCTTATGTAAACAGAAGCTGCTTCAACGAAACCGCAACCATTTCTTTGCACTGTCTTAATAAGCATTTGACCAGTGTACTGCCTATAGTTACAGAGCTTATAACGGACTCAATTTTTCCTGAAGAAGAATTGGCCATTTACAAACAAAATCAGATACAGCGGCTAAAAGTCAATATTAAAAAGTGTGATTTCATGGCCAATAGGTTGATTGATAAATACCTCTACAGCCAGGAACATCCTTATGGCAGATTTACAAGCATTGCTGAATTTGAAGCCTTGGGTCGCGACCAGATTGTGCAGTTTTACAATGATTATTATGTAAATGGTAAATGCATGATTTTTATTGCCGGAAAACTATCACCCGATATTTTTCAACAGTTGAATGATGCATTTGGTCATTTGCCCCTAAACAAAAAAACATTAAAAGAAAAATCATTTAAACAAATTGCTTTTGCAGAAAAAAAGCACCGGATTTTTAATGATGAAAATGGGGTACAGGGTGCCATACGTATAGCTCGTCCATTTCCCAATAGGCACCATCCTGACTTTATGAAAATACAGGTGCTGAATAATTTATTTGGAGGTTTTTTTGGTTCACGGTTGATGAGCAATATTCGTGAAGACAAGGGTTATACCTATGGAATTCACAGTTATTTTCAAAACCACATACAGGACAGCGCCTGGCTTATAAGTACAGAAGCCGGAAGAGATGTTTGCGAAGCAACTATAGACGAAGTATATAAAGAGATGAAGATTTTGCAGGAAGAATTGGTGGATGAAGAAGAATTGCTGTTGGTAAGAAATTATATGATTGGCAGTATTCTTGGCGATTTGGATGGTCCGTTCCAGATAATCGGCCGTTGGAAAAATTATATTCTTAATGGATTAGATGACCAATATTTTTATGATGCCATACAAACCATCAAAACAATTTCGGCTGTTGAAATCAGAGAACTGGCGCAAAAGTATTTGGTAAAAGAAGACTTTTTTGAATTGGTAGTGGTGTAGAGCCCCCTTAAATGTAATGAGCAGATTGCTTTTTATAAAGGAAGAATAATTTTTGTTTGTAATTTAATAATGCTAATCAAGGATTGAGATTAAAAGCCATTATTTTTTATAATGACCTCTCTTTTGAATAGCATTGCTCTTTAGGGCGATAAAAAAAGGTTTATTTCTTATTGGCTTTAGCCAAAGTATTTTATTTTGGCTAAAGCCAATTAAAGCGCACATTCATTATTAATCCCTGCCCTAACGGGCAAGGCAATTTAAATCCATTCACTAAACAAAATTTGTTGGTTAGGATTTTTTTGGAGGAAGTGTATCCAACCCTGGATCAGCATTAATAATGCTATTCAAGTAGTGGAATATAAGCTGATAATGACTCCGTTAGGAGTTGCAAAATCATAGGAAGATGTTTACTTTACAAATATTAAACCCTGAAGTAGTTTAATATTTTGAGTACCTAAAATGAGTAGCTTTAGAATAATTATTGAAATATGCTTTCTGGTATTTCTTTAATAATTTAATAGTAACCCAATGGCAAAATTCTTAACCAAAGTATTAATAACCGCAATTGCAGCATTGGCCGTTGCCTATGTACTTAATGGTGTACATATAGATGGTTTCTTTACTGCCATGATCGTGGCTTTTGTATTGGCTTTAATGAACACTTTTGTCAAACCCATTTTAATATTATTAACCCTACCCATAACCTTACTCACCTTTGGATTATTCTTATTTGTTATCAATGTTCTGATAATTAAGTGGACCGCAACCCTTGTGCCTGGTTTTAGTGTAGAAGGTTGGTGGTCTGCGCTTTTGTTTAGCATCTTATTGTCTATTTTCGCAGCCATAATTGAAAGCCTTGTAGGCGATCATATAAAAAAGTAAAGCTGCCACCATGCATTTTGAACGCAAACAACTCACCAACGAACAACTGCTTCATTTTTATAAGAGCATTTTGCTTCCCCGATTGATTGAAGAAAAAATGTTGGTATTGCTCCGTCAGGGCAAAATCAGTAAATGGTTCAGCGGCATAGGGCAGGAGGCCATTTCTGTAGGTGTGGCATTGGCTGCACAACAGGATGAGTGGGTAATGCCACTTCACCGCAACCTCGGCATTTTTACTACGCGAAATATGCCCTTGCATAAACTTTTTATGCAGTGGCAGGGTAACAAAGAGGGCTATAGCAAAGGCCGCGAAAGAAGCTTTCACTTTGGCACCCGTGACCACCACATTTGCGGAATGATTTCTCATCTTGGCCCACAGTTGGCATTGGCCGACGGTGCCGCATTAGCCTACAAATTAAGAAATCAGCAAAAAGTAGCTTTCGCTTTCACCGGAGATGGTGGTACAAGCGAAGGCGATTTTCATGAAGCGCTAAATGTAGCAGCAGTGTGGGATTTGCCCGTTATTTTCATTATAGAAAATAATGGTTATGGATTAAGCACACCGGTCAATGAGCAATACCGCTGCGAAAGCCTGGTGGATCGCGCAAAAGGCTACGGAATGCATGGCGTAAAAATAGATGGCAACAACCTGCTCGAGATGTATGACACTATAAAAGGAGTTAGGGAATTTTGTATTAATAATCAAAAGCCATTTTTGATAGAATGTATGACCTTTAGAATGCGGGGCCACGAAGAAGCAAGCGGCACCAAATATGTACCTAAAGAGTTGTTTGATATTTGGGCAGAAAAAGATCCGGTCAAAAATTTTGAAGCATATCTGTTGTCACTAAATGTACTTTCAGAAAACGTAATTGAACAGATCAGAGAAGAAATAAAACAGCAGATAGAATCAGAATTGCAAATAGCCTACAATGAATCTCCCATTGTACCCGATACGGAAGAAGAAATTAGAGATGTATATGCTCCGCAAAATAACAAACCCATTTTGCACAATGCAGCGATGTCTCAAAATGCAAGCAGAGATGTACGGTTTATAGATGCTATAAAGGAAGGATTGCATCAATCTATGAAGCAGCATCCTGAAATGGTCATTATGGGGCAGGACATAGCAGAGTACGGTGGTGCATTTAAAATAACAGAAGGTTTTGTAAATGAATTTGGCAAAAGCAGAATACGAAATACACCCATTTGCGAAAGCGCAATAGTAGGTGCAGCCCTTGGTCTTAGTCTGGAAGGAATAAAAAGCATTATGGAAATGCAGTTTGCAGATTTTGCAACAGTAGGTTTCAATCAGATTGTAAATAACCTGGCAAAAATTTATTACCGTTGGGGGCAAAATGCAGATGTTGTGATACGTATGCCCACAGGCGGCGGCGTAGGCGCAGGACCATTTCACAGCCAAAGCAATGAAGCATGGTTTACCAAAACACCCGGACTAAAAGTAGTTTACCCAAGCACGCCTACTGATGCCAAAGGCTTACTGATAGCAGCTATTAACGACCCCAATCCTGTTATGTATTTTGAGCACAAAGCACTCTACAGAAAGATCAGTGAAAATGTGCCCGACAACTACTACGAAATAGAAATAGGCAAAGCAAGAACAGCCCAAAGCGGTGACGATATAACCATCATCACCTATGGTATGGGCGTACATTGGGCATTGGAATATGCCAATGAAAATCCTGATGTTTCTATTGAGATTTTAGACCTGCGAACATTGCTTCCATTGGATTATGAAGCCATTAAAAATGCGGTACAAAAAACCGGTAAAGTACTATTGCTACACGAAGACACACTCATAGGCGGCCTCGGAGGCGAAATAAGCGCATGGATAAGCGAACATTGTTTTCAAATGCTCGATGCACCTGTTATCCGCTGCGCATCACTTGATACACCCATTCCTTTCAGTATAGAATTGGAACAAAACTTTATGGCCAAAGCAAGGTTGGGTGAGTGTGTGAGTAGGTTGATGGAGTTTTAAAATGTTTTTACAAAACAAATAGTTGACGCTTTTGCAAATGCCTTTGCAGGTATTCTTTACCTGCAAATCTGCACACATTGTAAGCTGTTGGTGAAGGACGCCAACAGCAGCGAAACGTTGCTTCTGCCTTTAAATTAAGACTCACTCAACATGGGCGAAATGACCAAATTGAAACAATATGCTTTCCGATGTCAAAACATCAAGATAATCCTAGGATTCTATCTTGTGATTATTTTTTCTCCACAGATTTCAGCGCAATTGACTTTTGATGTATATAGCAATATCTATTATGAGACAGATAAGTTTGATTCAATTTCAAAAAAAGAGAATTGGGAAATTTCGAAGAAAAATAAAAGCTATTTTATAGGGTTTCCCTATATCGTAACCGATAAAGTTATCGATTCATTATGTATTTACAGCAACAATGCTTGCTTAAATACTGTTATGAATATTTTACCCTTAAAGGGACATTTGATTCTTAAAGATTACAATTTTAGAAATATAATTTCAAATTATAAAAAGAATATTTGGCACTTTATATTCAACTTCGATAATGAGTTGAGTAGTTACCCTTTCAAAGTATCTAAAGCAAATAAAATTTCAATTTTTTTTATTGAATGCTCGTTTTATTATTCTGATTGTGAAATTCCTCTTCGTATTTTAACTCGGATCAGTTAGACATTCAAGATTTTCAAAGAAAACATAAAGAAGTATTCGAAAGGTATATTTATGATGACATTTATTTTAGAATAAAAAAATTTGGAATTAAAATAAATAATACTAAATATTTTTTTTCTAGATAATAGATTAAATGTCTTTTTCTTCTTCACCTGCAAAGTTGCATACATTGTAGGATGTTAAACGCCTTTGCAGGTATTCTTTACCTGCAAAGCAGCACATTATGCAAGCTGTTGGTGAAGGACGCCAACAGCGGTAAAAATGTAAACTTTTAGGAAAGTAAAGAAAGCGTAAAAGACTTATATCACATATAACACTTCCTCTTTTTCCTTCTTAGCTTTAGGGTGATTGTATAAGAAACTTACAGGAAAAATCACGTCTTCATTTTTTCCCCAACTGATATTGCCATTTGCTAATACAAAGCGCTTAAACTTTGACGGGTTGGAAAATTGTTCATAATACCCTTTGAGGTGGTGCTGAAAAATGGTTGTAAAATCAAGCCGTTTTTGTACCCCATTACTAAAGGTTAACAGCAAAGTCATATTGCCCAAATAATATGCATTACTTATTGTTATAACTTCTTCTTTTTGAGTTTTGTTTGTATTGTTTCGCAATCTACCTTTTGGTGAAACACGAATACGCTGTTCCATTTCTCTATAATTTTTTGTTGATATTCTTTTAAGAAAACTGCCACTTCTTTTGTTTCAGTTTCAGTAAGAGGCTCTTTACCCTTCACTTTTTTGAATAATAAAACTACACCATTGTTTTCATCAAAATGAAATTCAGCTTTACTTTCCCTTTCCTGTATCTGTACATGAACATGAACGGGTAAATGGTCATTGGAATAAAAACGAATGACATAAGCCAGATATTCAAAAATTTTGGGCATAGTCAAAAATATAAACAATTATGAAATTTCCTGAAATATCGAAGGTGATAAATTAAAATGTAGAGAAAGAGGCTTATACTTGAAAAAATTAATTCAACACTTTACACGTATTATTTACCTGTAAATCTGCAAACATTGTAACCTGTTGGAGTCCCTCATCAACAGCATTTTAAGAGCCACCGTGCAATAAAAAAAACTTTAAAAAAAAGTGCTACTTTATTTTCAAAGCTTTCAAGGTTCGTATTTCATTACGTTGACGGCCTCTACCAGGTAAATTCCGGGTGCCCATTCTGAACCAACGGTGAAATTATGCGCTGCGTTACCTTTTAATAGTCCCACTAATTTTCCATTCATATCGGTTATGCGAATTTGAACCGGCATATTTGATTCACCATAAAACAACATGGTAAAATCATTTTTAGAAGAATTTGGCTGAACAGTTACCAATTCAAAATATTTTAATATTTTCACTGCACAACTATTCTTTTGCATGAATAAAATTTTATGGCTAACCCTGTTTAATGTGGTGCTCCATTTAAGTGGAATGGCACAGCCAGTCAGCAAAGCAGCAAAAGATGCTTTTGTAATTACGCGAATGGCGGCGAAATTTCACGTGCAACCACGGGCTATTGATGACGCTTTCTCGGCAGATGTATATAACGCATTGCTCAACGAAATTGATGATGATAAATTATTTTTCACCACGGAAGATATAAAGGCACTATCTGCTTATCAATTCTCTATTGACGATGAAATAAAGGGAAAGCAAACCCGATTTTTACAAACGCTGATATCAATTTTTAAAAAGCGATTGCTACAGGCTGATACCATGGTAACTTCCATAGCAAAAGCATCTTTTGTTTTTTCGCTTCCTGAAAAATTTACAGTTGCCGAAGACACTTCATATCCTGTTAATGAAGTTGCTATGCGCAAAAAATTATACAAAGTGCTAAAGTTTTCTGTGCTCGATGAAATTGAAGACCTTGGTTATTCATTACCTCTTTCACCAAAGCAGCAAAAGAAATTGACTGATAGTGTGGAACCTGCAACAAGGCAAAAAATGCAGAAGTATTTTAAAAGGCGCATAAACGCTATGCTGCAAAGCCCCGGTGGTATAGAACAATCTGTAAGTGAAGAATATTGTAATGCTATTGCAAAATGCTTTGATCCACATACTGAATATTTTCCCCCAACAGAAAAAGAAAATTTTGAAAGCGAACTGGGACAAAAAGCTATGGCTTTTGGATTTAGCCTTGATAATGATAAGGATGATAATGTTGTTATAAATGAACTAAAACCAGGTAGTCCGGCTTTTAAAAGCGGACAGCTAAATAAGGGCGACAAGATTTTATCCATTCAGTGGGAAGGCAAAGAACCAATAGACGTAAGTGCAGCAAGTATGCGGGAAATAGGTGCTGCACTTGGTGCAAGCAACCATGACAATGCAAAATTGAAAATTAAAAAAACTGACGGGTCTATAAAAGAAATTACTTTATGGAAAGAAATGCTGGATGATGATGATGACGAAGGCAATGTAAAAAGCTACCTCTTGAAAGGCAGCAAAACCATTGGATATATTTCACTGCCTGCATTTTACGAAGATTGGGAAAACAATAGTGGGGTCAATGGCTGCGCCAACGATGTTGCCAAAGAAATCATGAAGTTGAAAAAAGAAAACATTGAAGGATTGATCATAAACCTGCGCTATAATGGAGGCGGTTCGCTAAGCGAAGCAATAGGATTAATAGGGCTGTTTATAGATGCAGGGCCTGTAGGTCAGTATAAAACCAAAGACCCCAAAGTTATCACACTAAAAGATGGCAACCGCGGAACAATCTATGATGGTCCGTTAATAATTTTGGTAAACCGATATAGTGCTTCTGCTTCTGAAATTGTTGCAGGAACTTTACAGGATTACAACCGGGCAGTTATTGTTGGGTCACCAACATTTGGTAAAGCTACAGGTCAGGTAGTATTGCCAATGGACACAACGATTAACCTGGAAAGTGATAACATAAGAGAAATAAAAGCGGACAGTTACCTGAAAATTACTGACTTTCAACTGTTCAGAATTACCGGTAAAACCGCACAGCGTAGCGGAGTAATCCCAGATATACTACTGCCCGATGCATTAGAAGTTTCCGGCGAAAGGGAGTCAGATAACAAACTTGCTATTAAGCTAAAGGAAATAGACGCAAACAAATATTATAAACCGTTGGCGGGTTTAGAAATAGCCGCTTTAAAAACGGTTGCCCAAAATAAAGTAAGTGGTATATCCTATTTTAAACTACTAAAGGAATATATAGCAACAGCAAAATCAAATAATGCAAAACAGGACATTTCTTTGACGCTACAAACAAGCAGCAAAAAGGAGGCAGACGAGCTGCCATCATTAACTTCGGCTAAGGAAGCTACGGCAGCATATAAAGCAGAGAACAATTCTTTTGACAAACAAAAGCTAAGCACCAACAGCAGCATGAAAGAAATGGATTTGCAATCAAAAAAAACACTTGAACAAGATCCTTATATTACAGTAGCTTACGAATTGGCAATACAAATGAAAAATTAATTTTTTACCTAAAAATAAATCATGAAAAAAATTCTAACCACCATTTTAGTCATCCTCTTTTGTAGCAGGTATAGTGCAGATGTTGCTGCGCAAACCCTTGAAGACCCGGGCACTTACATGAACGCAATAGTAAATGCCCACGATGAAATGAACAAAAAATACATGACTTATGTGAGTGCGGCTGCCCATGGCCGCAGGGCAAGAAAAGTGGAAAAATTAAGGCAACAGGTTTTGGAAAGCATTACAAACAGTAGGTACAAAACCATAGAGCTACCTATATATAAAGGCGACAATTCCCTACGCCAAAGCAGTATGGACTATATACAACTGTGCTACAATGTTTTTAATGAAGATTATAGTAAAATAGTAAACACAGAAGAAATAGCAGAGCAATCTTTTGACCAAATGCAGGCTTTCATTTTGCTACAGGAAAAGACCGGTGAAAAGCTGGAAGAGGCATCTAAGAAAATGCACACCGCAAGCCTTGCTTTTGCAGCAAAATACAAGGTTACAATTGTAAACGGCCCCAAGGATGAATTATCAGAAAAAATGGGGGTTGCAGGCAAATTAAACCATTACAAAAATCAGGTTTATCTTTTATTCTTCAAATGCAACTGGCAGGATGGCGAGATAACAAAAGCTATTAACGAGAAAAAAGTAAAAGACCTGGAGCAATCACGTAATGCACTTATAGCTTATGCAAATGAGGGACTTAAAATATTAGACACAACTAAATCTTTTGAAGGAGATATGACGCTGGCAAATGCCTGCAGACAGGCCTTGTCTTTTTATAAGAAAACCGGAGAAAATGACATTCCGAAAACCATAGATTATTTTTTAAAGCAGGAAAATTTTGAAAAGATGTCAAAGGCTTTTGAAGCCAAATCAGAGTCAAGCCGCACAAGAGAAGATGTAGACAACTACAACAAAGCTGTTAAAGAAATTAATACCGCAGTAAATAACTACAACCAATCAATAAACCAGAATAATAAAGCCAGAAGTGAAATGCTTGAAAACTGGACCAATACTGAAAATGCCTTTAGCAATACGCATATGCCTTATTACAAGGGTTAGGTGGAAATTTATTTACTTTTTTCAACGCTTTTGCAGGTATTCGATATCTGCAAGAGTGCATGCGATATAGGTTGATGGTGAAGAGCGGCATTAGCGGCGAAAAAAATGGAACAAGCAAAAGTTAATTTTCATCTAACAGAAAAAGACTTCCATCTTACTTTTATTTTTTTAACTATTTTTGAAATAATGCAACAACGCAATGATATAATTCAGTTAAAGAATGCCCCATTGAAGGAAGTTATATTTGAAATTCATTGGGATTTGGATGTTATGCCTGAACAAAATATGTCTGTGGATACAGGGTTCGAAACTGCGGTGCTGAATTTCAGGAATGCCTGCCAGCAAGATTTTAAATACGTTGAATTACTCACCCCTTCTATGATACCAGCTGTTGTGTTTAATAATAAAGTAACACACAGGTTTTTTAAAGAGAAAGATAGTTATCCTTTATATCAATTTGGACCAGGGGTGTTTACTGTAAATGATAATAACAAGAATTATTCATGGACAGAATTCCGTACACTTATTTTAAATGGTATCAAGTGCCTTCGGTCAAGTTACGAAAAGAAAATTGTGATTAGTAAAATTGAATTAAGATATATAGATTCCGTTAGTATCAACACCTTTGGGGAGGCAAATAAATTTGACTTTTTAAAGCATCATTTGCAAGTAAATCCAGAACCCTACCCATTTGTAGATGGAGAACTTGACAGTATTAATTTTACCAAAAGATTTATTATTGACGAAGAAATTATACTGAATATAATGGTTGCTACAGCTTTTGATATTAAATCAAATGACGAGGTAGCTATTTGGCATACGTTTATTAATAACAGGAAAAGAATCAATAATGAGCAACTTGAAAAATGGATAGATAAGGCTCATGAAAATGCATCTGCAACGTTTAAAAAAATGATAAGCAAACAACTATATGAGTACTTCAACAACTAATACCGATTATTCTATTGAAAGTGATATGGAGTTAAATAGTTCTGCTGTTTATTCTAAAAAAAATACCGTTTCTGAAAATAACAGGAAACACATATTTACACTTAAGTCGTTCGTGAATTTGCAAAGTAACTGGGATTCTTATAATGCAAACAAACCATCTTTTACGGCATTGACAAAATCATTATCTTTTGTACAACGGTTATCTGAAAGAGGGATAGAAGTTTTTTTTGTGGCACCTACACCAGACGGCGATATTATTATTGAAATAAAAAGTGAGGCAGCTAACCTTGAGTTTGTTTTTTCAGAAGAGGTGGATGATAAAATTGTGGCCTCTTTTAATGGTATATTCAGCTCAGAAGCAGTATTGAATGAAACCACTTATCATGCTTATTTAAAATGGTTAATTTGTCTGCATGGAAATTGTCCTGATTTCTAACGAAGATAATTTTTTAAGGAGGGTGCCAACCTGGTTGCCAAATCTTATCAAAGATGATGGCAGCATTTCCTCGGCGGTTTTTAAAACTAAAAGGGGAGACGATGGCTTATCTGGTGATGCAGAAAGTTTAATAGTATCCTATCAACAGGCTGTTCTAAATCAGCCAGAGAAATTCCGCTTATTAAAAGTAAACGTCGGTACAGTAAGAAACCAAATCAATGATGGATTGGATGTAATCCACAATCCCATAATAGACCACCCGGAAATCCAGGACAACTATGCCCATTGCCTTATTATTGGTAATATTACCGATGGGAAAGCCAAGCAGTTATTAAAATGTAGTGCGGAGGTTTCCTTGGTTTAAACATAGCATAGGAGGAATTAAGGGTTGAGCAAATTTATGGTTAAAAATTTTTTTACAAAAAGTGTCAGTATTGATTAACTGTGGCACAACCTTGCTCTTTTTGAATATACCTAATAAATTGTAGGCATGACAGAAGTAAAATATTTTTTTTCCTTAAATTGCTACAGGAATTGGATTCAAAATAATATACCCAAATTATGGTGATTTGTTCTTTATATTAAACCAAACCTTAACAATCATACTACTAAAATAGTTTTTATCTAAGTGTCAAATTGAATTTAATTATCATTAACAAGATTAGAAAATAAAATGAATTTACTAACCCACGACCCATCAGAATACATAAGAGGTATTCAGCAGATACTTATTTCTGATAAAAAGCGAATTGGTTTTTTATTTGGAGCTGGTAGTTCTCTTGCTCAAAAAAATTATAATAGTCTTACTGTTCCTGCTATAGGCAAAATGACTGCCGAAATTGTAGAAAACGTAAGTATGCAAGATAGCAAATACAAAATTGCTTTAGAAGAAATCAAAGAGGAACTTGGAGAAAAAAACTTTAATGTTGAAACTATTTTGTCAAACATTGAACTTAAGCTATCTGTGATCGGAAATTCCACATTAAATTCTTTAAAAAAAACTGATTTCATAGAGTTAATATCATTAGTAAAGAAAAATGTTAGAGAAAAAGTAAGCGTTCATAGTGTACGAGTTTGCGATATAGGTTCAAAAAAAGAATTTAGCCAAATAGTTACGAAAGACATAGTTGAACATTTAGTGCAAACAGATTTTGCTAATTGGATTGGTCAGGCAGAAAGAAAATATCCCATAGAGATATTCACCACTAATTACGATTTTTTATTTGAACTCGGGCTTGAACAAAAAGAAATACCATATTATGATGGATTTTGCGGAAGCTTGAGACCTTTTTTTAATCCTGAATCAGTAGAAGACCATTTATTTTTATCCAAACAAACAAAACTCTGGAAAATTCATGGCTCTTTAGGTTGGCATTTTGATAAAGACACAGAAAAAATTTTAAGAGTCAACCCAGATGATGATGACATATTAATCTACCCTTCTACTTTTAAATATAAAGATTCTAAAAAACAACCTTACGAAAGTCTATTAGATAGATTATCAAGTTTTTTAAAACAAGATGATTCTATTTTAATTACTTGCGGCTATTCTTGGGGTGATGAACATATAAATTCAAGAATTATCTCGGCCTTAAAAACTCGTACTACATCACATGTCATAGGTTTAATTTATGATAAATATGAGCCTATAACAAGTAAATGTAAGTTAACAAAAATAGGGTTTGATAACTCAAAAATATCAATTTTTGGCTCCAGAAATGCAGTTATAGGATGCAATTTTAAAGAATGGATGTTGAAATCCGAACCCACCAAAGATGATACAATTAATCTAAATTTATATTTTGATGAAGATGCTCCCAATGATTCTGAAGAAATGAATAAAGAATATAAAGGAGAAGAAATATGGACAGGTAAAGGGGAATTTATTTTACCAGATTTTGCAAAATTAGCAAAATTCTTAAATGCAATGATTAGTGATAATGAAATAAAAAAGCTAGGAGATAATGTCAAAAAATAAAATAACAGAAATTGGAGAAATTGATAGTATTAGCGGAAATAACATTTCAGTTAAGTTATTTGACAATATAAAATCTAATATGCCAATAATTGATGGCATTGTTTATCGTGTTGGTCAAATAGGTTCATTTGTTAGAGTCCCCTTGGGTTATGCAAACCTATATGGTATTGTAACACAAATAGGTGCAGGTGCAATACCAGAAAATCTGAAAGAAGTGTATTATAAAGACTATGATTCTTTTAAAAATACAAGTTGGATAAATATTGTTTTGGCAGGTGAACAAGTTGGACAAAGATTTGAAAGAGGTGTAACACAATATCCATCGACTGGTGATAAAGTTCATTTAGTAACCATTAATGATTTAGATATTATTTATGGTGGCTATGAAGATGCAAATTCAATAATTGTAGGAAATATAAGCGTTTCTGAAAGCCTTGATGCAAAAATTGACATAGATAAACTTATTTCAAGGCATTGTGCGATAGTAGGTTCTACTGGAAGTGGAAAATCAAATTCTGTATCTGTTTTATTGGAAGCTATAGCTAAGAGAAATTTCCCCAGCTCAAGAATTTTAGTAATAGATCCACATGGAGAATACAATGATTCTCTTTCTAAATATTCTAGAGTAATAGAAACATCTCCAAAGGAAGAAATGAATAAACTTTATATTCCATTTTGGGCCTTACCTTTCAACGAACTAATGACAATTTTTTCAGGCAATTTAACTGATCAAAATAGAGAATATATTCGAGAAAAAGTTGTTGAGGCAAAAATTAAAAGTGCAGAAGAAAATAAATTAGAAGTTTTAAAAGAATCAATAACTGCTGATTCCCCAATACCATTTAGTATAAAACGATTGTGGTTTGAATTAGATGATTTTGAAAGAAAAACATTTCAGGCTGATAGAGTTAATGTTTCAGTTAGATTAGTAGATGGTAATATTGACGCTCTTAAATCAAATGAATATCCACCGGCTGGCTTGGGAAATAGTGCTCCTTTTTTAAATCAAAAAGCAAAAGGCTTGCTTAGTTTTCTCGACAGCATGAGAAATAAACTAAATGATACTAGCTATAGTTTTTTGTTTTCGCCTGGCAAATTAACACCTGATTCAAATGGGAAATTTGATGACGATAGTAAAGATATAGATAGTCTACTATTTGACTGGCTCGGCAATAGCCTACCGATAACCATATTGGATCTATCAGGAATACCTAGCGAAATTATGTCTTCAATTTCTGGTACTCTTCTAAAAATTATCTATGAAGGCTTATTTTGGGGAGTAAACACGAAAGTTGGTGGAAAAAATCAACCATTATTAATAGTTCTCGAAGAGGCTCATAGTTATTTAAAAGCGGGTGAAAATTCTATTTCATCAAGAACCGTTCAAATGATTGCCAAAGAAGGAAGAAAATACGGAGTTGGTTTGTTGCTTGTTACACAACGGCCATCTGAATTAGACGAAACAGTTTTAAGTCAATGTGGTACAATAATAGCTTTAAGAATGAATAATTCTAAAGATAGGGGGCATATAAGGTCTGCCGTTCAAGATGAATTACAAAGTATGGTAGATTTACTTCCAAGTTTGCGGACTGGTGAAGCATTAATTTCAGGCGAAGCCGTTAAAATCCCTTCTAGAGTAAAGTTTTTCAAAATTACCAATGCTCCTAAAAGTTCTGATCCAAAAGCTTCTGAAAAATGGTTAGAAAAAATTGAAGAAAAAGAAAATGAATATAAAAAGCTTTTAAAATCTTGGCGTAATAAAAATTATAAGTTATGAATTTACCTGAAATGATTCCAGTTAATTCGTCTACCATAGAGAGTATTGGTTATGATGAACAAAATCAGGAAGTATATATGCGATTCCAAAACGCAAGTCTGTATATTTATAAAGGTGTCCCAATTCATGAGTTTGAAAACTTGAGGGATGCTCCATCACTTGGTTCCTATTTGCATAGGAATTATAAGAATGTTTATCCTTATGAAAGAATTGGGTGAGTGAATTTTTTTGATTTATTCTGGTGGGGTTTATGAAGACGAACCCTCACTTCTTCTTGTCTGCGTATGGTAAGGCCTCCTTTGCTTCCACCTTTGTGTAATATACATATACCCAAGGGTTAATGTTACTTACGTTTATCGAAACTCAAGCAAACCGAAACTTCAACACAAAAAAAGCGATTCCCCCACCAAAAAAAACTTCACAGAAATTTAATATTTACAATAGAAAACCACATCTTTGCGCTGCCTTTTTTACTAACGATTGTTAGCCATTTGTTTTTGAGCTGTTTTTTACAACACTCATTTACTCTACGATTAAGTTTTTTGCAATATGAAATTTGGGTTTTGAAATAATAATTGGCTTTACCGGTTGTTATTAGTTTTTTGATATATGGTGAGATGAGAGTTGGACACGGCCTTTAATGATTGTTTGCTTATTTTCCCTTCTATACCAACTCTTATTTCACCATTTTCTTTCTATTACTTACTTACCATTCATTTCTTATCTTTATTTGTGTAACTTGTAAACGTATGTTTTTAATAAAATTCTATATTTAATTTATGACAGTCTATGCATTTTACAATCAGAAAGGTGGAGTAGGCAAAACTGCCGCTACAGTCAACTTTGCTTATTTAGCTGCCGAAGAAGGGTGGCGCACCCTATTGTGGGATTTAGACCCGCAAGGTGCAGCAGGTTTTTATTTTCAGATGGATGCTGCAATAAAAAACGGCGCAAAAAAATTGCTATCCAATGAACTTGATTTGGCTTCCGTCATTCAACCATCAGGTTATGATAACCTTGACATTATAACATCTGACCTGTCGGCAAGAAATGCAGATGTGGTATTGGCTGACATTAAGCAAGGGAAAAAGCGCATAAAAGCAGCAATAACCGAAATTAAAAATGACTATGATATTGTTATTATAGATTGCCCTCCGGGTCTTTCTGTGCTACACGACAATATTTTTCATGCGGCGGATTGGGTAGTAATTCCCAATATACCTACTACGTTAAGTATGCGCAGTTACGATACCGTTCAGGAGTATTTTCAGCAAAACAACCTGGATGTTTCCAAAATCAAAAGCTTCTTTAGCATGGTTGACCTTAGAAAAAACCTGCACAATGAAGTAATGACCAATGAGTATAAAAACAGAATTTTTCTCAAAAACTATATACCCTACCTAAGCGATGTAGAAAAAATGGGGCAGCACCTTGCACCCGTACTTTCCTATGCCAAAAGCAGCTATGCAGCGCAGTGCTACAGAGACCTTTGGAAAGAATTGAGTAAACTGACAATAGCCTGATAAAAAAAATTGCTACTGCTGCACAAATAAAATGTACTATTTTGTCTGGCAATTCAAACTATTAAAAAACTAAAAAAAAATATGAGAAGAGAATTAGCCTCATGGTACAGCCCTTCACTTAACAAAGAAATGCCTATTGCATCTTATGGTCATTACGGATTTGCCGTACTCTTGATACCAACTGCTGCAGCTGACTATTTAGAATATGAAAGGTTTCAACTGATTGATACACTTGCACCATTGATTGACAGCGGTAAATGCAGGGTGTTTAGTATAGACAGTATTAACAAAGAAAGTTGGCTGAACAATGAAATGGAACCATCTCACAAAGCAATAAGACACAATCAGTTTAACGAGTATGTTTTTAATGAAGTAATTCCTTTTATCAGAAACGCTACAAGTCAGGAAACATTTATCTATACCTGTGGTGCATCATTTGGGGCATTGCATGCCATGAATTTATTTTTGAAAAGACCCGATATGATCAACGGTGCAATATCTATGAGCGGTGTTTATAATCTTGCAGAATACACCAAAGGATTTTGGGACGATCAGGTTTACTTCAACAGTCCGGAGCATTATATCAGTAATCTGTCAGATCAATATTATTTGAATAAAATACGGGCAAGCCATCACGTACATATTTATACAGGCAGCGGCGATTATGAAGATCCTAATGCAAGCAGAAGATTTGCTCAACTACTTTTTGACAAAGGTATTTGGTGCGATCTTGATGTATGGGGTCAGGACATCAAACATGATTGGCCAACCTGGCGCAAAATGCTTCCATACATTTTGGAAAATAAATTTTAAACAAAATTCCCGCCCAACAGGCGGGTTTTTGTTTTGATGCTATAATCAATCTAACAAAATTGACAATTGTTTATTTTTTCTGATAGTTGTCACAAAGTTGAATATATTAATTTCGAAGCAGTCTAAATACTAAATACTAAATAATGAAAGATTTATGATGCCATTTATCTCAATAAGTACCATTCTCATCATCATGAATGTTGTTACGTCGTACCGTGGTTTTAAGGACCAGTTTTTTTACGACCGCTATTCATTTATAGTTGATGCCGTGCTTGTTCATAAAGATTACAAACGCCTTGTAACATCAGGATTTCTACATGTCAACTGGACCCATTTGGTTTTCAATATGATTGCACTCATCTTTTTTAGTGGTGGAGTAGAAGCTTATCTGGGGCCAATAAAATTTATTCTCATTTACGTTTCAGGATTGGTAGGGGGCAACCTGTTGAGCCTTTTTATTCATCGCTTTGCAGGTGATTACAGTAGTGTAGGTGCATCGGGTGCTATCAATGCAGTTATTTTTGCATCCATTGCATTATTTCCGGGTATGGATATCAGTTTGTTTTTTTTGCCGGCCATACCCGGTTGGTTGTTTGGGCTAATTTATGTTATTATCTCCATTTACGGCATCCGTTCACGTAGCGAAAATGTAGGCCACGATGCCCACCTTGGGGGTGGTTTGGCGGGTGTACTATTTGCAATAATTCTTTCTCCATCCATATTAATTACCAATACTTTTACGATTGCAGTTATTGCATTGCCAGCCATTGCTTTTATAGCATTTATTGTTTACAAACCGCAGGCTTTGCTGATAGATAATTTATTTTTTAAAAGCCATCACAATTATACGGTAGAAGACAGGTATAATCTCGATAAAATAAATAAGCAAAAAGAGCTGGACAGACTACTTGAAAAAATACACACAAGGGGAATAAACAGCCTTTCAAAAAAAGAAAGAGCAAATCTGGAGGAGTATTCTAGATAATATCAGGCAGGACTATTAAGCAATATGTACAAACTTAATGCGCCTAACCCCAATACTATCATTACAAGCATTACCAGTTTAATACCAACTTTTTCAAGCTGCACATCATTGAGCGCATCTTCTAACCACTGTGTAACCATTTTCATATAAATGAAATTTGTAACTAAAACTAAAAAAAAGTATGCCTATGTTGCGGGCATGTGCAGTACTTTTTATAATGTGTAGGCTTTTCAACAAAAAACAACCATTTACCCATACTTTTTTAAACAGAACGATAAAGGACATTTAAGAAAATTTGAAGGTTGTAACTTCGCCGTATGTATGATTATCTGAAAGAGCTGAACGAGCAGCAACGTGAAGCAGTATTACACAAAGATGGACCAATAATGATTGTAGCAGGTGCCGGCAGTGGTAAGACAAAAGTGCTCACTACCCGTATAGCCCACCTTATGAAGGCACACAGGATTGATTCTTTCAACATTCTTGCGCTAACATTTACCAATAAGGCAGCAGCAGAAATGAAGGAGCGGGTTGAAAAAATATTGGGCACCAATGAAGCAAGAAACCTCTATATAGGCACTTTTCACAGCGTTTTTGCAAGAATTTTAAGAGCAGAAGCTCCCAAAGTTGGTTATCCCAACAACTTTACTATTTATGATACAGACGACAGCCGAAGTGTAATAAAAACGGTTGTGAATGAAATGAATCTGGATGATAAACACTACAAGGCAAGTGTGGTGCATGGCCGCATATCACAGGCTAAAAATGCATTGGTAGGGCCGGCTGATTATCAAAACGACTACTATATACAACAGGAAGATATGCGTAGCAACAGACCTATGATTGGTCAGATTTATGCAGCATATGCCGCACGTTGTTTTAAAAACGGAGCAATGGATTATGATGATCTATTGTTTAAAATGTATGAACTGCTAAGAGATTTTCCTGAAGTACTGCACAAGTACCAACACAAGTTTAAGTATGTAATGATAGATGAGTATCAGGATACTAATGCAGTTCAGTATCAGATAATTAAACTGTTGGCAGCAGTTAATGAAAACATAGCCGTAGTGGGCGATGATGCCCAGAGTATCTATAGTTTTCGCGGAGCTACCATAGAAAATATATTGCAGTTTGAAAAAGACTACGACGATGTAAAAGTGGTAAAACTGGAACAAAACTACCGCAGTACTAAAAGCATAATAAATGTCGCCAACGAGGTTATAAAAAACAACAAAGGTCAAATTCCTAAAGACCTTTGGACAGACAATCAGGAAGGTGAAAAGATAAGGTTAGTACGCACAATGACCGACAATGATGAAGGCAAATTTGTAGCTGATACCATACAGGAACAAAAACTACGCAATCACTTTCACAATAAGGAGTTTGCAATTTTATACCGTACCAATGCACAAAGCCGTTCGTTTGAAGAAAGCCTGCGCCGTATGGGCATTCCCTACCGTATTTATGGGGGTGTAAGTTTTTACCAACGCAAGGAAATTAAAGACATACTTGCCTACCTGCGCATTATTGTAAATACACAGGATGAAGAAGCACTGAAGCGAATTATAAATTTCCCGGTAAGGGGTATTGGTAAAACAACGATAGAAAAAGCTGTAATAGCTGCCAATGAAAACCAATTAAGTCTGTGGCAGGTGTTAACCCGTGCCCGTGAGTTTGGGTTTAAAGCAGGCACAGCCGAGTCAATAGAAGCATTTGTGCAGATGATCAAATATTTTCAAAGCCTTTTGCAAACCAAAAGCGCTTATGATGTGGCAGTACAGGTAGGTAAACATACCAATCTGGTAAAAGAACTATTTAACGATAAAACCACCGAAGGACTTGCACGATATGAGAACATTCAGGAGTTGTTTAACTCAATAAAAGAATGGGTAGATGATGTACAAAACCGCTCACAGATAGATGATGAAGGTGTTGTGATAATAGACAATAGTACCGGCGAAGAAAGAAATGTTGGTGACCTTGGTAGTTACCTGCAACAAATTACCCTGCTGACCGATGCTGATGACGATAAGGAAAACAGTGATGTGGTAAAGCTGATGACCATACATGCTGCCAAAGGCCTTGAGTTTTCCTGCGTATTTGTAGGTGGAATAGAAGAAACCTTATTTCCCAACTCTATGGCTATCAATACCCGTGAAGAGTTGGAAGAAGAAAGGCGTTTGTTTTATGTAGCAATTACCCGTGCCAAGAAAAATTTGTGGCTTACTTATGCCAATACCCGTTATCGTTTTGGGCAATTGGTTAAAAATGAACCCAGCCGCTTCATAGACGAAATGCCTGACCAATACCTTGACCGTGGTTTTGCAGGTGGCGGCGCAAGAAATCAGGCTTTTGATGATTTAGGAACAAGTGCGTTTGACCGTATGAATGGAGCCACCGGCTTTAAACCCAAAACACAATGGGTAGAGGAAAAGTACGGACAAACCACGACTAAAACCCCTTCCAAACCTGCTTATTTGCCGGTTTTACCTACTACACCCAAAGTGGTAGAACACAAACCCAGTGCAGATTTTGTTCCCAGCGATACAGCCGATTTGCAGATTGGCCAAAAAGTAGAACATCAAAAGTTTGGTTTTGGCGATGTAACCAAAGTAGAAGGCTCGGCACACAACCCCATTGCAACAATAATGTTTGATAATAATGGCGAAAAGAAGATAATGCTGAACTATGCTAAGTTGAGGATAATTGGGTAGTCTCCTTTGTATAAGGTAAATTCATAACCCATTTCGTAAAATAAATGTCAAACAGTGTGATAACAGATTTATTTATCTGAAATTTGCATTTTAAGGTTAACCAATAAATTCTCACCCATGTCAACTATAACAGAACCCAAACCACCGGTAACACTTACAGCAAAAGATTTTGCAACCGATCAGGAAGTAAGATGGTGTCCCGGTTGTGGTGATTATTCTATATTGGCACAGGTGCAGAAAATTATGCCGGGTATTGGTGTACCTAAAGAAAATATTGTCATCATCAGCGGTATTGGTTGCAGCAGCCGTTTTCCATATTACATGAATACCTATGGTATGCACAGCATTCATGGGCGGGCTACGGCTATTGCCAGCGGACTAAAAGCCAGCCGCCCCGAACTAAGTGTTTGGATCGTAAGCGGCGATGGAGATAGTTTAAGCATTGGTGGTAATCATACCATTCACCTGCTTCGCAGAAATTTTGATGTCAATCTGCTCATGTTCAACAATCAGATTTACGGCCTTACCAAAGGGCAGTATTCACCCACCAGTGAGGAGCATAAGATAACTAAAAGCACACCATACGGTAGTATAGATCACCCGTTTAATCCTTTGGCATTAGCACTTGGTGCAGATGCTACTTTCATAGCCCGTACCATGGACCGCGACCCAAAACACATGCAGGCCATGCTTACCCGCAGCCATCAGCACAAGGGTTCTTCTTTTCTTGAGATATATCAGAACTGTAACATCTTCAACGATGGTGCATTTGAAATTTTTACAGAGAAATCGTCTAAACCTGATGAAGTATTATTTCTTGAACAGGGTAAACCATTGATTTATGGCGCAAACGCTAATAAAGGAATAAAAATAGACGGACTGAAACCCGTTGTTGTTGAATTGGGAGATGGAGTTTCAACAGATGATCTTTGGATACATGACGAAAAAGATTTTTACAAAGCACAGGTATTGGTAAGAATGTTCGACAACCCTGTTAATGAGCATCATTTTCCAAGACCATTTGGTGTTTTCTACCAAACTGACCGTGCCTGTTACGAAGATGTAATGCAGCTTCAGATTGATGAAACTATAGCCACCAAAGGAGCCGGTGATTTGAATAAACTATTGAAAGGAAGAGAAGTTTGGGAAATAGGGGAGTAAGTGTTCAGGAGAGTGGGGGTTCTGCTATACACCTTAAACAATGAAATTTTTCGATACTCAATTCTCAGTTGCTGCAATTCTTAATTCATAACTAGTGTTATGTTAATCGTATAATGACGGATACAATTTTTTCAATTTAATCCGTGCTTCCTTATTTGTGAACTGCCAATTTATTTTGCTGTTTTT
>JAYTDC010000015.1:0-1564 GCA_043736115.1 Segetibacter sp. | reverse complement strand
GAATCCATCATCCTCACCCTGGCATTTATGGCCTTGTGTAGAATTAAAAATCCTGAACAACTAAAACAATGCGCACCAGGAGAAATGGGTAAACTAATTGGGCTGGATAGAATGCCGGAAATAAAATGTTTGCGTCAAAAGATGGCTGCAATATTTGACAATAAAGCCACTAAATTATTAAATGAGAAACTATTCCTGGAATGGATAGAAAAAACAGAAGACAATTTATTTTTATACACAGATGGACATGTAAAAATATACAATGGTCATAAAGCTACACTTACTAAAAAATTTATAAGCCGTCAAAAATTATGCTTATCAGCCACAGCAGATTTTTGGCTAAACGATGAAAAAGGTTTGCCATTAATGGTTTGGACAGGAGAGCTCAGTGAAAAATTACAACAAGTAATAGAACAAGAAATGATACCACAATTAATAGCTAGTGGCGCCATAAAAAAACATTCAGACCCAAATCACCAAACCCCAATCTGCACATTGGTCTTTGACAGGGAAGCGTATGAGCCAAATTTTTTTAAGCGCTTATGGGATGATTACCGCATTGCAATTATTACCTATCGTAAAAATGTAAAAGACAAATGGAACGAATCAGATTTTGCACAAACAGTCGTATTGAGTAGCAGAGGTAACTCCGAAACAATGCTTCTTGGCGAGAAGCCAATAGACTTAAATGGGAGTAAATTCAGGGAAATAAGGTGCTTAGCCACTCGAGAACATCAAACAGCTTTGATAACAACGCACCCTACACTACCCATGTCAATAGTAGCACCCAAATTATTTAATAGATGGCAACAAGAAAATTTTTTCAAATACATGATAGCAGATTATAGCCTCGACCATTTGGTAGAATACGGAATAGAGCACATTGATTTAGAAAGAAAAATAGTAAACCCTGCGTATAGAAATAGCAATAATCAAATAAAGAAAGAACGAGAAAAATTACAAAGATTAAAAGCCACTTTACTCAACAATGTAAACCTTAATACAACAGCACAATTAGACGAGTTTAAAACAAGAGTAGAAACAAAGGCAATATTAGTTGAGCAAATAGAAACAAAACAAAAGGCATTAAACCAATTATTAGAAACAAGAAAAGGAATATCCCAAAAAATAAAACTAGCCGACATGCCTTCAGAAACCAGAATCAATAAACTAAAAACAGAAAGTGCCTACTTTATGTCAACACTAAAGATGATTTGTTACCGGGCAGAATCTTCCCTGGCAAATCTATTGCATGGAGTATATGGGAGGTACACAGACGAAAAAAGAATGTTTGTAAAAAATTTAATCAATACACCTGCCGATATTATTCCTGATTTAATAAACAATACCCTAACCATCAAATTACATTCTTTAAACACGCCTAAAAACAATGAACTTTTGGCTCAAATTTGTACTACATTAAATGAATCTGAAACAATTTACCCGGATACAAACTTGAGACTAATTTACAAACCTATTGCAAGTTAGACTGCGATAGGTCAGGAGTTCTGAGTTTACAGCGAAGGGTAATTCTTTAGAGGCCTGGACATACTTTGGCGTAGGC
>JAYTDC010000014.1:0-10945 GCA_043736115.1 Segetibacter sp. | reverse complement strand
AGGGAATAACGCTGTCCCATTTGTTTTGCGTAGTACCATAAGGCAAGTCGCACAGTACCATATCCACAGTACCTGAAGGGATTTGTTTCATTGCCACTAAGCAGTCGCCTTGTATTATTTTGTTGATGAAGCTGTAGATTTTGTTCATGGTGTTTTGTATGGCGAAAATTGTTTCTAATTTATTCCGCCAATTTTTGCAATATACTTTGCCCAAAAATAACTCACTTTACTATTTATAAAACAAACAATACTTACAATTTACTGATAAATATGAAAATACATTTTTAGCAAAATTAATTGCCAGTCTATGTTGGGCACAACAACAAAACCGCCTCAATAAATTGAGGCGGTTTAATTAGTCAATTAAAATAATCATGGGATTATTATTCTTGAAAATGTAGTGAATGAATAGCATTCGCAAGTCCTCCCATAAGTAATTTGATAGCGCTTTGTTGAATTAAATAACCCCGGGCCGGAATTAAACAATGAAAATACAGGAGTAGAATTGTATTTGTATCCCACAAAATTATTGGGATTTAAGGGCAACCAAATGTTTGGGTTATTTACTATTGTACTTGAAACCGGAATGTTATTATTGTCAACTTGTTCTACTTTCCAAAATGGGGTGCATCCATTTAATGGTGTAGTTAGTGTTGCGGCCATATTAAAAGAGCCACCAGTATTGTTTGTGATACTAACCGTAAAAAATAATTCACTTTGTGGAACGGGGCTCAACGCTACCAATCTAATGTTATCAATTGCCAAATCATTTCCATCACCTAAGCCAGATTCATCTAATGATATCCGTATATAAGGAGGGGTCAACGTCCCACTCCATGTAAAGGTTTTTTGAACCCGTTGCCAATCACATCCTACACCACTTGAATCAATTAAAATATTGCTCATAGAGGTAGCACCGGACGGGAAGCTAATGTCAATTTTTGGCTTTATATTAAACCCGCATTGATTTAGGTTTTTAAAATCTGCGCAAAAGGAATAAGTTACTCCTTTTACTAAATTTAAAGTTTGGTACCATACAATTTTTTTACCGGCAGTACCTGTATTTCTCCCGTTAATAATCAGGTGTTTATTATTGCCATTACAATCAGGGTTCCAGGAATTGGGGGATACTGCATTTGCCTGTGCAGAGGTTAAAACACTGTATTGCCCCGGCAAACCTGCAGTTGGAGAATATAAATAACCCGCAGAAGAAAATTCCCCATTATTACCTAATTCAAAATCTCCATTTTTAATGATGTTAATTCCAGGGCAACATTGCCTTCCGCAGGTTTTTACAAATAATTTAAGGTGCATTATGGTATCACAAGAACCAGGGGCAGGTTTAATAAAAATATAATCGCCTGTCATGTTATACTGCTGACCGTTCCATAAATATGGTAAAGCTGTATTGCAAATGGTATCTGTTTTGTATAAATGCGGGCTAGTGTTGATAGTTAAATGAAGAATATGATGTTCGGTGCAACCTGCGATATTTATTGTATCAAAGAAGTAATCACCCGAACTTGTGTATTTAATTCCATGCCAATAGAAACTATCACAGGCAACCACTGTCGAAGAAGTTGAAGTGCTGTTATTGATTATTAAGTTCAACGTAATTACACTATCGCAACCTGCAATGTTTTTAATGATGCTTGTATAAACCCCCGAAGTAGTATAGACATTTCCAGTGCCGCCACTAGCAACATCCCAGAAATAATAATCGCAGGCAGTAATACCAATTGTACCTGAAGTTGAATAATTTATAACTAAGTGTAAATAGACAATACTATCACATCCTGTTACAACACTCTTTAGATTTTTAGTATAAATTCCGCTACTTGTAATTACTGTGAAATTGCTATCATTTAAAACGTATTCATTACAGGCAGTATCATATATGTGTGTTTCAATTGGTGGCAATACAGTTACTGTTAAGGATTTAGTTTCTGTACAACCTTTGCTATTAGTTGCTGTTAAAGAAAAATTGGTAGTTGCTGATACAGGTACACTACCCGGGTTTTGCTGTGCGGAAATTAATGTTGAACCACCCCCGCCATTACTTGCTGTCCACAACCATGAAGAAACAGGTTGTAGAACCCTACCTTTTATTGAAACATCATCTACATATAAATAGAGCATATTGGCATCTGAATAACAATTAAATCCAAAATAATAAATACCATCTGCGGTAGGTGTATAGATTATTGTGGCTTTAGCATAGTTGATGTTGTTTAGACTTATTTGTCCGTTGTTGTTCCATAATATTGTCGTTTGATTAGCTATGGACGAACCATTACCAACAGTAACTTTTAATTTTTCAGGAAAGGAAGCAGAAAGAACTTTGTACCAAAAACTAATGGTGTAGCATTGCCCGCCTGTGAGTGTTTGCCCCGGAGTAACTGCCCATGCATTTGCAGCGTTAGTGCCAGACCAAGGATATGCCATTGAATGTAACCCGGTATGTGGGTTTGCATCTTGCTGCCATAATTTTACCGAAGGCGGAGCCAATGTAAACAACCATCCGGCTGGTGGCCATGTTTCAAACCCTTCAAAATAGGTGAGTGAGTCATAGACACCGGATATTCCACTGCCCATTAAGTTTACATTTTGTCCGGCACAAATGACCTGTGGAGCAGCTACAGCATCAAACCCCGTAATAGGATAATCGGCATAGTCCTTACCACAGTAAGTAATGGAATCATTTTGTTGATAACAAACAGTTACACACCACGACACATTGGCATCTACTGGGGTAGCAGCTGGTATGGTACCAACCCAATAAGAAGTGTTATTGGGATTGGGGTTCCCTCCTGTCATTATTACAATAGTTTCAGCACTGCAATTATAACGATATTTTAATTTCACAAATTTTATGGTATCGCAACCGGCATAAATTTTTGCAGTAATTAATCTATCTATCGCAATACAAAAAGTAGTATCGGGATATTTTCCAATACTATCAATACTAACTTGGGTACATCCTATACCAACAAATTCATCAGCCCCAATATCAGGATTTGTAAGGGAGCGGGTTTCCATATCATAATCATCTGAAACAGTTGCTATGGGCAACCCTGTATTACTTACGGGGTTAGGTATTGCGGCGTTAATATGTAAATCAAGGGTGCCAATACTTCCTGTTGGGTTTAGAAATTTTGGGTCGCCACTGAAACTGTTTATGTCTTGTCCTAAAGCAGTTCTCCAATCAGATATTGCAAGCCTGTCAATACCATTGTACTTTCCCAATACACTTCCTAGACCTGTTGCATAATAATCGTTGTAGTTAATGGTTAATCCAGTTGGGTTAAGCGTAGTCCCTCCCACTTGTATGGCATAATGTTTTCCTGTGCCGGTTGCGGCATTGCTTCTGGCATTGTAAAATATATTGTTTAAAATTTTTCTTGTATTATTTACAACAACACTTGTAAATGCAAAACTGTTAGCACTTCCAGTAACATTGTTGCTACCGATGTAAATACTGTTGTAATAAAAATTGTTAGTTCCTGATGCTTCATTAATGCCATTTATAGCAAACCCAATAGTGTTATCCCCCCCTAAAAAATTTGTCCCTAAGCGAATCATATTGTTTTGGTAAGTAGCGGTACCGGAGGTTACATTAATACCATTAACAATACTTGACTGGCTTGAAGAGGTTAGTTCATGAATTAAATTATTAAATATTTTGCTACCAGAAAGTGAGTTTGATATTTGTATGCCTGCAATGCTTGTGGCTGCTGTTGTATGGTTGTTTATTAGTGCATAAATATGGTTTTTAGAAATGTTGTGAATGCCCGCCGATGTATTGTTACTAATACCAATTAATGAAGCTGCTGACCCAACTCCTGTTCCACCATTGGCGGCTAAATCATAAATACTGTTTCCAGTAATGGTAGCGTTACCTAATTGATTTTGCATTGCAATTAATTTACTGCCTGTTGCCGTAGAATAATTTTGAATAGACCCCAAAAGATTTCCCCCTATAATATTGTTAGATGCTGACCAATTTGCCGAACTACTTGTAAGATTTACTATGCCATAAAAGTTGACTGCTCCGGTACCTGTATTATTTACAGATATGCCCCCAATGATATTACTATTGGATGTCCAATTGCTAACACCAAAATTATACATTGCATAAACATCAACAACCGAGGTTGTATTAGTTGTATAGGTTATAGAGTTGTTGATAATACTGCTACCAATTGTATTAATATTAGAATTTACTAGTCCTGTATTTATATATATTCCTTTAAAAGGTGCATTGGTACTAGAGCCTGCGCTGTTACCTGAAACAGAAATTGATTTGATTATATTGTTAATAATATTTGTAACAGAGGTAGTACCAACACCTACATGTATAGGAACAAAAGAAGAATTACCACTCGCTAACACAATAGTGTAATTTCCTAACCCCGAACTATTTGCACCTGCTATTGTGTTATTAGTAATTGAAAAATTATTGCCGCTTGAATTGGATATCCATATTGCCGCATGTTCATTAGCTGTAGTTTGTGTTCTGGTTGAAGTTTGATAAAAAATATTATTCTGGATTGTATGGTCAGTATTGCCTCCGGCAACATAAATACCCGCATTGCTGGTAGTTGGGCTAAAGTAGTCATATATCCTATTACCGGTAATAGCATTGTTACTATTGTTTATCGTGGAATTGGTTGTCGTGCCACGCATATTCACAGCTTTGGTGGGTAAAGTCGGACCGGCAGATCCGATGTTGCAATTACTAATTGTGTTGTTATCATTACCATTAACTGTGTTTACATCTGTTGAGAAAAAGATAGTACCACCATCAACCGTAACTGAAGAATTAGAGGATCCCAAAACTGTGCAGTTTGTAATAGTGTTATTGGTAGCACCGTTAATGAACCGAATGGTAGAAGTGCCACTGGTTGCAGAAGCAGTTACGTTAGCAATGGTAAGGTTATTACCTCCTGTATTTAACCCATCAATAAGTACATTGTCTGCCCCGTTAAAGTCAAAGAGAGGGCTACCGGCTGCTATATTCCCACTAATGGTAAAAGAACCACCCTGGGGGTAAATATGTACGAAATTATAAAAACAAAGACCAACACCACTCGCATTTAAAGAAGCTGTAGTAGTTTCTGTTACATTGTTATCTACATAAAGGGTTATGTCGCCTGTGTGTATGCCTCCATTTATTTGGATAAAAGTAGTAGCAAAATCTGGATAGGTAGCTGAAAGTACCCCACCCGTAGCTACTACAATTACGTTTGCCTTTGCACTGATAGAAAAAAGTTGAACCAACAAAAAAATTGCAATAAACTTCACTGAAGTAATGTGTTTCATGTGTTTCTTTTTTTAAATTAAAAAAACCAATTTTGCTTCTAGCAAAAGAAAATAATGGGAGATGTAAATCCCTTTTACATCTCCCACCAAAAACACATTTACAACTGCTTAATAATTTTGTCTGTAAAAATAATTTTGCCGGTAGAAGAAATAATCTGCAGCATATAAGCCCCGGCTGCATAAGATTCCATTTGCAGAACCGTATTGCTTTGTTTTGCCTGTATTGGAATGGTTTTAATTAACTGTCCAAATACATCAAACAGTTTTGCATAGCTCTTGCTTTCTAAATTAGGGGTAGATATAGTAACAGCAGTGTTGGTAGGATTTGGAAAAACCTTAATTACATTTTCATTGGGCAATGATGGATGGCTATTTTTATCTTCGGTGATGGTGTTCGCTTTTACTATATAATCACTTGTGCCGTTATTAAATTGCTGCATATACTCTTTATCTTCATAATAGTGCAATGCAGGTTGTCCGCCTTTATTTACATATGGATCTACAATAATGGCGTAAATATTTTTCACGGTGCATTGGCACGTCCTTCCATAAATAATGCGGTACCTTTTATTCAAAGTAAATATACCAGGATTACCTGTTGCTGCTAAAGTTGAGGTACCAACATAATTAGTAAAGACATTTGGAGTTGTTGTTAGCCAGATTGGTGGATTTATTACCTGTGTTCCAGATACAACTGTGTAAGTAGTACTTAATTCTTCTACCTGCCAAAATTCGGTACAGCCATTTAATGGTGCAACAGGTGTAGCAGTAATATTAAATTTATTGTTAGCAATATTAGAGAAATCAAGATTAAATAGTAGTTGAGATATATCTACTTTTGGCTCTTCTACTAAATTAATATTATCAACTGCTACATCATTTCCATCTCCCTGACCGGTTTGATCTAAATAAATAGAAATGGTTGTAGGGGTTAGTGGGAGCCCGGCGGGAATTGTGTACTCTTTCATTAATGTTTGCCAATTGCAGCCTGCCCCGGCATTAATGGTTGTATAGGGAATATTAAATGCAGGTAAATTATTGAAAAGAACAGTTATCCTTGGTTTTACGTTAAAACTACATTGGTCTAAATTTTTGAAATCTGCACAAAATTTATAGGTTTTTCCCCTTTCAAGCGTGACTGCTTTGCTCCAAATAATTACAGATGTCCTTCCAGTAAATCCATTCACTACCAAATGGCGCTTATAGTTGCTACATCCTGGGTCCCACGTTGGCGAAACCGCTAATGCCTGTGCAGAATTTAATAAGCCATATTTACCAGGCACTACACTACTTAAGGCAACTAATGGCTGATAATTTGTAACAGGTAGAAAATTGTTTGGTGCTATGTTGTCTAATTCAAAACTACCATTGAGGATTAAATTTTTGCCCGGGCAGCATTGTTTGCAGTTGACGGAGTAATCATTGTTTAAGTTATTGTCTTGCCCACCCGGTGCTCCACCTGCATATAATGTACCCAATTGTGTTACAACACCATTAGCCCCTGTAATGGAAAAATTTGCCTCAGCACCAAAATCAAAACCAGGTAAACTGGTATTGATACCCAAAATATTTGAGTAAGTATCTATTTTGAAACAATACTGATTACCCGAACTAAGTGTACCGCTTTGAATTTCCTGCAATTTTATTCCATTTTGATATAAACTTAGTTTTATATTGACACTTCCTGTCAAAGTACCTGCTTTGGGTAAATCGTAAGCAAAACAAATATCACCTGCTCCACAGGTAGAACTAATTGTATCATTAAATCTTATAGAACCGGTGTTACTTCCAATGCAGGAACCACAAAAGTTATCAATGTAAGCATAGCCAAAATGACCCCCCTGACTACAATCTTTTGTTACAAACTGAATTGTAACAGTTGTTCCTACATAACCAGATAAATTTATTTGAGCACATTCCCAATCTTTATATTGTACACGGTTGTCTGGAGTTTTAAGCTGAAAGGGGCTATTGGGGTCAGCATAAATCGAATCTGCACCTCCCCCTAAATTTACAAGATTGGGAATTTCCAGCCCTGTATTGCTATTAAGTATCCTTACCCTAAAGCTAGGTTGCTGATTGGGAATATGACCAGCATTTTCTAAAACAACTGCATACCAAAAACTAATAATTGAATTTGAAGCACTAACAATAAATGTTTTAGATAATAATTCTGCACCTCCACTAACATAAGAATTTCCGATCCTGACAGCATTTGTAGAACCTCCCGGAGCAACGGTACTAATACCAACATTTGGGTCTAATCCAGCTGAAACTAAAGTTTGATGAGATCCATCTAACAATATATTGCCACCAACTAAACCTGTAACCATTGCCGAATAATCTATATACCCGTTATTATTTATGCCAGACCCTCCTGCGCCGCTCCACTCGGTTGAGTCTAAGCCTGACTCAAAATCACCATTGCCACAGGGGGTATTTAATGTAGATGTAAGTGCACTCAATCTTCTTGTAGGATTGCTTTTCAAAAAAATCATTTGCTTCTCTCGATTAATTTCCATTTCCAAAAACTGTTTAAATGATATTTCCGGATTTGTTTGTGTGTGATACTTCTTTAACTTTTCAGCCCTGAACTCCTGAGAGATGTTTTCTTGCGAATAAGCAGAAATTGCAAGGAGAGATAATAAGATAAGTGTAATGCTTTTTAGAATAGACTTTTTCATGCTGTTTTAGTTTTAGTTTTTATTAAAATAATGAAGGTGGTTTAGTTGCTAAGATCATTTATTGAAAATTATTCGTTCAAATGCGGTTTTCAAAACTGATTAGAACCTATAAAAATGAATGGCTTGATACTAAACAACTATCACATTGCCGATTTGCCGGCACAGGCTGCCAATATAGGAGATAATGGTTTCCTCAATTATTATCTTTAGTACTAATTAAGGAAATAGAAAAACTACATTACTACATTATTTTTTCTTGCTACTTATCCACATCACCTTTTTATTTTCATAAAATGAAACTTTACAAGCAATAGAAATATTTTGGTATCAAATCTATTTTGTAAATCGTTAAATGTTTAGCGGAATGTTTAAAAGACTGTAACAATTGTATAAACTGTCGGTTTTTATGGATTAAGGGAAAGGTAGTATGTGAGGCCGGCTCTGAAAATCTAATTTTTCCCATTCATCTTCACCCAATTTGTATATAAATCATGTGGTAATACTATTGTAACCCTATTACCGGGATTAGCAACATCATCAAAGGCATTTTCATTTTTAAAAACCAGTTTGTGCTTGCTAAAAAAGCTTAACGCTGCAAGGCGTTTACTAATGAGTTCAGTTGCCTTGCTATTGTGTTTTCGATCTTGTTTCAAACCCTGGCTGTTGGCAATACCTACACCATTGTCTGTAAGCTGAATAAGCAAATGGTGCTGTTGATTCCTCAATTCAATTGTCAACTCACCATTTATTTGCGACAGCAAAATGCCATGTATCAAAGCATTTTCTACCAACGGTTGTAGTATCATGGTGGGTATCATCCACTCCTCTACTTCTACCGTTGGGTCTATGATTATTTCATAAGAGAATTTATTTTGAAACCGCATTTTTTCCAGCCGCAAATACAGGCTGATGTTTTCCAGTTCCTGGTCCAGCGAAATAAAAGATTGCTGTGCTGCCTCAAAATTTTTGCGGATCAGTGAGGCAAAATCGGTTAAATATTTATTGGCGCTTTGCCGGTCTTGCACATTGATGTAGTGCTGAATACTATTGAGTGCATTGAACATAAAATGCGGGTTCATCAGCGAAGTAAAAGCCTGCAACTCCAATGAGGCTATGTGCAGTGCGGCCATTTCCCTTTCCTTTTTCACAAGCTGTTTACGTTTCAGTCTTTTATAAATATTAACGCCCATTACCGCCTGCAAAACCACTGCGATTGACAACCAAAACCACCAAGATTTCCAGAAGGGTGAAGCAATATGAAACGACAACATCAATGGCCGCAAACTCTTGTTGCCATTGATGTCTGTGGCTACTACAGTAATAGTATGTTCACCGCTTTCCAATTGCAGGTTCAAGACAGTTCCGTCCAGTTTGTTCCAGTTGGGGTTGTTATTTATACGGTATTCAAAATGGTCGAAATGGCCTTTCAATTCAATGCCTGCAAACTGCAAACTGATAGACTGCTGATGGCGGGTAAGCTGGTATTGGTTAACAATCGTGGTGTCTCTTTCATTTACTTTTATGGCTATCAGCTTTACCGGGATATGATATTCAGCCGCAGAAATGGTAGCAGGCATTAAAGAAATTCCATTTTCTGTTGCAATAAAAAATGTATCTTTTTGGTAAAAAATATGATTGATGATGTTGGAACCAAGCCCATCTGTGACTGAAATGTTTTTAACTATGGGTTTATTGATTGAAATGGTATAATCAATCATAGAAATGCCTTCATTCGTTCCAACGGCTAATTGGCCAACCTTCCCCAATGACAGGGTGTTACAGCTATTTGAAATCAATCCATCCTGCTTTTTAATACTACCAATAACAGTGTCATTTTTAATAGCGAATATGCCATTGCTGGCTGTTGCCACCCAAACTATTTTATTGGTATCTACACAAAGTGCTACAATTCTTTCTTGCTGAAAAATCTGTTTTTTAGGTAGCAATACTTCTTTATTGTTTGCTAAGTCAATTTTGTGAATTCCGTCAAGTGATCCACAATAAATGGTTGTGTTATCAAATTTTGCAATACAGGTTGTTCTATACGTTGTGACATTAAGCCTCAAAGCATCATTTTTTTTAGTATTTAGTCTTAATAAATTGAAAGCATTTCCAAATATGATTATCGTATCATTTATTTTGACTGCTGCTTTGGAAACAACCTTAGTATTAATCATTTTATCGAAAATGGGCTCTTTATAATCAATACTACAGCCTACATCAGAAAATGTAAAAATCTTATTGTTAGCAAACAATATTTCTTTTTGCGTACCATGCCTATTTGCATTATGAACGAGGGGGTGATTGATTATTTTTTGCTTAGAAACTTCTATTACCCTTGATTGTTTTGTTCCCAGCAAAAGATTATCCAACCTGTTTTTAGTTATATGTGAATATGGGATGTTGCGAATAGAATCCGGTAATATCAATTTTTGTATACCGGGCATTTCCATCTTTATCAACCCCTGGTTATTGGTACACAACCATAGCGTTCCATTTTTATCTTCGTAAACAGAGTTAACCAAAAAAGGGGTAGAAATGATCTGAACTACTTTTTTATTGTCAGCATTATAAATCTTTAACTGCTTGTCATCATCCATCGTTATGAGATAGTGAGGTGTAACAGAAAGATTGGAAATGTTTTGAGTAAAATTCATGATTTCTGTTTCAAAATTTAAAGGCGATACGCTAATGTTTGAAACAATCGTTAAAAAGCTTTTATACTTTTGAGCTTGTGAATTTCTAAACCCATAGAAAATATAAATTCTATTATTTGTACATTTACGTGTTGTCCTCGAATACTCTTCTCTGTAATTAAAAAGTACTTTTTCTTCAATAATTTTATTGTTCTTTTTTAGAAAAAAGTAATTATTGTTCAACTTGTTTATTTGTAAAGAATGAGGCCCAATTTCTACAGTATATTCACTGTCAATTCTTTT
>JAYTDC010000013.1:0-9643 GCA_043736115.1 Segetibacter sp. | reverse complement strand
GAACTCAGATAATGCGGATTATGCCTTCTCTGTTGCATATGATTGATAGTACCGGGATTACGGATCCACCAATTAATATGTTGCCCATGATCGGTTAATATTTTAGCCAATGCTGTTGCCCAACTACCACTTCCTATTATACCAAATCTCATTTGAAAAAAATTGAAGTTTTCATTCTATATACCGAGCAAAAGAATCTATTTGATACTTTACAATAAACTATCAGTCTATTTTTCTGGTTTTGCTTCAAACAACTGCTCTTTGCTGACTATTTTTACTTTTTGTCCATCCTTAAGCGTCTTACTTACTACATTATAAGGACCTGTAATTATTTCTTCTCCTGCCTTGAGCCCTTCAACAATTTCAATGTAATTGATATCTTGTATATCTGTTTTTACTTTTACTTTCTTAACAGTTACCTTGTCTGTCTGTAGCACAAAAACAACTTCTTCGATATCGACTTCATTTACTGGCTGTGAATCTTTGTCTATATTGTTATCCTCCTTTTCATCAACTTTTACTTCTTTTTGACTTACCTGTTTGTCACTATTTTTCTCACGTGTAGTAACTGCATTAATTGGAACCGCTAAAACATTGCTATGTGTCTTTGTCTGTATATCAGCACTAGCATTCATACCAGGTCTGAAAGGAAATGATTTACGATTTTTTTCATTTACCAAATCCTTGTAACTATCGGACAAAAGACGAATATGAACCTCGTAGTTTGTAACGTCTGTAGTGCTGCCCTGTGAAGATACCGAAGCCGTAGTATTACTGCTTGCTATTTTGGTAACAATACCTTTGAATTTACGATTTGTATATGCGTCAACCGTTATAATGGCACTATCATTTAAATGAACTTTAGGAATATCATTTTCACCCACATTAACCCTTACTTCCATAATGTTCATATCTGCAACACGAAGCATTTCAGTTCCGGCCATTTGGGCGGTTCCTACTACTCGTTCACCTTTTTTAACTCCTAAAAGACTAACTACTCCATCCATTGGTGCTATTAGTGTGGCTCTTTGTACATCTTTGTTTGCCCGTGATAATTGTGCCCGAGCACTTGTAACTGAAGCCTGCCCACCTCTTATTCCTTGTACGGCAGCATCATATTGGGCTCTTGCTGATTTTATGTTTTGTTCGGCTTGCTCAAATTCTGCACGAGAAATAACCTTATCCTGTAATAATTTTTTTTGCCTATTATAGGTTAGTTCGGCTTGGTCTAGTGTTGCTTTTAATGAGCCTAATTGCGCTTTTGAATTTAGCACCTGCGCTTCCGACTGCGTTACAAAAGCTGCTGCCTGATCTCGTTGACTACTATAAATGTCAGCGTATATTCTTGCTAATACCTGTCCTTTTTTTACACTGTCGCCTTCAACTATGTTTAGTTCAACAATTTCCCCACTTATATCGGGGCTTACTTTTACTTCTATTTCTGGATAAACTTTACCACTTGCATTTACAGTTTCAATTATTGTCCTTTTTTGCAGCTTTTCAGAAGTGACTTTAGTACCTTCATCTTTTCCAAAAACACCTGTCTTTTTTAATACAATCAACAATACAACCACCGCAACAAGTACAATAATTATCCATTTAAGTTTTTTATTCATAGCAGAATCTTTCTATTTTGATAAATTATTTTGGTCGATTTTTATAGATTAATACCTTTACCCTTGTAAAATTCCAACACTTTCATTTTGAATATGTAATCATACCGGTTACTTATCTCCTCTATCTGCGAAAGGTATAGATTATTTTGGGTGATAATAAAATCCAGTGTACCCAGCAAACCTATGTCATATCTTTTTTTAGCAATGTCAAATGCTTTTTGAGAATACTCGACGGTGCGATGTGAAGCATTGTATTTTTGAAACGATGAAAATGCATCCTGATAGGCGTTGTAAATGTTTGTTTTTAAATTCAAATTTTCCTGTTCCAATTGCAATTGAAGCTGTTGCACATTCACTTTTGCTCTTTCCCATTGTGTTCTGTTTGTATAAGCATTAAAAACAGAAAAATTTAAACTCAAGCCCACTGTTTGCCCAAAATTATTATTAAACTGTTTAAAAATAGGGGTTCCCTTGAAACTTGAAACACCAAATGAAGGTGTAAATACCGGATATTTAGAACCATTTACATTAACGTAACCAATTTGCTCATCCGGTAATTGGGTAATAACAGGAATGGTTTTGGCATCTATTGCTCTGGTATTTAACTGACCAAATGCAGTTAATGAAGGGTACATGAAACCCCTTGCTGCTTTTATTTCATATTGAGCAGCCTGAATTTTAAGTTTGTATTGCTTTTGTACTGGTTGACTATCCAAAGCCATTTTATATACTACTTCAGGTTGTAAATCTGTAATATTTTCAATTTTGATGCTCGCAATCTCCGGAGACGCTATATCAAAAGGAAGTGAAAAATCAAAATTCAAACTAGCTTTCAAATTAATTAACGCCTGATTAATGAGCGCCTTTGACTGTAACAACACAGAACTATCCTTAGCAAATTGTGCTTCTAACTGTAAGGCATTTAACTCAGGTTGACTACCGGCATTTACAAGTTTTCTGGTATTAACCAATTGAAATCTTGATTGGTTCATTTGCAATTCGCTTATTCTGGCCTGTTCACGGCGAAGCATAACCTGTAGATATGCATTTGCAACTACTAATGCTACATCGTTTCTGGCTTTGTCAATACCTACCAAATCTGCTTTATAGTTAGTGTTGTTTGCATTAA
Source organism: Segetibacter sp. (assembly GCA_043736115.1). Lineage (GTDB taxonomy): Bacteria > Bacteroidota > Bacteroidia > Chitinophagales > Chitinophagaceae > Segetibacter. The sequence continues at coordinate 6,898 of JAYTDC010000013.1, read as the reverse complement.
TTGTATTTCTTCTGGCATACCAATCAAATAAATTATATGTGGTCTGCAGCCCAATATTTCCACCAATAAAGCTTGCACTTGACAAAGTACCGGTTGTGGGATTTTCACTTAATCCATGTTGATAACTACCACTGGCAGATCCTGAAAGATTAGGGTATAAAGACATTTGACTTTGTGTAGCCGTTAGTTTAGACAGCCGAGATAAAACATCTGATTGCCTGACAGATATATTATTTTGCAATGCATACTCGACACATTGTTGCAGTGTCCATTTATTTTGTGCTGAAACATTTATTGTTTCTAATACAAGTAAAAAAACAAAAATTCTACACCTCATAAATCAAAAATAAAGTAATTATTTACTCATACACTATTTTCTACGAAACTATTGGTGTAGAATTTGAACATTACCATTTTATACAGTTTATTTTGTTTGCAAATTAAAATTATTCCCGTTCAAATCTCTTTTTGATATACTCTACTATTGTAGGGTCTTCCATGTTGTTCATATCACTTATTTCGAGTTCGAGTGCTTTAGTGCTTTGCTGAATTTCAACCAAAGAAATGATTAGCGAAATAGTAAAAGCAATCATGGCTGCGCCAAACAACAAATTAGCCCAGGTCATACTGTCTATATAAATGAAATACATGCTGGCAATGCAACTCAAAAAGCTAAGCACCCCAAAAGCCTGCATATTCTTTATGAGCTTTAACCTGTATTTCAGAGTTTTAATTTGCCCGTGAATGGCTTCCTTCTTACCGTTTTGTAAATATTGGGAGTGTAGATTGCGAATGACACTTGCAAGGCCAAGAAAACGATTGGTATAGGCAAGCATAATAAGGCTTATGGCCGGAAAGAAAAGTGCAGGGGTGTTGATGGTGATGTCCATGGGGGTACAAAATAATGAATAATGAACAATAAATAATGAATAATGAGCAGTGAACAATGAACAATGAATAGTGCACGGCGGCTTAGTAATCCGTGGAAAAAGCTGAATTATATTGCCCAAAAGTAGAAGTGAGTGACACAACGATGCTGAACAAAGCTCTTGTGCCCGTCAAATAAAATCCCTCACAGATTTTCAATAATCCCGGCAATGCCCTGCCCGCCGCCCACACATGCGGTTACCATTCCATATTTTTTGTTGAGGCGTTTCATGTCATGGAGAATTTGCACCGTCAGTTTGCTGCCGGTACAGCCCAACGGATGACCAAGGGCTATAGCACCCCCGTTTATGTTTACGATTTCCGGATTTAACTCTAATTGGCGGATGACGGCCAATGCCTGCGATGCAAATGCCTCGTTCAGTTCCACCAAATCTATTTGCGATTGGTTCATGTTGGCAGCTTTAAGCACTTTGGGAACGGCGGCCACCGGGCCAATACCCATAATGCGTGGATGCACCCCGGCACTTACACAACTCACCAACCGGCCCATGGGTTTCAGGCCGAGTTCGTTCATCATTTTTTCGCCCATCACTATCACAAAACTGGCGCCATCGCTGGTTTGGGAGGAGTTGCCTGCGGTAACAACCCCGCCTGCAGCAAATGCAGGTTTCAGCTTTGTCAAAGCTTCCATGCTGGTGTCTGCCCGGGGGCCTTCGTCGGTATCAACAAGGTATGATTTCTTTTCTTTCTTGCCTTTAGAATTAAGGAAAACCTGCTCCACATTTATGGGCAAAATGCCACTGGTGAAGTAGCCGTTTTGAATAGCGTTCATGGCCTTTTGGTGCGAATGAAAACTGAACTCGTCCTGGTCCTGGCGGCTGATGTTGTATTCTTTGGCCACTGCTTCGGCAGTCAGGCCCATATTGAGGTAATAATCCGGTTCGTCCATGGCAATGGAATAAGCGGGGGAAGTTTTCCAACCGGCAGTAGGCACCATGCTCATACTTTCTACGCCGCCTGCAATGATACAATCGGCCATACCCGTCCTGATTTTGGCGGTGGCAATAGCAATGGTTTCCAACCCACTTGCGCAATAGCGGTTGACCGTCATGCCCGGAACGCCAATGCCCAATGCACGGGCAGCTATGATGCGCCCAACCTGCAACCCCTGCTCGGCTTCGGGAACGGCGTTGCCCACAATCACATCATCTATCATTTTCGCCACTACCTGAGGTACCGATGCCAGCAAACCTTTAATCACTTCTATTGCCAGATCGTCTGGCCTGGTAAACCGGAATCCGCCTTTTTTACTTTTGGTAACCGCTGTACGAAAACCGGCTATGATATATGCTTCTTGCATGCTTAATTGATTTATTTGGGTCTACAAATTTACGATTCGATTATTAATAAAGGAAGTTTTGTTGAATTGAAGATTGTTAGTCATAAGCTATCGAGATTTTTTTGATTCGGCATAAAGGCATTGTTGAGCTTTGGTTGTGTCACTCACTTGTACGGCAATCTTACATTGCGGCTTTTCCTACCCTTTGTAGTTTTGAACCACCGAGGCACAGAGACACAAAGGAGAAAATTGCCTTCATTTAAACCTGTAATAAAACAATTTAAATTTCTACCCGAAAATTAAAAATAGCAAAACATATAAAAAGCCTATCAATATGAATACCCTGTAAACATGCGATACCGCAAAATTGATGAGGTAGGCAGCCCAAAATGCCTAATCAATGAACAAAAACCCTGTTACAACATTCTAAGTATAAACTCTACTAATAGCAAGGCGTAAGAAAACGGGATGTTTTCCCAATCAATTATCTTCGCGGCATGTATAAAATGTTGCGCAATATTCTTTTCAACTTTGATGCAGAGGCGGTTCATCATTTTAGTATGAATGCCTTGAAAACATTGTGTGGAAATGACATGATGCGGCAGTTGTTGGCTAAACAGTTTCAGTTTAAACATGATTTGCTGAACAGGCAGGTGTTTGGGTTGCCGTTTGAAAACCCGGTGGGGTTGGGTGCCGGTTTTGATAAAAATGCACTTTACTTAAGAGAATTGGAAACACTCGGTTTTGGCTTTGTTGAAATTGGCACTGTGACCCCCTTGCCACAGACTGGGAATAATAAGCCGAGACTGTTTCGCCTGCCGAAAGATGGGGCTATCATAAATCGCATGGGCTTTAACAACGATGGGGTGAAGGTGGTTGCTGAAAGGCTTAGAGCAAACAGAAGAAAAATAATTGTGGGTGGAAACATTGGGAAAAATAAGGTAACACCTAATGAAATAGCCTGGAAGGATTACGAAATTTGCTTCAACAACCTTTTTGATTGTGTGGATTATTTTGTGGTGAATGTTAGTTCGCCCAACACCCCTGGTCTGCGGGAACTGCAGGAAAAGGAATCGCTGCGTAAAATATTGAGCCATTTGCAGAACATAAACCAAGGCCGTATGAACCCCAAGCCGCTGCTGCTTAAGATTGCCCCTGACCTTACCGTGGGGCAATTGGACGACATTGCTGACCTGGCCAAAGAAGTAAAACTAAGCGGATTGGTGGCTACCAACACAACTACTGACCGTAGCAATCTTCTTACTGAAACGGCGGAAATAAATAAAATTGGAGATGGTGGACTAAGTGGCAAACCGCTGAAAGAAAAATCTACTCAAATAATAAAATACCTGAACAAACAAACTGGTGGCAACATTCCAATAATTGCCAGTGGCGGCATTTTTGCAGGTACTGATGCGAAAGAAAAGCTGAATGCAGGTGCTGAATTGGTGCAGGTTTGGACAGGTTTTATTTATGAAGGACCCGGGATAGTGAAGAAGATTTGTGAATCATTAATTGGTTAATTAGTTTATTGGTGGGTAGATGGCTGTAGGTATATATTTGCACTTTAAAAAAATTTTAAAATGGAATATTTGTTGAGTTGGGATGCGTTGATAAGTTTATTATCACTGACAATTTTAGAAATTGTACTTGGTATTGACAATGTAATATTTGTTTCTATTATCATGGGTCGCATGCCCAAAGATCAGCAAATGAAAGCCCGGAAAGTATGGATGTTTGCGGGCATTGCTGTAAGAATAATATTACTAATAGCATTAGGATGGCTGATAAAGCAAAAAGGGAAACCTTTGTTTACAATTTTTGATAAGGGCTTTGACCTTGCAAGTTTGGTGATGCTGGTGGGTGGACTTTTTCTTATATACAAAACAGTAAAGGAAATACATCACAAGCTGGAAGGTGAAGAAGAAATTTTTAAAGAAGGCAAAAAAGTACCGGCATCTTTTGCAGCTGCTATAGGGCAGATTATTTTGGTAGATATGATATTTTCGTTCGACAGTATTATTACTGCTGTGGGTATTGCCAAACATGTGGAAGTAATGATAATTGCAGTTGTTATTGCAATGTTCATCATGTTTGTATTTAGCAGTAGAATAGCAGATTTTATAGGTAAACACCCAACTTTGAAAATGTTGGCGCTGTCTTTTTTGGTAATGGTAGGTTTTGTGCTTCTGGTAGAGGGCTGGGCAGGTGAACAAGCCGAGGCACTGCATCTTAAGAACTATGTTTACTTTGCTATGGCGTTTTCTTTTATTGTGGAAATGCTGAACATGCGTATGAAAAAATCTATGAAACCACCTGTGCAATTGAGAAATCCGGGAATTGAGGATGCAGGATTGGGCGATATTTTAGATTGATAAATTTTGCAATGGTTCACAGAAGAAAAGGATTGAATACAATATATCAGGTAAAACTGTTGCAACACATATTCCATCACTATGACAGGGCTCAAGCCGCCGGGGTTCAATGTGTAATTGGAGCTTTATTCTCTTGTTTCTGAAACTGCTACGCATGTTTCAGAATAACTTCGCTAGGCTTGGTACCCAAGCGACTAAGGCTTCTTTTGCAACAACCGTTGTAAGGAGCGATTTATATTTTTGCAATGTTTAATGACTTTTGTGAAGCTTTAACACGATTCAATAAAAGGTTTTGAGTAACCCTTTTCAAAACCCATTTTGCAAATATCCTACACACACAACACCGTAGCGGCAACAACTCCTGCCGTTTCTGCTCGAAGGCGTGTATTGCCCAATGTAATAGGCTTGTAATTTGCAGCAATTGCAGCTTTTATTTCTTCGTTTGTAAAATCGCCTTCTGGGCCAATTAATATTTTTACAGATTGAGCATGTCTGTAATCAGTTACCGAAATTTTATCTTCTTCGAGACAATGGGCTATTATTTTGGTTGAATAATCTTCTGATGAAATTGCTTTTGGGAAACTTAAAGGTTCAAGTAATTTTGGTAACCAAACCTGTTTGCTTTGCATCATGGCGCTTATTAATATTAGTCGCATACGGTCGTAGCGAAAATGTTGCTTTTCTGTTCTGCTGCATATCAGCGGTATTATTTCAGTAACACCTATTTCTGTTGCCTTTTCCAAAAACCATTCAAACCTGCTGGCAGTTTTTAATAATGAAATTGCAATACAGACCTGCTGACTTTTCTTTTGTATAAAATCTTTCTCTACAACTTTAACTGTACATTTTTTCTTGTGATCGTCAATGATTTCAACCGCAACAAGGCTGCCTTTGCCATCGGTCAATTGGAGTCTTTCTCCCGGCTTCATACGCAGAACCTGCACCGCATGTTTTGAGGTGTCTTCATCCAATGTAATAACATTTTCCGAAGGAATATTTTCCAGAAAGAAAATTGGGAAATCCAAGTTTTGAGTGTAAGGTGTTAAGTGTTAGGTGTTAGGTGTTAAGTGTCAACTATCAATATTTGATGTGAATCATTGTTCTCTGTTCACTGTTCATTGTTCTCTGTTCATTGTTCACTGTTCACTGTTCATTGTTCACTGTTCATTGTTCACTGTTCATTGTTCTCTGTTCTCTGTTCTCTGTTCTCTGTTCATTAAAAAGGTGCCATATCATCCAAACCTTCATCAAAACCTCCGGTATTCATTTTGCTTCCTTTTTGAATATATAGTTTTGCGCCATTATCCGGTGGGGCTGCAGGGCCACTGCCTGATGGGGGTAATGGCTTCCAATTACCTCCACCTTGCGGAGGATTGCTTCCACCGCCGCCAAAGTCGTCACTATCTTCTTCTACAAATTTCTGAATATGTAGCAATGCCCTTAGTTTAATAGTTTCCAGGCTACCATTACGGTGCTTGGCTATACGTACGTGTGTCTCTCCCCGGTTGCTTTCTCCATGTTCGTTGGTATTGATCTCATAGTATTCAGGTCTGTACAGAAACATTACCATATCTGCATCCTGCTCAATAGCACCCGATTCTCTAAGGTCGCTCAACTGTGGCATTTTGCTTTCTTTACGTGTTTCCACAGCACGGCTTAACTGACTAAGTGCAATAATTGGCACTTGTAGTTCTTTGGCCAAACTTTTTAAATCTCTTGAAATACGGCTGATTTCCTGTTCACGGTTGCTGTTTCTGTCGCCGCTTCCACTCATTAGTTGCAGGTAGTCAATAATAATCAGTGCTACCTTATGTTTATTAACCAATCGTCTTGCTTTGGCACGAAATTCAAAAATATTCAGTGCCGCTGTATCGTCTATAAAAATAGGGGCATCCGATAGTTTTTGAACCCCTTTGCTGTAGAGTTGTTGCATTTCATAGTCTTCCAGTTTACCCCGGCTAATTTTCTCAAGTAATATTCCGCTCTCCGCACTTAAGATACGCTGTACCAATTGTGCTGAACTCATTTCCAAACTAAAGAAAGCCACAGGTGTAGGTTTGGTAGGATGCAAGGCGGCACTTCTTACCAGGTTAAGGGCAAAAGCCGTTTTACCTACTGATGGTCGTGCAGCCAAAATGATAAGATCTGTTGGTTGCCATCCAAAAGTTATTCTATCCATGGAAGGGAAACCTGTAGGCACACCGGATATCTCTTCTTGTTTTGTTCTTAAATCATCTATTCGCTGAATTGCTTTAACCAACACTGTACCAATATCATCAAAATTCTTTTTGAGGTA
>JAYTDC010000012.1:0-56228 GCA_043736115.1 Segetibacter sp. | reverse complement strand
CTAAGCAGCCTTTAAAAATGAAGCAGAAGTTTGTCTGGAAAAAATGGAGTGCCTCAATGGCTCAAAAATGCTTCTGATAAAGCCGGTTTTTAATGAGCCAGCTACTTTGCTGTAGTCGGGTATCCAATTTTCAATGGCTTTTTGCATCTTATCGAAGCCAAGGATGTTTTTGGTGCGCATAAAGTTGTAACTCAACATGATCAGGTTCATTTATTCACGTAGCTTTTGTTTTTTTTGTGTTCATGATACGCTAGTGCTATCTGTTCCTCCAATGCAGAAAAGTAAGTTTGAAAACGGCTAGTGCCTTGTATGTATTCCATAAGTAGGTGAAGCAAAGTTCTTGTACTGTTGTGACTTTGCAAAGCCATGTATATATTTGTTGAAAGACGGTAGTTTTTTCACAGACTGCCGTTGTGCGCTAGCTACCAAAATAATCACTACAGGCTGACATCAGATAAATTTTGTAACTTCGGATAGTTAAAAAATTGACAACTATGTTATACGGACAAGTTAGCATTGACCCAGAAATCATGAGCGGAACACCTGTGTTTGCGGGCACTCGTGTACCCGTAAAAAATCTATTTGACTATATAGAAGGTGGCGATGACCTAACTGAGTTCCTTGACGATTTTCCTTCTGTTTCCAAAGATGCAGCAGTTGCAGTTCTGGAAATGGCGAAACGTACATTGACAACTGAAAAAATGTTGCATGAAAATTTTGCTTGACGAAAGGTTGCCCCGAAAACTAAAAAAGATTTTGGGATTGCACATGAAGTTTATACAGTACGTGACAAAGGTTGGCTAGGACAAAAGAATGGGGCATTACTCAAACTTATGGTTGAGGATGGATTTGATATTTTAGTTACCGTTGACCGAAACCTTCCATACCAACAAAACTTAGAACGATTACCCTTGACGATATTTGTACTTTGCGCATTTGATAATAGGCGAGCAACACTTGCTAAACTTATTCCTAATTTTTTCGATAGGCTTGCTGAAGGCAACTTGCAAAACGCAATTGAAATTTCCTAGCACTCCCCGCCTGCGTGCAATAAACCGTTTGCCGTTATTGGAGCGGGAAGTTGGAGCAATCAACAGTATCTCATTATTGTGCTTTTGTTCGGGCTTGAAGTTCTTTGTTCAGCATTTGTTTTATACATTTACATCCGTTCGCTATTGGGCTGAAAGTTCGGGCTGAAAGAACATGAAATACCCCAACAACGGCAAGCGGGCAATCGTTGCCTGCAAGCTTAAATGACACTTCACGATGCAAAAAATTAATTTACTGATACTGACACTTTTCACTTCAATCATTTCATATGGACAGAGAATTGAAACAGTTTATTTGAATGCAAAAGACAGCACAACAAATATGTATGTTGGATATTGAAGTATTTATTGACGGGTACAGATTAGGATTGTATCCTATGGGCAGTTCATCAAGTCAACTCGGTTACAAAAGTCTGTTAAAAGAAGAATATTCTAAAGGGTTACTAAATGACGAGGAATTAAATCCAAATTTAGACCAATATGATTTTCAAAATGAAGATGACAATCAAGATTTGGACGAATTTGAAAAAGCCCAAAAAGAAATTTTCATAGAATGGTTTATAAGTTGTTGGAATAAAACTGACCATCGTAAACTGAGAATACCAATTTATCTTATATTTCATGATACCGATGATTCATTTGACTTAAAGGCGAATAAGTGGGTGAAAGAAAAATAAACTAATCTAAACCACACTTTAAAATTAGGTAGTGACTCGTTTCCAGAATTTAATAATATTATAAATAAGTTTTTTATAACTTCTACAGACTCTTTTCAAAATAGTGGACATATTTATTTAGACGGAACATCATTTACATTTAAACTGAAAACGAAGGAAAAAAAAGAACAGTTTATGCTAATTACGTCAACAAAAATAATCATCCACAATTAGCCGGGTTTGTTGCAACAACAATGGGATTGTATAGAAGTAGAAAAAATAAGGAGTCTTTAGACAAAAAAAGTACGGCAGGTTATTAGTATGCATTAAACACAACATGGAGTCTTTGGCGTTATTGAGGCAGTACGTTGTAATCTTCGGCAGTAGTTCACTATCAGCTTCGGTTTCTACGTTATTAATTCCAGCACAGCAGAAAGCTCTACTTCTATCTGCAAGTTGGGGGAACTTAACTATTGGGAATACACATTACAATTAGACCCATAAAATAGTTACGGTAGTTTATTTCTCAATTCCATCTTATGGGATTGTTTTAATTCCAATTTTTGTTGCTCCTTTATACTTAACAACCGTTATACCTTTACCTATTCTAAGAAAGAAATGATTAGATCAAAATTAAGAAAATAACTGATGAGAAAAATAGCCTTTATTACAGACATACATTTAGACGAACAATTTCCAATTGACAACAATGTTATTCCGACAAAAAACTTTGAAACTGTTATTACAGACATTGAAAAACGGAAAATTAACGAAGTGATTTTTGATGGTGACATTGGTGAATTATCAGCGCACAAATGTTTTTTTGACAAACTACAAAATATATCACTGACAGTGCTACGTTCCTCTAACAAACAGTGAGGAAACAATACAACAACCCTTGGCAAAATTAAAAGAAGCTTTTCAAACTCATGAACCGTTATAAAAACAGCAAATATTATTTTACCCAACAGCCTACCCCCCACCCATCCCACACTGCAAATGAGGGTAAGAAAGTAGCCATTATTTAATTTCACATTTAGTTTTTGGACAGTTTTTGCCCATAACACAAGAGTTACAAACCACAAAAATATTTTCAGCAAACTTTTGGCTTACAGTTGATTTTGAACCGTTGACTTCAATAACAGTAATGGCATCATACTCCTGTTTAGACACAACAGCAATAGTATTATTGATTCCCAATCCAACCTTAACTACATATTGCAAAAATGAACTAGAATTATCCCTAACACCAACCATTTTACAACTTGTTTCTACAGCAACATCTGCTAGCGTTTTTTTGAATTGCACTTTCAGTTCGCCTTTCTTATTTGGTATTGGGTCTCCATGTGGATCAAACTCGGGGTAATCCAAAAATTTATCCAATTTGTCAATCAGTTTTTGAGAGTGTATATGTTCTAAATGTTCAGCCACTTCATGTACTTCATCCCAATTAAATTCTAACTTTTCGTATAGAAATGTTTCCCAAAGGCGATGTTTTCTAATTACATCTGTTGCATTTTTTTTGCCTTCAGTTGTTAAATTAATTTTACCATATTTTTCATAATCTACCAATTCTTTTTCTTTCAATTTTTTAAGCATATCGTTGGCAGTTGCAGGTTTGATTGCTAAAAAGTTAGCTAATTCGTTAGTTCCAACTTCCTCATTACCGCTATCAAGAGTGATTTTGAGCAATGCTTTTAAGTAGTTTTCTTCTGTGAATGATAGCATTATGAAATGAAAAGTTTATTTGATTTTACAAAGGTACAAAAAAATATAAAACTTTAATTGTTAGGTTAGTCTAACATTATTACTTTTACCACCGTAACTAGTTTAAAAAAATGAATTCAGCAATACTCAAAACAATAGCAACTGCCCTATTTGTCCTAACGGTTCACCTATCAACGGCTCAAACCGCCACTATTTCGGGCAAAATAATTGCAGATAGAAAACCCGTTGAACTAGCCAATGTTGAGTTGGTTGCCACTTCTAAGGGAGGATTAACAGACACTGCAGGGATTTATAAAATAAATAAAATTGCTGCTGGGAATTATGTTGTCAGGGTTTCTTGTATGGGCTTTGATAAAATGGAAAAAGCTATAACTATTATAGACGGTGACAACCTTACTTTAAATTTTGACCTTACCAATTTTGTAAATACTATGCAAGATGTAGTCGTAACAGGAACTATGAAAGAAGTAAGTCGTTTAGAAAGTCCTGTTCCAGTTGAAGTTTACACTCCAACCTATTTCAAAAAAAATCCTACTGCCAATATTTATGAAGCTTTACAAAACGTAAATGGTGTTCGTCCGCAGCTAAATTGCCAGGTTTGCAATACAGGCGACATTCATATAAACGGACTAGAAGGACCTTACACAATGGTACTTATAGATGGTATGCCTATTGTAAGTAGTTTGAGTACGGTTTATGGTTTATCGGGCATTCCAAATTCTATTATTGAAAGAGTAGAAATTGTAAAAGGCCCTGCATCCTCATTATATGGTAGCGAAGCAGTTGGTGGTTTAATAAACATCATTACCAAGAAACCACAAAATGCACCCATCGTTTCTGCTGATGTATTTGGCACAAGTTGGGGCGAATACAATGCCGATATTGGTTTCAAATTCAATGCAGGAAAAAAAGCAAGTGTATTAACAGGCATCAATTATTTCAACTTTCAAAATATAATAGACAACAATAATGACAATTTTACTGACATGACCTTGCAAAACAGAATTTCTTTTTTTCAAAAGTGGAATTTTAATAGAAAAGAAAATCGCTTGTTTACCCTTGCTGCCCGTTATATGTATGAAGACCGTTGGGGTGGCGACTTACGTTGGGAAAAACAATTTAGAGGTGGCGACAGCATTTATGGAGAAAGTATTTACACCAGGCGTTCAGAAGTATTAGGTAATTACCAACTACCAACAAAAGAAAAATTAATGCTTTCGTTTTCTTACAACAACCATAATCAAAATAGTGTGTATGGAACAACTAGATATATTGCTCAACAAAATATTGCTTTTGGTCAACTAATCTGGGATAAAAAAATAGGTAGTAATGATTTTTTGTTAGGTACAGCACTTCGTTTTACTTACTATGACGACAATACTCCTGGTACAGCGTCTGCTAGTACTATCAATCAACAAAATCAACCTCAAAAAACATACTTGCCGGGCATATTTATTCAAGATGAAATTTCTATTACCGAAAAGCAAAAACTATTGCTTGGTTTTAGATACGATTACAATTCTTATCACGGAAATATTTATACCCCACGTTTTGCATATAAATGGTCGGTTAACAACAAAAATATTTTACGCCTAAATGCAGGTACAGGATTTAGAGTTGTAAATTTATTTACCGAAGACCATGCAGCTTTAACAGGTGCAAGAATAGTAGAAATAAAAAACGAATTAAACCCTGAAAAATCTTATAATGTTAACTTGAATTACTTAAAAAAAATATTTAGTCAAAATGGAAATTTTATTGCGCTTGACGCTTCGGCATTTTACACCTATTTCAATAACCGGATTGTGGGTGATTTTGATACCAACCCAAACAAAATTATTTACGACAACTTGAGTGGTTATGCAGAAAGTAAAGGTGTTAGTTTAAATATAGATGTTGCTTTCAATAATGGCTTAAAAATTATTGCAGGTGGTACGTTAATGGAAAATACTATGACTGAAAAGGGAACAACTGAACAGCAAATTTTAACTGAAAACTTTACGGGCACCTGGGCAGTTTCATACAAATTTAAAAGGGCAAAACTTTCTATTGATTACACAGGTAATGTATACAGCCCTATGCGTTTGCCATTGCTTGGCAATACCGACCCACGAAGTGCAAATTCTCCTTGGTGGAGCATTCAAAACATTCAGTTAACTTATGATGGTCTTAAGAACTTTCAAATTTACGGAGGGGTAAAAAATCTGTTGAATTGGACACCTAATAAGGGCAATCCGTTTATTATATCACGTACCAACGACCCATTTGATAAAGAGGTACAATTTGACAGCAACGGGCAAGCAATGGTTACTGCAAACAATCCTTATGGTTTAACATTTGACCCATCTTATGTATTTGCACCAAATCAGGGAGCAAGAGTATTTTTTGGAGTTAGATACAGTTTCAAAAAATGAAAAAAAATTTGATTAATGATATTGATTTGGGATTGTGTACTAACTCAATCCCAAATTTTATTCGCACAACTAGCAACTTATCAGTTGGAACAGACAGGTAGTTTGCAATACGTTGAGAAACGAAACATTGGGACAATAGGTGCAGTAAATTCTAATGGAGTCGGAGCCCGGAAACTTTCACGTTTTGATCAAGAGTCCCGTTATAATGATAATTCCACTGTGACCGAAACAATGTCAATAGAAAAAATGCTTTGTTGAATTTTGGAAGCTAAAGATGGAAGTATTTGGTTTGCTTCTTTGAACGGAGTGTATCGTTATGATGCCCGCCTGCCCGCCCGTGCCGGTTCGCACCGGAATGACAAAGTCGGGCAGAGAAAAACCATTACGGACTTTAAAAGTAAAAAAGGGTCAGAAGTTATAAGTATAGCCGAGAATTTTATGATGGAATTATGCTAAAATCTATGGGGCTATTGAGTGGTAAAAAATTTCTCTCCCTTGAAAAGATTGTACCCCAATAATTTTTTTTAGGAAAACAGGTATCAAATGAGGGAGTTGAAGAGGCAGTAACTGGTATAAAAAGATATAAGATTTGGAAAGTATTAAATTCCCTCATTTAAATAAAATGTTAGGATTATTTTTTTTATTTATCAAATGGCTAAAAAATAATAATCAACGATTTTCTGATTTGTATGCTCAAGTAATAATGGATTTCAACACAAAGCAAGGCTTCAACATTAGGATTCATAGCTACACGTTAGTGACTTATTTTTTGATTATTTTATTCAATAATCGTGTACCTGAATTCCAAAGTAGCTGGTAAATTAATATTGTTAGGAGCGGTTTCATTAAAAGTGGGCCTTGTTATTGCTATTTTTCCGGGTAACAATATCGCCTGTATGGTATTTGCCCGTCCACCGGCATTGCTGATATAGGGTAAAAGATAGGGGCCAACGCCACCAACCCTGAAATACACATTAATACTTGCAGTAGCTATTAGAGCCGCTGTAAGTTCAGGGGCCGCTACATAATATACCTTAGTTGATGTGCCATCAATGGAGGTATCTCTACTGGGAGCATCGTAAGCCCTCTTCCAAACCGAACTGATTTTTGTAAGCGTGAAGGGTAAAACCTGCCAGCTTCCATTACCCGAAATATCGCTGGTCAATACTTTTAATACACCGGCATTTGGCCCAATTTTTAAAACATCCACTTTTACAGTATCCGCCTTAATATTACCCGCCAAGTGCAGTTTTTCTGAAGGAGTTGTAGTACCAATACCTACATTTTGCGCAAGGCTTAATTTGCACGATACGACGATTACTAATAGTACTAAAATAAATTTTCTCATTTGAATTTTTTTAATTTTTTAAGACAAAGAGAGTTGAGAGTAAAAGGCAAATAAACTATTAAAATTTGTGGCTCATTTCTGTAAATTCAATCATTCATAAAAGTAGTATTTTTTTGTGATAGAAATTACCCTAAAAGTTACTAAGATTAAGTTTCGTCGATTAAGTCGGCTATTATGCCTGGTTACGAAAATGAGAAGGCTTCAATCGGTCTGTGTTTTTATTGGAGAAATTCCATCGGATTAAGGACAAAAATAATTGAGCAGCCGACTTGGCGAATGCACAATAAGGGGGTTTGGCATTATTGGGATGATAAACGTTAAAATAGGCTTCAGTTAGCCTTATCTGCTTTAGTTTTAGCTCTTCATTAATAATTTGGCCTTGGTGCTTATCTTCGACTTTTAAAAAGATATTGGAATTTTGTTGTCGGCCGACGTTTTTAAAAAATACCAATAACATCAGGCATTGTCAGTTATTTGCCTCATAAATAAGAAAAACAAGAAAATGAAAAATGAAAAATTATTTTTAATGGTTCTCATAGCAGGACTTTTGATAATTACAATGAATGGTTGTAAAAAGTGTAAGGATGAAGAACCACGAGCAAAAATCGTGAATAATGGAACACAAAAAGCTAGTGTCCAAATTAAAACATCTGGCGGAAATACAGTGAATATAAATAATGTAGACCCAAGCACATCTTCATCTTACAATAGTTATGCTGCGGGACAAGTAACATTTACTATTAAAATAAATAGTATAGATTATGTAAAAGCATTAGACATGGCCAACTGTTTTGACTATAACATAGCAATAGACGCCACTAATAACATTACTACAACAGCAATAGATAGAAATTAATAAAACATGCCCCAAACATTCGTTTGGCAAAAATTCGGATTTACTGATTTTTTGAGCCTTGTACCTGGATTCTAATTTTGTGCTGAATAAACAATTGAATGAATCGAATTTTATTTCTTCGTCATACATCCAATCCTTGTATGTATGCCTCAGGCAACATTCAGATTTAGTAGCTTTTTATTAAATCTTACAAAGCACAAAAATGAGAACTGCATAACATGTTGACATAATCTTTGAACTAGATCTTGCATTGGAAATAAAATTGTCAACAACTAAAAAAATCAAACTGGCCATGGAATTTTAAAAACCAAATTGAAACTAAATTATTGGGCTTTTTTAAAAAATAATTTTATTTCTGTTCGTTGGTCCTCTTTTCAATTTTAATCAAATCATTATACTATTTCCAGCAACGCCTTAGCCATTTGTTATTTTTACATGTTGTAATAAGGGAGGTATATGGTGCCTTGTGTAACTTACGACCTATGGGTTTGATCACTTTTTAATTTTTAACGAGTAGTACGAAATTCATTTTTGAGATAACAATAAAAATATAACGGTTATCTCGGGTTTTGAAACCCACTACCCTACAAAAATGTATCATATGCCTCTTGATTATAAGGAAAAAGTTCATTGAGGATAATTATAGGTTTTATCAATTGCAACACTTTGGTCATTACCCAATTTGTTACTGATATTTGTCGCATTCAGTTACCTTAATCTTTTAAAAATAGTTTTTACATTAAAAGCCCGTTGGTTTTGGTGGTATTTATTATATTTTAATTTTACTGTAATAATGTATTTAATTGCGACTTTTAATAAATGTAGCATTTACTACAATAACTTATTTTTGCACAGATTTTTTTAAAATCTTATTAACCAACAGATAAAGAATATTATGGGTCGCATATTTGAAGTTCGAAAGTCAACCATGTTTGCACGTTGGGATCGTATGGCCAAGCAATTTACCAGAATTGGAAAAGAAATTGCAATAGCTGTAAAAGTAGGAGGACCTGATCCTGCAACCAACCCTGCACTTCGTAGGTGTTTTCAAAACGCCAAAGGAGTTAATATGCCTAAGGATCGTGTAGAAGCAGCCATAAAGAGAGCACAGGGTAAGGACATGACCAACTATGAGGAAATGATTTATGAAGGATATGCACCTCATGGTATTGCCATTCTTGTGGAAACTGCTACAGATAATCCAACCCGAACTGTTGCCAATGTTAGAATGCATTTTAGAAAAGGTGACGGTAGTTTGGGTAATAGTGGTTCTGTTGCATTCTTATTTCATCGTTTAGGAGAGTTTAAAATAAAAAATGAAGGGCAAAACCTTGAAGAATTGGAATTAGAGCTAATTGATTACGGACTTGAAGAAATTGGTGAAGATTCAGAAGGTAATATCATTATTCGAACAGAATACGATGAATTTGGTAATATGGCCAAAGCAATAGAAGACAAAGGAATAATACCCATAAGTGCAGAATTAACCAGAATACCTACAACAACTGTAGAATTAACTGAAGAAGAGGCTAAAGACGTTTTAGAGCTTGTTGATAAAATGGAACAAGATGAAGATGTTCAAAAAGTTTATCATAATCTTAAATAATTTTAGCCCGGTCAGAAAGGTATAAAGAAAAAATTGTTGGTATTTTTCTCTTATTTATTGCCTGAACAACTTAAGATTAAAATTTTTTAAAGTCTTATTTTTGTAATAATAATGTACAAAATTGCTTCAAATACTCATCCTGTAATACTTTTTGACGGCATGTGTAATTTGTGTAGCAACGTGGTGCAGTTTGTTATAAAAAGAGATAAGGAAAATGTATTTCAATTTGCATCTTTACAATCGGAATATGGAAAGCAATTGCTATCCCAAAATAATCTATCAGTCACCAATTTTAACTCATTTTTACTTTATTACAATAACAAATTGTATTACAAGAGTACTGCTGCTTTAATGGTTTCCAAACTATTGGGCAATGGTATGCAGTTGCTCTATTTTTTTATTATAATTCCCCGGTTTATCCGAGACTTTTTTTATTCAATTATTGCCCAAAACAGGTATAAATGGTTCGGTAAAAAGGCAGTCTGTTGGATACCTGAAAACAGCAAGGTGATTAAATAAATTTAATTTTTTTCTAAGCATCTATCTCCACCTATAATGCATCTTATAATATCTTGCATAAGAATTTTTTGTTTGTAATAAATATTACTGCATAGTTCTTTTGTAAAAATCCAATCTTCTTTCGTAGAACCACCTAAAAGATCACCATCTTTTATGCAATTGCTGATGCAGGCATCAGTTTATCTAAATCACTATTTTTTTTATTTACAAAAAAACCAAACATGAAAACAGCGTTTACTCACAAGAAATGGGGCATTATGCTTGCATTTTTGTGTACCATGATGTTCAGTTATCAATCGTGGTCGCAAAAAGTTCAGTCAAAGTGTCCGGGCTTTACAGCCAAAATTTCTAATGGTTCGGTATTGAATCTTTGTACCGGAGCTTCGGTTAATCTCACAGCAACTCCTGTTGTGTCAGGTTATAGCTATCAATGGCAAAAGCAAGCAAATACAGGCGGAGCATTTGCCAATATTGCAGGAGCAACCGCAAGTAATTATTCTGCAAATGCCTCAGGAGCCTACAGAATTATTGTATCTACAGGAACCTGTATAGATACATCTGGTATTACTTCTATTATTACCCTTGTTGTTTCAGGTGGCACCATAACACCTGCTATTACAGTTCCGCTTTGTTTCGGTGAATCTGGTGGAAAAATTACAGGTTCACAGGTATTCGGTGCAGATCTTGGCTTTGTTACTTATTCATGGGAAATGAATGAAAACAATGGCGGATGGGTTACTATTGCAGGTGCATCTGATGTAGATTATCTGGTACCATTATTATTTAAATCAACAGCTTATCGCAGAATTGCAAAGGATAATTGTGGCAATCAGGCTTATTCCAATGTAGCTAATATTAATCTGGTAGCAGATTTGCTTCCCGGTACATTAACTCCTGCATCTCAAACGGTTACACGTGCACAAACTCCTACTCCTATTACTTCTGCTACACCTGCTAGTGGTGGTAGTGGCGCTTTTACCTATCAGTGGCAGGCGGCTTTCTGGGAAAGGGGTCCATTTAAAAATATTATAGGAGCAACATCTGCAGATTATGCTCCCGGCCCATTACAGGAAACCTTTTATTTTAGAAGAGTAGTTACAGATACTAGATGTCGCAATAGTGTTAACTCTGGCCTGTCAGTAGTATTTGTAAGTGATGCCATATTAAACGCAGGTAATCTTGCTATACCTTACCAGTGTTTTTTCCCTGGAAATCCGGCCTCTATTATTTTAACTTTTAATGCCCCAAGAGGTGGTGTACCACCTTATGCTGTACAATGGGAATCAAGTCTTAATAATGTAAACTTCACTCCTATTGCAGGTGCTACAGGTGTAAGTCTGCAACCCGGTATTCTATCTGAAACAACATGGTTTAGAAAAAAGGTTACAGATGCTGCAGGTACAGTTGCTTATACACCTTCAGAAGTTATTACCAAGATTACTACTCCGCTAACTGGTGGATCTATTAAGGCAATGGCTAATGTTGCTTGTCTGGGTTCTTCTCCTGCTCAAATTAAAAGTACGGGTTCTCCTTCTGGTTTTGTGGGACTAAGCTACCAATGGCAGTTTAAAAATATCAGTACAGGTGGTGTTTGGACTGATATTGTTGGTCAGATTCGTGAAGCTATCTATCCTGAACCAATTACAGAAAAAACAACATTTAGAAGAGTTGCAGTTGACAAATGTGGTTCAGCTTTCAGATATGCTTATTCTAATGAAATAGAGATCGACATCAGACCCGCTATTGATGCAGGTGATATTTCTCCTACTTCTCAAATGGTGAGAGCAGGCCAGACTCCATTGCCAATTGTAAATACGGATGCGCCATCAGGCGGTACAGGATCATTTACCATATCATGGGAAACTGCAACAAACATTGCAATGGGACCATGGACGGTAATTCCTTCAGTAACAACATTGGGTTATCAACCTCCAGTTGAAACTCAAACTACCTATTTCAGAAGAGCTACAATGGACAATGGTTGTCTTGCTACCAAGTACACTTATGGTGTTGAAGTATTTTATAATGCTTTTCCTCCTATTACAGGTGGCGATCTTGCAGGATCTAATTGTCAATTTAAAAACAGTACACCTTCTCTAATAACCACTGGTCCTAATCCTCCTATGTACGGTACACCTCCATTCACTTATCAGTGGGAAACAAGACCTGGTATCTCTGGTGCATGGACTATACTACCTGGAGAAACCAATGAATCATACCAACCTCCCATTTTAATACAGACTACGCAATTTAGAAGACTGATTACTGATATTTGGGGCGAATCAGCTTACAGTGAGCCTTTTACTATTAACTATGTATCTGCTCCTTTAATTCCCGGAACTATAACTACTACTTCAATTTCAGTTTGTTCAGGCATAGTGCCTGGTATAATAAATGAAACTGCTCCTGCAAGTGGAGGTGGTACTATAACTTACCAATGGCAAATGAAGACTGTTGGCGGTACTTATACCAATATACCTGGTGCAACCGGTACAACATACCAACCTGGTGCAATTACTCAAAAAACTTACTTTAGAAGAATTGCATCAGAAACATGTGGATCTATAACACGTAGTGCAAATTCAAATGAAGTGAGCATTGATATTTCGGTAGTTACAAACTTTCTTGCCGGTTTAGTTGATGGTCCGTTCATTACTTGTTCAGGAACTGCTCCCGGTGTTATTAAGAGTGTATTAAATGCTTGCGCAGGTAATACAAACATCAGCTACCAATGGGAAATACTTCAAGGTGGTACATGGCAATCAATACCCGGTGCTACAATGGCTTCTTATACACCTGGAGCTATTACTACTTTCTCTAGCTATCGCAGAAGAGCTTACAATGATTGTGGTAATTCAGGTTATAGCAATCAGGTTGATATTTATGTATATCCACCTATTGAAGCCGGTACAATTGGTACCACAACTCAAAGTGTATGTGCTAATGCTTTGCCATCAGCTATTAAATTGTTAGCTAACTGTCATTATACTGACGGTACGGTAACCTATCAGTGGCAGAGATCAACTACTGCAGGAGGTACCTGGACAAATATAATTGGTGCAACTACTAATGTATATCAGCCGGGTCCTGTTACTGCAAATGCATATTATCGTTTAAGAGTTAACAGTAGTAGATGTGCATCTACAGTTTATACAAACGTTGCTTCTGTTTTAATTGATGTTACTTGCAGAACGTCTACTAGTAATACTTTATCAGAAACAATGAAGGTTTATCCTAACCCGCTTTCTGGAAATACAATGGAAGTTAGGGTGAATACAAAGGGAACAACTTCTGTAACGTTAATGAATGGTGAAGGACGCTCCTTCCCTATCAGTGTAAGTAATACTGGTTCTGGTAAAATAAGGGTTACATCAAGTGCTAACCTAAACAAAGGAATGTATCTGTTGACAGTAAGAGATGAAAATAACAGTTATACTGAAAAGGTAATTGTTCAATAATTAAATAATAATTAAGTAAAAAACAACAATGCCACGCAAAATGCGTGGCATTGTTGTTTTAAAATCTTCTTAAATAGTTTTGAGCAAAAATACGGCTGTATTTATTATTACTAGTGGCGGCAATAGAAAATCAAATTTGCTGGTAGAATTTATTCAACATTCAAAATGTTCAGACAAGGGTGTATATTTTAAAATAAACAATAAATTATTACTTATAAGGTTTCATTTATGCCTGGTAATTACCTGCCAATATAAAAGTGTATTAACTGATCTAAGGTTGATTAGGCTTTTTGAAAGTTACCACAAATCCTATTTTTTGTATTTATTAAAATAAAAGAAGAAATAGTAATTTTATTGCAAAGTACCATTTTGAAAATAATAATAAGCAATAGCGGCTATTGCTAAAATTGCAAGGATGATTGCATCTATCCACCATTCAGTTTTACTTACACCATTTTCTAATTCTGACTCATCATGCTTAACAGTTTCAGTGTTAGAATTATATACAGTGTCTTCAGTAAAGGATTTTTCACCATTTTCCCTAATTACTCTTTCGGCTTTAATATCTACAAAATAGTTGTAAAATTTATAGTCGGTTATTAATTGAAATTCACCTTGACTGTTTTCAATTAATGAACCAATTTTTGGTAGGGTTATTTTTTTGTAAACAGTAAATTCTCTTTTCAGATCAGTAGAAAAATTTTTGACTTTTTCATGGGCTTCCTTTTCTGAAATTCCCAACATGCTACTTAAACTTAAATAAAAGTTGCTATCTGTTGATACGTCTCCTTTATTAAAGGTAATCTGCCATTGTGGAGCTGTAAAGCATTTTGATGCAAAGTTCAATTGTGCGGGGATGCGGTTAATAAAAAATGTTCCAAATCCGGGGAATGCCAATTTTTTAAAAATAAAGAGATATTGATAATATGCCTCAAACATGAATTTTAATTTGTTAGAACGAATATACAATACCTCCTAATACATTTAAGCCTAACACCTGATATTGGTGCCATCTTTCATACTTATTGTTCAAAATATTGTTGAATTGCATCCAAACACTGAATTTAGGCATAATTAAAAATTCTGCTCCAATATTCAAATCAAATGCTCCCCCTGATCTTTCTTTATCTATTGTTTTGGATTTATACAACGCACCATTCCAAATAAATAAGTCCGATTTAAATTGCAAATCTTTTAAAACCTGCCAACGCAAAGAACCTGTAATTTCAAGGGGGAGAAGACCCCATGTGTTTTTATTAAGCACTAAGCCAGAAAAGTTATTTATCACAGCACCGGCAAGCAAACTAAATTTCTCCTGTGCAGTATATCCTACTTCACCACTTATACGAAGTGTTTTCATTGAGGACTCATAAGCTGGTAAAAATGTTTTACCGTCTAATGAATCATTTACAAAAAAAATGGGGTTATTTGTTTTAATTAAAGATAAACGGGCATTATATGTAAAATGGCTTCCGGCAGAACCTTTGAAGCCTGCATATTGCTCAATATTTCGTGAATTATATAAAGTATCGGGCTGCTTTATCCAGGGATTAAATAATGATAGAGATTGGTAAGTGTTTTTTTGATAATAGCCTATCCAACCTGCAATAAGTACAAACTTTTCATCCCTAACCTTTACAACAGCTGAAAAATTGGGCAACAAATGTGTAGCTCCATTATCCCAGGAAGGAATAATTCCAACATTAAGTTCAAAATTTCTTTTTTTAAGTGATAAGGTTGGGGTTAGGTAATAAAGGTTGTTTTTTATTTTTTGTTCAGATGATTTTTTTAATGTTGTAAGGTTTGCATTCAGTCCTATGTTCACATTAACTCCGGATGTGATAACCTTTGTTATAGGTGCATTCAGTATAAATCCAGTTTCCCTGCCTTTGTGGTTATCAGAAAATAAATTAATTGTAAGAGTTGGGTCATAACTTATTCCAAAATCGTTTACTTCTTTGTTTCTTACCCCAACCATTCCACCGATAGTATTGAATTTCTGCCTTAAACTATCTTTTTCAAACTTTAAAGTATCCGGTTGAAAACCATAGAAATATTGCGTTCTATTATCAAACCCAATTTTACTTTTCCATTCTAAATTGGTGTTAGTACTATACAGTCCTAATATATTAAAAGAGGTATGACCAAATTGTTGAAATGGTATACTACCCTTTTGTGATAAATGTTTTCCAAAAAAATTTATTAAAGACGTTTTGCCATCACCATAAGACAAACCTGTTTCAAGATATGGTGAGCTGTAGTTTCCATAACCTGCTTTTACATAATTTCTATTTAACCAGGGCACAGTTGGTTCAACACTTAATGCCAAAGGCTTTAATGAAACAGGCTGATAACTAAAAAACAAGTTTTGAGCAGGAATGTTATATAATAGTGTATTTGGTTTAGAGGTGTCGGCTAAAGGTACAGATGCCGCAAAGTTTATTTTTGAAGCAGGTTTTAGTGTAGGCTTATATGCAGATGTAATTACCACAGTTTTTTTGGTTGTATCCTCATTGTTTCTTTTTTGTGAAAACAATGAGTTTGCAATCAATAGTATGGTTAAAAGGACAAAGATTCGTTTCATAATTCTAATATTTTAAACACAATTAACGATTAGTCTTATTTTTCTTTTTAGTTTAAAGATGTTGATTTTATGATACCAAAAATTATTGTTTAATAATTTATTGAGACACCTTGCTATTCATATTTTTATCAGCAATTACTGCATCTAATTTAGTTTGAGCTTCTAGTTTTAGCTCTGTAACTGTGGCATTTTCAGCAACGCTTTTAAGTGTCGCTTCTGCATTGAAGTAATCTTTTTGCTTCCAATAAACATCACCCAATAATATATATGCTTTAGTAGTCCAATACTCATAAGATCCTGCTTTTTCAATTACTTCAAATGCTGCCTTTTCTGCATCAGTTATTTTATTTTGCTGTAGTAATATATTGGCTAATTGATAACGGGCTTCGGCACCAAACTCACTTTTACCAAAACTGATAACTAATTTATAATTTGATAATGCTGATTCATTATCATTATTAAGCTGATAGCTTTTTGCTATAACCATATTCGCCATCATTTTATCATCAGTTGCTATCCCCTTCTGCAATAATAGTTCTTGTGCATTAGATGTAGCGTCGCTCCATTTGTTTAGTCTGTATTGCGTTCTAAGCAATCCTCTCATTGCTTCTAATCTAGTATTTGCTTGTGTGGCTATGCCCTTAAGCTGTACGTAATATTTTTCAGCTTCTGTATAATTTTTCAACTCAAAAAAATTGATTCTTGCAGATTGTAAAACACTCTTTTCTGCAAATTTATTTGGAGCCTTTGCTGCAATATATGTGTAGCCAATCAAAGCATTTGAAAATTCCTTTTTGCTATTATAAATTTCTGCAACCACATAGTTGGCATCAAGTGAATAATAACCTTCGGGAAATTTAGAAAGATAACTTCTGAAACCTGTTAATGCATTTGCAATATCATTGTTTTGCAATCGTAAATTGGCTGAAGTATAGGTTAATGAATCCTCTTCAGTATAACTTATCTCCTTTCCATTCTGTTTCATAAATGAAACAAATTCAGATGGTTTTTGCTGCTCAATAAATATGTTTCTTACATACTCAATAGATGCATTGCTTTCGGAAGAATTAGGATAAGTTGAAATTAATGTTTTAAAATTTGATAGAGCATCTACATTGTTATCCAGGTTAAAATATGAAATGCCTAACCTTAAATAAGCCTGTGGATATAAGGAAGTTGCATTTTTTGTTCTTACAATTTTATTTAGAGGTATTATTGCATTTTTATAATCTTCATCAGCCAGATAAGTATTAGCTAATTCAAGGTTAGCATCTGCAATTAATGTTGAGGTGGGAAACTGTTGTTCAATTAATTGTAATTGTGATATTTTTTCAGATGTACGATTAGCCGCCCCGGAAATTAGTGCTTTTTGGTAAAGCGCATAATCAGCAGCAAATAGCTTACTGCTATAAACAACATTATACATATCCTGCGCTAGTTTATAATTTCTAATCATAAAATTTGCGTCTGCACTTCTCACATATGCGTCCTGTTCTATGACTGTGGATTGTTGGGTTACTTTCTTGGTAACCTCTTCAAAATTGAGTAGTGCAAGTTTGTAATTTTCTTTTTGTAAATAAGCGTGACCAAGGGTATAACTCGCATTCGCAATGCTGACTTCACCAGAAATTTGAGGTGTCTTTAGATATTTATTAAGCATATCTATTGCAAGGTCAGTATTACCTTTGCGATATGCCATTTCTCCTTTCCAGAAATATACGTAAGGTAATTGTGAAGCATTGTGAGGCGATTGTAATACTTCGTTTAAAAGGCTGTCTGCTTTATCTACCAGTTGTTCATTAATATATTCAACTGCTCTGCCATAAAGTATTTTTGGATAGATTTTTTTTACATTTTCGCTTTTACCTTGCAAACTTTCATAAAGGGTTAAAGCTTCTTTATAATTGTTGGTATTGGCAAGTACATTTATTAAAAGCTCTTTTGCCTCAGGCAGATATTTAGAGTTTGGATAGGATTGTATGAATTTCTGTAGCTCATCACTAGCAATATCCTGATAACCTATATCAAATGATAATTTTGCGTAGTTAAATTTAGAAACCTCTTTTTGTAAGAGATTGCTGGTGTTTGCAGCGCAAAATAAAAAAGCATTTCGGGCATTTCCTTTTTGACCGGTTTTCAAATAAGCATCTGCAAGCAGATACATACTGTTTTGTGCCAAAGAGTCTTCTTTTCCACCCAATTGTTTGAAACCTCCAATTGCTTTTTCCAGATTTTTTGTTTCATAGTAGGTGTACGAGAGTTCATATAAATCTTCACGTCGTACTTTATCGGTTTTGTTTACATAAGCTTCAAGATAAGGTAATGCACTTGCATAGTTTTTTTTCTCAAAGTAAGAGTGACCAATCAGTTGACGCATTTGTTGTTCATAATACTGTCCCCCCGCTTTTAATTTACTTTCAGCATAATTTATTGCTTTATCTTTTTCTCCCTTGAAATAAAGAATCTCTGCTATGTAATAGGGCACTATTGATTGATAATTCGGTTCGTTTTCAACGTTGCGAAATGCTTCCAGGGCAAGTGAGTAATCTTTTTCATAAAAGGAAATAAAGCCAAAGTAATAATTGGCATCCAGATAATTTGGGTCTCCTTGAATCTGCCGGATAGAATTGAAAAGCGGACGTGCTTTATCAAATTGCTTTAAAGTAAAGTAGCCATAAGCCTGATGAAACTTCATTTCGGCAATTTCTCGATTACTAAGATTGTCAATCCCAGATTTTTCATAATGGATATTTGCTTGTTCAAAGTTTTCATGTCTGAAATAATATTCACCAAGCTGATAGCTTAACATTTGTACTCTAGGTGCATTATATTCTGACTCAATAAACTCTTTTGCCTGCACTTCTGCTGTATTCTCATCTAACTTAAGGCCACTAACTATATTATAATATTTGGCTTCTAACTGTATGCTAAGGGGCAGACGGCTTTTATCTGTAACATTATTTGCTAAGTTTTTAAATATAGGATAAGCAAGACTATATTGCTCTTTAAGGTAAAATTCTTT
This sequence comes from Segetibacter sp., assembly GCA_043736115.1. Taxonomy (GTDB): domain Bacteria; phylum Bacteroidota; class Bacteroidia; order Chitinophagales; family Chitinophagaceae; genus Segetibacter. The sequence continues at coordinate 36,988 of JAYTDC010000012.1, read as the reverse complement.
GGCCAATTTAAATTCTGCATCCGGATCAGAATTATACTGTGTAGTTTGGGAAAGTGATGAGTATTGAAGTGTTATTACCAATAACGATGTATAAAAAGATCTTTTGAGTATATAGTACATAATGTTGATACTGATTTGAGGATAAAAGTGATTAAACTTGCTCTTAAGAAAATCCCAAAAGTGTTGGATGTGGATAAAGATAGCAAAGCCCAAATGCTTACACTTATTGAGTGGATAAAGTCTGTAAGCCTGGTTGAATTAGTAACATTATGAATTTTATAGGACTTTGAATAATCAATCACATAAGCGCTGTAATAGAATTCTTCATTATTGAAGAAATCAATTGGATATAATAAATAACATTACGAATTAAGTGATAAAAACTTTTCTTCATGACTTACTTCAAATACTTATCCACCAGAAATTAAGAACATTAAATTTTAATTAAAATGAATTACGAATAGGCGTATTTTTATAAGCCGTATGTCTTGTAAGCATGTAATAAATATTATATTTTTTCTCCTGTCAGGATGCTTAAATATTACAATTGCACAAAATTATTCTTTAAATAATGGGTTTATAAATGGCTCAAGTATTACAACTTGCACCGGCAATTTTTTCGACTCAAATCCTGCGGGAAATTATGGTTCAAATGAGGATTATACGGTAACATTTTGTTCAGGAAGCCCTGGTAAGGTCATTCAAATTGTTTTTTCAACCATCAATATTTCAAGTGGTGATTCATTATTTATTTATGATGGAACGAGTACAGGGTCTATGATAAACGAAATATTTACAGGTGTAAGTAATAGTTTACAATACATAACACCTTCTGCAACTAATTTATCAGGTTGTATTACATTAAGATTTGTAAGTAATAGCAGTATTGAGTCTATGGGATGGGTTGGGCAAATAAGGTGTATATTTCCTTGTACTCAAAGAATACTTGGTAGTACACTTTCGCTTCCACTGCAAGACACATTTGGCAATGCCAATATTTGTTTTGGTGACTCTGTAAAATTAGGAATCCAAACATTTTATCCTGACAATAACTTAAATTATCAGCAAAATGATAGCACCACATTGTTTCATTGGTATTTTGGAGATGGTAGAGACAGTATAGGTTATAATCTAAAATCATTAAAACATTCCTATAAAATAAGTGGTGGATATTATGCAAGAGTATCTGTTACAGATAGTAATGGTTGTACTTCTGTTGCCCCCTTTAAAATACCGGTAAGAACAAGTATAAGACCCCATTTTAATATGGATGTACCAAGAAGTATTTGCCTTTATGATACTTTAATTTTACAACCCCGATCATCGTCGGGTGTGCCGGGTTATTTAGATGTGCCGGTAGGTTCATTTCTATCCTTGCCTGTATCAGGCGATTCTGTTTTTTTGCCTGACGAGCCACCAAAATGTTTTACAAGTACTATTTTGGTTGATCAATTTCTAAATGGACAAACACTCAACAACATAAATGACCTAAAGGGGATATTTATGACAATGGAGCACTCCTATCTGGGCGATATAAGTATAGCCATTACTGCACCTAACGGGGTTAGAGCTGTACTAAAAGGAACGGTGGGTGGTACTGCAGGTGATGGCACTTTTTTGGGCGAGCCAGTTGATGAATCATTAAACGGTGGAGGCAGTAACCCCCTACTTACCAACATCATTGGTAAGGGGTATGAATATGTATTTAATAGTACTCCGCAATACGGAACCATGTGGAATGAATCAAGTACTTATACCAATACATTCACTGATAATGCTGGTCAGTATGCGCTTAATCATTATTATTTACCTGCAGGCAGTTATACTGCAGAGCAAAACTTATCTGCCCTATTAGGTACACCCCTTAACGGAAGTTGGGTATTAGAAGTGTGTGACAAGCAGGCCTATGATAATGGTTTTCTGTTTAATTGGAAAATTGAGTTTGACCAGTCCATTATTCCCAATTCTGTACAATACTCGGTACCTATTATAACACAAGATTGGTTGCCTGCTACCGGACTTATTAATGTTGCAAATGCAGTAGCTACTGTTTCGCCTGCACTACCCGGAACTTTTGCATATAAATTTAGAGTTACTGATGGGTTTGGATGCATTTATGATACAGTAGTAAAAGTTGTAAACAACAGGTTACCCCTAAAGCCAAGACTTGGAAGCGATAAAACAATATGTGTTGGTGATTCAACCTTGCTATATGTTGCTAACTCACAACCTGCACAAATTTACAATTGGAGCACTTCTGCAAATAATACAGATAGTATTATAGTTACTGATCCTGATATTTATTGGGTTAAAACAATTGACACAAATGGTTGTGTTAATGCTGACACCTTAGAGGTATTTTTAAAATTACCTTTCAAAATTAACCTGGGAAATGATACTATATTTTGTGCAAGTAAACCAAATGTTCTTGCACCAGAATCACTTACAGGAATTGTAGAATGGAGATGGAATACAGGGGATTCCACTACCTCTATAACTATCCCCGGTCCTGGTACATATTGGATACAGGGAACAAATACAGGAGGATGTGGTGTAAGGGATTCAATCGTAGTTTTTGATAATCCAATAAACTCATTTAGCCTGCCAGGGGATACATCTATCTGCGATAAAACTGGTTATAATCTAACGGTCTATCCTCCAACTAATAGTATTGTAACCTGGCAAAATGGTCAGGTTGGTAACTTCAATTATATTGAAAGTGGTAAATCTTATTCTATAGTTGCAGCACTTAAAGGATGCTTTCGAAATTCATCAATGAAAGCAATTGTAAAACCACTTCCTATAATTAATCTTGGTATAGACACTACACTTTGTAAAGGATATGACTTGCCATTGCAGGTTTCATATTCCGGGGCTAGTTATAAGTGGAATACAGGAACAAAAGATTCCTTCTTAACAGCAACCAACAAAGGTTTGTATTGGGTAGAAGCTACTTATAACGGTTGCATTTATCGGGATACAATTATCTTTAATCAAAAAAACTGCGATTGCGATATTACAATGCCTACTGCATTTTCTCCAAATGGAGATGGGGTAAATGACCTGTACCACCCATATATTAAATGTTTTCCACGCAATTATCAACTTGCATTTTTTAACAGATATGGACAGCAGGTTTTTAACTCAAAAGATTATAAGGCATTATGGGACGGCAAACTTAATAATAGCCCATTACCTACAGGAACTTATTATTTTATCCTTAACTTTTTTAATGAGGATCTTCAGCGAAATGAAAGGCGATTTGGTAACGTTACATTAATTAGATAAAATTTTATAGTTCTAATCCTTTTCTTTTTTTATTAAAACATTTCATAACTTTTTATTAAATATTGTTTTGCGCTACTTTTGGGCAAAATAAAGAAACAATGCAAGTTCCCACAATGGCTGAAATGATGGCAAATGGAGAAACCCCCGAAATATTATTTTGGGTAGGTTGTGCCGGTAGCTTTGATCAAAGAGCACAAAAAATAACAAAATCATTTGCAACAATACTCCACCATGTAGGTATCAAATTTGCTATTTTAGGTAAGGAAGAAACTTGTACCGGCGATCCTGCACGAAGAGCAGGAAATGAGTTTTTATTTCAAATGATGGCCTATAACAACATTCAGTTACTTAATGGATATGAAGTAAAAAAAATAGTTACCGCCTGTCCCCATTGCTTCAACATTTTAAAAAATGAATATCCTGAACTTGGGGGAAATTATGAAGTCATACACCACACACAATTGTTACAAGAACTTATAAATGAAGGCAGAATAAAAATGACCGAAGGTGGAAGCTTTAAAGGGAAAAAGATCACCTATCATGATAGTTGTTATTTAGGCCGTTCAAATGATGTATATGAAGCGCCACGTAAGGTTTTAGAAGCCTTAGATGCTGATTTGGTTGAAATGAAGCGCTGCAAAAGCAACGGTTTATGCTGTGGTGCAGGAGGTGCACAAATGTTTAAGGAGGAAGAAAAAGGAAACCGTTATGTAAATGTAGAGAGAAGTACAGAGGCAATTGAAACAGGTGCTACTATTATTGCCGCCGCATGTCCTTTTTGCAATACAATGCTATCAGATGGGGTTAAGAACAAAGAAAAAGAAAATGAAGTATCAGTAATGGATATTGCGGAAATTGTAGCAATGAGTTTACAAAAATAAACTACACCAACCTTATTATAGAGAAATTATATAAACAGAAAATAATAGAAATGAATTTTGAATATAAACACTTATTACCTACAGATTTTGATAAGTCTTCACGGGTATGGATTTACCAATCAAACAGATTCTTTATGATGAGTGAAGCATTGACTATAGAAGAAATGATGGAGGATTTTATCAACAACTGGAAAACACACGGTGAGGTTGTAAAAGGTTATGCCAATATGTTTTTTGGTCAGTTCATTATTATTATGGCCGATGAATCACGGGCAGGTGTTAGTGGATGTAGCACAGATAGTAGCGTAAGATTAATAAAATTGATAGAGGAAAAATTTAAGGTAGATATGTTTAACAGACAAAATCTAGCATTTGTACAAAAAGAGAAAGTGCAATTGATTCCACTTAGTCAATTAAGCTATGCCTATGAAAATGATTTTATAAACGGAGATACCATTTATTTCAATAACCTAGTAAATAACAAAAAAGAATTAGAAACAAAATGGATGATACCTTTAAAAGAAAGTTGGCTTGTTAAAAAAATATCAATGGATATTTATCATAAACCCTTAATAAAAAAGTGAGTTGTATAATTTTGTTTGACACTAATTATTATAGAAAATCAGGATAACGCTTCAATCTTCTGGCTTAATGTTTCTATAGTTAGGGGTTTATTAAAGAGTATTTCATTAAAATATATAGCCGGAACATCTTTTATACCTCGGCTTAGTCCTTCCATAAGATCTTCACGAACCTGCCATGCATATGTTCCATTAATAACCTGTTCAAGAAACCGTTTATTAATGCAGCCTATTTCCTTTGCATGCTGCTTCAGGCTTATTATTCCAAGTTTTTTCTGATTTTGAAATAGAATGTTATTCATGGGCCAAATCATATCTTCCTGCATAGCTGCAACTATTGCCTCTGCTGCTTTCATTGACTTTTGATGTTTATTAGCAAGCGGAAAATGTCTGATGTTAATGCGTATTTTTTCAGGATAGGTCACCAACAACTTATTTAAAATATCATTGAGTTGTGCACATGCAGGGCTTTCGTAATCAATGAAACATACTAAAGTGATGGGTGCATTTTCGGCTCCCACAAATACCTCATCAGTTTGTATAAAATCTTTTACTGTAGTTGCCATATTAATTTATTTTTTTTAAAAAATAGTGAGGCTAGCTTTTATCTGCCTATAGATAAAATATTAAATGCTCCGAAGTTGATTAAAAAGGGATAACTCAAAATCTATTTACAGTAAAGTTACGATATTGAAAAGGGAAAAGCCAATAAGGTTTGTTAACCCTTATTGGCTTAGATATAATATTTATAATTAAATCAAAAGAGACTTTTATAATAGCTTACCAAAAAATTACTTAGTAATCAACTCCTCTGCCTCGTTTCTAAATACAACCACTCCGTCAAAAACATCAACTAAAACGGGATTATTTTTATTTAAATCACCGGCTAGGATTTTTTTGCTCAATTGGTTAACAACTTCCTTTTGTACTAACCTTTTAAGCGGTCTTGCTCCAAACTGCGGATTGTAGCCATGTTCTGCCAAATAATCTAAAGCATAATCGCTGAATTGAAGTTTGATTCCACTGTTTTGCTCTACTAGTTTCTTTAGATTTTCCAACTGAATCTTGATTATTCCTTTTATCTCTTTGCGCATCAATGGTTGAAACATGATAACCTCATCTATTCTATTTAAAAATTCAGGCCTTATAGTTTGTTTGAGTAAAACCATAACATCGTCCTTAGTTTTATCCACCACTTCATCTATATTCTTTTCATCTACATTTTCAAATGCTTCCTGAATAATATGACTACCCATATTACTCGTCATAATGATTATGGTATTTTTAAAATTTACCACCCGCCCCTTATTGTCAGTTAAACGGCCGTCATCTAAAACTTGTAGCAGCACATTGTACACATCAGGATGTGCTTTTTCTATTTCATCGAGTAAAACAACACTGTAGGGTTTGCGTCTTACCGCTTCAGTCAATTGACCGCCTTCATCATACCCAACATATCCCGGAGGTGCTCCAACCAAACGGCTAACGCTATGCTTTTCCTGATATTCGCTCATGTCTATTCGAGTCATCATTCCTTCGTCATCAAACAAGTAATCCGCCAGTGCTTTTGCTAATTCTGTTTTTCCAACACCTGTTGTACCCAGAAAAATAAATGAACCTATAGGTTTTTTGGGATCCTGAAGACCGGCCCTGCTTCTGCGTATAGCATCAGATACTGCTTCTATTGCTTCCTCCTGACCTACTACCCTTTTGTGCAATTCATCTTCAAGGTGAAGTAGTTTATCTCTTTCACTTTGCAGCATTTTGCTAACCGGTATTCCCGTAGCCCGTGCTACATTTTCTGCTATATCGTCTGCATCTACTTCTTCTTTCAGCAATCTTTTGTTTTCGCTTATTTCATCAAGTTTAGTAGCATATTCATCAATTATCAATTCCTGCTCCTGTACCTTCCCATATCTTATTTCAGCTACCTTTCCATACTCCCCATTTCGTTCAGCCTGTTCAGCCTGTAGCTTAAGGTTCTCTATTTGAGCTTTGGCGTTTTGTATTTTTTCTACCACTTCTTTTTCCTGCTGCCATTTGGCTTTCAGCGTATCTCTTTGCATTGCCAGCGTGCTTATATCTAGAGAAAGTTGTTTAAGTTTTTCCTCATCATTTTCTCTTTTTATAGCTTCCCTTTCTATTTCTAATTGACGAATTTTTCTTTCAAGTTCATCCAATTCCTCGGGCATACTATTCATTTCCAAACGAAGTTTGGCAGCGCTTTCATCTATTAGATCTATTGCTTTATCGGGCAAAAAGCGATCTGATATGTACCTTGTTGAAAGTTCTACTGCTGCTATAATTGCTTCATCTTTAATGCGTACATGGTGGTGAGTTTCATAACGATCTTTTAAACCACGTAAAATAGATATAGCATCTTCTACACTTGGTTCATTAATCATAACTTTCTGAAACCTTCTTTCTAATGCTTTATCTTTTTCAAAATATTTTTGATACTCACTTAAAGTTGTTGCTCCAATAGCCCTCAACTCTCCTCTTGCCAATGCCGGTTTTAATATATTGGCTGCATCCATTGCACCTTCTCCTCCACCCGCTCCTACCAGGGTATGTATTTCGTCTATAAAAAGTATTATTTCTCCATCGCTTTCGGCTACTTCTTTGATCACACTCTTTAGCCTTTCTTCAAACTCGCCTTTATACTTAGCACCTGCAATTAGTTGACCCATATCTAAGGTATAAATAATTTTGCTTCGCAGGTTTTCGGGTACATCGCCGTTTACAATTCTATGAGCCAAGCCTTCGGCAATTGCCGTTTTACCTACGCCCGGTTCTCCTACTAGTATTGGGTTATTTTTACTCCTGCGGCTAAGAATATGAAGTGTTCTTCTTATTTCTTCATCTCGGCCAATCACAGGGTCTAATTTACCTTCACGAGCCATGTCATTTAGGTTACGTCCATATTTTTGCAAAGCATTATATTGCTGAGATGATGTTTGCGAATTTATTGTGGCACCTTTTCTTAGCTCAATAATTGCTGCCTTCAATCCTTTCTCTGTAAGTCCTGCATCTTTTAAAATACGGCTTACATCATCGCTGCCACCAACCAAAGACAGCAGGAGATGTTCAACACTTATAAATTCGTCTTTAAATTGCTTCAATAAACCATTTGCTCTTAGTAGCGCATTATTCATTTCTCTGCTTACACTTTGTGCAGGATCTGTTCCTGAAACTTTAGGCAAACGGGCAATGCTTTCCTCCAGTTTTTGTTTTAAAAATGTAACATTGATATTGTTCTTTTTAAGCAAAAAATCTATCGGGCTTTCTTCATCATCTAACATTGCTTTGAGCAAGTGATTAGTCTCTATATTAGAATTGCCATTATTAAATGCAACTTGTTGAGCTGCCTGAATAATCTCCTGTGATTTTATGGTGTAGTTGTTTAAGTTCATATAAATTTTATATTTTTAGTAATGAATCAGAAGTTTTCAAAAGGTAGTTTATTTTACTGATGACTCTATACAGTTATCAAAATAAAATCCACCCTTTTAATTGAGATAAAATGGCAGATACTTTCATTTAAACATGTCTGAAAGTCATATTGAATAAGGCTTTCCTGTTAATTAGGCAGAATCATTGGTCGATTAAACCTCATTATTATTTTGTAACTTTAGTTTATTGTTTATTGCCGTTAAAGCATTAAGACTATCTCATGAATACTAAATTCAAACTACTTGTAGATCTTATTGCAAGGCAATACAAAGGTTTGAATGCTGATGATGGAAGTATTTCGTTTGTTTTAAAATCATTTGATGGTGTTGGTAAAATTTTTGGGGAGGGAAAACCTGCATTTACTTTGCAATTAAATAATGAGCAGGCTATTGCTGCACTTAGTACACTGAATCAGCAAATTATTACAAAGGCATTTCTTGCAGGGCATTTGGATATTGAGGGAGATATAATGCAAGTACTATCCTTGAGGGAAATGTTTAGCGATAATATGGGTGTAGGATTTATTTGGCGTTTTATAAGACCAATATTTTTTGGTCAGGTAAAAAGCGATAAAAAGTGGATTGCAAATCATTATGATATTGAGGAAGAATTTTTTCTTTTGTTTTTGGATAAACAATACCGTACTTATTCGCAGGCTGTTTTTAAAAATGATGATGAATCACTTGAGGATGCCCAAACCAATAAGTTTGATTTTGTACTTGATGCTGTAAAAGCCCTGCCTGGTAATAGAATTCTTGATATTGGTAGCGGTTGGGGGTCATTTGTTGAGTATGCCGGAAAAAAAGGAATGAATGTAACATCAATTACTATTTCTAAACGATCAAAAGATTTCGTAAAGCATCTTATTGAGAAGGAAAAAATTCCTGGTACGGTACTCCTTGAGCACTTTATGGAACATAAGCCTTCTATAAAATACGACGCTATTGTAAATTGCGGTGTTACAGAACATTTACCTAATTATAAAGCATCTTTAAAACATTATGCTTCCATACTTAAGCCGGGTGGTTATTTGTATATAGATGCAAGTGCTGACCGTGTTAAAAATGGTCATGGATCGTTTATGTCTAAGTATGTTTTTGAAGGTAATGCTTCTCTACTATGCCTTCATGAATTTTTAGCTGAAGTTGCAAAAAGTCCTTTTCAGTTATGTGGCGTATGGGACGACCGGCATAATTATTACCTAACCACTAAAATATGGGCTGAAAGGCTTGACCAAAACAGAGAGTATATAGAACAAAAATGGGGACAGCAGTTGTACCGGATTTTTCAACTTTATCTTTGGGGTAGCGCAGAGGGTTTTCATTCAGGGATGATAGATGCCTACCGTATAGTGCTAAGATTAAAATGAAAATGGGTTTCTATTAGATTGATATAGAATTGATTTATAAGTTTGTATTTTTATAATTATGGTATTATAAGCTTTCTGTAAAATGATATAAAAGTCTGAACTTAGCAATCAATTTTTATTTGTTTACGATAATGAATATTTAATACTAAATCAACAGTTTTATAATATGGCACATGCCGATGGTAAAAATATATTTATCAGCTATAGAAGAGAGGATAGCGCCGGTGATACATCAAGATTAGTTAGTTCCTTAAAACAATTTATTAGCAGCGAAAGAATCTTTATAGACACAGAAACAATACCTTATGGAGAAGATTTTACAAAAGTTATTAGGAATAGTGTAAAGCAATGTGAAGTGCAATTAGTGATAATAGGAAAGAAATGGATGCAACCATTACTTGATGGCACGATTACATTAATGTCTGAAACAAATTGGATCAGAATTGAAATTGCAACTGCATTGAAGCAAGGAAAACTTGTTATTCCGGTATTGATTGATGGTGCTAAAATGCCTGACAAAAGCGATCTGCCTGCAGTTCTTTCAACTTTCTATAACAAACAGGCAAAAGATGTTTATTATAGAACATGGGATAATGATGTGAAAGATCTGGCAATTTTTTTAAGAAATAAGGGTATTCCATTTGAGGAAGATGAAGGATATAAAAGAAGTGCAAATATTTTTTTTAACAAATGGACTTTAGTCGTATTGGTTGCCATTTCCATTGGTATATATTTACTGCTTCAAAATATCTTAAAACCTAAAGACACAGAAAGCCTAACAATAAATAAGCCTACACAAACAAAATATGTTATTGCAAAACCAGGTCTAATTCCACTAAAACAACACCTGGCCTCAATAGATAAAAACGATATTACAGGCATCTGGAAACCAGAAAACTCTGCGGCGAAATATTATTACAAAATAGAAAACGAACCTCTTGGCTTTATTGTACAATTATGGAACAATGGAAAGATTGAGGTGACCGGAAAAGTTTGGCAGAAAGATAGTACCGTAAAAATGTCTTATCAAAATGAAAGGTTTGGTGAAATATTGATACAAACAATATTATCTGCTGATGGTAAAAAAATGCATGGCAGCAAATCATTTGGTTCTAAAATCAAAGGAAATATTGGTATAAGTATTATATTAATTAAGGACATTTAATAGAATGGATAAAAATCAAATCTTTTGTTTGTTGGTCATTTCTCTAATGTCATTGGTGCAATGATTAATAAATCCGTTGATAATAGCCTCTAATTGAGTAAAATCTGTAGGTTTAGTTATAAAACCAGCATTATACTTATTTGCAAATATTTCATCTGCCGGTTGTGAGGAAGTAGAAAATAAAACTACAGGTACATTTTTTAAACCTTGTATCTGTTTAATTCTTACTAAAGTTTCACGTCCATCTAAACGAGGCATATTTATATCTAAAATAATCAAACAGGGTTGAATTCCACCATCCAACATAACTTTTAAAGAAGAAATGGCTTCAATACCATCTGAAGCAGTCTTTAATTCAATATTGGCAGAATATTTAGAAAAGGCTTCATCGACTAATTGTACATCATCTATATCATCATCAACATAAAATACTATGTTCTTTTGCACACTTGATATACTCACTATAAAGGTTTAGCTGGTAAAAATACTACAAAGTGTTTATAACTAATTAGTTAATCTCAAAAAATATTAATAAAATTATTACTAGTTAATCTCAAAAAATATTAATAAAATTATTACTTTATAAAATTATTATAATGCAATCTATTCAAATTTGTTGTTTGTTAAGTCAACATAAAAAAAAACTGATTCATTTTCAAAAAACCTATCAATACTTCCTTTGTGAATAATAATGCTTACTAATTTACCAAATCTTAATTTTTAGATTTATTTACCGCTCATCACTATTTCCCTTTATAATCATAAAATATTCATGAACTTTATATATTCAATTCTGAACCAAAACAAAAATGTTACGCCGTACTAAAAAAATAATATTCTTTCTCGGAGATTTTATTTTGACCAACTTTAATACTTCTCCTCCCAAGGCTTAATTTTCTCTAATTTTTTTTCCGGACAGATACATTCTGTATCGTACTGGAGGTGTACGTCATTAGCTAACTACTTTTTGATGATACCCCCCTCCTATCTTTTTAAATTTTTTACATTTTAAAAGCTAACAACATGAATTCTCATGATTTATTAATATGGCCATTCGCCATAGGCATTCTATTAGTCGTAATTTTTCTTTACAAAATTATCCTTAGGATATTCTTTGGTGTAGTTATAGTACCCGAAGACAAAATAGGTCTCGTTACCAAAAAGTTTGTTCTGCTTGGCAAACAGGAACTGCCTGAGGGCCGCATCATAGCCCTCGATGGCGAAGCAGGCTTTCAGGCGCAAACATTGCCTCCCGGTGTTTACTTTGGTAAATGGGCATGGCAGTATGCAATTATTTTTCAACCTTTTACCATTATACCAACAGGGATGATTGGGTTGGTGCTTGCAAAAGATGGACAGGAATTAGAAACTGGTTTTATACTTGGCCGCAAGGTTGAGTCTGATAGTTTTCAGGATGCAGTTGCCTTTATTAAAAATGGTGGTAGAAAAGGCAGGCAAATGGCCATCATAACCCCTGGGTCTTACCGTATCAATACCTATTTATTCAATGTTGAAATGAGCGAGATGAGTTCTATACCTGATAATGCAGTCGGCATTGTAACCACACAGGAAGGTAACCCGCTAAATGAAGGACAGATAGCCGGTAAAATAGTAGAAGGCCACAACAAGTTTCAGGACGTAGATGCTTTCATGAACAATGGCGGATACAAAGGATTGCAAGAGCAGGTTATTCTTGCAGGTACCTATTTTTTAAACCCTTGGTTTGCACGGCTTGAAATGGTAAAAATGACCGAGATACCTATAGGTTATGTTGGTGTTGTAATCAGCTATGTTGGTGAGGATGGTCTGGACCTCAGCGGCGTAGAATTTAAGCATGGCAATATTGTAAATAAGGGTTGCAAAGGGGTTTGGGCCGAGCCATTAGGACCGGGAAAATATCCCATCAATCCTTTCATTATGAAAGTAGAATTGGTGCCAACAACCAACCTGGTCCTTAACTGGGCAAATGCAAGAAGCGAAAGCCATCAACTGGATAAAAATCTTTGTACCATTACAGTCAGAAGTAAAGATGGTTTCCCTTTTAATCTGGATGTATCGCAAATCATACACATTCCAACAACTGAAGCGCCTAAGGTTATTGCTCGTTTTGGAAATATGAATAACCTGGTTAGTCAGGTATTGGAACCTACTATTGGTAACTATTTCCGTAACAGTGCACAAGACAGTGATGTAATTGCCTTTTTAGGGACCCGTAAAGAAAGACAAAGCAGTGCCAGGGAGCATATTGGATTTGTGCTTGACCAATACAATGTATTTGGTGTTGATACTTTAATTGGTGACATCGTTCCTCCTGAAAGCCTTATGAAAACCCTTACTGACCGTAAGTTGGCAGAGGAACAAAAAATTACTTACGAAACAGAAAAACTGGCACAGGAAACAAGACAAAGCCTGGAAAAAGAAACCGCTATTGCAGAAATTCAAAAGGAGATTGTAAAAGCTGATCAGGGCGTATTGATTGCTGAAAGGATTGCTGATGCCTCTGTAAAAAAAGCAACAGGTGAAGCAAACAGTGTTCGGTTACAATCCACTGCCGAAGCCGACAGATTGAAACTTTTAGCCAGTGGCGATGCAGAACGTATAAGGGTTTTGGCCAAAGCTAATGCAGAACAAATAGAATTGTTAGCTAAGGCTGATGCTGAAAAAATTTCTTTAACAGGTAATGCCGAAGCTGAAAAAATTCTGGCTATTGGTAAGTCCAATGCAGAGTCTTACAAACTCTCGGTAGAAGCCATGGGGGGCGACAATTTTACACAGTTGAAAGTGATGGAATCCATCGGCGCACAGCACATAAAGATAATGCCCGATGTACTCATTAGCGGTGGCGGCGAAGGCGGCAACGGCCCAATCAGTGGTTTGCTGGGGTTGAAACTTTTAGAAGAAGTTGCAAAGAAAAATGAGGTAAAACAACCGCAGGTGTAAGCCTGTCGCAAAAAGAAAAAAGCCGTGTGAAAGCACGGTTTTTTTTATAGTAATGTTGTTATTCAAATTAATATTTGAGCAACACATTCCCGCCGTTGTTGGTATGGCAAAGCCTACCAACAACAACTTTTCTCCATTTTGTATGTTTAAGAAACCCAACAGCAGTAGAAAAATTGATTTTTAAATTTGTATAGTTGTACAAGACAAAAATCTTTTTTACCAGGTATAGATGTAAGTACCCCTCCACTAAAAAATTAGTTTAAAAAAAATCTACAACTACAGTAAATTTTATTCATTACCTACTGGAAATTTCCCGTATTAAAAAGGGGAAATTTCCCGTTGTGCAGCAATTCTAATGCCCCCGTCTTTACCTGCAATAAATCAGTAGCTTACTAAATCAGTTGATTTATACAACAGAATTACAAAACCTAACCAACCAAATGAAAATAGAAAGTGATAGCAGCCCGCCAAACAGATTGAATAGCCAACATAAAACAACCTATTTTCGAAAAAAAGAAACTATGAACAAGAATAAAATTTCACTCGTACTGATTGCTATATTTCTGTATGTTACTGCTAATAGCCAAATTAATAAGGGGTATTGGTTGGTAGGAGGGAATGGAAGCTTTCATTCAAATCAAACTGAAAGTGAGCTTGGTATTTCAAAATCATCAAACATTAATATTTCACCCAATATTGGTTATTTTATTGTAGATAAATTTGCGATTGGTTTAATGGGTGATATAACGTTTCCCAACAACTCTGGAAGTACTTTTCCTTCTTATAATTTTGGTCTATTTTTAAGAAAATACTTTTTATCAACAGAAAAAACATTCAATTTTTTTGGAGGAGGTTCGTACTTAGTTAGCATAAATCCTGGAAATAGTAATAATTATGGTTCATATAATGCTACTGTTGGTGGAGTTGCTTTTTTAAATACAAGTGTTGCTTTTGAGGGAATTTTTAATTACGGGTATTCAAATACAAAATATTTTGTTGATAATAGGATGGAATTTAAAATTGGTTTTCAAATTCATCTTGTAAGAAGAAACAATAACTAATAACGATATTCAAATAAAACAATAATGAAGAAAAATACGCTTTTAATAATTGGGTTTATAGCAATGATTGCCATAACCACAGATGGTTTTACTCAAATACCAACTATAATTGACTATACAAAATGGTCTAGTAGTGATTGTAATATTTTTGCAGCAAGCACAGATGTTCCTGCTACTATTGGTAGCAGTACAACAACAGTCAATATCGCACACATTACGAACATTGGACAGCCCCAATATTCTGCTGGTACGAATAAAGCAGTTAGATTATATTGTGAATACACCAATCCTGAGTATAAAGGATCAGAATATCGA
Source organism: Segetibacter sp. (assembly GCA_043736115.1). Classification (GTDB taxonomy): domain Bacteria; phylum Bacteroidota; class Bacteroidia; order Chitinophagales; family Chitinophagaceae; genus Segetibacter. The sequence goes on along the minus strand of JAYTDC010000012.1, from coordinate 21,935 downwards.
ATTACTTATAATTTTAAAAATGGTTACAGCTATCGAATTTTAATAAATGCAGCTTGTATTAATTCAAATGCGCAAAATTCTCATACTGCTAATTTGAGAGTTAAGCCCAATACTGGCGGTAATGGGGGTAATAATAAATGCAATGGTTATGATATAATAGACGCTAATACATCGGGAAGTGGCTATCAAAATAGTCCTATGGTTGGTGGTACTACATGGACCGATTATATATACGGTTATCAAAACATTACTCAAGGATATAGCTATTTAAATATTTCTGCCATTCCACAGCAAGATGCTGAATTACAGACTGTACTTATTCGCATGGTTACCATAGAAGAAACTGCACCACTTGTTCTTCCACCCAGTTTCACCCTTGCTCCACTCACAGTAGCAAAAGCTTGTGGTACAGCAATAAGCCAAACATTTACTGTTACAAATGTAAACAGCACAGCAGGGGTTACGGGTTATGCATGGACAATTGGAACAGGTTGGAAATTACAAAATGGTACTATACCAACATCACCTTACCCAACAACTACATCCACTTTAACACTTACTTCCGATGCAAATGTTTCTAATTTGGGTAATGTAAGTGTTGCTGCACAATTTATTGGTTCAAGTGTGAATGCATCAGGCAGTTGCGTTGTTAGTAACAGTATTCCATATAATTTTTCAATAAATGGTTCACTTACAGTTTGCACAACTTCTTCTTATTATTCTGTATCTAACCTTCCGCCAGCAGCACGTGTTACTTGGCTTATTGCGCCTTCATACATTGTAAGTCAATCCTCAACCACTATACCAAATCAAGTAAAGCTTACTCCAATTGGTACGGGGGATATTATTTTAAAAGCTTCCGTAAATAATATTTGTTCAACACCTGTTATAAGCAACCCCCTTTCCATTCATGTAGGTATTCCTTCCATCCCTTCTCTTTTAAGTGCAGGCAAGGTAAAAGGAACATTACAAACCAATGGATCAATTACATATAAAGGGCAGGCATTTTTACAAACACCTGCACCTAATTATCCTTATCAATGGAAGGTAGATGGCTATATTCAACAATCTATTGGTTCAACCGGAGAGTTTAATGTTCCTAACTGCTCCAATACTGTCAATGGGATTACACAAGATTATTCAATTAATGTAAAAGCTACTAACACCTGTGGCAGTTCAGAGGGTTGTGGTATATTTAGATATGTATGTAAACCCGGTACAAGTTCTACATTAAACCGCATAATAGATTGTACCGTTTACCCACCGGCAGAAGCACGCCCCGCACCTAACCGCTTCATACTCTCCGAAGACAGCGCAGCAGCCAATCAGCTACAAATAGACGTAGCCATCCTGTCAGAAGACAACTTTGCCCAACTGTACCCCGATGCCGACAGTCTGAATACAGAAATGGTACAAACCGTATCTGTTTATGATGTAGAAGGGAATCTGGTACAGGAGGCTGATACTGTAAATGCTAAACAGGCCAATATAGACCTTAGCGGACTGCCCGAGGGCAACTACAATGTGGTAGTAGGCGGCAACAACGACTATACCGAGCAGCAAACCTACAAGTTCACCGTAGTTAAAACCGAGCAGCAATTAGCAGAAGAAATAGCTACCGGCAACTACACCATACCCACCCCCGATGAGGCCGACCGCAAAGAGGTGTTGAAACAACAGCTTTTTAAAGAACTGCTGAATAAAGAAAGTTTGGTAAACGCCAGTACCATTTTGCAAAACTTCGTTGCCACCAAAGATCAGGAAAACTATGGCTTTATCCGCAAAATTACCGAGGCGTTTGACAATGGTGATACCGCCGCCGTTAGCTCTTTGCTTAGCCAATGGGTGCCACAAAACCAGCAAGACCAAAATTGTATAGATTACTTCAACCTTTACCTTCGCCTTTTGAGCAACGATACATTTACTTACACAGACATTAACAATTTGTATGACCTTGCTAATAGGTGCCCACTCAAAGACGGTGAAATAATCTATGCAGCCCGCAGTCTCTACAACTTTATGACCGAGAGCAATGAAACATTTGACAATGCCTGTGATGGTGTGGCAGGCAGGGGAACCAAACGTACAAAAGCCCCGGCAAAAAGCCGCTACCTGCCCACTGTTATCAAAGTATATCCCAACCCCGCAAAAGGCAGTTTCAACATAGACTTCCCCGCTACGGAAAAAGGGCAAAGCACCCTTACGCTGACTGATGTATTCGGTAAAAAAGTGTTGCAAAAAACAGTGTCGCAAAGGCTCAACAATATCAGCCTGCCCACTGGTACGGCTACAGGAATTTACATGATACATATTACTAATCAAAAAACAGGTAAACAACAAACACAGAAGATCGTGGTGAAATCAATGTAATCCTTACAGTGATGAATGCCGATGGTATCAAACAAGCAGGCAAATGAGGCAAAGCCGATATTGGGCTAAATGGTTTGCCCAATCGGTATGAAAATGAACATAAGAAAACTCCGGAATAGGTCTGTAGTGCTATAAAAAAAGGCCGTGTGAAAGCACGGCTTTTTTTATAGTAATGTCATTGTTCCAATTAATATTTTAGCAACACATCAATGGCTTTTGCAACCTTATCAGCATTGGGCAACATGGTAAATTCCAAAGTTGAATTGAGCGGTATGGCAGGCATATTTTCTGCTCCCAACGTTGTGACAGGGGCATCCAAATAACGGAAGCATTCTTGTTGAATTTTACCGGCCAAAGCCTGTGCAAATCCATTGTTCACAGGCTCTTCGGTTACAACGAGGCACCGACCATGTTTTTTAACCGATTCAAAAACGGTGTTGGTATCTAAAGGAAATAGAGTCCGCAAATCAATTATTTCAACACATTCATCAAAATTTTGAGCAGCTTCTTTTGCCCAGTAAACACCCATTCCATAAGTGATGATGGTGATTGTATTTTCATTTTGCGAAGCATTCGCTTCTACAACAATGTTTGCTTTTCCCAAAGGCAAAATATAATCCTCATCCGGTTCAATGGTTTTGGCATCTTCGGTGCCTTTTATTTTTGACCAATACAAACCTTTATGTTCTAAAATAACAACCGGATTAGGGTCGTAATAAGCGGCTTTCAAAAGACCCTTTAAATCTGCACCGTTGCTAGGGTAGGCTATTTTTATTCCCCTGATGTTGCACAAAATACTTTCTACACTACTGCTGTGATATGGACCTCCGCTTCCATAAGCACCAATCGGCACACGTATTACACAACTGACCGGCCACTTGCCGTTGCTCAAATAACAAGAGCGGCTTACTTCGGTGAACAACTGATTCAATCCCGGCCAAATATAGTCGGCAAACTGAACCTCTACAATAGGTTTGCAACCAACAGCCGACATGCCGACTGTACTTCCAATAATGAATGCTTCTTGAATTGGAGTGTTGAAAACTCTGTTAATGCCAAACTTCTGCCCTAGCGTAGCCGCTTCGCGGAAAACACCACCAAGCCTTGCTCCTACATCTTGTCCGTACAACAATGCTTCGGGATGTTTGGTCATAATTTCGTTTACGGCAAACAATGCGCAATCCACCATTACAGTCGCTACTTTCCCCTGCGGTGAACGAACACCTTTTTCTTCAGCAATTGGAGTGGGCGCAAAATCATGATCGAACAAATCTTCTGGTCGTGGGTCTTCGGCCAGCAATGCTTTTTGGTATTCAGCGTCAACCTTGTTCCCTGACTGTGTTTCTACGTCACGCAGTTGATGTTCTGGTACACCTGCATCTAATAATTGTTTCCAAAGTTTGGGAAATGGGTCATCTTTTGCGGCATCTTCTAAATCATGCCGGTACCATTCTTTGCGAACTCCAGATGTGTGGTGATTGAGTAAAGGCACTTTTGCATGAACAAGAAATGGCCTTCGCTCTGTTCTTATTAAACCCAATACTTCTTTTAATGTTTCATAACAGGCAGTAAAGTCTGTTCCGTCAATGGTTCTTGTTTCCAAACCAAAAAACCCTTTGGCGTAGCCGGTTGCATCCTGTGCACGTATTTCTTTCGCTGTCGCGGAAATGTCCCATTCATTGTCCTGCACCAAATATAAAATCGGCAACTTTTTCAGCACTGCCATTTGAAAAGCTTCTGCCACTTCACCTTCTGTAATACAAGCATCTCCTAACGAACAAACTACTAATGGTTTATGATTTCCAAAATCCTCCGCCAAGCCTTGCTGCTCCAGGTATTGAAGCCCCATAGCTGCACCTGTTGCAGGTATGGCCTGCATACCCGTGGCGGAACTTTGCATGGGTATTTTGGGCATATCATCTCTTTTGAGCGAAGGATGACTGTAGTACAATCTTCCTCCGCTGAAAGGGTCATCTCTCTTTGCCAACAATTGCAACATGAGTTCGTAAGGAGTCATTCCAATTCCCAATAGCATACTATCGTCACGATAGTAAGGCGAAAGAAAATCCTGCGGCAATAGCTGCATGGATACAGCAAGCTGAATGGCTTCATGCCCTCTTGAAGTTGCATGAACATATTTTGCAGTTACAGCTTTATTGGCTTCGTACAATTCAGTCGTTGCTTTTGCTGTACTCATCAATTCAAAAGCTTTCAGCAATATATCTATTGGCAATGTTGGGGTTGTTTTATTTTGTAAAGGAGCTGCAATCATTTTATTTATTTATTGGTATCAAGCAATTTCAAAAAACATCTGCTGCAATAATCTCAATTTTCGGGAAATCAATTGATTTTATTACATTGAAATGCTTATCATTCGTCACAATATAATCTGCCTGCCCTGACACAGCAGCATCAAAAAATTTATTGTCATCAGGGTCAATTGTTATCACATTCCATTCGTACCAAATTTCTACCAAATAAGCATTTACTGCTTTAGAAATCAATGCAACAACATTAGAGGCTATTGATGATGATGTTTTATTTGCTAAAACTTCTTCATATTCCAACATTATTGAGTTGGAAATAATCAACTCAATATTTTCATTGAGAAAAGCATTCCAGATTGGCCTCATTTTTCCATTAACAGGGAGAGATTGAAGAAGGATATTTGTATCAAGAACTATCTTCATTTTTTATTTGCAGTTCTTAAATGTTCTTGTCCCCATTGATCGTAGGTACTTTGGTCCCATTTTTTTAAAGTTCCCAAGTTATTCATTTCATCATCTATTTTTCTGGCTAAAATTTTTACGATTAGTCTTTTAATTTCATCAAAGTCATGATGCTCCATTGGATTTTTAAAAAGGCGCAGCATTTCCAATTGCTGATCATTTAAGTGAGCTGTTTTTACTGACAAATCTTGATTTTCTGACATTTAGGTAGTTTTTCTACTTACGAAGTTAACATTTAATCATAGCTTCAAATGGCATTTCTGTATGAAATTTTATTTTGCATTCAATGAAGTTAAAATGACAAATTGGTTAAGATATCTCAATATTAGCACACTAAAATTCACTCCCAAAAGTGATTTGGATGCTTTGTCCTTTCTAGCTAAGAAATAAACAGACTTACTGCTCCTTCTTCTTCACCATCGTCAATATAGTCGCAATAGCAACCGTTTCGCCTGTTTCGTTCCCGCCTGTGTCGGGGCAGGCGTACACATCAACCAACCATTTTACTATTCCTTTTGCTATATCTTCCTCGCTTCTTTTTTCCTGCGCTACTTTTTCTTTTACAGTCAGCCGTACACCTATCGTCATGCCCGGATAAACAGGTTTTGTAAACCGACATTCATTAATGCCATAGTTTAATAAAACCGGCCCTTTTCGTGGGTCAACAAACATACCTGCAGCTTTGCTTAAGATGTAATATCCGTGGGCAACCCTACCGGTAAAAATGGTTCCTTCCAATGATGTAGCATCAACATGCGCATAGAAATTATCGCCGGAAATTTGTGCAAATGCGGCTATGTCTGCCTCGGTTACGGTGTGTTTGTGCGTAGTGTAGGTCTCACTTATTTCCAGTTCTTCAAAATGCTTTCTGAAAGGATGAACATCTTTCTCTACTTGTTTTGCACCATACTGATAAACATCAGTAATTGCAGTCAACATACTCGGCGAACCTTGAATAGCCACCCGCTGCATGTAGTGATTTACGCCACGCAATCCACCCATTTCTTCACCGCCTCCTGCCCTGCCGGGGCCTCCGTGTACTAACAATGGCATAGGCGAACCGTGGCCGGTACTTTCTTTTGCACTTTCGTTGTTGAGTACCAAAATTCGTCCATGATTGCTTGCTGCGCCAATGGTAAAATCACGGGCTGTACCCGTATTGTTGGTTACAATGGAACAAACCAACGAGCCTTTACCCATCTTGCTTAACTCAATAGCCTCGTCAAGGTTTTTATAAGGCATCAAAGTACTTACCGGGCCAAAAGCCTCCACTTCATGTGAGTTTTTGTATTTAAAGGGTTCGCTGTTTAGCATTAGTATCGGGCTCATGAATGCGCCTTTGCTTTTATCAGCACCCAATACATTGAAATTGTCCAAATCGCCAAAAATAATTGGGGTATTCACTGAAAGGTTTTTCACTCTTTCTCTAACCCTTGCCAATTGAGTTTTGTCCACCATAGCACCCATTCTTACACCTTCGGTTTGGGGATTGCCAATAGTCGTTTTTGCAAGTTCTTTGCCCAAAGCGATTTGAACATCTTCGAGTAATTTTTCCGGCACAAGAATACGACGGACTGCAGTACACTTCTGCCCGCATTTTACCGTCATTTCTTTGCGTATCTCTTTAATAAATAAATCAAACTCCGGCGTGCCGGGAATGGCATCCTCGCCTAAAACAGAGGCATTCAGGCTATCTGCCTCCATTGTAAATGGAACTGACTCTTCTATGATTCGTGGATGTGCCTTTAATTTTTTTCCTGTTGATGCAGAGCCTGTAAAAGTGACCACATCCTGGTATGTAACATGGTCCAGGATACCAATGCCGGAGCCCATGACCAATTGCAAAGCACCTTCCGGTAAAATGCCTGAAGCATCAATTGCCCTTACAACTGCTTCAGTCAAATAAGCCGAAGGAATAGCAGGTTTTACTATGGCCGGCATACCCGCCAAGAAGTTAACCGCTATTTTCTCCAACATGCCCCACACAGGAAAATTATAGGCATTTATGTGGATAGCCACACCTTCTTTCGGCACCATAATATGATGGCCAATGAAGGTGTTCAACTTGGATAATTTCGCTGATTCGCCATCAACAAAATAGGGTTTGTCGGGGTAAAATTTTCGCAGCGAAGCATAGGCAAACACATTGCCAATACCGCCTTCAATATCAATCCAACTATCCACACGGGTGGCACCTGTACGGTAGCTAAGTGCATAAAATTCTTCTTTGCGTTCGTTGAGGTATAAGGCCAATGCTTTCAACATTCTGCCCCGCTCCTGAAAGGTCATTTTGCGTAGTGCCCTATTGCCTTTCTCCCTTGCAAAGTCCATCATAGCGGCATAATCAGGGCCGTCCACATGCAGCATAGCCACTGCATCACCCGTTACGGCATCCAACAAGGTTTCTTCATTTCCCGCCCCGGCAACCCATTTGCCGAAGGCATAATTTTGTAGTGTATTCATCGGAATCGTTAAATCGGTTATTGGTTTATTAGTTTATCAGAAATAGTAAGTTCGTCATTGCGAACGAAGTGAAGCAATCTGCACATTAAGTATAAAGTTTTTAGCAAAAATATTTTTTGGGGATTATAAAAATCACCGGCCTCACGTAAATTAATCAGGTTTTTTATCCGGGTTTTGCATACCCCAGAAAACAACAATTTCCAGAAGTTTCAGGTCAGGGTTGTATCGGTAAGTCATGGTTGTTTTCCCGTGAATGTTTGTCAAATAAGTGTTCTTTCGTTTTCCGGTAGGCCTGAACATTTGGGGTCTTACAGCAATTAGTCTGATTTTATCATCAACCCGCTGAACAAATCTTTTTACAGCAAGTTCTCCAAATTTATTCTTAAGATAATTAATGATATCTTCAAATGATTTTATTGCCAAGGGAGACCAAATTATTTTTTCAACCATTGCTCATAATTTTTCAAGACAGTTTCATGAGCTATTCCCTGACCATTGTCTAATTGGTTAAGACCCGTGTCAATTGCCCCTTGCTGTGAAGGAGAAATTTCATTCCACCAATCTGAAGTCTCATTAGCTTCAAGGATATGGTAAACCACTTCCAATTCCTTTTCAGAGGCAGTATCAACAAATTTATGAACCTGTTTTCGCAGTTCATTTATTTCATTCATAAGTTTTTATGTTTTCCAAATTTACTCAAAGTTTCACAATTCAAAGTAATTGAAAATCGTTCATTGATTTATTAGTTATTGATATTTGAAAGTATTAGCCCGTCATTGCGAACAAAGTGAAGCAATCTGCTTCTAAAAACAATTATTGCTTAAAGATCTTTATTTACCAAACTGTTTCCTTCAATTTAGGCAAAGATATAAGTAGCCATCTAATCAACTAATTAAGATTTATGTATCTTGGAAACAAAAATAGCCGAATGAAATTGTTGCTAATTTTCTCATTATCCTTGATTTGCTGTTTATTTGGCCAAGCGCAAGTAGTTGCAAAAAATAATGGTTCCAGACAATTTATATATTCTGGGATGACCAATGAAATTAAACTTGCTGTTGCAGGAAAAAGAGATGATGCTATTTCGGTATCAGTAACAAACGGTACAATAGAAGGTCGGAAAAGAAATGGAATTTACGATTGGAAACTATGCGATTCAATAAACCGAATTGAATACTTGCGAGTTTATTATAAGAAAATACTCATAGATAGTCTCCCATTTTATGTTGTAAATCAAGGCAATAATATTATTATTTTAGGTTCAAAATGGTTAAGAAATGACAAGTCAATAAATTACGATCTAAACAACTTTAAAACTTGTAAAAAATTAATAGAATGTATTAATGGTGATAGCCTTGACCCACTTTGTTCAGTAATTATTAGGTTTAAAATAAAAATCATAAAATTAAATGGAGATATTTTAACCTTTACAAATCTTGGAATTTTCTTTTCAAATGAACTTCAACAGGAATTCCATGAATTAACCACCTCTGAAAAGGTTGTGTTTTATGATTTTGAAGTTAAAAATGGATGCGAAAACATATCAAAAATATATCCAGCGGAATATGTTGTAATAATGACTGAATAGTAGCCTACAGTTAAGTCAAGTAATCTTAATTACCTACACAATATTATAAGTTTTCCGGCATCACTTTAAAATAGAGTATTAAGGTTTTAAAGTCAACAAAAAATTAAACAAATGAATCATCAGGTTGTTTGCATTGGCGCTATGTTGGTGGATGAATTGTTTTATTGCCAACAAAATGTGGTTGCAGGCACTTCCAATCCTGCATCGGTTACACGCAGCCCCGGCGGAGTTATGCGAAACATTGTTCATCATTTGGTTTTGCTCGGCATTCCTGTACAATTTATTACAGTTGCCGGCAATGATGCAGATGGAGAATGGTTGATGAAAAACTGCACAGAATCGGGGATTGGCATGAGCCATACCATGATAGCTGAATGCAGCACAGGGAAATACGCTGCACTGCTGAACCCTGATGGTAGCCTGTTTGCAGCCGCTGCGGTAAACCCGTCTGAAGAATTCTTGACTATTCCATTGCTCCAATCGAAAGATGAAATAATGGACAAAGCAACCATGATTGTTGCGGACACCAACCTGAATATCAATGTATTGGAATGGCTGATTGCCTATTGCAAAACCAACAATAAATTACTGATTATTGAACCCGTATCGGTAGCTAAGGCAAATAAGCTTTCAGACATTAACCTGAATGGTATGTATATGGTAACACCAAATGAAGATGAGTTACTATCTCTAAGTACGCAGTGCAACAAAAAGGATGATATTTGCCGTGAACTTTTTAATAAAGGGGTTCAGCAAGTATGGCTAAGAAAAGGTACAGAAGGATCAGAAATAATTTCAGCTAATAGCAGCCAACACCTTGCAGCTCCAAAGGTAAATGTGAAAGACATCACCGGTGCCGGAGATGCAGCATTAGCGGCGTGGATAGCAGCTTATACACTTGGCATGACACCCCTACAGTGCATGTTTGCCGCACATACCATGGCAGCAGGTGTACTGCAAGTGGAAGGTGCCATTGACAAATCAATCAATCAAAAAAAACTAATTGAATCAATCAAAACTTATTACCCGAATGAATAAAGATTTCTTCCAAATACACCCTGAAATAGTTGAAGCAATTGCAAACAATCAACCAATAGTAGCGTTGGAATCTACCATTATATCACATGGTATGCCGTGGCCACGAAATGTGGAAACAGCAATGCAAGTGGAGGCCGCGGTGAGAGAAAATGGCGCTGTACCCGCAACCATTGCCATAAGAAACGGCAAATGCCTTGTAGGTCTCAATGCGGAAGAACTCGACTTTTTTGGTAAAGAAAAAAAGGTGTGGAAAGTGAGCATCCGTGATATGCCTTACGTACTAAGTAAAGGATTGCCCGGGGCTACAACTGTGGCTGCAACAATGCGCATTGCAAGCCTGGCAGGTATAAAAATCTTTGCCACCGGAGGTATTGGAGGCGTACATCGTGGGGCTGAAGCTACAATGGACATTTCCGCAGATCTTACCGTAATGGCGCAAACGGATGTGGCCATTGTTTCGGCAGGTGTAAAATCAATATTAGATATAGGACTTACCCTTGAATATTTAGAAACATTAGGTGTACCAGTAGTGACATTTGGGCAAAGTGAATTCCCCAGTTTTTATTCGGGCAAAAGTAAATTCAAAACGCCGCTTCGGTTAGATAGTGCGGTGGAAATTGCAAACTTATTATCGGTGAAAAGGAAGATGGGTTTGAAAGGCTCTGTACTAATTGCCAACCCTGTGCCTTCACAATATGAGGTTGCAGAAGACGAAATAGAAAATCACATTCAACAAGCACTTGCTGATGCAGCACTTAAACATATAACCGGCAAGGAGATAACGCCATTTCTTTTAAAACACATAGCAGACAACACTAAAGGAGAAAGCCTTGATGCGAATATTGCGCTTGTATTGAACAATGCAAGATTGGCATCGTTAATAGCGGTGGAGTTGCAAAGGTTATAAAGTTGAGATGCAATAATTATTGGTTAGTTTAAATTAGAAACAAACTTTAAAATTTATAGGTCATTGCCCCATACTTTATAATTACCACTTTGCTTCCCCCGCCCTTCAGGCAAGCTTCGTAATGGTTTTACTTCTTTTAATCCCTCGTAACAGTCTTTTGGTAAACGCATATAAATTTGTGTTCCTTCGGTTTTCCAGTTCAACATTTCATCGCTAACCGGTTTTACTATTTTATGTGGATTGCCAACAACAACACTTCGTGGTGGTATTATTTCATTGGCTTTGATAAAACATAAAGCGCCAACGATGCTCTCATCTCCTACTTGCACATTGTCCATTATTACTGCATTCATGCCAACCAAAACATTGCGCCCAATAGTTGCGCCGTGAATGATTGCACCATGTCCTATGTGGGCCATTTCTTTTAATAAAACGGTAGTGCCCGGAAACATATGAATGGTACAGTTTTCCTGCACATTGCTATTGTCTTCAATGATAATTTCTCCCCAATCGCCACGTATGGCTGCACTGGGTCCGATGTAAACATTTTTGCCGATGACCACATTGCCTGTAACTGTTGCCTGTGGATGAATGAATGCGCTTTCGTGAATGACTGGTATGTAGTCGCCGAATTGGAAGATCATTTCTTTAAGTGTGATGTGTTAGGTGTGAGGTGTAAAGTACAACTACAATTTAATACAAAAATTTGACAATAATAATCAGCGAAAATCATAATCATCATATTAATCTGCGTTCTATATCCTCTCAATCACTGTTGCATAGCCCTGCCCTACTCCAATGCACATAGTTACCAAGGCATATTGTTTGTTTTTCTTATGCAGTTCTATGGCGGCGCTGTTAAGAATTCTTGCGCCACTCATACCCAAAGGATGGCCAATGGCAATGGCGCCTCCATTGGGGTTTACACGTGGGTCATTGTCGGCTATACCCAGGCTACGCAAGCAAGTCAACACTTGTGACGCAAAGGCTTCATTCATTTCAATGATACCTATGTCGTTCATGGTTAGACCGGCCTTTTTTAAAGCCATTTCGCTGGCAGGAACAGGGCCCATGCCCATGTATTTTGGCTCAACACCGGCCACACCCATACTGACGATTCTAGCCTTTGGCAAAAGGTTGAAACGCTTAATGCCTTCTTCTGATGCTAAAAACAAAGCTGCTGCACCATCATTCAGTCCTGAAGCATTTCCGGCTGTTACCGTTCCATCTTTTCTGAATGCAGGTTTTAATTTGCTTAATCCTTCTAAAGTTGTAGAGGATTTAATGAATTCATCTTTTGCAAAAAGAATTGGTTCTTTTTTCTTTTGAGGAATTGGTACCGCGATTATTTCTTCAGCTAATCTGCCATTTTCCTGTGCTGCTGTTGCTTTCTGCTGCGACCAAAGTGCAAATTTATCCTGGTCTTCACGACTGATTCCGTCTCGTTCTGCAAGGTTTTCTGCTGTTTCGCCCATGGCATCTACACCATACATTTCTTTCATTTTGGGGTTAATGAAACGCCACCCAAAACTGCTGTCGTGCATTTCGGCATCTCGACCAAAAGGTGAACTTGCTTTAGAAAAAACCCATGGTCCGCGGGTCATGTTTTCAACTCCGCCTGCAATGAACAAATCACCATCGCCACATTCAATTGCCCTTGCTGCATTTATAGCAGCAGACAGACCAGATGCACAAAGGCGATTGACCGTTTCACCGGGAACTGTAAATGGCAAACCCGCCAACAACAAGGACATACGGGCAACATTCCTGTTGTCTTCACCTGCCTGATTAGCGCAGCCAAGTATGACATCTGCAATCGCAGCCGGGTCAACAATGGCGTTTCTTTTCATTAACTCTGTTATAACCATTGCGGCCAAATCATCAGCACGAATGGTTGACAAACTACCACCAAAATTTCCAATAGGTGTTCGTATTCCGTCTATAATATATGCTTGTTTCATTTTTGATTTTAAATTTTTTATTCTGTAACCAAAGCCTTGTCTGTCCTGTAACCTGTGCCTTTAAATAGTGCTATTAATTTGCCATGCTGATTGGTCACTCTAACCAAATAAACTCCTGTTTTATAACGCAGGCTTTCTTCGGTTGATTCAACGGTCAATGTATCTCCAACCTTACCGCTTTCAAAATAATCCATTGTTGTAGATAGTGCAAGACTCAACCGATTGTAGCCATTGCTGGCAAAAGCAAATGCACTATCAGCTGCAGAATAAGTAACACCTCCATGCAGCACATCAAAGCCATTAAGCATATCTGCCGTAACTGCGAAATGAAGCTTGCAATAGCCCTCTCTTACTTGATCCACAATAAGCCCCAGTAGCCTTGTAAAGGCATCTTTTTCGAGCATGTGATTGACTACTTGTTGTGGTGTAGGCATAACGTATTAGACCTCTTCCTCCCTCTCCAAAGGAGAGGGAGGAAGAGGCATTTTGCTATTTTAAAAAGTTGTGTTTATTACGATTCATTTTGCGAAGCAAAGCACTAACCCGATAACGGTCTTCATGATACTCGTTGTAAAGTCCGTCAAGGATATCAATGACTTTTTCTATTCCCCATTCATCTGCCCAGGCCAATAGGCCTTTTGGATAATTTACCCCTTTGGTCATGGCTGTTTCTATATCCTGAACAGATGCAACATTCAATCCTACCGCCTCGGCAGCTTCATTGATGAGCATTGCTACAATGCGCTCCAAGATTGCCTTTCCTAATGCTTCATCTTTTTGAGGGTGTGGCAATGTTTCACCTTCGGCGTAACTATAAAATCCTCTTCCTGATTTTTTTCCATAGTAGCCTGCTTCAAACAATCTCTTTTGGGTGAATGATGGCTTATAGCGTGGGTCATAGAAAAAGGATGCAAAAACACTTTCAGTTACACGATAGTTTACATCGTGACCAATAAAGTCCATTAGTGTAAATGGTCCCATTTTAAAACCACCTAAAGCGGTCATTGCCCCATCTATGGTGGCACAGTCTGCAATACCTTCTTCCAATATTCTAATGGCTTCGCCATAAAATGGACGGGCAACACGATTCACAATAAAACCCGGTGTATCTTTTGCAATAACCGGTAACTTGCCCAAGCCTTTAACTAATGTTTTCATTTCGTCGGCCAACCCGTCTCTCGTTTGTACTGCAGGAATAATTTCAACCAATTGCATGACAGGTGCAGGATTGAAAAAATGAATACCAATGAACCTTTGCGGCACCTTACAAGCTGCTGCTATAGAAGTAATGGACAATGAAGATGTATTGCTTGCCAACACACAAGTATCGGAAACAACAGTTTCCAACTCTTTAAACAATTGTTGCTTAACAGCCAGATCTTCGACTATTGCTTCTATCACCAATTCGCAATTAGCAAAATCTCCAATTGCTGAAGTGAAACGGATTTTCGAAAAAATGCTTTCTGCTTTTTCTGCTGTCAATGTTCCTTTTGCAGTTAACTTATCCAGTGAAGTTTTGATGTTGGTGCTGGCTTTGGTCAATGCTTCAGCACTTTTATCTAAAAGATAAATAGTATGACCTGCTGCTGCCAAAACCTGTGCTATGCCTGTACCCATTGCCCCGCTTCCAATTACGCCTGTTATCATTTTCCTTTAAATTAATTCGCTTTTGTCAATTCCTGCTTGTTTCAAAATAGCATGAAGGGTACCTGTCGGTAAATCCTTTGCATGCATAGGAACAACAACACGTAATTTGTTTTCTGAATGAAAAAATATTTGATGAGAGCCTTTTGCCCGGTCGAAGACAAAACCTTTATTCTCTAGCAACTTGATTAGGTCTTTAGGAGTTAATGAAGGAATTTTACTCATGCCAATTCAGGAATGTCCGGTTGAACAGTTATGGAATACTCAAACATATTATTTTCGGTTGGCACTTCATCTCCATGTTCAACCAGGCTTTCAATATATAATTCAATGGCTTCCTTTGCCATAATAATTGCTTCGTCCATATCCTTACCAAAGGTTATACAGCCGGGCAATGCAGGTACTGAAACTGTAAAACCACCGTCAGGTTCCTTTTGCAATCGTATTTTATAAGTGAGCTGTGCCATAACTTAAAATTACTGAATAATAATATACTGCAATTATTTTCCTTTAAAAGTTGGGATTCGTTTTTCAATAAATGCACTTACGCCTTCGGCAAAATCTTCTGTTGCTGCGGCATTTGTTTGATACTGTGCTTCGCTTTTTAGTTGTTCGGAAAGAGTATTATTGAAGGTATCGTTGAGCAGCATCTTGGTATAATACAAGCCTTTAGTAGGCATGGCAGCTATTTTCTCTACTAATATTTTCACTTCTTTATCAAATTCTTCATCAGGAAATGCTTTGTATATCATTCCCATTTCCATAGCTTCTTTTGCGGTCACTTTGTCTGCGGTCATCATGAGTGCAGCGGCCCTTTGCGAACCAATTAATCTGGGTAAGAAATATGTACCCCCACAATCGGGGATCAAGCCAATCTTGCTGAAAGCCTGAATAAAACTTGCGGACTCTTTAGCCACAACTATGTCGCCACATAAGGCAATGTTTGCCCCCGCCCCTGCTGCAATACCATTTACAGCTATTACTACAGGTTTATTCAATTGCCTGATTTTAAGAATAATCGGGTTGTAGTTTTCTTCTACAATTTGAGTAACGGGTATTCTATTTTCACCAATGGTTTCTTTCAAATCCTGACCGGCACAAAATGCTTTGCCAATTGCTGTGAATAAGACTACCCTTATATTTTCATCCTTTTCGCATTCATCAAGACAATGCTGCAAAGCCTTAGCCATGGCAGTGTTAAAGCTATTAAATACTTCTTGCCGGTTGAGGGCAATGGTGGCTATGCTACCTTCAATTAAAAAATCTATTCCGTTCATAAATTTATTTTTGTTTCACACAACGTAACAAAGAAAACAAAGAAACAAAGAAACTTTGTGGTCTTTGTATTCGTGGTATCGTTGTGTAAAATTCCTTTATTTCAAGCATTTAAAATAATCAAATGGTTCTTTGCAATCCAGGCACTGATACAATGCCTTGCATGCCGTAGACCCAAATTGGCTAATCAAAACAGTATTTTCAGACTTGCACAACGGACATTTTACAACCACATCTTTAGCAAACAATTCGTTCATACTGTTCAAGGGTTGCACCGGTGGTGCAATTCCATAAGCTTCCAACTTTTGTTTACCTGCTTCGCTCATCCAATCTGTGGTCCATGCCGGAGTCAATACTGTATTTATCTGCACATCTTTGTAACCTTCACCCAATAACTTTAGCCTGATGTCCATGGCAATCGTACTCATTGCAGGGCAACCAGAATAGGTAGGTGTAATGGTTATGGTGACCTTTTCATTATTAACCTCAACATTTCTAACAACACCCAAATCCAATACACTTAACACCGGTACTTCGGGGTCGCAAACATCTTCTAAAAGGTGCCATATTTTTTCGGTCTCGTTCATTATTTTAATTTCGGCTCACGGAAAAAAACAGAAGGGACAGAAAATAGATTTAAAGTAAATGCTAAATCAGTTTTCACGACTTTCCGTATCTTCCGTGAGCAAATACCTACCACTCTAATCCAGGATAAGTACGTTGCATGTATTGCAATTCTGCCAAAGCAAATCCGAGTGCTTCGGTGTGCATTCCTTCTTTACCACCAGTTTGCATAAAAACATTTTCAGGAACTCTCAAAGTAGCTGCTTCAAAAACTTTGGCAACATGTGCATCCCATTGATTTCTGACAAGTGAATAATCAGGCAATATCTTCATTTCCATCAAGGATTTTTCATCAGTAGTCATCATAAGCAACTCACCGGAGTAAGGCCAAAGTTCCTGTAATGCGGCTTCAATCTTTTGCTTGCTTTCGTCTGTTCCGTCGCCCAATCTTATGACCCACTCGCTGCTCCATTTTATATGGTACGATGCTTCTTTAAAGGACTTTGCGGCAATAGCCGCAAGACGGTCATCCGAACCGTGTTTCAATTGTTGCAAAAGGTAATAGTGAAATACATCAAACAAAAACTGCCGCATCACTGTATCAGCAAAGTTGCCGTTTTCATGCTCTACCAACAATGGATTCCTGTATTCAATAGCAGGTCGCAGGTAAGCCATATCATCTTCGCTGCGGCCTCTACCCTCCAGTTCCGCTGCATATTGATAAAGGCTTCGGGTTTCGCCCAACAAGTCAAGTGCTATGTTGCTCATGGCCATATCCTGTTCCAATATGGGTCCATGTCCGCACCATTCGGATAGCCTATGTGCCAGAATAAAACTGGTGTCTGCCAGTTGAAGCGTATAATTAAACACCAACTGCTTTGTAGCTTCATCATAAGCCTGCAATGGTGTTGAGATAATTTCTGCGTGTAACATTTACATCAATTTAAACTATGAACTATGAGCTAACCTGTATGTTGCATTATTGACAGACACGATTCCGCTCTAAACCCGAAACCCTAAACCCCAAAATTACATGTGCTTTATACTGTCCGGAACGTCATAAAAAGTCGGATGGCGATATACCTTGTCATTGGCCGGGTCATAAAATGCTTCAGCATCATCCGGGTTAGAAGCATGAATGTGTTTAGACTCTACCACCCAAATGCTCACCCCTTCCAGGCGGCGAGTATAAACGTCTCTTGCATTTTCAATAGCCATTTGAGCATCACTTGCATGAAGGCTGCCAACATGCTTATGGTCAAGCCCTTGCTTGCTTCTGATAAAAACTTCCCATAAAGGCCAATCGTGTTTGTTCATGTTTTTATTTATTTTTTTAACCCGCATTTGAATTTTTGTTCTACATCGTTGTGTCACTCCCTTGAACATTTTATTTTTCATGGCAACTAATCCAGCCTTGATGTTTTATTAATCGTCAGGCAATTCTCTTTCTTCCTAAGAAGAAATATAGTATCCCAACAATTCCACCGAAAAAAATAAATCCTAGTGTCCATCTCCTTTTCTCTGTGTCATCTATTCTTTTGGAAGTATTGATTTCCCAAAGTGAAAATGCTGTAAAGACGAGTAAAGCAACTATTCCCATCAACAGGAAATTTTGAGAATGTGTTTCGTGAATAATTTTTGTGAAAACAGCAAGCGTTATAAACACGATATAAGAAATAAAACTTGCGATAACCCTTCTTTTAATTACCATAATTTCAATATTAATTATTAAGCCACCCGCACCTTCTCCTGTCCTTCTCTCGCCTTTTGCTTTTCTGCATATGCCATTGCCGCTTCTCTCACCCATGCACCGTCTTCGTTTGATTTTACACGGGTGTTTATTCTGTCTTTATTGCAAGGCCCGTTGCCTTTTACCACGTTCCAAAACTCGTCCCAATTTACTTCGCCGAAGTCGTAATGACCACGTTCTTCGTTCCATTTCAAATCTTTGTCGGGAACAGACAGACCAAGATATTCTGCTTGAGGAACCATCATATCTACAAAGCGTTGACGAAGTTCGTCATTGCTGAAACGTTTTATTTTCCACCGCATAGATTGTTCAGAATTGGGTGATTCGGAATCTTTTGGACCAAACATCATAAGTGTGGGCCACCACCAACGATTGAATGCATCCTGCGCCATTTCCTTTTGCTCTTTAGATCCTCTGCATAACACCATCATAATTTCAAAACCTTGCCTTTGATGAAAGCTTTCTTCTTTACACACCCTCACCATTGCCCTGGCATAAGGACCATAAGATGTACGGCAAAGCGGCACCTGGTTCATAATAGCGGCGCCATCCACCAACCAACCAATGGTGCCCATATCTGCCCATGAAAGCGTTGGATAATTGAAGATGCTGGAATACTTTGCTTTACCTGAATGTAGGTCGGCAATCATTTGGTCTCTGGTAGTTCCAAGGGTTTCTGCAGCGCTATAGAGGTACAAACCGTGACCTGCTTCGTCCTGCACTTTGGCCATGAGAATTGATTTCCTTTTAAGTGAAGGGGCACGGGTTATCCAATTGCCTTCGGGCAGCATACCGACTATTTCGGAGTGGGCATGTTGAGATATTTGCCTGATGAGCGTTTTGCGGTACGCATCGGGCATCCAATCTTTTGGTTCTATTCTTATTTCGTTTGCAATTCTTGCTTCGAATTGCTCCTCCATGTTGATGGTTATCGGTTCCATGTTTTTTGTTTTATATTTCGCGGTTGAAAAAGTTCAATA
This sequence comes from Segetibacter sp., assembly GCA_043736115.1. Lineage (GTDB taxonomy): Bacteria > Bacteroidota > Bacteroidia > Chitinophagales > Chitinophagaceae > Segetibacter. The sequence goes on along the minus strand of JAYTDC010000012.1, from coordinate 2,666 downwards.
ATGATTTAATGTACAAGAGTGCGACCCCGCAACATTGACGGGGCAAGCTGCCAATGAAGCCGAAAAAAGAAAAACTGTTGGCTACCAAAATTCTACTTCAAGTCCTTCTATTTCTGCAAAGTGTTTATCTCTTGTTATGAGTGTAAGTCCAAGCTAAATAGCTTGTTTCATTTGCTCTGCTTCTTCTTCTGTAATCATTCCCGCAAGAATGCTCCAATCAGGTTTTTTTATTTGGTCTTGAATAGCTGGTTTCAAAATAGCTTCTAATTTCAGTAAGGTATCTTCATCTGAAACTTTTTGAAGTCGGCTAATAAGCTCCAGTTTTCGTGCTTCTGAATACATAAAATCAATTTTAGTCTTACAAATTTAATCTTTTAAAATTATGGTTTCTACACATCAAAGTCCACCTCTATCTCATCGCTCAATGGCCTTGCCTGGCAGGTTAACACATATCCTGCCACCACTTCATCGGGCTCTAATGAATAGTTGACATCCATTTCTACCTTGCCTTTAGTAACCTTGGCCCGGCAGGTGCTGCACATGCCACCTTTGCAACTAAATGGTAAATCAGCCCCTGTTGCTAATGCAGCTTCCAAAATGGTATCACCGTAATAGGACATGTCCAATTTTCGTACGGAACCATCTAATTTAATGGTCACGTGGCTTATTTTGTCATGTTCTTCTTTTGTTAACTGCCTTGGAGTATATTTTTTCTGACCGTTTTGCGATGAAGTAAACAATTCGGAATGTATCTTTTTCTTGTCCATACCTGCTTCAGTTAAAGTGTCTGTAACTGCATGAATCATTTCCTCGGGACCGCAAACAAAACATTCATCTATCTGGTCGTGGCTGATGATTTTTTCCAAAATCAGCTTCGTTTTTTCCTTGTCTATTCTGCCAAATAATATTTCGGTATCACCATGTTCGCGGCTAAGAATATGGTGTACACTCATCCGGTTGATGTACTTGTTTTTCAGCCCTTCTATCTCTTCTTTGAAAATGATGGAGTTACGGCCCTTGTTGCCATAAATCAGCGTTACAGCACTTTTGGATTCTGTGTGTAGAATGGTTTTGATGATGGACAAAACCGGTGTAATGCCGCTACCTGCTGCAAAAAACAGGTAGTTTTTTTCGTTGTCTTTGTCAAGGGTTGTAAAGAAACGGCCTGCGGGTGGCATTACTTCCAACTCATCCCCTACTTTTAATATTGAGGTAGCATAGGTAGAAAACCTCCCTTCGGGAACTTTTTTAATTGCCACTTTCCATTCTCCTTCTACCGGACTGCTGCAGAGTGAGTATGAACGTCTTACCTCTTCCCCATCGTCCATGCGACGAAAGGTGAGGTACTGCCCTTGATTATATTGAAAGGTATCTTTCAAATCTTCCGGAACATCTAAAGACAACGAAACACAATCAGGGGTTTCGCGGTTGATTTTTTTGATTCGTATTTTGTGAAATCTGCTCATTTAAGAACTATTTAAACCACGAAAGCACAAAGTGGCACTAAAATTTATTTTTCTATTCCTTTTAATAACAAAGTAATGATGTTGTTTTCCAACTCTTTTGCACTGATACCTCTTTGTGGTTTCCACCAATACTCCACCCAACGCAGTGATGATAATATGGTGAACAATGCAACCTGCGGATTAACTGCCGCCAATTCACCGGCTTCTATACCTGCTGAAATCAATGTTTCGAGGCGGGTTTCATACAATTTTCTCAACTCTTTGAATGTGGCCAATTTCTCTTTGGTGAGATATTTCCAATCGTGGTTGGTGACCGAAACTTCAGATCCATTTACAATCATCATACGTACATGAAACCGTATGAGTTCTTTTAGTTTGTCAAGAAATGAAGTCTCCTGTATTTCTATTTCCTCTAAATGTTCAATGTAATTGTTGGCAACTTCAAAGCAGATTTTTTCCAATATTTCATCTTTGCTGCCAATGTGGTAATACATACTTGCGGCTTCCATACCTAACTGTGCAGCCAAATCCCTCATACTTGTGCCTCCAAAGCCCTTTTGCCTAAAAAGTTTGGCCGCCTCTTTCAGAATCTGGTCAAGTTTTTCAGTCTTATTTTTAGTAAGGGTGCCCATCTTCACAAATGCTTTTTCTTTTGAACGGTAAAATTAGGGGAAAAGTTGTAAAATTCTAACAAACGTTAGGTAGATTATTTTAAATTAACACGAATCGCCAGCTCTCTAATACCTTTTGAATGTTACTTTGGTTCTTATCTGTTTTAGCAAATAATTTGGGTTTTGCTCTAATAATTTAATCTTTACAAAATGGTGTCACCTAAAGTTGTTGCTTTTTTTCTGCTTCTTGCAGCCTGTAGTCTTTATGTATTGTTACAAATAGTCAAATCCTGCCGGAGTTGGTTAATCTGTGGATTAAACGAAACATGAATTTGGTGTTCATTCTCCGGAGGAGATAAATCTTGTCTGCACAATATTATTTTGTTGAACCCCGGCCGGGGTTCTGAAACCTTAAATATTTGCATTGCTACAAATATTCAACTCCTGCCGGAGTTGGTTGGAATTTGGATTAAACGAAAACATGAATTTTGGTAACTATTCAGTTCCAAAAGTAGCGATTAGTTGTAAAGCGTTCAGGACGTTATTTCCATTTTTGATGGTGGTGTCAATAACGGACCTAAGGATGGCA
>JAYTDC010000011.1:0-1527 GCA_043736115.1 Segetibacter sp. | reverse complement strand
AGCCGACTATGAAGGGCTTAAAAACAGTCTTAAACAAAAAGGAATTGCTTATGGACTTGGTGGCACTTACGGACAATTCAACCCTAATATGTTGAAATTGCAAAACGGCGCAATAGTAGCAGCAGACATAGCAAGGCAGGAAAACGGCAAATTTGCGAACAACAATATACAATCGCAATTACTGCAAACGGTTATTAATAACTTAAATGTTATTAACCGTACTTTGATAGAGGGTTTTAGTTCTATTCCATCAACCGCACAGGAATTGCAACAAGCAGCGCAAATATTGAAAGATGCCGAAAATGCAAGCTAAATAAAAAAGCCGCTCCATGATGGGCGGCTTTGTTGTTAGGGGATAAGGTTAAAAGACACTAAAGACAAATCACCTTCTTTTGATATATGAAATAGGCTATTTTTAGACCGTTCAATAAGGGATAAGGCTTCGTATTCAGCCACTAAATCTTTGTGCATCAATTTGGCTTTTCGGATGCAATGCGATTTAATTCGCTCTTGCTGCTCGGCTGTCAGCTCTTCGAATTTAAGTAGCTGCATTGAAAATAATTTTTCTTCGTTGCTCATTACTCTTGAATGTTTAATACCCTAGCAAAATAGAAATCTACTCCTTTGGGTGTTTGAATTAATACCGTATCCCCTATTTGAAAGGGGCTTTGCGGCGTGAATGTTTTTGGATTCCTTGGCACGCTGCACCGCTCGACTTGAACTTGCAAGTTTGGCGTTTGGTGCTTAACATCCTGCTCAAAGAAGGCAGGGAACCCCAAGAAAAAATAAAGGTATGCTATTTGCATGGATAAGGTTGTTTAGCGTGAAAAATAGCCCCTTTCGGGGCATTGGTTATAGCTTAGTTATTAATACGCTTCCTATTTCAATATCCATCGAATATATTTTCATATTCATGGAACCATCTTCATCTATGGTCATTAAATTAGAGTAGGATTGCATAAAATTAATGGCTTCTACCTTAGCCTTTTTTTCGCTTACTCCTGTTATTTTGGATAGCTTATAAGCCGTTCCGTCTTTAAATTTTACAATTTGTTCCGTTGCCATGTTTTAGTTTTTAGTGGTTGATTACTTGTTGAAACAAAGATAAGGGACATTTTCAAACTATGCAAGTTTTTAAGCAACTGTTTTTCAAAACGAAAAAAGCTAAATTTTAACTAAAATCCACCTAAAAACGGCAAATAGTTTGAAAAATACGCAATTTGTAAATGTGAAAATTAATGCGTATTTTTGTAGCAAGCGAACCCTTAAAATATTTAAAATGGAAGACCAACCCGAATACAAACTAACACCACAGCCCGAAATAACGGCAAAGGAATCAATTTTGCAATTAATATTTGCAGACGGCAAAAGTATGTTTGATAAAAAAGAGGCTCAAGATAAGGTTTCTTTTTTGCTGGATATGCTTACAGATAACCAATGTAAAGAGGTTGAAAAGAAGCTAAAACGGTGCATCTTTTACATAAGCAAAATTATAAAAGGTGTAAATGTTAAAAGGGCTCGCAGCCT
>JAYTDC010000010.1:0-11106 GCA_043736115.1 Segetibacter sp. | reverse complement strand
CAAGTAAAAAATTTATGAGGAAAGAATTTGAAAACGGTAATTTCAAAAGATCTTTCAATTTAGACAAGCAGATGAATACAGATGCAATAGAGGCAAAGTATATGGATGGCGTGTTAATTGTTTCCATACCAAAAAAAGAGGAAGTAAAAAATAATCCAAAACAGATTTCTATACAGTAAGGAATTGTAAACCTTACCACGCTTAAGAAGAGGAGTTAAGTTATTATGAGGTAAGATAGTTTCATAGCAGTTGGTTTTGGTTTTGTAATTACCCGGTGTTTCCACATCGGGTTTCTTTTTAATTTCAAAAAAAATAATTACTTCTTACCTGCTCTTTTTTCCAGTTCTGCAAATGGTATATTTATTTGCCTGCCCACTTGTTTTCCATTTTTATAAGCAACAACTTTGAGCGTTGCCACATCTTTGGGTATTACTATTGCAGATTTGTAAACCGGATAAAATTCATCAGGGTTAGTTTCGTCTAAGGAATAGTAAAGTGTGAGGCCCTCGATTTCATTTTCCATCTTTACTTTTAATAACTGTTTATCATACAATGCAGTAATGATGGGCTCATACATAGTTTGCGCATACTTTACTTTACGCAAATCCAAACGTTGAAATTCGTTCTCTACCCGACCAATAAAATCATTGTAATTTTTTCTTTCTTTAGCTGACCATACACTTTCTGCAACGGCAAGTGCACGTGGCCACAACATATATTGCAATGCCCTCATTTGCGGTATTTGTTCAGTCCATAAATTGCCTTGTCCTCCTAAAATTAGATCAGGGTTAACACCCGGAGGTACAGGATCAAATTGATAAGTTTTGCTTAATCTTACAGTTGAGTAAACGTAGGGTTCTGTAATCTTATCACCCTGCATAAGATCCAGGTAAACAAAATCGCTTGGCGACATGACAACTTTGTGATTTTCTTTTGCTGCCTCAATACCGCCTTTCATACCTCTCCAACTCATAACTGTTGCAGCAGTATCTAATCCTCCTTCCAATATTTCATCCCACCCGATCATTTTTTTTCCTTTAGATTCTACAATCTTTTGTACTCTTTTTATAAAATAGCTTTGCACTTCTTCAAGAGATAGCAGGCCTTCCTTTTTCATTAGTGCCTTTATAGTATCTGTCGTTTCCCAGATATTTTTTGCGGCTTCATCACCACCAATATGCAAATATTCAAAAGGGAATAGTTGGGCTACTTCGGTTATAACTGAATCCAAAAAAACAAAGACAGACTCTTTGGCCGGGCATAAATTATTATCAACCAAAGCTGAAAATTTTCCACCTCCATACCACTGCATAAATTTCTCACCTGCATTTACATAATACTTTCCCGGTGTGCCGGTTAGTTCAGGATAAGCCGCAATAGCCGCCATACTATGGCCGGGTATATCTATTTCAGGTAAAATATTTACGTACCTGTCTTTAGCATATTGTAATAGGTCCCTAATATCATCTTGCGTAAAAAATCCTCCATAAGTGCGGGGTTCAGTAGAATCAACCGTTTGAGGAACATTGCCCCACTTTCCCTGACGGTTTGGTCGCCACGCCCCTGTTTCAGTAAGTTTTGGTAAAGCATTGATTTGCAGCCGCCATCCCTGGTCGTCTGTAAGGTGCAGGTGCAAAAGATTAAATTTATAACGCACCATATTATCTATAAAATCCTTCACCTGATTTACGTTAAAAAAGTGCCTGCTTACATCCAACATTAAACCTCTCCATCCAAAGCGGGGTTTGTCTATGATACTTATGTGAGGTACGTTCCAGCTAACATTTTTTACTTCACTTTTACTTTCAATCTCGTTAGGTAGTAGCTGAAGTAAAGTTTGCATACCATAAAAAACGCCGTTGGGGGTATTGGCTAAAATGCTTACGCCTGTTGAAGTAATATTCAATGTATATCCTTCACTGCCGAGAGAAGTATCAGCCACTAATCCTAATAAAATACTATTCCCATTATTTTTGGAATTGGTTTTATTTACTGCCATTTGAAATCCTGTAGCACCCTTAATTTTTATAGAAAGCAAACCGGCAATTTTTTCCAAACCGTTGCTACCATCCATTATATCAATAATAGTAGATTGCTTTACTTCAAAAAAACCATTCCCCATCTTAACGGACAGGGGAACAGGGATAAGATTAGGTTTTGTGTTTTGTGCAGTTGCACTGCAACCAATAAATATGCTTATAAGAAATAGGGTAATTTTCATGGTGTTGATTAAATATTATCTGCTAAGATCAAATTATTTTTCGATGAATTTATTGATATGAAATGCCAATATCTCCACATCCACCTTTTCGATTGGATGAGGTGTAGCCGGCAAAATCGCTAAATGTGAGTTTGGCAAATGCTTAAAGGCAGTAACCGTTTCATCTAATGACACCATTTTATCTCTGTCTCCCAGCATAAGTAAAACAGGAACTGCGATGTACTGATAATCCTCTTTTTGCAATGGATTCTGTTCTCCCATTTTGGTAAGCATTTCACTTGTTTTTTTCATCAAATCCTTCCAATTAGTTGGGCTATGCATTTGTAGTAAACCTTGTGCAAATGCAGGAACTTTTTGTTCTATAATATCAGGCTGCAACATAGCTACTTCTTTTGCTGCAATTGCTGTATCCCAAAGCAGTTTTGTACCAAGAGTTACCACAGAAGTTACCAAATTGGGATAGTGCCTTGCAAGATATAAAGCAACATATCCACCCATACTATAGCCGAAAAGATGTGCCTCTTTCAATTGATGAACTTTGCAAAAAGCGACCAATTCATCTGCAAAGGATGGTATGGAAAATTTTTTAGAAAAAGGCTTGCCGCCGTGACCTGAAAAATTAAATGAGTGAACTGCATAACTGCCTTCCAACTTTTGGCGAAGTGATTGCAACTGCACTTCTGAACCCATAGCCCCGTGTAGTAAAACAATCGTTTTCATTTTTTATAGCATAAAAAACAAAAGGACATAATGAGCTTTTTGCAAAGCGTTTTATGCCCTTTTCTAAAATTAATTACTTCGGATTGAACTGTTATATTTTCTTCATCTCCCACACCAAAGCACTTGCCCCTAAAATTGCAGCATCTGCTTCTTTCAGTTCACTAAAAATCAATTTTACTTTATTCTTAAAAATGGGCAAAATATTATCTTCCATGTGTTCCTGTGTTGGGTTGTAAATTAATTCACCTGCTCTGCAAAGTCCACCAAATAGAATTATTGCCTCCGGCGAAGAAAACATAATAAAATTGGCAAGAGCTTTTCCTAAAATCTCACCGGTAAATCTAAATACTTCATTGGCAATTCTATCACCTTGTATTGCAGCCTCATATACAATTCTGCTATCTAATTCTTCTTCTTTAAAATTTCGTAGTAAACTGGGTTCCTGATCAAATTGCTGCAACATTTCTAAAGTAGTAACCGTTACACCTGTTGCCGATGCATAAGTTTCCAACGAACCCTTAGCACCTGTGCTTGGGTGCAACCTTCCGTTAGGGATAATGATAGTATGCCCAAGTTCCCCCGCAAAACCATCGTGACCTAATATGAGTTGTCCATTGGCTACTATTCCGCTGCCAACACCTGTTCCCAAAGTAATCATTATAAAATCTCTCATTCCCCTTGCAGCACCATACATCATCTCACCTACTGCAGCAGCATTGGCATCATTGGTAATAGCACAAGGAACCCCAAATTTATCGGTTATTAATTGAGCCAAAGGAACAATCCCTTTCCATTTAAGATTTGGTGCGTATTCAATAGTGCCTGTATAAAAGTTCGCATTGGGTGCACCAATACCAATACCACGAATATGATCGATACCATTTACTATTTCTAATGCAGGGCTAACTGCTTCATACAATGCTTCTATATAATCGGTTACGTTTTCATATTTATTGGTTGAGATGGCACCACGATATTTAATTTCACCACGACTATCTACAATACCAAAAGTTGTGTTTGTTCCTCCAATATCAATACCAATACCAAGTTGAGAAGTTTGAGAAAGCATGCTATGATTATTATTTTTTAGATATAGAATGTTATAGAAAGGCTATTAATAAATTTCATTACAAATTCATTCTACTACATATTGAAGTGGAATGAATTTTAAGCAACCTCTGGTGATAATGACGAAGTTTCAACCGCTTCAGTATAGTTTTGTTGCATTGCATTTTGCTTACGTAATATTCCAGTAACTGCGAAAGCAAAAAAGGCCAGATAACCATAACATACGGCAGGAATCCAATAGGATGCATGTATACCCGAACCCGGAACACTTGAGCCTGCTTGCAAAAAGTCTGCAAATTTTCCCTGTATCGGAGGAATAATTCCACCACCCAAAATCATCATGATTAAAAATGCTGAACCCTGTGTAGTGTATTTACCAAGACCTGCAACTGACAAACTAAATATACAAGGCCACATAATGGAACAAAATAAACCCCCACTAAGAAATGCATAAATAGCAACTGTGCCGGTAGTAAGTGTGCCAACAATCATAGCAGCAACACCTAATAAAGAAAAGATCAGTAAAGTTCTTGCGGGCTTATCATTGCTGATATAAAAAGCTACAATTTGTATTAGTACACAAATCACATAATAGTACAATGCCTGCATTGAGTAACCAAAAGCTGTATTGACTGCTATTAATATTACAAAAGCAACCAACGGAACAATAAACTGTAAGATGACTCTTTTTTGTTTGGAAAAACCGAATGCACCTACAGCACCCGCCCATCTACCTATCATCAAACTTCCCCAATACATGGCAATGTATGGAGTTGCTTCAGAAGATGAAAAACTACCAAATGCAGGATATTTCATTAACTCAGCAAGATTACTACCTACAGTAACCTCCACACCCACATAAAAGAAAATACCTAACATACCCAATAGTAATTGAGGATATTGCATTGCACCCCATCCAGTTGGATTTTTCTTGGCTGAAATATTGGTATAAACTAACCCAATAACGATTACTGCAAAAGCACCCATTAGCCATTTAAGACGATACGATTCCAAAGCATGTTTTTCAATGTCTGAAATTGTATCTGATAAGCCTATATAGCTGCTAAAAATAGGTACAAACATGACGGCCAAAAGACCGGTCATTATTAATAACATACTCAATGCCTTATTTGCTTTTTCTGTTTTTTCTATAGTTATACCAGAGGGTACTTTTTTAGAAAAATTAAACATTGCCGCAGCAGCAATAAACAGGGCACCTACACAACTATATAACAATATTACTTTTCCCAAACTAAGGCTTGCAATTTTTTCATCTGTAATAGCTGCGGTAGTTCCAAATAAAGCTATACCTACAACTAATGGTCCAATGGTGGTACCAAATGAATTAATTGCACCTCCTAATGTAACCCGGTTGGTACCTGTAGAAGGGTCACCTAATGCAATAGCAAAAGGTTGAGCAGCGGTTTGCTGCAAAGAAAACCCTAGTGCAACTACAAATAAGCCTGCTAGCATACCCGGAAAAGTTCCCAGATTAACCGCTAGAATCATTACAGCAGCTCCCAATGCGGAAAACAATAATCCATATACAATACTCTTTTTATAACCCCATTTAGCTACAGGGTCACTACCTTTTAAGGCGCCAACCATAAATATTATAAGTGCCCCTATAAAATAAGCAAAATAAAATGCGGTATCTACCAATTGGCTCTGAAACTGATCTAAAGCAAATTTGTGTTTACAAAAAGGAATAAAAACACTGTTGCCTGCGGCAATAAAACCCCAAAAGAAAAAAACTGTTACCAAAGTACCCAAGGCTCCATAATTGGTTGGAATGCCCTGACTTTGTATTTTTTCTGAAGATGCAACAGAAGAAGTAGCTCCGGCCATATTAATTTTAAGTTTAGGGTCATGAAAGTATATTAATTTTCTTATTCTACTCAAATTTTCATTTAATATTTGTTGGTAAGAAAATGTTGCTTAATTTAAACCCCTATAAACTGACTATGGAAATTTTACACATTAGCGCAGAATGTTATCCTGTTGCAAAAGCCGGAGGCCTTGGAGATGTAGTTGGTGCATTACCCAAATACCAAAATAAACTTGGCCATATTGCCAAAGTTATAATGCCCATGTATCGTACTTCATTTTTGTATAAAAATGATTGGGAGGTTGTATTTAAAGGTCAAACACGGCTTGGACCCAGAAATTTTGAATACACCATCATAAAGGAAAAACAAAATAAACTTGGTTTTGATTTATACCTCGTAGATATATATGGACTATTAGACCGGGAAAAGATTTATGGTTATGACGATGATATGGAAAGATTCATCGCCTTTCAGATTTCTGTGGTGCATTGGCTTAACTATAGATTTGAAAATAGGCCCGACGTTGTTCATTGCCACGATCACCATACAGGTTTAATTCCTTTTATGATGAAATACTGCTATGAATTTAATTATAACCTTAGTTATATAAGAACAGTTCTTACCATTCACAATGCACAATATCAGGGTTGGCTTAGTTGGGATAAAAGTTATTTCATACCCGCATGGGACAATTGGAAACATGGTTTGCTCGACTGGCAGGAAACTATCAACTCACTGGCCTCCGGTATTAAATGTGCAGATAAAGTTACTACAGTAAGCTGGAGTTATCTAGATGAATTGCGCCATTCGGCAAATGGTTTAGAAAAATTATTTGAATATGAACGGGGCAAATGCACCGGTATATTAAACGGTATTGATACTGTGGTTTGGAATCCTGAAACTGATTCTTATCTCAATGATAAATACAAACCAAAAGCAATAACCGAATGGAAGGCTGCAAATAAAAAATTGCTTTGCGACAAATTCAATATTGATTCATCAAAACCGCTAATAGTTTTTATTGGTAGATTAGTGGGTGAAAAGGCAGCGGATATTTTGGCGGATAGTATAGTTGGCTCACTATATCAGCAAAACAAAAATGTAGCATTTTTAATATTAGGAAGCGGAGACCCTATGATTGAATGGCGGTTAGCTAACCTTACCAATGAGTTTTATGGTAACTATAATGCAGTGATAGGATATAATGAAACACTTAGCCACGAAATGTATGCTGGTGCAGACTTTCTGCTAATGCCAAGCCGTGTTGAACCTTGTGGTCTTAACCAAATGTACAGCATGAGATATGGAACTGTGCCCATGGTTAGAAGTACAGGAGGGCTAAAGGACACAGTGATAGATATGGGTGATTCTGGTGGTTATGGCATAACATTTAATAATGCTACAGTTCAGGATGTAATGTATTCCGTAAGCCGCGCTGTTGATGCATTCAGCAATAAACAAAAACTGAATGAAATGCGTATAACAATGATGGCAATTGACAACAGTTGGGACATTAGTGCACACCGGTACTTAGAGGTTTATGACTAACTATAAGCTATGAACTATAAGCTATGAGCTAGGGACTATGAGCTATGAGATAGGAACTATGAGCTAAAATAATTGAAATTATAAACGAATTTTTAGAATTGACTTAAAAAATAAAGGGGGTGAAAAAGAAAAGTATTTTATCTGAAAAATCATTTGCTTTTGCTATTCGCATTGTGAACCTATACAAATTTCCAGTGGAGAAAAATAAAGAGTTTGTATTGAGTAAACAAATTTTAAGGAGTGGAACATCTATAGGGGCTAATATTAGAGAAGCATATAATGCAGAGAGCAAAAAGGATTTTATTCATAAAATTTCTGTCGCTCAAAAGGAATGCGATGAAACAATATATTGGCTTGAGCTTTTACACAAAACAGAATATTTATCAGTCGATTTATTTATTTCAATTTCAAACGATGCCATTGAATTATTAAAAATGATCAGAAGTACCATTATTACATCAAAATCTAAATTAAACTTAAATGGTTCATAGCTTATAGTTCATAGGTTATAGCTCAAAAATTCAAACTTAACACTTCATAAATATGACCAATCATTCTAAATCAACAGTTGCAGTTATTCTTGGAGGAGGAGCAGGCTCCCGGTTACATCCATTAACAGCTACCCGCAGCAAACCCGCAGTGCCTATAGCAGGTAAATACAGATTGGTAGATATACCCATCAGTAACTGTATCAACAGTAACATTAACCGCATGTTTGTATTGACACAGTATAACTCTGCGTCTCTTAACCGGCATATCAAAAACACCTACCATTTCAGTGCTTTCAGTACAGGTTTTGTTGATATTCTTGCTGCAGAACAAACCCCTGACAATCCGGGTTGGTTTCAGGGTACAGCCGATGCGGTAAGACAATCATTGAGGCATATAGATAGCTTTGACTGTGAAAATGTATTGATACTTAGCGGAGACCAATTGTATCAAATGGACTTACGTGAAATGTTGGATCAACACGTAGATTCGGGTGCAGATATAACAATAGCTACACAACCGGTAGCAGCCAGGGAGGCAAATGAATTTGGTATCTTAAAGGCTGATGACAACAATATGATAACATCCTTTATAGAAAAGCCGGACAGCTCACTATTACCAGAATGGATAAGTGAAACAAGCGATGCAATGAAGGCAGAAGGAAGATTTTATCTCGCATCTATGGGCATTTATGTTTTTAAAAAATCTTTGCTGTTTGATCTTTTAGAAAACACCATGAAAGATGCTACTGATTTTGGAAAACAAATAATGCCCGAAGCAATTAACAACTACAAAGTTGCAAGTTATCAATATGGTGGCTATTGGACAGACATTGGTAATATATATTCATTTTATGAAGCAAACCTTGCGTTAACAAATGCCTTGCCACCCTTTAATCTGTTTGACAACAACAACACTGTTTTCACCCGTCCACGAATGTTGCCGCCGGCAAAATTTACTTTGACGGTACTTGAACAATCAATTGTAGCAGAGGGTTCTATAATACATGCAAGCAGAATAAAAGGCAGCGTTGTAGGTATTAGAAGCCGGGTGGGTAAACACACAGAGATAGTTGATAGTTACCTTATGGGTAATGACTATTATGAAACATTAGAACAACTCAACTCAAATCTAACCAAGGGCGTTCCTGCCATAGGAATTGGCGAAAGATGCCACATAGAACATGCTATTATTGATAAAGATTGCCGTATAGGTAATGATGTAAAAATAATGGGTGGAAATGGCATTAAAAATGTGGAACATGAACTATACACTATTAAAGATGAAATTGTGGTGGTGAAAAAGAATGCGGTATTGCCTGATGGGTTTACTATTGGGGTATAACATCAATAAAGCAATTTTCAAACGGGCAATATTTTCTGGAAATATTGCCCGTTTACTTTTACCGATTCTGCCAATATTCCAGACAAACTTTACCGGTTTATCAAAAGTTTTACATTGCCAAAAAAAGTATGCACATAATAAATCCCAACGGGCAAGTCCTCTACATTGATTGTTTGGGTACGTGAACGAATTGTAAACTTTTTAATCACAGCGCCGGTGTTGTTAGTAATGGTCGCTTCCGTATTCAATAATGAAGGCGATATATTGTTCAAAATCATTTCATCACTCACCGGATTTTGTTGTAGCGTAAAGCCTGTATTAATTGCGGTTGCGTTTATAAGGATAACAGGAGAATAAGTGAACATCCCATCTTTGTCTACCATTTTCAGCCGATAAAAAGAGGCCGTTGTGAGTAGTGAGTGGTGAATAAATGAATAACTGTTATTACCAAACCCAACTGCTCTTTTTTCGCCTGCGACGGAAAACAACCTCCCGTCACTACTTTGCTCTATCACAAATGATTTGGTATTGATTTCATTGGCTGTTGTCCAATACAGCATTATTGTACCATCGTTGTTTTTATTGCCTTTAAAAGAAATGAGTTTAAGTGGAAATATGCTTTCATTTTTTATTTGAGTAATAGCACTGTTTGTTATGACCGGGGCGTTGTAATCAAAATAAATGGCCGCTTTATTTTTTACCGAATCTCCTGCTACCAATGTGATTTTGGGCTTTATTCTAAATCGTATAAATCCATGACTTTTACGTTCATTAACATTGCTGTCGGGCAGCATGAGGTTGCGCATTTCAAAGCTAACTGCATTGCCAATGATGGTTGTTTTGGTACTGTGCGAAGTACTGATCATCTCTAATGTATTAACCTGCAATTGGGAACTTAGTGTATCAGTCACTACCACATTAAACGCAGTGTCGTTTCCGGTGTTTTGATAGCGGATGATGTAGTCAATGTATTTGCCGTTTGCTACTTGCGAAGGGCTAAGTTTGGGTGTTGCCGATTTGTCATTAGGGTCAAAGGAATTTCCTACGAGATTGAACACAGAATCGCTTGCCACATTTGTTCCGCTGGAAATAGCGACCATTCCCTTTACGGTATCACCGATAGTGGTATTGAGTTTCCCGGTGAAATAAATATTTAAAAACAACTTACTTCCAATTGGGAATGAAGGTAGATTGAGCGTAAGCATAGTGCCGGAGTGAACAACCGAAGCGTTGGAAACAGAGTCAAATGTGAGTTTTGTATTGTCATAAGTAGCTTTTATAACAGTGGTACCAAAGTTTCCTGAACCTACGTTACGGGCATCAATTCTGTAAGCAAAAATTCGTCCTTGTCTTACTGCCCAACTAAACATGGGGGTGATGTTCACCTCCATGCTATCTATAACAGCAGTTGGCTGGTAAGCAAAGTTTTGAAAAACAGTAGTGTCATAACTGGTAAAGCTGACCGATTTAGTTGTCGGTGACACCGTGAAAAATGTATTGGATGGCGTAAGTGTGTAAGCGCCTAAAGTGGTAGTGCCAATTTCATAATAGCCGCTATCATTTGAGAAGGTTATATTTCCATTGGACAATTGAAGCTTGTTGTTTGCCTTATAAAATTCATTGGTTTCTTTTAACCCGTTGCTGTTGGCATCGTAAAATGCATAACCTGTAATTACAGGGAAGGCGGTGCAGCCATTGACATTGGTGGTGGCATTGCAAAGGGCAGGTAAATTACCGGCATATTGAGCAATGATTTTATTATTCATATTTGGCAGGCACTTGATGATATTTCCTGACTTGTCCCTTTTAGTGCGGTGGCAATAATTTTTGGATAATACCCTTCATTTTGTGTGTTGGTTCTGCCTTTATGGTTACGATTTTGCTGGT
>JAYTDC010000009.1:0-48614 GCA_043736115.1 Segetibacter sp. | reverse complement strand
ATACTTGAACCACTTTGGAACAGAAGTTATATACAACATGTGCAGATTTCTGTTACAGAACAATTGGGTGTAGAAGACCGTGGCGGATACTATGAAGGTGCAGGTGCTTTGCGGGATATGATTCAAAATCATTTGCTTCAATTGGTTTGCCTCATTGCCATGGAACCACCTGTAAACTTTGATGCAGATGAAGTTCGCAACCGTAAAGTGGATGTGCTAAGAGCCATAAGAAAATTTGATCCTGAAACAGTACGTATGTCATCTGTAAGGGGTCAGTACGGCCCCGGATGGATGGAAGGTAAACAAGTACCCGGCTACCGCGAAGAAGAAAATGTAGCCAAAGATTCCAACACTGAAACCTTTGCTGCAATTAAGTTTTTTATAGACAACTGGCGCTGGCAAGGTGTTCCTTTTTATGTAAGAACCGGTAAACGGATTCACCAAAGTTCATCTGTCATCAGTATTCAGTTCAGAGATGTGCCGCATTTTGTTTTCCCCACAGAAACCGCCGAAAGCTGGCAGCAAAACAGGTTGATCATAAGCATACAACCGGAGATGAGTGTAAGGTTGCAGGTGCAGGCCAAAAGACCCGGACTGAATATGGTGTTGAACACGGTTGATATGGTTTTTGATTACAAAGGCACTTATACCAATCAGGGTCCTGAAGCTTATGAGACACTCTTGCTGGATATTATGATGGGCGACCAAACGCTGTTTATGCGTAGCGATCAAGTAGAAGAAGCTTGGCAAATTCTTATGCCTGTACTTAATACATGGACCAACAAAATCAGCCTTAACTTTCCTAACTATTCCGCCGACTCATGGGGCCCCGAACTTGCAGAGGCTTTGATAGCAAGAGATGGGTTTCATTGGTTTACGTTACCGGTTGGGAGAATTTAGAGTTATGAATTATGAGTTATGAGTTATGAGTTGTGAGTTATGAGTTGTGAGTTATGAGTTGTGAGTTATGAGTTGTGAGTTGTGAGTTGTGAGTTATGAGCTAGGAACCATGAAACTTTAAGTGTAAGGTGTTAAGTGTAAGGTGTTATATGTTACATGTGTGGGCGAAAAGATGTTTTGTCTTTCTACTTACTACTAATTACTTGCTTCATATACTCTATTAGCTCTCCCATCTAAAATCTAACATCTAATATCTAACATCTATCATCTACCAACTAACATTTATCTCTAAACTAATATTCTTTGTGCAGATTGCTTTCCCGAAATACGGGAGTACCTGTCGTACCTCCTCGCAATGACGAAACAGCCTGTTATTCATCTAAAATCTAACATCTAATATCTAACATCTCCCATCTAACATCTCCTCTACCATGAAAATAAAAATATACAATAGTCCTGCAGAAACGATACAGCATTTGGCTGATTATTTTGTAACTATTGCTAAACAATGTATTGAAGATAATGGTAGGTTTACTGTTGCTTTGTCCGGTGGAAGTTCGCCTAAAAAGTTGTATGAACTATTGAGTTCGGAGTTGTATAAAAATGCTTTGGATTGGAAGAAAGTTTATTTCTTTTTTGGTGATGAAAGATATGTTCCATTGACCGATGAATCGAGTAATTATCTGATGGCAAAGAAGGCTTTATTTGAACCCTTGCAAATTGCTGATGATCATGTTTTTGCTGTTGATACAAGTTTACCTCCTGACGATGCCGCCAAAGATTATGAAAGCAGAATGAAAGTTTTTTTTGGAAATGAATCCATCAGATTAGACCTTGTCTTGCTTGGTTTGGGGGACAACTCACATACAGCTTCATTATTTCCACACACAACAGTTTTGCATGATAAAGTTCCTGCTGTCAAAGCCTTGTTTGTTGAAGAGATTAATGCTTACAGAGTAACAATGAATGCACCATTAATTAATGAATCCCGGCATGTTGCTTTTCTTGTTTATGGTAAAGAAAAAGCTTCAGCTGTTCATCATATTCTACAAGACAAAACTGACATTGAGAAATTTTCGGCACAACTCATAACCCCTAACAGTGGTGAATTGATTTGGTTTCTTGATAATGAAGCTGCTGAAAAAGTTAGATAACCAATAAGTTATTTTCAAATTGAGCAATTGAGCCATTTTCAAATTGTCACATTTACCTTATCTAAACCTTTCCAAACTTTTGATCAGCTTTTCATCTTTTCTAATACCTGAAATGGCTAGAAAAAATAAAATAACCATGGCTATGGGAAATAAGGCACCCCAATAATAGTTACCAACAACTCCCACATTTTCCTGCTTAAAATTGGAGATTTGTATCACTTCCAATGCCACTAAAACAATAGAAGCAAGCAAGCCAAAAACAGCAAGTTTCAGTTGGAGTTTCCTGTTTTTAAAAAGAAAAATGGAAACAAAAGCCAAAAGACCTGCAATAACATCCACAGCAAATATCAAAAGGCTTTCAGTTGCAGAAAAAAACCTGGACACATTACCCGGCAAAACACCCTGAAAGAGTGGTATTCGTGTAACTAAAAAAGCGGCAATTGCTGCAAGTAAAAGCCATATCGTTTGTTTCCTTTGAATCATTTTATTTATTGGTTAATTCGGTTTATTGGCTAATTGGTTAATTGGTTAATTGGTTTATTGGTTCATTGGTTAATTGGGTAATTAGTTAAATGGTTAAATGTTTAATTGGTTAGTTGATTCACCACTCACAACTCACAACTCACCACTCACCACTCACAACTCACCACTCACAACTCCAAGCTAATAAAGCGGAAAGCTTTTCATGAATTCATTTACTTCTTTACGAATGCTTTCTATAACTACTTCATTGTCAGCATTCATAAGTGTATTGTCAATCATATTCACTACAAACTGCATATCGCTTTCTTTCATACCACGTGTAGTAATTGCCGGCACCCCTACCCTTATACCACTTGTTACAAAGGCACTCTTATCGTCGTAAGGAACCATGTTTTTGTTTACGGTTATATCAGCCTTTACCAAGGTATTTTCAGCTTTTTTACCGCTGATATTTTTGTTACGCAGGTCAATCAACATAAGGTGGTTATCTGTACCGCCACTTATAAGTTGATAATCTTTTTCTACAAATGCTTTTGCCATGGCTTGTGCATTTGCGATAACCTGTTTAGCATATATTCCAAATTCATCTGTCAAAATTTCGCCGAAGGCAATGGCTTTAGCAGCAATAACATGCTCCAACGGCCCACCCTGTGTACCCGGAAAAACAGCCATATCCAGTAAATTACTCATCATTCGGGTGTTGCCTTTCATATCCTTCAGTCCAAAAGGATTTTCAAAATCTTTCTTCATCAAAATTATGCCACCCCGTGGTCCACGTAATGTTTTGTGGGTGGTAGAAGTAACAAAATGACAATGCTCAAATGGTGAAGCAAGTAAACCCTTTGCTATTAATCCGGCCGGATGTGCCATATCACATAGAACAAAGGCCCCTACTTCATCCGCAACTTTTCTTATTCTTGCATAATCGTAATCGCGGCTATAGGCACTTGCTCCGCAAATGATTAATTTAGGTTTTACTGCTCTTGCCTGTGCTTCCAAAGCTTCATAATCTAATAACCCTTCACGTGTTACACCATAAAAGTGAGGTTTGTAAATTTTGCCACTAAAATTAACCGGGCTACCATGTGTCAGATGGCCTCCCATACTAAGGTCTAAACCTAAAATATCATCGCCGGGTTGTAGTATGGCAAGCATTAGCGCTGCATTTGCCTGTGCGCCACTATGAGGTTGCACATTGGCATATTCGCAATTAAAAATCTGCTTTAACCGGTCTATAGCCAACTGTTCTATCTGATCAACAATTTCGCAACCGCCGTAGTAGCGTCGGCCCGGGTAACCTTCAGCGTATTTATTGGTCAATACTGTTCCCATTGCATCCATAACCTGCTGACTCGCAAAGTTTTCAGAAGCTATTAATTCTATACCGTGCTGTTGTCTTTGTAATTCTAATTCTATAAGGTCAAAAACTTTTGAATCTCTTTGCATGAAGTGGTGTTTAAAAAACAAAAATAAACTTTAAACGGATTTAAGTGTGAAGTGTTCAATATTATTAAGTGCAAAAGCTATAAATAGCGGCTTCTATCATTTTTAAAAAGTCAAAATGAAATTAAAAAATAGGGGTGAAGAATAAATGTCCTCAACTTAAGAATCCCTACAAGGAGTAAAATGTGGCGAAATCTGCTATGAAAAGATACAGTAAAAGGGAGCCCCGAAGAAAAATCGCATTAACATTCATTTCATTAAAACTGAATTGATCAAAATATCCTTTTCTTTAATGGATTTTAAAGGTGTTTAGTTTACCCCCCAAAGGGGTAACATTCGAATAGCCGTGGGTGAAACCCCACGATAGTGGAATGGAGCAATATTATTACAACCCCAACGGGGTTGGACAGATGGTACGCTTTGTATTGTGTAACCCCGTTGGGGTTGAAATAAAACAATTGTTTCATACCACGGGTCAAACCCGTGGCTATTCAGGTAAAAGCCTTACAGGCTTTTAATCTGAGTACATTACAAATAACGATCGGTATTAGATAACCAAAAGACACCCATCAGTTTTCCCCAAAAAAGCTTAAGCAAATGACATTAGGTGAAGAATAAATGCCTTACGTAAACGGATTAATAAAAAATTAATTTACCAGTTCTACCACCTACTTTCTCTTCACTTTAAAAGCATCAAAATAAAAATTCCCTAATTTCACCCTCCCGATACAACTTTATAAAACTGCTGATAACAAATCGGCGTAATTGGATTTAATTAAAATCCAAAGGTTCATCTACAAAAGACAATACATGAAAGCAATCATACCCGTTGCAGGCGCAGGTGCCAAACTAAGGCCCCATACTTATACACAACCCAAAGCATTAATACCAATTGCCGGTAAGACAATCCTAAGTTTTATTGTTGACCAACTACATGATGCAGGCATTAATGAGTTCATCTTTATTATAGGTTATTTGGGCGATAAAATTCAGGATTACGTAAAAGCCACCTATCCGCATTTGAAATGTCATTTTGTACATCAAAATGAACGGCAGGGAACAGGACATGCACTTGAATTGACTAAAAACATAGTTGGTAATGATGAAGTTTTTGTAGCCCTTGGTGATACTATTTGCGAATTTGACGTGAAAGAAGTTATAAATAGCCCATATAGTATGTTGGGTGTGCAAAAAGTAGATGATCCCCGCTTGTTTGGTGTGGCAGAAATAGACAGTAATGGTTTTATAGAAAAGGTCGTAGAAAAGCCAGCCATTCCGAAAAGCAATATGGCGTTGGTTGGGCTATACAAAATAAAAGAAACTGAATTTCTTTACGGATGTCTACATCATATTTTCAAAGAACACATTCAATCGCATGGCGAGTACAGTCTGACTGATGCAATTGATTTCATGATACAAAGAGGTGCCCACATAAAATCATTTAAAGTAAAAAACTGGTTTGATTGTGGCAAAAAAGAGAGTTTGCTCGAAAGCAATGCTACACTTCTAAAAAAATCAGGAGGCAATGTAAGCGAGACAGAACATAAATATAAATCCACCATTATTATTCCACCTGTAAGTATTGGACCTTATTGTGAAATAACAGATTCTATTATAGGCCCTCATGTTTCTATTGGTGCAAATACCAGCATCAAACAATCAATTGTACGTGAAAGCATTATAGGTTCTTATACCAATTTGTATGATGTAGTTTTAAACAATTCTCTGATTGGTAGCGATGCAGCTGTAAAAGGATTAAGTAGAAAACTTAACATTGGTGATAATACAGAGATTGATTTTGGATAGGTTTTATTTAGGTAATTTTTCTGCATTAAAAGTATAAGGATTTCTCAATCATTATTAACCCGTAATGTCTTATGACTGCATATAAAAACAGCATTACAGAGCTTTTCAATATTCAATATCCCATTATACAGGCGGGCATGATATGGGCAAGTGGTTGGAAGTTGGCAAGCGCTGTAAGTAATGCAGGTGGCCTGGGCTTGTTGGGCAGCGGAAGCATGTACCCTGATGTATTAAGAGAGCATATAATTAAATGCAAACAGGCTACTAATAAATCTTTTGGCGTAAATGTCCCTCTCCTCTATCCCTCTATTGAGGAGCATATAAAAATCATTCTCGAAGAAAAAGTACCCATAGTATTTACTAGTGCAGGCAACCCTAAAACCTGGACCGGCAAACTAAAAGATGCAGGAATAAAAGTTGTACACGTGGTCAGCAGTAGTCAGTTTGCACAAAAAGCTGAAGTTGCAGGCTGCGATGCAGTTGTAGCAGAAGGTTTTGAAGCAGGTGGTCATAATGGCCGCGAAGAAACAACCACCTTTGTCCTATTGCCACTTGTAAGAGAGGCAATTAATATTCCGTTAATAGCTGCGGGAGGTATTGCAACGGGCAGGCAAATGTTGTCTGCTATGGTATTGGGTGCTGATGGTGTACAAATAGGCAGTAGGTTTGTTTGCACGCCTGAAGCATCATCTCATCCTGACTTTAAAGCAAAAGTAATACTGGCAAAAGAAGGCGATACCATGCTTAGTATGAAGCAAACTATACCTGTAAGGCTTTTAAAAAACCCATTCTACGAAAAAATAAAGGCAGCAGAAGAAAGCGGCGCTGATAAAGAAACCTTGTTGGAAATATTAGGAAGAGGCCGGGCAAAAAAAGGAATGTTTGAGGGTGACTTAAATGAAGGCGAACTTGAAATTGGACAAGTTGCTGCACTTATAAATTTCCTAAAACCTGCCAGTGAAGTAGTCCAGGAGATTTGGAATGAATATATTGTGATGAAGAAAAATATTTGTAGTTGATAAATAATGACGTAAACAAAGTGTACCGGTTCATTTTATTAAGCTGCAATAATAGTAACAACCCCATTTACCCATGAATAAAAAAACCAAACCTGATACAAGGGGTTTTGTTTACAGTACAGACCCCAACTTCAACTTTGAGCCTGAACACGAAGAAGCAAAAGAAACTTTGCCACCGGCAAAACAGAAACTAAAAATAAAACTTGACACCAAACAGCGTGCTGGTAAGGCAGTAACGCTTATTGAGGGCTTTGTTGGCTTAGACGTTGATTTAGATGAATTAGGAAAAAAACTTAAAAACTTTTGCGGTACAGGTGGTAGTATAAAAGATGGGCAAATAATTATACAAGGTGATCAAAGGGAAAAAGTGAAAATGTGGTTGATAAAAAATTTGTACCCTATAAAATGATTAATTATAAGGCTGAATAAATTTACCATACAATAAATCCATAAGTTCTAACACCCTAAAGATGCAACATCTTTTGATCTTATTATTTAAATCAGGTTTTTGTATTATGGTCAGAATAAAATAATTTTACTACCTATGACCATCGGAAGGCTTATTTACCTTTTCATTTTTTATATCTTCTGCCCTATAGTCGTCAGCGCACAACTAACCTATTCAGAATTAGAAGTAATGTATGATAGTGCATGGACTTTTAAGAATCTACAAATGGTTCCTATAAAGTTTAAACCCAAATATGAGGGTATTTTAATACAAAATGAACCACAGGGAAGACCCATCAGTTTTGCCGAAGCCCTTCAAAAGCATAAGATTAAGTTGACAGAAATGCAATATGAAAATGGTGCTGATGTCAACCTGCTACAGATTACTAATAATAGTAAGCAGAGCGTAGTTGTTCAGGGCGGTGATGTATTAGAAGGCGGTAAACAAGACAGAATGGTTGGTGAAACTAAATATATAGCACCGGGTACCACCGATTATATACAGGTATATTGTGTTGAGAAAAGAAGATGGTCACCCAAAGCCAAAGAATTTAAACACCGTGGTGTGGCTAACAGAGAAGTGCAAAAAGCAATGAACCTAAATAAAAGACAATCTGCAGTATGGAAAGAAATAGACAAAGAATTTAAAGCCGCAAAAAAAACAAGCGAAACCTGGTCTTACCTGGAATTATATGGTACAAGAGAACCTGTAGATACCAGTTATATTAATTTTTTTACCCGAAAATATGTTGAGAGTGATAGCAACATTGCCGGATTTATTTTTATAACTGACAGTAAAATAATGAGTACAGAAATATTTGCCAGTAACAGCCTTATGGATATTACGTTTGCAAATATGCTTAACAGTTATGTGCAATCTGTTGTAGCTAATGGTGGGAAACCTGCTGTTCCTGTTTCTACACAAAAGGAATTTATGAATCAAATACTTACCAGCGAAGAAGGGCAAAAAATTTACGTTACTGCCCACGGAAAATTGAACATTGACAGTGGTGGTAAAGTAATTCACTTGATTGCATATCCTGATTAATATTATTGCATATCTTATAGATTTTAAACAGGATATAATACTACAATACGGTTTTACTATTTCAACGCATTTACAATAGCCTTAAATAAACTATCCTTCTTTTTGGCAAAATTTGATAATTGTTCAAAAGGGACTAAATCAGGGTGTGTGTTTAAAATATCATTTTTAGCAATACCATATTTCCATCCTTCAGATATTTTTTTTGTTACCCAGTGTGCATGAATAGCTTCTATGGTCAAATCGGGGTTGTTTAACAAAAACTGTATAGTATGAAGCGTTGAATCACGCTGCCATATTTCTGCATCATCCCAATGTTTTTGAGAATAATCATTATTACCCTCGCACCATGCTTTATATGCTTCATGACAGACCCGAGCTATAATTGTAATATTCATAAGTAATAAATGGATAATTTAAATTAAACGATATAAGTGCCAAATTATCATTAAAAGCAGCACTCCGGGCTCTTTATTAATCAAATCATTTAATAAATGTGATTGTTTTAATTTATGCTCTTAAAAGACAATACTGCATATTAAAGTTTTTCATAGTGCATTTTATTGCTGGCAGAGTTATTGCCCTTGTTTACAATCATAAATGGTCCATATCTTAATATATTTATGAGGGCAGAACAAAGAAATTTTGCTTTTAGTTATGTAGTTTAAAATCAATAATGAAGTTAAGTTTTTCAATAAAAAAGGTGAGTTGGGCGTTATATCTTTATCCATTATCCAATATCCAATTTATGAAAAACAGAAATTGTTTCATCATAGCATTTATAGCTATGCTTAGTCCAGGCCTTGCAAGGTCGCAGGACATACATTTCTCCCAATTTTTTGAAACTCCCTTATTAAGAAATCCTTCACTTGCAGGCATTTTCAATGGTGATATACGTGTACAAGGTGTATATCGCAACCAATGGGGAAGTGTTACGGTACCTTACAAAACAGGATCATTTAATATGGAGTTTAAAAAACCCATTGGTGAAAATAATGATTTTATAACTACAGGTATGCAGATTGTATATGATAAAGCCGGGTCTACCAATTTTACAACTACCAACCTGTTTCCTGCTATAAACTATCACAAAAGTCTGGGCGGAGAAAAAAGCCAATATTTATCTTTGGGATTTATGGGTGGCTTAGTACAGCGTCGTTTAGACAGAAGCAAAATGACTACCAATAGTCATTTTGATGGTAACGGTTACAATCCATCTCTATCTGACGGAGAATCTTTTAAAAATGCCAATTATGCTTATATGGATGGTAGTGTAGGTATGACATTTAATTCTGAAATGACACCCAATAACAGCCATGATAATTATTTTGTAGGAATAGCTTATCATCATTTTAACCGTCCCAAAAATAGTTTTTACAAAAACCCCGAAATTGAACTTCATCCAAAATGGGTTTTCTCCGGGGGTATGCGTTTTGACATGGGAGAAACCTCTTATTTTACAATTCAGGCAGATCACAATATACAAGGCACCGCACAGGAAACAATTGGTGGGGCCATGTACTCTGTAAAAATTGGGGAAGACTTTGAAAATCCTGATTATACATTACATTTAGGAGGCTACCTAAGATGGCAAGACGCATTCATTCCCGTTGTAAAATTAGATTATAGTGCTATCTCCATTGCTCTAAGTTACGATGTAAATGTAAGTCAGCTAAAGACTGCAAGTCAAGGTCAGGGAGGGGTTGAATTGTCTGTAACTTATGTTGGATTTTTTGATAGAGATAACAGTACAAAAAATTCAATGAAATGTCCAAAATTTTAATACCAACACAGGAATAAAAGACATTCTTTTTTATTAGATTGTCGTTAATTCTATTAAGCAATCGGGCACATAAATAGTATGTGCCCGATTGCTTAATAGTTTGTGCATTTTTATTTATAACTTAATTCCTTAGCGGTATAGATCCAAAAGGCATGCTGCAGTTCATGTAGGGCTTGTAGAGTTACTGTAGTTTTAAGGTTATGAAAGTACATGTGTGTTATACCTGCATGATCAATTTCTAGTTCTACCTTTTCTACAGGGTGCTCATAAACAAAAGAATCTGTTTTAAAGAATCCACACCTTAAGATGTTTTCATTTGTAAGAGGAACGGGGTATAATTCATTTGCACTGGTTTTTATAGCCCGTTTAAGTTTTAAAGTAATTTCTCCGTTTACATTATCCAAAACAGTGATAGGCTCTTTTAACGTGTCAAACAGAAATACCTGACTCCCTTTTCTTATGATTTTAGCTTCTACCATAATAGTTCGGTTTAAACAAATATATTTATTAAATAAATACCCCTGCCTTAAAATTATAATGATTTCTACACGTTTGTTTTGGCAAAGGGAAAATATTTCCCTTTCTTTTAGCCAATAATTCTACACACTACTTATGGGGGATAACTTTTAGTGTGGCATAATATTTTTAAAAAAATACGTAAAATCATATTTTATGAATAAAACAAATACAAATAAGACCTTGCTTAACATTGTTTCTAAGAAATATGCTCCAAAAAAATGGGCTAAATCACCTTTACCTACAACTTCTCAATTGGTTTGGAACCGGATTTTCAAAGAAATGGAAAATTCACAAAACAGTTCATTACAAAAAGCATCTTAAAGTTTAATGTAAAGTCTGGCGTAGAATTAAAAACCTAATACCTTTAACGGTTGTATGAAGAAGGTATATTTTATTTCAGGACTTGGAGCAGATAGCCGGGCTTTTAATTTTTTAGATCTTAGCTTTTGTAACCCGATATTTATTGAATGGCCCTCACATTCAACAAGTGACACATTAGAGTCTTATTCAGAGAAAATTTTTCAAAGCATAAATGATGAACAAGCAATTATAGTAGGGTTATCTTTTGGCGGTATGTTGGCAACTGAAATAGCTAAAAAACATCCACATACAAAAGTAATTTTAGTTTCAAGTTGCAAAACTTACAAAGAGATACCCGGTTATTTAAGATTTTGGAGATTTTTACCCCTTTATAAACTGCATAGCAATAGAATAAAAAAGCTATCGGCCATGGTACCCTCTGCAATTTTAGGCGTCAAAGGAACAGAACAAAAAAAAATTCAACGGCAAATATTAAACGATTCTGATCCTGCATTTACCCGTTGGGCAATAGGAGCAATTTTAAATTGGAAAAATATAACTGTACCTAAAAACCTGACTCATATACATGGTACCGCAGACAATCTCTTACCTTACAAATATGTGCACCCACACCATACTATACATGGTGGTGCTCATATAATGATAATGGACAAAGCCCGTGAAGTTTCAGACCTATTACGTAAGATATTTTTAGGGTAGAAATTTCTGTACAAATATTTTAGACATTCTTTAGAAATTATATCGATTATAACAATTATTTTTTAGTAATCGTTAAAAAAACTTCTTTGAATTGAAAATCTAACTAATAAACTTCCATTTAAAATAATTGGCATATTGCAACAATCTTACCAACTAGTTGTGTAATTACAATAACAAAATTATATTTACTCTTTCAAGATAATAAAAATGGGTTGTAAACAGACAAGCAATGTCCTTTATCTCCCATTAGTATCATGTAAAATAAAATTTAATAGACCGAAACTAAAACCATCATTATTTTTAATAATCAATACTTTTCAAAAGATAATTACCGCAATACAAGATTTAAGTTTTAATGTATAGAAGGCCTAATTCGATTGGAGGTAGATAGGATTATTATAAATACCCGACTACTTGAACTGTAAACATAAATTTCCCTAATTGTAAACCTTTGTTGATGAAATTATTTATACTATTCCTTTTATTAGTAATAAGCACCAACATTCATTCACAAAATTCTTACAGTAAGGTTTTAGCTATTACCACTATAGTAAACGAATCAAATGGCACCATTTCCCTAAAATGGAACAAAATACCATCTGCTACCAGTTATGTTGTTTCTAAGAAACTTAGAAATGATACAGTCTGGAAAAATATTGACACCACTATTGGTAGTAACGATACAACTTTTACTGATTATATCACCAATAAGCTAATTGGTTACGAATATCAAATAGTAACCCGTGGTGCCACACCCTCTGCAAGTGGTAGTGTATATGCAGCTATCAACCTGCCGGCAAACCATTATATCGGTAAATTAATTGTGTTAATAGACAGTGCATATATAAACTATTGTAATCAGGAAATAAAAGAATATTTACTTGATATAATAAAAGAGGGTTGGAGTTATAACTTAAAATATATCAACAGAACAACTTCGGTACCTAATGTTAAACGTATTATTAAAACCATGTATAAAGAAGATGCCGCTAATACAAAAGGTGTCTTTATTTTAGGCCATATTGCTATTCCCTACAGTGGAGACATATATCCAGATGGACATGCCAATCATCATGGGGCTTGGCCCGCTGATGGTTATTACTCAGATACAACATCAACTGAATGGACAGATAACACGGTAAATATTATTACTGCATCAAGGCCAGAAAATAGAAACATTCCCAACGATGGTAAGTTTGACCAATGGGCTACAAATCCAACTTTGGTAAAGTTGTTTGTAACAAGAGTAGATTTATATGATATGCCTGCTATAAACCCAAATGATAGTCTATTAATAAAAAATTACCTTATAAAAGACCATGCATACAGAAGCCTGCAAAATAAATTTAGAATGAGGGCTTTGGTAGATGATAATTTCGGATATTTTGCAGGTGAAGCATTTGCACAAAACGGCTATAGAAATGGTGTTAATCTATTAGGAAAAGATAGTGTAATGGATGGAGACTACTTCACCTTTATGAATACTTTAGATAAAAGTTATTTGTGGAGTTATGGTTGTGGGGCAGGCACCTACCTAAGTGCAGGCGGTATAGGAAGCACCTCAAATTTTCAAACAACCAATGTAAAGTCTGTTTTTACTATGTTGTTTGGAAGTTATTTTGGCGATTGGGACAACTCAAATAACTTTTTACGTGCACCATTAGCAAGCAATTCTTCAATACTTACCAATTGTTGGGCTGGGCGTCCAAATTGGTTTTTTCATGCTATGGGACTTGGAGAATGTATAGGATTTAGTGCTTACGCACAAATAAGAACACCGGGGTTATACTTTCCCTCTAATTATGGTAGTGATTTTATTCATAACGAATTATTAGGCGACCCTACTTTGAAAATGTATATGTATGACCCGCCACACAATTTAGTATTGTCAAATACAGTTCCCGCAATTGCGAATATTTCGTGGTCACCTTCAACCGATGCAGGAGTTATAGGGTATTACATTTACAGAACGTCATCATTATCCATTCCCTTTACACTATTAAATGCTACACCTGTCAACGTTTTGAGTTATATAGATAATACAGCATCATTGGGCAAAAACATTTACATGATACGTGCAGTAAAGTCTCAAAGCACTATAAGCAGTGGCACTTTTAACAATTTAAGTACAGGGATAATTGATAGTTTTATCTTGCAAACCACGTTACCGCTTCAAATTGTAGAGTTTTCAATAAAAAATAATGGCTGCAATATAAATCTTGAATGGCATGTTGCTCAACAACAAAACGTTCAATATTTTGAAGTGCTGTATAGTACCGATGGAATACATTATAATTCTCTAAGAAAAGTTGATGTTACCCATGCAAATAGTTATGCAACTACTCATGAACAGGTTTGTAATCTTTTTCAAGGCAAAACAATTTTCTACAAATTAAAAACTGTAGATGCTAACGGAAGTTTTGCTTTTTCGAATGTACTAACTGCAAGAATAAAAGGTGGACAAAGCATTTCAATTAATGAAAATCCGGTAAATGATTTTCTAACTATAAATGGACTTAAGAAAACAGGAACACTGAGAATTATAGATGTAAATGGCAAAGTATTATTTGAACAAAATGTGAATCAGGAAAGCATTAAAATGAATGCTTCATTTCTACCATCCGGCTTATACTTTTTGCAATATTTAAATGAGGGTAAAACAGCTTCGCTGAAGTTTGTTAAGAAGTGATCCATTTTTTATTAACCTTGTAAGCTTCCTGAACGATAACATTTACTCATAATTGAGATTATTGGCTTTCAAAATTTTTGAATATTGGTGATTTCTTAAGTTTTCCTTTTTTGATTTTCGACTTCCAGCATCAAAATATTACAAATCCATTAATTAAATTTTGTACTTACTTTTAAAGAATGCAATTACTGGTAACCATAACATTTTTACTCTTCTCCATCCAATCAATTGCCCAGCAATTAACTATACATGGAAGAGTAATGGATCTTTACACAAATCAACCACTTGAAAATGCTGAAGTAGAATTAATAAAAAAATCACCTGCACATGATACCTGTGGGGTTGAATATTTTTGGAGAAAATTGTATTCGATATCAGGAATATCACTTTCAGGTTTTGACAAATCAAGAATTGTTGCTCACAAAACCAAGTCTGACAAAAATGGGTATTTCAATTTTATAAATATTGATACCCCATTTAAAATAATATGTAATTATACTGTTAACCGTTCTTCTTCTTCCTTTCGGGTATATCATGATATTAAAACTGATGATTTAGATAGTACTACAATAGCAAACAATACTTCCAAAGGTCTTTATGTAATTAGAGCAACTTGCCCGTATGATAACACCAGCAAATTGGATTACTGTCCAAAATGCCTAAAGAGAGATAAAATCATTCCAATGCTATGGGGGCTAAGGGTAGTAGATTTAAATGGCAATATAATTGGCGATAATGGCAAAGTAATAGAAGACTATCATGCGGGTGGTTGTTCACCAGATTGGTGCAGTCCTTCAAAATATTGTAAAAGGTGTAATCTTGAGTTTTAAAACGGAAGCATTAATCTAATCCTATTTAATATATTAATATCATTTCAATTTTTATAACTCGCATTATACCTATCAGAAAAAATACAGTCTTCACCGCTTCTCTACCCCACAATAGTTTACATTTGATACATGAGACTCGCCTATCTACTTTTACTATCTATATTCTTATCAAATTGCAAACCTGGAAATAACAGCTCACAGCAAGTTAAGACAATTGAAAATGAATGGCAATTATTAGGCTTCATTAAGGCGGATAGCATAAACCCAATTATGCATCCTGATAGTTCGCAGGTTTTTAATTGCCCGATTAGTAAAGGTAAAATGCATTGGGAAGAAAGAAATGTGCTAAACCCTTGCGCCGTTGTTAGAAATGGTAAAGTGTACATGCTTTACAGGGCACAGGACAACAAAATGACATCAAGAATTGGGTTAGCTGTGAGTGATGATGGAGTGCATTTTACCAAACAGCCACAACCGGTTTTGTTTCCCGACAACGATAGTTTAAAAAAATACGAATGGCCGGGTGGTGTAGAAGATCCCCGTATTGTTGAACGAGAAGATGGAACATATATTCTTACCTACACTTCCTACGATGGCAAAGTTGCAAGGCTTTGCCTGGCATCATCTACAAATCTTACAACCTGGACAAAACATGGATTGGTTTTGAGCGAAGCTAAATACAAAAACACCTGGTCTAAATCAGGAGCAATAGTTGTGAAACAGCAGGGAGACAAACTGATAGCTACAAAAATAAATGGCAAATACTGGATGTATTTTGGCGATACTGATTTGTTTGTAGCAACATCTGATGACCTTATTCATTGGACCATACCGGAAAATGAGGAAAGCAAAAAAATGATTGCTGTCTTACACCCAAGGCCGGGTTATTTTGACAGCCGATTAGTAGAACCCGGACCATTTGCACTATTACAAGACAATGGTATTCTGCTCATATATAATGGCAGTAATGCAGCCAACTTTAACGATGCAGCTATTCCAAAATTTACATACAGTGCCGGACAAGTCCTTTTTGACAAAAACACTCCTTTCAAATTGATTGACAGAACATATTCCAATTTTATTCATCCTGAAAAGGCCTACGAAAAAAACGGGGAAGTTAATGAAGTCTGTTTTGTAGAAGGATTGGTACACTTTCATAACCAATGGTTGCTATACTATGGAACTGCTGACTCTAAAATTGCTGTAGCAGTCAGGAAAGATTAAAAAACTACAAACTTTATTATTTATTGGGGGATGAATCGGCGGTTTGCGATTTGCATGACTTTGTGCAAATAAACAATTGGGTTTAGTTGACAAATAACGGTTCTATATGTAACATAAATCACAAAAAAAGAAAAAAGCTGAAAGTAACTTTGCTTTTGAAAATTTCATAAACAGCTTTTCCAAAACAAATTTCGTTTACACAAAACATTTTGACAATGAAAAAAAACATGGGCTCTTCTGACAGAATTATCCGTTTGATAATTGCTGTGCTTATTGGCACATTGTATTTTATGAATGTAATAACCGGCACATTGGGAATCGTTTTGTTTGTAGTGGCTGCGATATTTGTTCTTACAAGTTTCATGAGTTTTTGCCCACTTTATGTGCCGTTGGGTTTTAATACCTGTAAAACAAAATCAAACTAAACATGGCACAGCACGAAATTGAAGCCCAATGGATGGGCAAGATGCAATTCAATGCATTAGTAAACGGACATACAATTGTAATGGATGCACCTGAACGGGTAGGTGGTGAAGATAATGGACCAATACCTAAGCCCTTTGTACTAACCGCATTATCAGGTTGTACCGGCATGGACATTGTAGCCATTCTGCGTAAAGCACAAAAAGAAGTCCAGGATTTGAATATAAAAGTAACAGGTGAGTTGAGTAAAACGCAACCTTTAGAATATGTTGCCATGCATGTTGTTTATGATTTTAAAGGAGTCGAAACAAACAAGGAAGCGGCTTTGAATGCAGTTACTGATTCACAGGAAAAATATTGTGGCGTAAGCCACATGCTTAAAAAAGCACTTCCGGTTACATGGCAGGTAAATTATAATGGAACAGAGATTTTTAATAACAAGTCTGTACAAGTAGCACAAACTTCCATAGTAAAATAGCAATACAAAATGTTCGAATCAATTAAAAAACTATTGGGCATTGGCCCCAAAACTGATTACAGAAAATTAGTGACTGAAGGTGCTATAATTTTAGATGTAAGAACCAAAGGAGAGTTTGATGGTGGCCACATCAAAGGTGCAATCAATATTCCCGTTGATCAGCTTATCAATAACTTATCAAAAGTTAAAGATAAAAGAAAGACCGTTATAACCTGTTGTGCCTCGGGTATGCGAAGCGCTTCTGCTAAAAGTATATTAAAAGTAAATGGCTATGAATCAGTTTATAATGGTGGAAGTTGGTATAGCCTGCAAAGAAATTTATAAGACAATCAAACATATAAAAGACTACACCCCCTGATATCACTGTTATCGCTTCGGCCTAAAACAGTGAAACGTCCGTTGGCCTGCAGCATTCCTGCATCGTCTGTTGCTATAAAACTACAACTGTGCAGGTTTGCCAGGTCAATGATGTTTATTAATCCCTTCCCATTTTCCTTTACCAACAAGGGGTCATCTTCATCTCTTACCAACATTTTCATCCATGGTACAGTTGTAAATATCCCTTCGCCATAAGAATAGGCCTGCGACAACAATTCGGTCATTCCATATTCTGAATGTATTGCCGAAAGACCGAGCCTCTCCTGAAGATAACCGTGTATTTCTTCTCTTATCATTTCTTTTCGTCGTCCTTTCAAACCTCCGGTTTCCATGACAACAGTATTTTTTAGTTTCATAGGAAAATGCTCTGCAAAATCCAATAAAGCAAAGGTGACACCAATAAGTAATGTTTTTTGACCTTTGGATTCAAGCATTTGTAATAGTGCAGCTAATTCCTGAAAATTGTACAAATAAAATCCGCTGCTTTCATGTCCTGAAAGCTGAATCAATTCATCCACCATTTTGACAAGGCTTGATCCTTTTCTTTCTAAATAAGCTGGCAGCAGTCCTATTATGCACCATTCGGCAGGGTTGCCGTAAAACAATTCAAATCCCAGGGTAAAACTTTTTGTGTAAAGTGAAAGGTCTTTTACAAGATGCTGACTATTTACAGTACCGGTAGTACCGCTGCTTTCAAAAACCTGTTCAGGATCAAAAAAACCTGTGATTACTTTATGAGATTTAAACAATGAAACCGGCAAAAAGGGAATATCTGTAAGCTTATTTACTTTTTCCACCTTAATACCTAATGCATTTACCCAATTATGATAAACAACATTATGTTGGTATTGAAACCGAAATACTTCTATAGCCAAATGAGGAAAGGAATCTTCGGTTACTGAAAAAATATTGTTAACAATTGCGGTCTCCACTACTTAACCCTCGTTGTAAATAACTAAATTTGAAATGTAAATGAAACAAATGAAGACAAAGATATTGGTTAGTGTTGTTTTAATGGTATTGGTTTTTGCTTGTACCAAAAATTCGTACAACACAAAACCTACCCTGAAAATAAAATCTATGAATGGCAATGTGTTTGATAATGGAAGCACATTGGTTTTACAAATACAAGTTACCGATAAGGAAGGTGATGTAACAGATTCATTGTTCATGAACAGGGTTCGATACAATCAAAAAGTAAGAACAACCCTAAGGGATTCTATTTATTTTAAAGTACCGGATGCCCCCAATTCAGCTGACGGAATTATTCAATTGGATCTGGACTATAACAATTACCTGGCAGCCGCACAAAATCCATTAGAAAATGACACCATAGCATTTAGATTTGCGCTAAAGGATAAGGCAGGAAATGTAAGTGACACCATTACCACAGACCCAATTGTAGTAATCAGATAGTACCACATGAGTAATAGCTTCAACAGGTTTGTCAGCTATTTCTTTTTCAGTAATGTTTTTTTAGGCATTTCAGCTATAATGCTTTGTATAGAGACAAATTTGTTGTCTAAGCTTTCTCTGAATTATTTTCCATTTTACATCATTACATTTCTTGGAACAAGTATATACTACACGATCATTTATGTAAAAAATGTTCAGGCAAAACATCATAATGAACGTACCTTATGGTATAGGCGAAACCTGGGGTACATTTTAAAAACATTAAAATACATTGTCGCTACAGCTATTTTTTTTGGGATTATTTTACTAATCCGAAACAGGCATAGCCTATTTTCCTTATCAGCAATTCAATGGTTATTGCTTATCATTTTTCCTTTACTTGCTATTTGGTATACTATTTCACCACGTATATTTCCATTAAAAAACATTAGGCAAATTGGAATGATTAAACCATTCATCATAGGTCTTACCTGGTCAGGTTTTGTTACATTTTATCCTGTTTTTATTTGGCAAATACAAAAAGGCCTGCCTAAAACTCCTCCGCTATTTCCATCTGTTTTTTTATGGTTACAAAACTTTTTGTTTATTACTATACTAGCCATCATTTTCGATATTAAAGACTACCGAAATGATTTACTGCACTATCTCAAAACTTTTCCTGTGGTATTAGGAATAAAAAATACGTTGCGCTTTGTTGCCTACCCCTTGCTGATACTCAATATTTTTGCCTTTGCAGCGTTTCAGATGCAGCAGCATTTTAGTTTGCATCAAACATTATTGCAAGTAATCCCTTATTTGTTTTTGGCTATAGTAATATTCAAACATAATAAGCCAAAAAAGCTTTTATATTATCTTGCAGGCATAGACGGGCTAATGTTGCTAAAAGCAATTTGTGGTATAACATCCATTATTATTAAATAAAACGAAAAAAAAGAAATGCCAACACCCAAAAAAAAGAAAGAACAAAGTATACTCAATGAATCTTCGCACAAATTTTTGCGCAGCTATTTAAACAATCCATCACCGGTAGGTTTTGAATACAGTGGCCAACGTATTTGGCTCGATTATCTGAAGCCTTATATAGATGAACAAATGGTGGACCCATACGGAACTGCCGTAGGAGTCATTAACCCAGGCAAACCTTTTAAAGTAGTAATAGAAGCTCATGCTGATGAAATAAGCTGGTTTGTAAATTATATAACCGATGCAGGACTTATTTATCTGAAAAGAAATGGTGGTGTTGACCATCAGATTGCACCTAGCCAAAGAGTGTGGATTCATGGTAAAAAAGGATTGGTGAAAGCAGTTTTTGGATGGCCCGCTATACATACCCGGTTATCAAATCCCGAGCAAAAAGAACCGCAACCCAAAGTAGATAATCTATGGCTTGACTGCGGTGCTAGAACCAAAAAAGAAATTGAAGATTTGGGCATTCATATTGGTGCTGTTGTTACATACGCAGATGGATTTGAAGAGCTTTCTTACGACAATTATATATGTCGGGCAATGGATAACCGTATAGGTGGATTTATGATAGCAGAAGTAGCCCGCTTGCTGAAAGAAAATAAAAAGAAACTCCCCTACAGTTTATATGTTGTAAATGCAGTGCAGGAAGAAATTGGACTGCGTGGTGCAGAAATGATTGCCCGCCGAATAAAGCCTGACATAGCAATTGTTACTGATGTAACTCACGACACTAGTACACCACTTATCAGCAAGCAGATAGAAGGAGATTGCACCTGCGGCAAAGGCCCTTCACTTGCCTATGGACCTGCAGTACATAATAAACTACTTTCATTGGTGCAGGATGTTGCTGCTAAAGCAAAAATACCACTTCAGTTAAGGGCTGTAAGCAGAAGTACAGGTACTGACACCGATAGTTTTGCTTATGCAAATGATGGTTGCCCATCTGTACTTATCAGCATACCACTTAGGTATATGCATACTACGGTAGAAATGTTACACAGAAGCGATATAGAGGAAACTATAAAGCTGATGTATGAGACATTGCTGACTATTACACCTAAAACAAACCTGAATTATCTTTAAAGGTTTACACCTGATTTAATTTAAAATGTGCTGACCATTTCAGCACATTTTTTCATTTATACACTTTAGCAAATTGCCTAAAATGCTATTATAATCAATAAGAAAGTTAATTTTATCTTTTCACAACTTAAAATACTGATTTGGATATTATTAACGAAATTCTTGAAGAGTGCATACTCGCCTACCCCGACTCATCTTTTGTAATAAGTCTCTATAAACAATATGGCGAAAGAGGTAGCCTTAGTAAAAAACAACTACAAGGACTTTATGGCAAAGCTTCTAAAATAATTGGATTACCACCCGGTAAACTTGCTACAGTAGAAGCCATTATTAAAAAAATGCCCACCAGATACAAATCTGAAATTCCGGTAGCCAAACCTCTTTATGAAAAAGATGAAAAGATTGGCAATATGATTACCAAAGTTTTGGGCAAATTTCCTGCACATAAACGGGTTATCTTTCTTCAATCAAAATTTGAGAACAATGAAATTTTTTCTACTACAGAAATTGCAGAATTAGAGAATTTTGTAAAAGTGGTAGAACGAAAAGGATAACTTTATTTCAGATTCAACTACACAAAAATGTATCTTCTAAAACGTACAACCTCTGCTAATATTGATTTTCAGCATTTAGTAACCTTACTTGACAATGACCTTCAAATAAGAGATGGAGATGAACATTCATTTTATGAGCAGTTCAACAAAATTGATTCTATAAAAAATGTTGTAGTTTATTATGAAGAAAATGAACCAATTGCTTGTGGTGCATTTAAAGAATGGCAACCATCTATTGCTGAAATTAAACGAATGTTTGTAAAACCCGAACATCGTTCTAAAGGTATTGCAAGTATTATTTTAAAAGAGTTGGAATATTGGGCTACTGAAATGGGCTATACTGCCTGCGTGTTAGAAACCGGCATAAAACAACCTGAAGCAATCAGACTTTATACCAAAAACAATTACGTTATTACTCCCAATTTTGGTCAATATGAAAATGTTGAAAATAGTGTTTGTATGAAGAAGGAACTAATAAGACAAAATTAAAAACCAAAAATCACGACTCAAAGATTACTTACCCGCAACATTTTCCAAATGCACTTTATAGCGTTTCAAAGCCTTTACAATACATTTTGAGATTTCCGTTTGACCTTTATCACTGTTTAGGTATTTCTCTTCGGTTGGGTTGCTAATGAAACCTGTTTCTACCAAAATACTCGGCATTGCAACTGCCTGCAAAACCCATATACCCACCTGTCGTTGTTGAGCTTCGCGGCTTATTCGTCCAACTTTTTTAAACTCATCTTCAACTGTTAGCGCTAGATTTGCACTTCGGTTAAAGTATTGTTGGGTCTTTAAAGAATACAAGACCATTCTATTTGGGTCATTGGGGTTAAAATCTCTTACAAAATTGGCTGTGGCACTATCCAGATACAATGATTCATTTTCACGCATTGCCTTTTCTTTCATTGCATTTTTTTGAACGCCCCATATATAGGTCTCTGTTCCTTTGGCTATATTAGGGGTAGTCCAGGTTTTGTATTTTGGAATATTTTTAAAATGCTTTTTTTTCTTTTTCCCTTTACCGGTATAGTAAACTACTTTGGTAAACCCATCCTGTTCACGGTGTTGTACAGGTGGCGCACTATTGCAATGAAGGCTTATAAACAAATCCCCTTTACTTGCATTTGCTATGTTTGCTTTTGTTGGTGGAGATTGGTAAATGTCCTGCGTACGGGTAAGTACTACTTCTACATCGGGCATTTCAGCTCTGATTATTTTAGCAAGTTTCAATGCAACTCCAAGTGCTATATCTTTTTCTTTAGAGTATTCTCCTACTGCACCCCCATCGTGCCCACCATGACCGGCATCAATAACAATCTTATTAAGTTTTGCTTTTTTATTTTTCGCCTGAAAACCAAAAGACATTACCGCAGGCATGCAGCAAAGTAAGAAAACCATTAAAACAACCCCTTTCCAGAATTTCATCATTGTTTTGGTATATAACTCTATGGTCTTTGGTATTAATTTTATCTAAAATTTGCAAACCCCTTAACCTATTTATACGTTTAACCTTTTAAACCTCTTGAACCTTTTAAACCTCTTGAACCTCTCAAACCTTTTAAACCCCTAAAACCCTAAACATAAAACCCCAACTTATTTCCCCGTACTATCATTTACTGCTGATGAACCAGTTTCTAACAACTGCTTATATCTCAATACAGATCTCATAATTGCATAAGTAATTTCATTCTGACCTTTCTCACTATTCAAATAATCTTCGTCCTCGGGGTTACAAATAAAACCAGTTTCTACTAAAATGCTCGGCATGTTGGTAGCCTGCAATACCCATATTCCCATGTGGTTCCGTTGCTTTACGCCATAGCTGTTTAAACCTACTTTTTTAAATTCTTCTTCAACTAAACTTGCAATATTTAAACTTTGGTCAAAAAACTTCTTGGTGCGCAGTGAAGCCAATATCATTGCTTCAGGCGAATCATTGTAAAAAAGAGAGGAGTCTGCATGTTCTCCAAATTGGTTATCATCATCTCTGTTACCAACTGAACGTTGCTTTTGATCGTACTTATTAACCGCCCATATATAGGTTTCTGTTCCATGTCTTTCGCAGGGCAGTT
The DNA here is from genome assembly GCA_043736115.1 of Segetibacter sp. Classification (GTDB taxonomy): domain Bacteria; phylum Bacteroidota; class Bacteroidia; order Chitinophagales; family Chitinophagaceae; genus Segetibacter. Next base: position 24,876 of record JAYTDC010000009.1, on the reverse strand, counting down.
TGTAAGACCTATAAATAGGTACAGTTCTTACCTTTTCAACTTTACGTTTTTTGCGTCCTTTGCCCACAGTTACATAATAGGTTTCATCTCTATAACCTTCTATCTTACGGGCATAGTGATCCTCCATAGAATTTACGTGAATGGCTACAAATAAATCCCCATGGCTTTCGTTGGCGAAATTTGCCCTATATCTGTTTGCTTCGTCTTTATTAGTATAACCCGCCGGAAGGTTCTCATCTGTGCGGGTCATAAGTATTTTTGTGTTTGGCAAAACTTCTTTTAGTCTTTGCGCTAATTTAAGTGCTATGGCAACAGTTATTTGAGATTCTGTACTGTATTTTCCTCCGGCACCGGCATCGGGCAGGCCGTGTCCTGCATCTATTATAATAGTTTTTAGGGGCTCTTTTTTTGCAGGTGGAAAGCCGGGTTTAAACGAACATAAAAAAAATATAGAAAAAACTATGGCTATTCTGACATTTAGTCGTTGCAACATACTTGCTTCCTTTAGGGTTTTATCAAATTTTTAAAGGGTCAATCTTCACACATCATTAATGCTTTTAGCACTACTTTTGTCCATATACTTATGGTCAATCGGTGTAAAGTTAGGGCAAAAAGGTTTTCTGCATTGTATGCATTTGCTATTGTTTTCATAATAACACTTCATGTACAGGCCGGCTTTTACACACCCCCTCTTATTAATTTAATTCCTACGGCAAGTGTGGACACTCCCCCTCCTGCTAAAAAAACTATTTCAATAAGCGATTCCTCTAAAATGATCAATAGGCCAAAATCAGATTCATTAAAAGTTTTAACTGACACAACTCAAAAGGACAGCCTGATACAAACAGTGGATTCATTTAACATAAAGCTTTCTAAAGATTCGTTGGATGCACCTGTAAATTATGAAGCTGAAGACAGCGGTGTACTTATTATTCCTACTAAAGAATTTATTCTATATGGAAAAGCAAAAGCTAAATACACTGACTTAGAAGTTACCGCCAACACAATAGAGCTAAATCAGGAAACACAAATGCTGAAAGCTTATGGTTCCACTGATACATCTGGCAACCCACTAAATAAACCCAAATTGGTACAGGGAGAAACAACAAGTATAAGCGACTCCATTTTTTACAATACAAAGTCCCAAAAAGGGCTTACCAAAGGCTCATACCTGCAGGAAGGGGAAATGTATGTGTATGCACAAAAAGTAAAGAAGGTAAACGAAAATACACTCTTTGCATTTCGTGGACGCTTTACTACTTGCAATCTTGACACACCACACTTTGCATTTCGCACCAGGAAAATGAAAATCATCAATAACAAAATGGCCGTGGCCGGTGCTACCTCGCCTGAGTTTGAAGGTGTTCCCATTCCTATAGGTATTCCGTTTGGCATTTTTCCACTAAACCGTGGACGGCATTCGGGTTTGCTGCCGCCGCAATTTGCCAACAGCGAGCAATTTGGTATTGGATTGGAAGGGTTAGGCTATTATGAAGTATTGAGTGAACACTTAGATCTTACCGCCCGAACAAATCTTTACAGCTATGGTGGTTGGTATTTAAGTTTAAATAGTCGTTATCTGAAACGGTATAAATACAACGGTAATATTAATATAGCCATTCAAAGTACCAAATTACTAAACAGTAATGATTTGTCTAAAACAGAATTTACAACAAGCAAAAACTATTTAATCAACTGGAGTCATAGCAGGGATACTAAGGCAAGACCGGGCTCTAATTTTTCAGCTAATGTAAATTTTGGTAGCACCCAATACAATAAATATGTTGCTAATAATGCCATACAAAATTTTCAAAACAGTCTTAATTCATCTATAAATTATAGCAGAGACTGGCATGGCAAATCTAACCTATCACTTAATATTACCCATAGCCAAAACAATAATACCCGCCTGGTAAATTTATCATTACCAACTGCAACATACAATGTGGTAACATTTTATCCCTTTCAGAAAAAAGAAGCTGCCGGCACCCCTAAATGGTATGAAAAACTGGGTATAGGATACAATGGTAACTTTATAAATAAAGTAGATTTTTATGATTCTGCTTTTAGCCTAAGACGGCTTATAGATACAGCACAGTATGGCGCAACTCATAGTGTTCCTATTTCCATATCCTTACCCCCACTTGGTGCTGTACAAATTGGCCCATCTATATCATATGAAGAGAATTGGTACGGTCAGAAAGTATTATTGAAATGGAATGAAAATAACCAAAAGGTAGATACAAGTATTTCAAGGGGAATTTTTACTGCAAGACAAATGGCATTTGGCATTTCTGCTAATACCCGCATATTTGGTACAGTACAATTTAAAAAAACAAAAAAAATACAAGCCATTCGTCATGAAATAAGACCTAATGTAAGTGTTAGCTATAGACCTGATATGAACAGAAAATATTACTACAATGTACAGATTGATACAAGTGGTAAAAATTTTTATCGATTATCCCAATTTCAAGGTAGCATTGTTTCCCCCTTTGGTGAAGGCAGATTTGGCGGTGTAGGGTTTGGAGTTGATAATACTCTTGAAATGAAAGTAAAAAACAAAAAGGATACTTCAGAAGGTGGCGTAAAGAAAGTGCGGATATTAGACGGATTTGGATTTAATGGATCATACAACCTGTTTCCGAGCCAATTCGATAGTTTTCAATTATCTACAATAAGCCTGTATGCAAGAAGCAATTTGTTTGAAAAGATAAACATTACAGCTACTGCCAATATGGACCCTTATATTATAAACGATGTAGGCATAAGAAAAGCACAGTTAAAACTTCCGGGTAGAATTACAAACGGCAGTTTGGCTATTTCTACTTCTTTTCAAAGCAATAGTAAGGACGGAAAAAAGGATAAGGAAAGAATAGTTAAAGATGAATATCTGACCCCCGATGAACAACAACGCCAACTGGATTTTGTAAGAAGCAATCCGGCTGAATATACTGACTTTAACATACCGTGGACAGTACAATTATCCTATTCCCTAAACTTCAGCAGAAGATTTGACCAATCATTTAAATATGTAACCCAAACATTTAGCAATCTTAGTGTAAATGGCGACTTCAGCCTAACACCCCGTTGGAAAATGGGCGGCAATACTTACTATGATTTCAGCACCAAAAAAATTCAAACACTCACCATGTTTGTTACCCGTGAAATGCATTGCTGGCAAATGGCTATCAACATTACACCCGTAGGTTTATACAGATCATTTAGTATCAGTATTAATCCAAAATCAGGCATACTCCGGGATTTGAAAATAAACAGGTCAAGGTTTTTTTATCAGTAGGGTTTTAGGGGTTAGGGTGGAAAGGTTTGGTGTTAAAAGGTTCAAGAGGTTTAAAGGGTTCAAGAGGTTAAAAGAGTTCAAGAGGTTTAAAAGGTTCATAGTTTAGGGTTGTCAATGTTACTTTCCTATTATTTACAACAACTTATCAACAAGGTTCTATAAAAATATGAATCTTGTAATTTTGCAATTTTTTCAAACACCAAACACCAAACACCAAACACCAAACACCAAACACCAAACACCAAACACCAAACACCAAACACCAAACAAACAACTCATAAAAAGAATGAAGGTTTTCAAATTTGGCGGGGCAAGCGTAAAAAATGCAGAAGGAGTAAAAAATGTAGCCTCTATAATAAACAGTTTCAAAAATGAACAATTGGTCATTATTGTTTCTGCAATGGGTAAAACTACCAATGCTTTAGAAAAAGTTGTGGAAGCATTTTTTGAAGAAAGAAAAGAGGAATCCCTTGAACTATTCAGGGTGATAAAAGAGAATCACCTGACAACTGCCAAATATTTGCTTGTTAAAAATTACAACGAAACATACACCCACCTCAATTCATTCTTCACAGAAGTGGAGTGGCTGTTGCACGATAAACCTGTTCAGCCTTTTGATTACTATTATGACCAGGTAGTGTGTGTTGGAGAGTTACTAAGTACAAGCATTGTAAGTGCTTACTTAAATGAAACCGGCATTACCAATAAATGGTTAGACGTAAGAGACATACTACGAACAGATAATAACTTCCGTGATGCAAATGTTGATTTTGATTATACCAAACAGCAGGTAACGTCATTGATGGATTTTAATGAAACATCTATGTATGTAACCCAGGGGTTTATTGGCAGTACCGACCAAAATGAAAGCACTACGTTGGGTAGAGAAGGAAGCGATTATACTGCATCTATTTTTGCAAACCTGCTTAACGGTGAAAGCCTAACCATTTGGAAAGATGTAGATGGCGTTATGAGTGCAGACCCAAGAAAATTTCCTAGAGCAACACTTATAAATGAACTAAGTTTTTATGAAGTTATAGAAATGGCTTTTTATGGCGCACAGGTCATACATCCAAAAACCATAAAACCATTACAGAATAAAAAAATACCATTGCTGGTAAAAAGTTTTATAGACCCTACCCTGCCCGGCACTATTATTAGTAGCAAACCTGTTAAAAATCTGCCGCCCGTTATTGTACTCAAAGAAAATCAGGTGTTGGTAAATTTACAGACAGGGGATTATTCTTTTGTAGGCGAAAAACCCATGAGCAAATTGTACGAATTATTTGAGGAACTCAATATAAAACCTAACCTGATACAAACTGCCGCAATAAACGTTCAACTGTGTCTTGATGACAGAACCGAAAAAATAGAACAACTGGCAGGCAAGGCAAGTGAAATTTTTGAAGTTCAAATTGAAAGAAATCTTACACTACTGACCATAAGACATTACAATGAAGCTTTACTTACAGAAATGACTTTGGGCAAAAATATTGTACTTACACAAAAAACTAAACAAACAGTTCAGGTTTTGTATCATTAAATAATTAGTTAGAATTATTTTAAAGCTGGTAAAAAAATTTCAGCTATCATACACCTTACGCTTCCCCCACCAATTGATTCAATAGTTGGAATTGCAAGAGGTACAATTTTGCAGTATTGTTCTAAAGTATTTATTTGATTTGCATTAAGACATTCAAAGGCTGTTTGAGAAATAACCAACAATTTTTCATTTCTATCATTTTCTATTTCAAGCATATTACCTGCAAATTTGTTCATTTGCGCAGGCAAAATATTAACTATTACATGCCCTGAACAAACAAGTGTTTCAAAAACATTCTCTCTCTCTTTAGGATTGGTTATAGAATCCAAACATATCACCGCAAACTTTTCACCTATACACATCATTACATTGGTATGATATATTTCAGTTCCATTTGTATCATGTGCATGAAAGTAAATTGGCTTATAGTCAAGATCTGAACATAAATTATTAAACATTTCCTTATTGGTACGGGGAGAAATACAGGCATATGCATGTTTATTTCTGTGGTCAAAAACAATACTTCCCGTACCTTCTAAAAACTTGTTTTGCTTTTCATAATGAGAAAGATCAATAACCTCTTTTATAACGAAACTAGGGCGAAGCGATTCTATGATATCCAGCCTTCTTTCATTTCTTCTGTTTGGAGCAAACATAGGGTAAAGCCTCACCGTACCGTCAGAATGAAAGGTGATCCAATTATTGGGGAAAATGGCATCGGGCTTTTTTGGAAAAGTTGTGTCATCAAATATATAAAGTTGGACTCCAATTGATTTTAGGGTTGTGGCAAATACTTCAAATTCCGTTTGCACATTAAATAATAATTCATTTTTACTTTCGGCAATATTGCTTTGAAAAGAATTGGATTCAGCAGTTTCAGTATTAAAAGCAAAATTGGATGGTCTTATCAAAAGTATATTGTTAGCAGCATACATTATAACAGAGATTGGTAATTACAAAGTTGAAAAAATCAGCCATTATTTTGCGTAAAACTTAAAGAATATCATAGACATAATACCGGTAAACATAATTGCCTTAATTATAGTGCTTAAACGGTTATAGTCGTAAGAAGTAGATGCCTTAAAAAGAAACTTAAAAGCATAGATTAATGGAATTACAATCAACAGAACCGAGTAAGCAGCACTCCACCACCACTGTATAATTAATGCATAAAATTGCACAATTGTCAACGCACTTGCCAATACTACTAACCATACAGCTACAAATACTTTTGTAGCATTTAAGCCAAGCACTATGGGCATTGTTCTGCATCCAAACCGGCGATCACCTTCAATGTCTTCCATATCCTTTATCACTTCACGAACAAGCGAAATTACAAAGGCAAAACCTGCATAAAGGAAAGAAATACGTGTGATACGTTCAGTATATGAACCCAGCAAAGCAGGCTTTATAAGGTTGCTTGTTTCGCACCAGCCAATAACTAATATGACCCAGGCAGTCATTGCCGAAATAACCACATTGCCTACCAACATTCTTTTTTTAAGAGAAATGGAATAAATAAAAAGCAAGACAACACAAATAATATTGGCAAAACCTAAAAAACGTACACGGGTAAACCAATCAATATAAAACCCCAAACCAATACCTATTGCGCTTAAAAATAGATGCCAGAATATGACCCATCTCCTGCTGATAATTTTAGCCACTACCAACTTAGCAGGTTTATTTACCTGATCTATATTAAGGTCAAAATAATCGTTGATAATATAACCCGCCGCGGCTATGAGAATAGATGCAACTACTAAAAGGACAAAATATTCTCCCCTTACATTAGGAACTGCACCTGCACTATAAATCAAGGGATGAACAATACTATATACAAACAGCATTTGCGTAATACCGATAAAAACAAGGTTGGGCCAACGCACCAACTGAAGAAATGCTTTAATAAATTTCAAAAAAAGCAGGTTTTATTATTTGGCAAATTATGGATTAAAAACTGCTTCTGAATTAAAAAATCAGGTAGACGGTATATGAGTGTCTTCATTCCAATCGCCACGAAGCTTCATTACTTTTTCAATTACATCTCTTACACAGCCAAAACCACCGTTGAAGTGTGATATATAAGTACTTACATGTTTTACCTCTTGTACTGCATCGGCAGGGCAACATGGCATGTGTGCTTTTTTAATAACATCAAGATCGGGAATATCATCTCCCATAAAAAGTACTGTATCCCAGCTAATGTTTATTTTTTGCAGATAATCATTTACTGCGGCAATTTTATCTGTTATTTTCATCCACACATTTTCTATACCCAAACGGTTGAGTCTATCCAATGCTTCTTTAGAATAACCGCCCGAAACAACTATTACATTGTACCCTTTTTTTATTGCCAATTGCAATGCATAACCATCTTTTACATTCATTTTTCTTACCATTTCACCTGATGGCAAAAGTGTAAGTGAACCGTCTGTTAATACCCCGTCCATATCAAAAATAAAGGTATTTACAGATTTGAATTTGTGAAGCATGATGGATTTATTGTTAAGGATTCTAAGTTTTAGATATTATCTTATTATAATATTCTACTTCTGACCGTCACGCCATTCATACACCCATGCACTTTGTATCATTTCCAAATGACCTTCGTTGCATTGTTCTCTTTTACCCTCAAAATGAGGCAATTGAAGTATGTATTCTATCAATTCTGTAAAGCGGACACGATATATTTTGCCTTCGTTAAAATCATCGCCAAACTTCTCATATAGCTTCTGTGCTATATCTTCATAATCATTCCAGTTTATTGGTGGTTCGTACATGCTTATTAAGTGATAGGGTGATATTTATTGTTTTATCGAATTTATCTGTAGTAATTGTAAAATGAGAAATCCTCCTAATTACCTTTTTTTATTCTCCTAGAAATTGGGTTTGGTCAGGAAGTGTAACTTCAACTTCACCACTTCCTTGTAACAATACGCATTGACAGCCTAACCTTGATGTTAATCTGGGATTTACAGCACGGTCTATAAAGTCTTCTTCCTTGTCGGTCAATTCTTCAATCAGGTCTTCGCCCTTATTTACATATAAATGACAGGTACTGCAGGCACAAACACCTCCACAGTTGTGATGTAAATCTATATCGTGTTTCAAGGCAACTTCCAACAAACTTTGGTCAGGTGCTATATTGTTTAGTATAACAGGTTCTTTTCCTTTTTCTTCAAACCTGAATGTGACGGTGTACATATTTCCCTTTCTTTGAGGTGCAAAAGTATTAGAAATCAGTTGCGGAAATCTAATTTATTCAAATAGAAAGAAAAGAAATGACAAATAAAAGATTTACTACAGTATATAGGCTTAAATTATTAGAGTTACATTGAAAATAAATACAACTTTTTATTGTTTTATCCGCACTTGTGTACTACATTGACAAATAGATTTATTATTTATAAAAATTTATAATGCTTTGCGTAATCTGATTAAACAATAACAACATAGAAGGATTTTCTGCCAATAACGACCTATGTTTTTCAATTGTTTCCAAATCATTTCGCCTGGCCGGGCCTGTCTGAACATCTATAGGATTATGTTCGCTTATAGTTGCAAAGGTTTGTTGAATTAATGGCTGAAAAAGCTCAAAATCTATTTTGTAATCATCACAATATTTTTTAGTTATTGCAAATAAATGATTGGTAAAATTATTTAGAAATACCGCACTCACATGCACTTTTAGTCTTTGTTGATCGTTGGCAACAGCAACCGAATGAGCCCAACTGCTGCAAAAGTCTTTCAGAATTTCACGGGTTGACTCATCATCACCATCTATTAAAACAGGAATTGGCGGTATTGTTTCCAATCCATTTTTCAATGTTTGTAAAGGATATAAAACACCATACCTGTCGCTGCATTCACTCAAAATATTCATGGGTTTTGAGGCAGCAGTGTGCACTACTAATTTATCATTTACCCTTAATTCATCGGCTATTTGTTGTATGGCATAGTCAGTGACTGCTATTATATAAATATCAGCCAAAGTTGTGATTGTATTTATACTAAAAGTGGGTTTAGCTTCAAAATCCTTAGCCAATTTCGATACTGCAGTTTTATTTCTACCAACTATTTCTACAATAGAATGGCCTGCTTCATTTATTTTTTTCCCTAAAACACCTGCAACATTACCCGTACCTATAATAACTACTTTCATTAGTTTTGAATTAATTAACCAAGCATGAAATTAAAACAAAGAGTCGTTCTAGGCTATTTCAAACTAAAACTGAAACTGCTGGAAATTATTGATATAAAATTAGCTGCAAAAGAAGCATTCAAACTACTCTGCACACCTTATACCCGTAAAAGGGTTTTCGCCCTTCCCCCAATATTTGATCAGGGACATAAAATTACTTACAATTATCAGCAACACACCATAAGTGGTTATGTCTGGAAACCAACAAAACCCAACAATCATAAAATCCTCATTTGCCATGGTTTTGACAGTGCAAGCTATAAGTTCGCCCACTATATTCCCCCTTTATTAAGTTTTGGTTTTGAAGTAATGGCGTTTGATGCCCCGGCACATGGGTTAAGTACCGGCAAAACCATCAATGTATTGCAATACAGCAATTTTATTCTGGAGATTTTAAATCATTTTGGACCCGTATCTGGTATTATGGCTCATTCGTTTGGAGGAACTGCAGCCGCATTAGCCAATGAACAATTACCACAGGGCACTATTAAAAAACTGGTTTTAATTGCCCCTGCAACCGAAACTACAAGTTCTATTAATGACTTCTGCAAAGTTTTGGATATTAGCAAGGCTCTTCAATACCAACTTAATCATCTTGTATTATCCATAGCTGGTAAACCCATATCATGGTATTCTGTATCACGGATTGTGCAGGCTGTCACTACGCCTACCCTTTGGTTACATGACCGTAATGACAAAATTACCCCTTACAATGACATGGCGCATTTACAACAACTAAATCTGCCACATTTGCAATTTGGCATTACGCAAGGACTTGGTCATAGTCTTTACAACGATAAACAAGTAGCAGAAAATATTACTACATTTTTCAGAGAAATGTTGTAATACCCATTGGATAAATGTAATAGTCCATTTGCATTGGCCTAAACGGCTATCACATTACCGCTTTATGGGCACAGGCTGGTATTATACCAAAACCATATTGGACTACTTATAATTCAAAATGGTATAACAAGCGAACCTTATTGGGTGAAAATTGTTTGCAAACATTTTAACATCAATTTTTCAATGCTTTTTCAATTTGGTTTTTATAGTTCGTTATTACTTATATCATTCTCACAGGGTATAATTTTCGCTTTTCTACTTTTTACAAAAGGCGTTCAAACCGGCAATAAATCCAACTTTTGGTTAAGTATATTTCTATACTTATGTAGTTTATACATTGCCCCTTGGATGCTTGGCTTTGCAGGTTGGTACGACAATCAACCCTACAGAGATATTATGTTTTACATGCCATTTCAGCATCTTTTTTTTATAGGCCCTGCTATTTATTTTTATACCCAAAGCCTGCTTAACCCTACTTTTAGATTTGGTAAAAAGGAAAGTATACATCTGCTACCGGGCATAGCTTACATAATATATAGCTTCATCATTTGGGTCTTTGATAAAATTATTCTGAAAAAATATTATTTCTATGCAGACGGTATAGACAAAGATTTTGATCAATGGTATCAAATTGAAGGTCTGTTGTCTATGATCATATATTTTGGATTAAGCATAAGGTATTACCGTTTATACAAAAGGCTAATTGTTCAGGTGACAAGTTTTGCCGAAACGATTCTTTTTCGTTGGGTAAAAAATTTTCTTTACGCTTTTTTAGCCATGCAAATCCTACAGGTAATTTTTTATATCATTGGGTACATTTATCCAACTACCCTATCGTATGTTGGTGGTTGGTGGTACTATCTGTTGTTTTCTGTAATTATGTATTACATTGCTATTGCAGGATATGCTAATCAGATAAGTGCCAAAATACACTATAGCATGTCAATAATAGACAATCATCCCATTATGCTTTTGCACAGTAGCCGAACGTTTCTTCTAGAAGAAGCTGCTACTATAGATGTAGATTATGAAATAGCCGAAGAAAACAACTCCCCGGAAATGGAAGAGTGGAAAAGCAAAATACTCGAATTGATAAAAACTGAAAAACTGTACGAAAACCCGGAATTAACCCTTACAGACGTCTCAAAAAAGCTAAAGACCAATGCTACAATCGTCTCAAAAGCTATAAATAGTGGTTTTCAGATGAATTTCAACAATCTTATTAATCATTACAGAATAGAAGCTGTAAAAGAAATGTTTCAAAAAGGCGAGCACAAAAAACAAACGCTATTAGGAATAGCATTTGATTGCGGATTCAATTCCAAAGCCACTTTTAACCGTGCATTTAAGAAAAACACAGGATTTTCTCCCAAAGAATTTCTTCAGCACAACAACTAATCTCCATCAACTTTTAAATTATTTGACAGCAAACAGGTCTCAAATCATAATCTGAAGCGACCTGTAATTATCGTTTGCGGAAGTTTGCAACATCATTAATCAAAATAAAAAGGGAAAAAATGAAAAAGTTAATAGCCGCAGTAGTAATTGTATTATTTTTTGTTTCGTGTAGTTTGCAATCTTACACAACTATTAAACCACTTGAAAGCTTTGTATTGGGCAACAACGAACATGGCAGGTTTAAAGTAAAAATGAGAAACCTTTCCAATAATGACCTGCAAGTGTATCATGCACCCATAAATGGTGGAAGGCACTCATCACAAAATGTAAAACCCAACGAACGGGTAACCGTTAAAGTTGAAAAAAACACCTCATTGGTCATTGACAATAAAAGTAAGGATACTGCCTCAGTTGACCTGAACGTAACCGGTGACATTGGTTTGTCAATGGGATATAAGTACGAGCAATAATATCAGGTGGTACCCATTCACTTTCTTGAATTAATTATTTGCTCCGAAATATAATTTGGGCATTTTCATAAAATAAAAAAAACATAAAATGAAACGCTTATTGAAACCTATAAAAATGCCCTATTGGTGGCAGGACATCATTTTTACCCTACCAAGAATTGTTTGCGGGTTTTTATTGGCAGCCGACTTTGGGGCTGCAAAGTTTGGGTTGCCATGGTCGCCGGCAGATAAAAACTTAGGGTTATTTGAAGTAGCCTTTTGGTTTCCACAAGATGTTGCGGAGTATGGAGGCATTTTTGCCATGTTCCCCATCTTTTTTGCATGGATGGGTGCATTTAGCGAAGCTGTCGGTGGAATTTTTCTTCTTCTTGGATTACAAACAAGAATTGCCTCCTTTCTCATTACCTGTACTATGCTGGTTGCCATATTTATGCAACAAATACACAATGGCACCTGGAACATGCTACCTGCTATGGGTTTTCTTTGGGTAAGCCTATATACAATGGTAGTAGGTTCAGGAAGGTTTGGCTTTGATTATATCATTTCTAAAAAAATTTACAATGAAAAATAACAGACTCATTACCATCTTAGTATTGCTGGTTTTCACCACAAGCTGTGTACAGAAAACATACAGAAAAACAGTAGTGTTTAGGTTGCAAACCAACCAGGTACAACAGATAGAAAAAGTAGGCATTCAAGGCAACGATAAGCCACTCATTTGGGATGTAGATCTGGAAATGAAACCAATTGTAAAAGATTCACTCTACGAGGCAACAGTAACATTCAATACCGGTTATAAGTTTACGGAGATAAAATTTGTAATAAACGATAAAAGAGAACTTGAAAATAAAGAAAACAGAAAAGTCATATTTTCAACAAACGACACTACAATTTATAATGCAAAATTTGACACCCTTCATTAATAAAAAATAATAAAATGAAAAAAATACTAATCACCACACTACTAATCATTGGCTCAATACATACATTTTGTCAACTAAACGGATCAGGTAATGTCATTAATAAAACCTACGACTATAGCGGATTTGACAAAGTTTATTTCAATGATTTGCATGGCGAAATAACTATTGAAATTGGCAAACCCTTCAGTATTTCAATTAGCATTGATGACAACCTTGAGAGCCTGCTTAATTTGTCTGAGAATAAAACCGAACATGAATTAATTATAAGCCTGAAAGGTAACGAACGCAACAAAATGTACATTGAAAATACCAACATAAAAATAAATATTACCATGCCAGAATCCTCGGTTGTAAAAAACAACGGCAACAGCAGTTTGAACATCAGCAATATTTTAGGCCGCTATTTCAAACTGGAAAACAATGGAAACGGAGGAACAAAAATGACGGGAACTATAGACAAACTAGATATTATAAAGCGTGGAAATGGAAGTGTTGTAGCAAATAAATTGATTGCAAAAACATCAGAAATTAATAGTGCAGGCAATGGAAATATTTTGGTAAATGTGTCAGGCGATATAACTGTTCAACTTGCAGGCAATGGTGATGTACAGAATAGTGGTAGCGGCAGATTTATAGTTAAAGGAAAAATTAACGGTAATGGAAAATTGATTTCCAATTAAACTGGCATAAAAAGTAAGTTTCTAATTTTTATAAATGTATTACTTTGTGTAAAAAGTAATGATGCCAATAAAAATAATAGCAGCAGGAGGATTAGTACAAAATACACAGGGAGATATTTTATTTATGTTTCGAAGAGGAAAATGGGATTTACCAAAAGGGAAATTAGATGAGGGTGAAACCATAGAAGCCTGCGCAGTAAGAGAAGTAGAAGAAGAAACAGGTTTAATAAATATTGATCTTGGAAAGTTGATTGGAATAACCAATCATGAATATACCATGGATAAAGTACTTTATGAAAAAGAAACACATTGGTATGAGATGAAGGTAAATGAAGAACAAATTTTAGTGCCACAAACCGAGGAAGATATATTGGAATTGAAATGGGTTAATAAATTAGCGCTGAATCAATATTTGGCTAATTCATATGATAATATCAGAGAAATAATTGCTAAAGCAGAGATTAATGGTAACAAATAATTTCTTGTTGAATAATGCAAATGTCAAAAGCTGCATTGAAAACTATGTTGCTTTTTTTGTTTCACACCTTTCTTAAAAAGAGAACGAAGCCATCTTGAAAAAATGAGTTTTCAGACACTACAATGTACAGTCAAATTAATAATCATCAACACAGTATAAAACTTGTTTTCGGTATATAATGAACACCTGAATATAAAAAGATGTGGTCTGATTTTTTAGTAGCTCATTATCATGAGGAAATTATTTTTGGTCTTTTTAGTTTTTGGAAGTTGTCAAAAAGACACATCGTATAGCACAAAATATTTTAGGTAATGTACTGAAAAATAGTTGGTAACTTTTTGCTTTAAAATCCTTTATTTACGGTTAAAAACCGGGCAAATTTTGGATTGCTAAAGTTTAGTCAACCAAAAGATTTATATCCCAATTTCTAAAAAACCATAAGTGAAAATCACACAGTCCTCTCATTTTAAATAATTTGATATGAAAGATGAAACCTTTCAAACCCTTCATCCAAATACAGAAAAGACAAATAAAAAAATCTCATTGAGTAAATATATTTTTATACGTGAAAATATCTTAGACATATTAATTTATAATGAACTTACGCATATAGAACTTATGAAAGAATTGTATGTGAGGGCAAAAGATATTTTTGTAGGTAATGTACAATGGTATGGAGAAACAGTTAAACTAGATTTGGAAGCAAGGAAACTTATTGAAAGGACTAAATCAAAACCAGAGAAATATAAAATTAGCATTAGCTAATTGAATAGCGTTTTAAGCCAAAAGCAACTAAAGACAATATGTTATATTGCCAACATAAAAATAAATAAATCTTTAAAGACATAAAATTTAAAACTGTATAATTTCATAAAATACATTTGATAATTATTAATCCTATTGAAAAGTTTTATTCTATAGGCTCCACTTTTTTAATAGTATTGTATTCAGAAACATACACACTCCCGTTGAAGTTTTTAGAGCGAATAACTGCAATGCCCCATGGCCATTGAAATATAGCACTTACCATATAAATTCCATTGCTAGCATACTATAAAATAGTAAAAAATAACCACCTTTAAGGATAAATAAAAAGTTACTTTTACTTATTGTAAAATCCTTTTACATTCATCTGAATCTGATAATATTATTTCCTTCGTTTTTAAATAAAACTATTATAAATGACATTTAATGCTGTACAATTCTTAAGTGAAATTCTAAATGATTTTTTCAAACAAAAACTAGGTTTAAATGAAAGTTTGGTCCTAGTAAACAGAATAGTCAATGCAGATGGTAGCATGCCGCAAGTGAATATAAATAAAGTTGTGGTTACCTTACATAACATAGAAGAGGATGTTTCGTTTCAGCGAATTAATCAAAAGGTAAATTTTGCTAATGAAGTGGTCAGGCACTTATATTCGGTTTACGTTTTGGTAATTTCTAATTTTGAAGATTATAAAGAGTCGTTGAAAAACCTTGATACTGTCATTGATTTTTTTAATAATAATCCCGTATTAAGTGTTTCAACCAATACTAACTTTCCGGTGGAATTAACCCGTATAAGTGTTGAGACTTTTAATATAAATTTGGATCAAATCAGCAATCTTTGGTCTTCAATAGGTGCAAAACAACAACCATTTATACTTTATAAAGTAAGGCTCATGTAAATTTTCTCTGTATTTAGCCTAAGTAAAGAAGCAATTATATTTTTGTGATAAACCTGTTCTAAAATAATTGGATGGTATATTTCTTATTTTGAACTTTACAAGAAGACAATCTAAATTTGATCTATTAAAAAGATTCGTGAAAAAAATTACATTAACAATCTATGATGTATGGAGAAAAAGGAAAGGGGTGAATAAAGTAGGCACTTGTATCATAGTATTAATTACCGCACCAGTAATTTTAAATTAAGGTACCACTTATTTCTGATAGCACTTCAATCCATGATCACTTCATCACCTTTACTAATCCTGTAAATGTTTCATAAGGGCCTTTGGCTATAAACATATTAACCAACCATGCAGGAACACTTCCTCCGGGATCCATTTCAAGAAAGTAAACAATGCTTAATTTGTTTCTGCCATCATATTTTACATCCCACCAGCTATTGAAGTAAGGTATACGTACAATACCTTTTTTCTGAGGTATAGCTTCAGGTTCTCCTTTGGTTATTACTTTAAGCGTATTGGATTTTCTGTCAGGAATTAAGTGCATATGTAAAGGAATATCACGGTTGCTGCCCGGCCATGGCACATTAGTCTCTGTGTATGAGATAGTTTCATAAGTGCCTAAACGTTTTATGATATAAGAGTTATTGGTATTGTAAACCCAATTTTTGTTGCTACCTGCATCCATCAGTACTCTAAGAAGTTTATCAAGAGTACCATTAAGCGTGGCTTCTACTCTTATTGATTTAAACTTTGAATTAGTCTCCTTTCGGGTAAAGACTTTTATCCCGTTTTTTTCCTTAGCCAATTCCCATGTGGTTTGGGCACTGGCAAAAGAATATAAAAACAACGAAAGGGTTACTAATATTCGACTAATCATGAAACCAATAAATTTTAGTAAAGAAAAGAAATAAAAATAGTAAGATTGTAGAATTAACACATAGTATATGTAAAATAAATAAAAAACAACTGCTTCTAAAATATGAGTAATTTAGAATAATATTTTTGACCAATATTTCAAAAATTATTTCACACTTTCCACATACCACAACTTGAAACTTTTCTTTTTAATATTTTATATTTTTAGTAGCTCCCTTGTTAGTAATGCTCAATATAAAAGTAAAGCTAAAATTCAGTATCCCCGAAATCTCATTGCAAATGGATCGTTTGAAGACATTAATAAATGTACAGAATTTGAAGCCATGTGTGAGCCTGAAGCCTGGTTCTATTTACCAACTTACAACTCTGAACCACAGGGAAATGATAGTAACAGATATGAAGTTTTGGCAATGACCAATGTGGCTTATGGTGGTAGATCAGGATATTATATTTACTCTAAACTGTTATGTCCCCTTACACAAGGAAATAGTTATAGGTTTTCTATTTGGATTAATACCCCTCTAAATGATTTTGACCATATGGATGTATATTTTAGTTATCAGGAACCCACCAATCATCTTGCACTCAATACAGTTACAGATATATCATTTTCGCTTACAGAAAAATATGCTGAAGCAGCTTTTCGCCGTTGGAAAAAATACAGCTATACCTACAAGGCTTCCGGTGAAGAACGGTTTATCACAATAGGAAATTTCAGCAATAAAATCATATCCCCAAATCAATTAAAAGCCAATAATAAAAATGGTGAAGTACTTTATGCTATTGACAATATTTCACTTTATCCTTTTGACAATAAGGAAAAACCATGTAATGAATATTTTGCAGTAATAAAACAATTGTACGATCAAAACTACAGACATCCTGCAAGATTATTAAATACTGTTACTATTGATTCATCCTTATTAAATAATAATTACAAAAAGGGAATCGGTAATTCATACTCAAAAACCGACACCTTGTTTATTCCAGACATACTATTTCAATCTAACAGCAGTAAAATTAATCCTGCCTTTAGCAGTAAACTACAGGCATTGATTGTAAATATGCGTATCAGACATTTTAACGCAATAGAAATAATTGGACATACAGACAACGTTGGATCTGCTGAGTCAAATATTCAACTTTCACTAAAAAGAGCAGCGGCAATAAAGCAATACATACACGGGCAAATGGATCTGCCTGATGATATGATTGAAATAAAAGGATTAGGTGAAACGCAACCAAAGGTGGAAAACGACACCCCCGAAGGAAGAAAGAATAACAGAAGAGTAGAAATTATTTTGAAAAGCTGACTATAGTTGCTTCTTATTATAAATGTTTACATAACCTATTTTTGCAGTAAGCAACATATGCATTTGACAAATTATTAGAAATACCGGCTACCGTTTATATTACACTTCTTACATTACCTTGTTTTTTCTTAATGAAATACAATTTTTTGTTTTCAATAAAATCTGGCCTAATACTAGACTTAAATACTTTTACCGGCTCTAATTTAAACTCGTTAAACACAGTAAAATCTTTGTCTGAAAGATTGTTTACTATATCGGCCCTGTGTTTAACCAATAATTTTGTAAAATGATATACAGATTCGTAGCCCTTAAACACCATGTCGCTTGGCCTGCTGTAGAACTTCCCTTTATAGGTGTTACTTATTGAAGAATTCAATGATTTATTTTTCGAAAACACAAAAGGTGTAGAGTAAAGTATCTCAACATTTCTGCATGAAGAATGGTCTAATTGCTTTATGTTGTCCCATGTAGGCATGCCTATAGCAGTGGTTCGGTATTGGTCGTTGCTGCTTAAGGTTTTCACAATGTCTAAACCAAATTTTTCCATGGGTGATGCGACAAATACAATATTGGTTTTGGCAGTATCAAGATGAAGTTCTTCAATATTTACATTTTTTTCGTCCATAGTAACCCATCTCAACTTTAGGGGTGTTGTGGAATGATTGGCATTGATACTACTGACATAACTTTTTATAAATGCTTCATACTGACCGCCTTTTCGGGTAACAGCAATTATAGTATCTGAACTGTAATTTTTTTGCATATATTTATGAAGCCCCTGAATATGTGCTTCAAATGAAGAATTTAGCAGAACAACAAATGGATTTTCTTTTAGGCCAACGTAGTTGGGATAAGTAGCAGAGATAAGAGGGATATTTTGTGCCAATGCATAATCAGAAAACGTTTTAAGTTCTGCACTATTGGTAATTGCAGCAATGATAAGGCCAACCTTACTCATGTTTGTATCGCTTAACACGCTTACCAAAGGATTAAAAGACTTACTATCATATATCTGTATTTCAGCAAAAGTTCCTTCTTCGTTCAGGCTGTCTATTGCCATCATGACGCCATTGTAAAACTCAAGGCCGGGCATTATGTTTTTGGGTAGATTGTTTTTTCCGGTATTAAGAGCGGAACCTTCAAAAGCCGAATCAGCATAAATAGGTATAAAAACAGCAACTTTAACCGGCTGGTCCGCAGCAGTTTGCGAAAACCCCGAAAGAGCATTAACTAATAAAATAAAAAGCAGAAAGTTGAAGTAGTAATTCTTCATCAGTTTGAAGTTTTGCTCATGCAAACAAATTTAATGCCCTTTTTAGTAAAATGTAAGTGAATATAGTAAAATATACACATTTGCAGACAAATCACTTTTTTACAAAGGAAACTTTTAGTTAATACAACATTGAAGAAATTAATCCTACTCCCACTCTATTGTTGCCGGTGGCTTACTGCTAATATCATAAACCACCCTATTTATGCCTCGTACATTGTTGATGATTTTATTACTTATTTCGGCCAAAAATTCATAGGGTAGATGTGCCCAATCTGCAGTCATACCATCTACAGAAGTTACGGCCCTAAGTGCCAAAGTATATTCATAGGTTCGTTCATCACCCATAACCCCTACACTTTTTACGGGAAGCAAAATAGAACCTGCCTGCCATACTGCACTGTATAGTTTGTGGTCTTTTAATCCCTGAATATAAATATCATCTGCTTCCTGTAGCAGCCTTACCTTTTCTTGTGATATATCACCCAATATTCTTATCGCCAAACCGGGACCCGGAAACGGGTGCCTGAAAATTTGTTCATGTGGAATACCTAACTCCAGTCCCACTTTCCGTACTTCATCTTTAAACAGATATTTAAGTGGTTCAACCAATTTAAGGTGCATTTTTTCTGGCAGCCCCCCAACATTGTGATGGCTCTTGATTGTGGCTGACGGACCATGAACACTTATACTTTCTATAACATCAGGATAAATAGTTCCCTGACCTAAAAAGCTAATATTAGTAAGGCTTGTAGCTTCCTGCTGAAACACATCTATAAACAAACGGCCTATTATTTTCCTTTTTTCTTCGGGGTCTGATTTACCAGTCAATTCATTGTAAAAAAGTTGTTTGCTATCAACCCCTTTTACATTCAGTCCAATGGATTTGTACGTTGCTAATACCTGCTCAAATTCATTTTTGCGCAGCAAACCATTATCAACAAAAATACCATGAAGCCTTTCTCCAATTGCCCGGCTTATAAGTGCTGCAGCCACTGTGCTGTCCACTCCACCACTTAATGCCATAATCACTTGTCCGTCTCCTATTTGATGTTTTAGTTGTTCTACGGTTTCATGTACGAAAGCGCCGGGTGTCCAATCTTGTTTACAACCGCATATATTAACCAGAAAGTTGTATATCATTTTCTTGCCTTCGGTACTGTGGTACACTTCAGGATGGAATTGCAGGGCATGAAGGGGGAAAGATTGTTTGGTGTTTGGCGTTGGTTGTTGTCTGTTGTCGGTTGACTGTTGTCCGTTTTCATTTGCCTTTTTTCTAAACGCCGCCACAGGTATTGAATCAGTAGTTGCTAAGAGTTCAAAATTATCTGGCAATTGAATAATAGAATCACCATGACTCATCCAAACCTGCGAGTGACTTGAAACGCCATCTAACAATGCATCATTTGGTTGTTCTATTTGAAGGATTGCTCTGCCATATTCGCGTTTGTTACTTTTCTCTACATGACCGCCAAATTGTTTTGCTGTTAGTTGGGCTCCATAGCAAATACCTAATACAGGCACTTTTTCATTCAGCATTTGCACATTCACCATTGGCGCATCTTCCTGATTTACAGAAAAGGGAGAACCGCTTAATATTATTCCTTTTACAGTTGAATCAAATTCAACCGCTTTGTGGTAAGGTGTAATTTCACAAAAAACATTGGCCTCTCTTACAGCCCTTGCAATAAGTTGGGTATATTGACTTCCAAAATCGAGGATGATAATTTTTTCACTCATAGTAATTCTAATCAAGAACCGTAGTAATTGCCAGAGGTGATAAAAGAGTAAAACTAAAATCACCATCCACCTCAAAGATATTCTACGGTAAATGCCTGTATTTAAAAAAAAATGACTTATTTAGTAGTTGGCTTTATCCAACCATAAAGCAACAAAGAAAACAAAAATAATTAAAGGAGTTATGAATTATAAGTTATGAATTATGAGTTATGAATTATAAGTTATGAATTAGGAGTTATGAATTATGAGTTGATAAATCTAATTAACCAGTAAACCAATTAACGAATAAACCAATTAACTAATTAACTAAATAACTAAATAACCAATAAACCAATTAACGACCCCCGCCATGCCACGAATCATAAAATCAGGTCTTATACAAATGAGCCTTCCAAAGACAGAAGATGAAGGAACAATAGAAGAAATAAAAGAAGCGATGCTGCAAAAGCATATTCCACTTATTGAAAAAGCAGGAGAACAGGGCGTAAACATTCTGTGCTTTCAGGAAATATTCAATACCCCATATTTCTGCCCGGGACAGGATGCCAAGTGGTATGCTTCTGCCGAAACAGTACCCGGTGCAACCACAGAAATGATGCAGGCTTACGCCAAAAAATACAACATGGTCATCGTAGTGCCTGTATATGAAAAGGAACAGGCTGGTATATTATATAACACCGCAGCGGTTATAGATGCAGATGGCACTTATTTGGGTAAATATCGTAAAAACCACATTCCGCATACGGGAGGGTTTTGGGAAAAATTTTTCTTTAAACCCGGCAATCTTGGATACCCTGTTTTTCAAACAAAATATGCAAAAGTGGGTGTCTATATTTGCTATGACAGACATTTCCCTGATGGGGCAAGATGCCTTGGACTAAATGGTGCCGAAATTGTTTACAACCCTAGTGCCACCACTGTTGGACAATCTCAATATCTATGGAAACTTGAGCAACCTGCACATGCAGTAGCCAACGGATATTTCATGGGTTGCATTAATCGTGTGGGAACAGAAGCACCTTGGAATCTCGGCAAGTTTTATGGCACTTCCTACTTTGTAGATCCACGTGGACAAATCATTGCCGAAGCATCAGAAGATAAAGATGAATTGCTGATAGCAGAATTTGATTTGGACCTTATAGAAGAAGTGAGAAATAAATGGCAATTCTTTAGAGACAGGAGACCGGAGACTTATGGAAAAATAACCGAGTTGTAATCGAGTTATGAGTTTAGAGTTATGAATTATGAGTATTAGGTTAAAATTAATGACTTATTGAAAAAAACTAATTTGTAAAATTACTAGGTATGAATAGCGATGGTAACCAAAATATTGTTGGTGACAAATCTTACTCGTTTGCTTTAGAAATAATAAAATTGTACAAAGAACTGACAACAACTACAAAAGAATATGTTTTGTCCAAACAAATATTAAGATCAGGAACGTCAATTGGGGCAAATATTAATGAAGCTGTATCAAGTGTTTCAAAAAGAGATTTTGTTCATAAACTAAGCATTGCTTTGAAAGAAGCAAGAGAAACAAACTATTGGCTAAACTTACTAAAAGATAGCAACTACATAAGTATAGCTACTTATGAGCATTTATCCATACACTGTAAGGAGATAATGAAAATTCTTTCAAGCATTATTTTAACCACCAAAGAAAGATACCTAAAACAAAATATTCCAATAACCCCAAACTCATAACCATATACTTGAAATCACACACTCATAACTCATAATTCTAAACTCATAACTTGCCCTAATGATAACAAACAATAGACTTACCGCCGAACAATACGAACAAAATTTCGCCGACATACATCCGCCGTTTGAAAATCAGGATGCAGCAATGGTAGAAGCAAACCGTTGTCTTTTTTGCTACGATGCACCATGTATGAAGTCGTGCCCAACAAGCATCAACATACCCAAATTCATAAAGCAAATTGCAACCGAAGACAACCGAGGTTCGGCCCGAACAATTTTGTCCAGCAATATCTTTGGCGCAGGCTGCGGAAAGGTTTGCCCTGTTGAAAAGCTATGTGAAGGTGCATGTGTCTATAACTTTTTGGAAGAACCCCCAATTCCAATTGCCAAGCTACAACGCTTTGCCACCGAGCAGGCCATAGAGAAAAAATGGAAGTTGTTTGACCGTAAACCTTCTGTAAACAAAAAGGTAGCAGTTGTTGGTGCAGGACCTGCTGGCCTCTCCTGTGCACATGCACTAAGCCGTCAGGGTGTAGATGTGACAGTATATGAAAAGGAAAGCAAAGGTGGTGGCTTAATGACTTATGGCATTGCCGCATACAAAGTAACTCCACAGTTTTGCGAAGATGAAGTCAACTACATTTTGTCTGTAGGCGGTATAGCAATAAAATACAATCAGGAGCTCGGCCGCAACATATCTATACAAGAATTACAACAAAACTACGATGCCGTTTACCTGGGTATTGGTGTTGGTCTTACCCGCAATTTATTAATTGAAGGCGAACAATTGGAAGGTGTTGTAGATGCCATTGATTTCATCTACCAACTCAGGGATAACGGTTATAGTGCCATACCCGTAGGAGATAAAGTTGCTGTAATTGGTATGGGCATGACCGCTATAGATGCCGCCACACAAGCCAAAAGGCTAGGTGCAAAAGAAGTAACCATAGCCTACAGGCGCACACAGGCAGAGATGCCATGCACACAACATGAGTTGGACATAGCGTTGCTCGATGGTTGCAAAATAGAATGGCTCGCCGCACCTAAGGAAGTGTTGGGCACAGACGGTAAAGTATCGGGCTTTGTTTGCACCCGCATGCAGCTTGTCGAACCCGATGCAAGTGGCCGCCGCTCCCCTATCGAAACCAATGAAACCTTTACCATTGATGTGGACATGGTCATAAAAGCTACCGGTCAGATTCCTTTTATAGAAATGATTCAAAGCAGTGGGTTAGAACATAAGAATGGCAAAATCACCATCGACGAAAACGGGCAAACAAGCATGTCTAAAATCTTCGCAGGAGGCGATGCAGTCAATGGCGGTAAAGAAGTAGTAGATGCCGTGCAGGCTGGCAAAGATGGGGCTATTGGGATATTGGAATTTCTTGGTTTAAATGCGGATGGTGTTGAGCCGGTTTATAATCAGTGTACGGTGTCGGTGTAAATTATCATTTCGGTTTACGTAGGATTTTTTTATTGACCTGGCAGTAGCACTTTGTGCGGCTTCATTGGCGTCGCACACTTTTACACTATTTCATTATTCGGCATTTTCTACTGTTTATTGCAACTGTTTCGTCGGCGTAGCGAAACTGAATTAGTATGTAAAAGTGAATTCAACACTAGTATTAATCATCTTCTAAAACCCATTTTACCGAAGTGAAAAACCTGTCAATCACAAAGTGCTGGCCTCGCATCTTTTTGTCCTTTAATTCATTAATATAATTCTTTCTATCCACCTTCACAACTCCATGATTTAGACAAAGTACTTCATCAATCATGTATCTAATTTTGGAAATTAATTCATCATCTTCAATTTCGGTGTTAGCAATAAAGCGGTGAGTCTGGTCATCGTATTCAAAATAGAGTTTGGGATTATAATCCGGCAAATCAGGCTTTAAAAAATCGTGAACAAGTTTATTGGTTTTGATGCTATTAATTTTGGAGTCAATCATAAACAGATTATCCCAGTTCCAATATTGTACATTTTTATTTTGAGCATCAAAATGTTCTAGCTCGCCCCTATGATCCACACGAGAAAATTCTGATTCATCAGTAATAATATATTCACCTGTTGACCAATTATTTTCACTAAACAATTCTGTCGGGCAAATAAATGATTCAGTGTAAGCGCAAACACCATTCTGACATCTGTACAAGTTCATTACAATATCGTCGTAAATGTCCCGAAAGTTTTTGTTGTCAGCAGGATTACTTTCAAGCCATTTTTGGTATTTGGAAGGAAGTTTAAAAGGCGTTTTATTGATTTGCTTCATAACTAATTTTCCCAGGCTGATAATTCTTTTGATAGCTTTTGTATTTCTTTCAAAATGCTTACGCCTTCATAAGTTTCCTGTTTATTTTCCTGACTTGTCCCTTTTAGTGCGGTGGCAATAATTTTTGGATAATACCCTTCATTTTGTGTGTTGGTTCTGCCTTTATGGTTACGATTTTGCTGGT
>JAYTDC010000008.1:0-33548 GCA_043736115.1 Segetibacter sp. | reverse complement strand
TAGTTCACGCCGAACTCACACAATGCAAAAGTTGAACTCCTGAAATTTCCGATTTTTTACAACAAAATAGTTCTCGGTCAGCCTGTTATCACCTGCAACAAGCAACGCAATATAAAAGCTGTTGGTGAATGTCTATCCCATTTTTTGGAAACACCAATAGCGGCGTAAAAAACCAAAACAGCCAACATGAAATCGAAGGCTTATTTCCAAAGCGAAGATTTGCAGGTGAAGAACACCTGCAAAGGCGAAAAGGCTTGCCGCAAGGCCGGCGGACGGAATAACAATCATCTGTTGTACAACTATCAACTAATATTCGGCTTGACCAAATTCTAATTGGCTTTTTGTTGTTAACTTCATCTTTAGTTTTTTAATCGGCTTCAGTTGCCGGGCGGACAGTCATAAAATACCAGCCCTGCGGCAAGCCAAAACGTTGTGTGCCATATTATGATGCCCCTACCGAACATAGACAAGACCGAATAAAACATTTCTATGGATATTTTCATTGGTGACACTAGACAACAAGGACGAAAAGAATTTGCCTGTTTTTGCACAATTGCTGAAAATCGGAGTTGCAAAATAATATACGACAATAGGATTTTTAAAACTAAAATTGAACACTAAAACACAATACTATGAACATTTTAAAACTAATTTCACTTGTTTTATTTACATGCTTCAACTCGGCTTCTTATGCAGGGCCTAATGAAGATCTTTTGGCAGCCTGCAAAGCCGGAAACTTTGCCAATGCAAAAGCAGCAATAGATGCAGGCGCTGATGTAAATTTTCTTACAGATGGGAATACCCCTTTATCCACCGCTGCCTACTGGCCGGATATTACGAGGTTGCTTCTTGATAAAGGAGCAAATCCAAATCTTGGCAACGCCAAACCTTTATTTCAGGCAACTACGTTATATTCCACTGAAGTAATAAAAATGTTATTGGATGCCGGGGCCGACCCAAATAAACCATCATTGACAGATCCTACTACATTATTTAAAGGGCTTATTGCAACTGAAAAGGCAAAAGGAAAAGATGCAAATGAGGCTCTTATAAAAGCATGGATAGGTGCAATGGCAACAGCAAAACCAACTGAAGTTTACGCTTTGTCAACAGCAGTTTATGGAACAAGCTGCACTGCCTGTGTAGAGATGTTATTAACCAAAGGCGCTAAGTTAGACAATGGAATAACCGACGGAACATTATTGCATTTGTATGGAAGCTCAGTAGGAAAATCAAAAGAAGTTTGGAAGCAGGGATTTGCACAGGGCAAAGGCAGTATTGAAGGTTTTGGGTTAAAAGTTCCTGACTGGTATGCAGCCGAAATGTCTCCTGAAAGGTTTGGTAGCGCCGAAGAAATGCTGAAACTGCTTTTAGCAAAAGGATTAAATATAAATGAAAAGAACAAAGCCGGTAGCACTCCACTCGAGTTGGCATTAAATGGCGGGTTTGGAGGTTATTCAAACGTCATGCTTGCATTAATAAAAAACGGAGCAGATGTAAAAATAGAAAGTGCCGTTTATGGTCCGCTCATTTTCCAGGCTGCTCAAACAGGTTCGGTAGAAGTAATAAAGGCCATGGTGGAAAAAGGCGTTGATTTAAACACAGATGGAAAATTCTTTGCACAGTCGGATGCGCTTTTAACTGGCTATACACCATTAACCATTGCCGCCCTCAAAAATCATTTAGAGCTAGTTAAATATCTCATTTCTGCAGGTGTAAAAACAGATAAAGGAGTTGAAGGAAAATTTCTGCATGATAAGACAAAATGCCTTACTAAAGTTTCAGATAAAACGGCAATTTATTTTGCAATAGAAAACGGCAATTTAGAAATGGTAAAATTTATGGCTGAGTCGCAGAGTAATTGGTCAAAGCGTATTAAACTTCATGAGATGAAAAAAAATGAACTGGGCGTAAATGTTTTTGGCCAAAAAGTAGAAGTAATAAGTTGTTATGGCGCTGGCGAATATATTCCTTCTCGTTATGCAAGAGCAATTAAATTACCTGAAATAGAAGATTACTTAAAGACAAAAGGACTATAAAAATTCTGCTGTTTACTTTCATGGCGCAAGTGTTCGGTGCCAGTCAATTTGCCCTTGTGGGTGTTTGCTGAAAGAAGCATGATTAGCAGCGCCGTTGTCCCGCATATTGCGGGATTATCACCTGCAACAAACAACACAACATAAAAGCTGTTGATGAATGTCTATACCGTTTTTTGGAAACACCAACAGCGGTGTAAAAAACCAAAACAGCCAACATGAAATCGAAGCCTTATTTCCAAAGCGAAGATTTGCAGGTGAAGAACAGGTAACTATATACGTGTTAGACCACGTGAAGAAAATAAATTAATTCCACCCTTTTTTTGCGGAGGCTAGTAAGCTAATATTCAATTCGTGTAAATCATCTTTACCTTTATTCCGAAATAAAAATGAACTGTTGTAGTCTTTGCTTTTCCCCATATAATATCCATGCGATAATTTTCCAGTCATAAGAATAACAGTAATTTCATCTTCTAATTTAAAGTTTTTCTCATCAAAAATTTCGTTTGTCATTGGGTTCATTTTGCTTTCTTTTTAGTGGGTTCGTTTGGCTTCGGATTTCCTTTTACCGATGCGGCCATTATGTTGTGAAATATGCTTGAGGCTTTCTTTGGGGTTTTTTTAACTGCTTTTGCCATGATGTAAATTTACAAAATTGCCGTAACTTTGAAAAAAAAGGAAACCTTTCTACATCACTTGCGCCTAATGGGAGACCCCTAATGAGAGGGCTGATGTAAAAAGTTCACGACACATATTTTGATGCCGTTATTTCCTATCGCTCGACACGATCTATTTTAGAGGGCATTTTGCCCTTTTTTTATTTATAGTTTCCATGCTATTAAAGCATACTCTGCTAATATTTTTTGACGTGAATCTATACTTTGTTTATCCCAATTTTCTGCTTGTGCGATCTGTTTGGTTAAAGCGTACGGTGATAATTGATATACCTTCTTCTTTGTGTTGAATCCTTCGCTTCTCAAGTCTGAATTTTTACTTGCTTGGAGTAAAGCTAAATTGCCGATTCTGTTCACATATAATCGAGATTCTTCTTCATTAAACTCCGGCCAATTGCCTTCTGGCTTTTTTGGTAAAATGTGCTCCAAATTAATAGCTTGTCTATCATCATTTGGTATTAACCAAGGTTCTGTTTCGTTTTTTGCAACCATTTCCAGTGACCTAAGATAATAACGAGCCCATTGCATTTTAGAGACTATTGCACTTTCAAATGCAATACGAAATTGTTCATCAAATGGAGTTATGCTTTTAAGCCCACTTTTAAAATCCAAATCTAATTTACCTGAATAAACATCTTTTGCGGTTGTGGCAAACGCTTGCTCAATAGCACCACTTCTTGAATTTCCTGAAATAAAAATCCTTACAGTTAAAGAGATTAAAAATCGAAACGCTTCTTGAGTGTCTTTCTCATTGAATTTTGCAGCAATTGCAAGAATCAACGGTCTCATTGGCCTAAAATCAAACAAATTCAAAACATCTATACTTCGTCTAACACTATCACCATATTTATTCCATTTTTCATGCTCTGAATTATGAGTAGCTACATAAATGTATGCAAGGTTTTCCATGTTTGACGCAAAGTTGATTGCACTTTGCGGCGATTTTGCAATTGTCTGAACTGTTTCGTAAACTTGATGCTCTCTTACAAATGAATAAGATGCAATTAAGGCATGCCTAAGGAAGTCAATAGTAATATTTATATCCTCGTCTTCAAAACTTTCTAACGTACCTCTAAGCATAGCCCATTTCTCCTGCGCTTCTGCAATCCTATCACCGGCTTTCCAAAACAGGTGATTTTTGACTAAATCTGATTGAGATGCCTTAAGCCCTCTATCATTTAATATTTCAAACATTTTATAGGCATTAGCCTCGTCAGTTACTCGAACTAACACTACAAAAGCATTATGTTCTATGAATGTAATCCACTTTTCTAAAACACTTGACTGATCTTTCTCCGCATAAGATGATACCACGTTAAGAATATGATTTTTGCATATCATAAAAGCCTGCTCTATACCAGCGTGGGAAGAACACGTAGGCCCTAAAACATTTTGTCCTGTAATCTTATCTCTAAAGAAATCGTTGTCTCTAAGGTTTAAGGACAACTTCGGAACGTATTGCTTACTCGGCCTGTTATAGCCAACCAAAAAATCCTTACGAACAGAGTCGGCTAAATCTTCGTCTAACGGTTTTAAAAAATTATAAATACACGTTAGTAAAATTGAAGTTGTCGCTAAACGCTGTTGCCCATCAATTACCTCAAGTGTTTCAGATTTTGGAATTGTAACAACAGTACCTAAGAAATATCCATTTTCTTCATCATTAATTGCTTGAGAGAAGTCCTGCAATAAAGTAGTCACCTCTTTGTCTGTCCAAGAATATTCTCGCTGGTTAGAGGGTACGCTTAATTGGTAGTGTTTTAAAATACTGCCTAATCCAATTTGCTCAAACCGTATTTGATTTTCAATTCTTGTCATCTACTTTGATTTACTTTTTAAAGGAACGATTGAAACGAATGGTATTTGCCTTCCGGCACTTTCTAATTCACGTATTGCGGAAAGCCTTAGGCGTTCCCTAACCCATGACGACAATGAGATACCAGCCAAATCAGCACATTGTATAAAACCGTCCTTTTCAGCCTCGGTAACTCGAATTTGCACAACAAATGATTTTTCCATAAGGCAAATGTAGTGCAACATTCAATACAAACAAAAAATAAAATGAAAAATGTAATGCTAATTGCACTACATTTTTAAAAAAACATTTCTTTTGTAATGCATAATGCATTACATTTGTGTTTTAAATAGATAGGACATGAAAACATTCAAAAACATATTCGACTTTCAAAAGCACTTTGACAACGAAGAAAAGTGTAGGGAATATTTAGAGCAACAACGTTGGGATGGCACACACAGCTAGCATAAGTGTTCGTTGTGCTTGTTGAAGTTTAGCGAAGCGTAACTTCAATACAACATGAAAAGCAGGTCTTTGACCGGTAAATGAGTTAAGTGTTAGCTTTTAGTTTCTATCTTGTACTTTTAAATATTTAATCGGCAGAAGTTTCAGGCAGAACAAGCCATGAATTCCACACCTGCAGCAATACCTGTTCTTAAGCTGCAATTTGCCTAATTTTTTCCGCAAACATTTTTAATTTAAAAAATAAAATCCAAAATATGTTATTATCATCCAAATCAAAAAACCCTGATAAACTTGTAAAGTCAACAGTAAGAATTGTAAATGAAGATTTAAATGGTTCTTTTTTTGTTGGTACAGGTTTCTTTTTTTCCTACAACCCCGACCCTTCATGGAATAGCAGAATTGAAGCAATCGTGACGAACAGACATGTTGTAAAAAGCTCAAAAACTTTGAAATTTTCTTTTAGAACTGAAACCTCAAATGAAAATATTGCCCCCCCCGAAAATGTCTTCAATTATGATTTAGTTAACCCGTCAAATTGGATTTTTTTTCATCCTGATCCAACAATAGACTTGTGCATAATATTTTTAAAACCCATCACCGACTATTTTTTAAGTAAACACCAAAGAAAACTTGATATCGCATACTTTAATAAGGAATTAGTCCCTAATTCTAAAATTATAAACATGCTAACATCAATAGAGGATGTTATCATGATTGGATATCCAGAAGGAATTATTGAGCCTAAAAAACTATATCCTGTAGTTAGAAGAGGGATAACTGCAACTCCTTTTTTCTTGGATTTTAATGACAGGAAAGAATTTCTTACTGATATTTTTGCGATAGGAGGCTCCAGTGGGTCACCGGTTATCCTTTATAGTGACAATGGTGAGCATCCGTATCTTTTAGGAATTCATTATGCCGGTCTAAATAATAATAAGTTAAACTTGGGTGTTAATATCAAGTCTACTTTAATCATCGAAACTTTTGAAGCATTCATCCATTTAAAGCTTCAAGACCCAGAGCAACAAGAGTTTCTTGATAAAATGAAAAGAGGTTTGATATAGTAAAACTGCAGCTTTTGCTCTTGCGGGTATTAGCTTAAAGAAGCATGATTAGCAGCACCGTTGCATGGTGTATTCTTCACCTGCAACATAAAAGCTGTTGGTGAATGTCTATCCCGTTTTTTGAAACACCAATAGCGGCGTAAAAAACCAAAATAGCCAACATGAAAGCGAAGGCTTATTTCCAAAGCGAAGATTTGCAGGTGTAGAACACCTGCCAAAGGCGAAAAGGCGAAAAGCGAAGATTTGCAGGTGAAGAAAACCTGCAAAGGCGAAAGATGACAGGAATATTGATAAGGTTAAAAATCCCATAAAAGACTTTTTTTTAAAGCTTATCAATATTCCGGGCTATCACTAAAACTTAAACCAAATTTTAATAACAAAAAATGGTCAACCTAATTCAGGGTAAGACAAGCGACAGCACACTCTTTTAATTTAAAGTTCATTATTATATTATTTTAGGGACAGACTTTTGTAACTTAACAGAATAAATTTTAAAAAATAAAATATGGATGAAATAAAATTGGAGGAAATCACTGCCATTCATCAGTCCCAGCGCAAAGCTGCAAAATTCGCAGGTTTCACTATCTTGTTTTCAATAGTGATCGTGATCGTAGCTAACTACGGCATCAACTTTCGACTGATTGTGCCGGGTAATGCTGTGGATACAGCCCGGAACATCATGGAGCACGAAACATTATTTCGTGTTAACATCGCATGCAACCTGCTCTATGTCATGGTTATCGTAGTGCTGCTTTCAGCACTCTACATAATCCTCAAGCCTGTGAACAGTATCCTTGCCTTATTTGCCGGAATATGCAGATTTATTTTTGTCTTGATGTGGGGGCTTACAGCTTTCTACTCGCTTGCCGCACTGCGTCTCCTGGGTGACACTACATATCTTTCGGTTTTTAAAACAGACCAATTACAGACCTTGGCGAGGCTTCACCTCACAGCAAGCTTTGATGGGTATTACGTCGGTCTGCCGTTTTGGGGATTGGCCTCCACGATATGTAGCTACCTGTTTTACAGGTCAAGATATATCCCGAGAGCAATGGCTGCCTTCGGAATGATTTCATCAGTATGGTGCGTTTTCTGTGCATTCGCTTTTATCGTTTTCCCAGATTTCGGTTCGGCTGTTAATGCATACTGGTTCGACATGCCTTTGCTTATCTTCGAAATAGTACTGGGGTTTTGGCTTTTGTTCAAGGGACTAAAACCATCTGGGTTGATTCAGCCAATTTTAAAAAATGACAACAGATAGTAATAATTTCCCACAGCTAGCGTAAGTGTTCGTTGTGCTTGTTGAAGTTTGAGCGAAGCGTAACTTCAATACAACATGAAACCCAGGTGACCTGTAAACTAAGGAGTGATTGTATAACAATTAAATTATTTAAATTATTTTGCCCTTGTGGGTGTTAGCAGAAAGAAGCATGATTAGCAGCGCCGTTGCATGGTGTTTTCCGAACAGCGGGATTGAAATTTCACCTGCAACAAACAACGCAACATAAAAGCTGCTGATGAATGTCTATAACGTTTTTTTTAAACACCTATAGCGGCGTAAAAAACCAAAACAGCCAACATGAAAGCTAAGGCTTATTTTGAAAGGCGAAAAATATGAAAACACATATTATTTTAATATTCATCTTGGCAGTGTTATTAAACTTAAGTTTTGTAAAAGGAAGCTTTACAACTTTAAATAAGACAACCAGTATTGTAGACACTATTGCGGACCACGAATTTCATCACGCTTGGCTCGAATTCTCAAAAGCTATTTTAAATCAAGACCTAAAATCAATAAAGGCTTTATCTTCCGACTGCATATTGTGCTCTGACTGCGTTGTAAACACACCCAAAGAAGACAGCACATTTAAAGAATTTCAAGAAAAAAATCCAGACCGGTGGTATGACAAATTATATAATGAGTTCTGCTATGTCGGCATAGACAAGTTTTTAGCGGAAGACCTAAACTTAATTTTTGATGAAAAGGTAAAGTCTAGACTTCTAGACAGTACAAAAGTTAATTACGCTGGCAATAGCCATAATTCAAAAGCATATAGTCAAGCTTGTATTATTGGTAGGTTAGAGACAACTCAATGTGACTTTAGAGAAGTATTATTAACGTATATAGATCCATCACCCAAATTTGAAGGCTCTCAATGGAGTTTTGCTTTTGTGAAGGTGAATGGTAAATATAAGTTTAGCGGTTTTGCGACAATTCCATAAAATTCGTAATGCCACTAATAAAAGGCTTTCTGCAATTTGTAACGTTGAAGCAATCATCGGCAGCGTATATCGGGCTTTAATTTAGGCAGACATAATTCTGCCGGTCATTAGTTCTTAGCTTCGGCTTTTGTTTATAAATTTAGCTTCAGTACCGGGCTGACAGTTGGTGAATTCCCCAACTGTAGCAATACTTGGTTGGTGGCAACGCTAATAATGAACATTTATACGTCAAATAAAATAAGAATCCAATGAAAAATGAGAAAACACCATTTTACGGAATAAAATTATTTACAGGAATTGCACTCTGTTTTATTATGACATTGTGTAATGGGCAAGCGAATAATGGTGATAAACAAAACGTAATAGAAGAAAAGAAAACAATTCAATTTCCAAATTTAAAAAATCAGATAAGTCAGGTAGTGAGAATGATGTTTCAAGACAGTAAAGGCAATATTTGGTTTGGAGCTGAAAATGGTGCTTGGAGACTTACAGATGATTCATTGATTCACATAGACAGTATTAAAAGTGAATCAGGACGAGGAGTAACCATTAAAGACATTGTAGAAGGTCAAGATGGAAAAATTTGGCTTGGGCATACAGGTGGCGTTAGCAGTATTGATGGAACGTTAGTGAGGAATTATTACAAATCAGATGGTTTAATAAGTAATGCTGTGTGGTGCATAGCAACAGATGTCATTGGAAATATTTGGATTGGGACTATGGAGGGGGCTTGTGTATTTGATGGAAAGACCTTTAAAAACTTCGAGCTACCATTGGGCATAAAAGATACCACTGTTGGAGTATCTAGCGACAAGATGATCAATAAGATATTTCAGGATAGGAAAGGGAAATTATGGATATCTTCAAATGCAGGTCTTTTTTCATTTTCCAATAATACATTGACTAATGTTTCTAAAAAAGCAGGAATCAAATCAAATTTTGTAAGTATTGGATTTGAAGATAAAGCAGGAGTTTTATGGCTCACATCAAAAGAAGGATTATATACGCTAAATGAGGGGGTAGCAAAAAAAATCACAGATGAAAGTATCGAAATAGGAAAAGGCATAGGTAGTATTGCGGAAGATAAAGATGGGAAAATTTGGTTTGTTGTGAATCAACATTATTTATATACTTATGATGGCAAAGAAATTACAGAATTTAAAAAATCAGAAGAAAATAAAGGGCCTGTAGTTTTTCAGATCTACAAAGACCAAACGGAAAGGTTATGGTTTGTGGGTTATGGAGGAGCCTACCGATTAGAAAACGGCCAATTTATCAATATTACAAAGGATGGTCCCTGGTAAAAATACAAACGTAGAACATTACACTGGACGGAAAGATTTGCTATCGCTGCTTCAGTCGCCAGTGCTAGTCGTTGCTGGTAATTTTATCGCAGACTCAAGAAAATGATATTATATTAATTATCCAGTATGAAGCAATATGTATTTTACATTTTAATAGTGATTTTTTTTATTTCTTACAGGAATGGAGATTCTCGCCATATTTCACCGATTGCCAAAAACTATCTTGATGAAGTTATTACTTTATTGCAGAATAATTCAATAAACAAAAACAAGATTAATTGGGAAGAATTTAGAAATGACATTTACAAACACGCCAAAAACTCCAAAACTATAGAAGACACATACCCGACAGTTTCATATGCTATAGCCAAATTAGATGACCATCACAGTTATTTTGCTGCAAATATTGTCTCTCAAGACACAAGCGATTTAAAACCTCTACTTATTTTGATGGATGAGATTGTACCTGAAAATATTGGTTATATTAGAATTGGGTTTTTTATGGGTGATGAAGAAGCGAAGAACAGCTATATCAATTCTGTTTCAGACAAAATATTAAAACAGGATAAAACAAATTTAATGGGTTGGATTGTAGATTTAAGAGGAAATTTTGGAGGTGATATGGGGCCTATGCTAATAGCAATAGGTCCAATTTTGGGCGAAGGAACATTGGGGTATTTTTTCTATCCTGACAGCTCATTTTATACTTGGAAATACAAAGACGGAAAATTATATTGTGAAAATGGTATTTGGGGGCAATCAACAAAAACCTTTCGCTTAAAATCCGTTAATCCTTATGTTGCTGTTCTTACAGATAATGTTACAGCAAGTTCAGGAGAGGCAGTAGCTATTGCTTTTAAGGGGCGTGACAAAACCAAGTCATTTGGGACACCGACATTTGGAGTTTCAACAGGTAATCGTGTACATACTTTATCTGATGGTTCAAGAATAAATTTAACTGAATGTGTATTTGCAGACAGAAATAAAACAAAATATGGAAGTTCGGTATACCCAGATGTAAAATGTGATGAAAATGAGACTTTGGTAAAAGCTATAAATTGGATATCAAACCAACATTAGAAACTACCATAGAAAAGTAGTTATTGTAACACAACAGCATAAATCATTCAGAAATATTAGACAAATGAAAAATATTTGTCCGCGTGGGGGTCTCCTGCAAGGGACCCCACGTTTTGGAACTTAAAAAAAATTATCATTCTCCACGTGTTCTTTACCTGCAAATACAACACAATTTAGTTTGTGTAAATCAGGAAGGATATTTTTTTGAACTGTACAAAACAATTTTTTAAAGTGCCCATCAATATATTTGCCACACAACCATAAGAAACTATGTCCAATACCAATAAATGTCCGCTCTGCAACCGCGAATTGGCTGAACCAATTGTGCGCCATCATTTGATACCACCAAGCAAGGGCGGCAAAGATTCACCTACTGTGCAGATGCACAAAATTTGCCAGACCAAAGTGCATGCAGTTTTCACGGAAACGGAACTTAAAAATTATTACAATACGGTTGATCGCCTGCAGGAGCATGAAGAAATGGCTAAATTCATTAAATGGGTCAGTAAAAAAGATCCCGAATTTTTCGATACTACGATTAAGAGAAAATAGGGTGTTTACGCCTTTGATTTCTTCACCTGCAAATACAACATATGGTGGATGCTGTTGGTGAATGTCTATACCGTTATTCGGAAAACACCCAACAGCGGCATCAAAACAATTAATACTTCACTTTTGACGGGCATCTACTCAATAATAAATTTGTAACCCCTGCCATGTACGTTAATAAATTTAATGGAATTATCGTCGCTTAATTTCTTACGT
The DNA here is from genome assembly GCA_043736115.1 of Segetibacter sp. GTDB lineage: Bacteria > Bacteroidota > Bacteroidia > Chitinophagales > Chitinophagaceae > Segetibacter. The sequence continues at coordinate 22,142 of JAYTDC010000008.1, read as the reverse complement.
AACTTAGACACCAATACATCAACATTTCTACTGATCACCACTATACCTTCATCTTCCCAAAGTTCTTTCATTAGCTTCTCCCTCTCTACTATTTGATTTATATTTTCTGCAAATATTATTAAGGCTTTTGTTTCTTTTTCCGAAAGCTCAATACTTCTATCCTCAATTTTAAGAACATGATCACCCACATAAAATCTAAAGTTCCCTAATTGTATATGATCGTTATCATCGGAGATTGATTCTTTCTCTGCTTTTTCTTCTTTCTCTTCTTTTTTCCAAAACCGATCTTTTACATAAAAACCAATCAAACTCAAAGGAATGATCAATAGCAACAACCAAAGAAAATTAAATTGATTTGTCTTCAAAAAATTAATCTCAATCACATAGCAACCGACCTCCAGCTTACGACCTCTGCAAGGTGTTAAATTGCCTTTTTCGCTATTTATTTCAAATGCCAGTACAGTTTCATTTTGTTTACAATTCCTCAAACTCACTATATAATCGTTTGCCAGACCATTTTTTTGCAATGTTCTTTGAACTAAATTGATGAGTGTATCTGCAACAAAACCAAAGTCATTTTGAAAGGAGATCTGGTAGGTATTTTCATTTAATTTCTTAACAGGCAGCACCCTTGATGAAGAATCTTTAGCTGAAAGCAATAACTGATGACCTATATCACGCAATACTACTTCCAAATGATTTTCGGGGCTTTCATTTTTCTTTGTGATAAATGAAACAGCCGAGACCAGAATAAGAATTATTATGATTGAAGATGCGAACAGAATAAATGACTTCATGAATGCAAAATAATCTATTACACATCTGTTTACCGGGGTTTTACAACGTTTTACACATCTTTTACAACTTTTTACTGCTAAAAAGCTTCGGGATTGTTGCACCCCGATACCTTTACTTTATTGTTTCACCCAATCAATTTAAAGTCATGAACAACTTCCGTCACCTCGCTTTTTTGCTTTTGTTTTCATCTTCATTTGCCATTGGTCAGGGGTTTAATTCTCAACAGTGGCTCTCTCAACCGGATAGTCAGCAAACACAACCAAGCGATCCTTTTATTTCAAACATTGTTTTTAAATCTACTGATGGCGGAAAGACCTTGGAAAACATTAGCAACGGGCTGCCAAAAAATCTGAAGAAAGATGGTCAGGGGAATCGTGGCATTGGAGACGAGGCCTTTGCCAATAGCGGCGGGTTGTATGTACCTGCCGGGAATAGCCTATATTTCAATGACCCAAATTCCACAGGCTTTTCCTGGAAGAAAGAGCAGTTTCCTGGCAAAATGAGCAGCATAGCTCCAGGCAAGGCTGGGATGTATGCATACAATTACGGAGGGCAAATTGTGCAAAAAGCAAACGGAACAAGTGGTTGGTTGCCTGTTTACACCAGTTTTCAAGGGAATGTAGGCACCATCTTTGAAACTGCCGGAGGCACAGTTTTCATCGGCTCCGACAACGGCCTTTTTAAATCTACCAACAGTGGAAAGACCTGGAAACATGTTCATGCAGGCGGCTGGGTAATAAAATTGGTGGAGCAGAATGGTACCCTGTTAGCCACCAGTATGAGCGGCATTATTAGGTCAACCGATGATGGGGAACACTGGGCGGTGGTGATCAGTGAGGGCGGCGTGGGCATTGATGTAGCAGCCATCAAAGATGGATTTGCCGCTATTACGTTCAATACACAGTCAAATAACAGGAGAGTGCGATCATCCTACGATGGGGGCAAAACCTGGCAACTCATTGATGCCGGCCTTCCGGCAAGTTCTTCCATTTCCTCCATTGTGCAAGTGGGTGAAAGCCTGTTTTGTGGTCATCCTTTTGGCATTTATCAATCATCAGACAAGGGAAAAACATGGAAATGTATACGTTGTTCTGTAGATGGAAAGGTCTACAATTTATCCGTTTCTGGCAACGTGTTGTATGCCATACCCCAGAGCGGAGGATGTTGAACATTCAGATGCGTTTGTGGTACGTGTGGACACGCACCACGGCACAATTGAAATGTCTTAAACAAATCTGACTTATCAGGAGATAGATATATGCTAATTAAAACTACAAAAAATATGAAAAAGGTTATTTATGCGCTGATCTTACTGCTGGTTGTGGTAAGCGGACTTGTACTTGCTAATCGCGGTTTTAAAAATGAAACTTCTAAAAAATCAACCCCAAAGCCACTCTCTGCTGCTGAAAGGACTGCTGCATTGAAAGAATGGGAGGCTACCCCTGAAGGTATAAAGTTCAAGAAATGGGAAGCGTCTCCTGCGGGTAAAAAAGTGTATGCCAGTGCTGCTAAAATAAGCAAGTCCATTAGCGATTCTACCAGTATGGAGGCTGTTGTAACCTCTCTTTCTCTTCCGCCAGGCTCACGATTAGGTTTCGGAGTAATGATCAGTATTAATGGTGAGGATTTTATTCTAAGTTTTGGGCCGGAAAAGTCTGATGAATTTCATCAATTGCATAGCCTGAAAGTTAACGACAAAATAGTTATAAAAAGCCATTTTGTATCCTACGCACCAAAGTATTCATATCCAATAGTATCAGGCGACTATGTAGAACGGGATAGTAAAATAATTTATAAACGTGCCCCCCGCAAAGGCGGTTGCTAAGTAAATAAATTATGAAATACATACAAGTATATACTTTGTTCCTGGTGCTTGTTTCTTGCACTTCCTGTGGACAAAACCAAACAGACGCACCTGAAGCCTATATCAAGTCTGAATTCAAAGACACAGTCACTTCCTACGGACCTGCCAGGATGGTTCGGAATGTAAAGCAAGCTAAAAACGGAGACATTTTAATTGCTGCCTACAATGGGGTGTTTCGATACGATGGAAAATCATTTACCAACATAACGAGTAGAATACCTTCGCCCAGTTTCTGGGATGTGCTGGAAGACCGGAAAGGGAATCTTTGGTTTGGTACCCGGGATTCAGGTGTCTATCGATTTAATGGTAAATCCTTTCAACATTTTACAACTAAGCAAGGGCTTGCCAGTAATTATGCCTGTCTTCATCTATTTGAAGATAAAGCCGGAAATATCTGGTTCAGCACCGGCAATGGAGCAAGCCGTTATGATGGGAAAACGCTTCGGCATTTCACAACGAAGGACGGGCTTCCTGGAAATGGTATTAACGCTTTCATGGAGGACAGGACCGGGAAATTATGGATCGGCACAAGAGAGGAACTTTGTTATTATGATGCCCGTCCCGATTCAATCGGGGGCAAAACTTTTACCGTTCTGAAAAATAAAGACGGTAAAACCTTTACGAACGTTTGGGGTATTGTCGAAGATAGGAAAGGGAACATTTGGTTCGGTGCCACGATAATAGAAGATAAAAGAGGCGATACGTCGTTCGTTTCACAGGGTCTTTGGCGCTATGACGGCAGTACATATACTAAGGTATCGAATAAGGGTGCTTATGGTATAATCGAAGATAAAAATGGAAACATCTGGACCACCGGTGCTGATACACCACAGGGTATTGGGCAGGTCTGGTCGCTTTCCCGTTATGATCAAAAGTCCTTGTACGATCAAAAGCCCACTGTAACAGAAATTAAGTCAGGAGGACCAGCTTTTTTGGGGATACTGGAAGCTAACGATGGAAGTATTTGGTTTGGATCTATGAACGGAGTGTATCGTTATGATGGAAAGATCATAACGGACTTTAAAAGTGCAGCCGGTCAAAAATAATTTTTCTCCTCGTACGGCCTTCTGCAAGATACCCCACGATTCTGCCACTGATTCAACGGTAAGTGAATCATAACTTCAACCTAAAAAGTAAAGCACTACTGTGGCCGGCAGCAAGGAACTGTGGTCTGCTTTTGTTTGTTAACCTGTACTTTTATATCTTTATTTTGCAGCGGTTTCGGGTAGAACGAGTAATAAAATCCAAGCCTTAGCAGATACCTTCATAAGTGGCAAAATTAAAAACTGTATCTCCTGAATTATAACTTTCTTAAAAACCGCATAATAATTTTAATTTGCAAATCAACCAACTATAAAATTGAAATAAATAATGGAATTTGATTTAAAAATAATCCTTAACTTTTTAGCTCTTCTATTTTCAGTTTCTACTCAATCTCAAGTTTTAAGTGATTCTTTTTTGATTGAAGGGAACTATAGAACATTTCATTTCAATAAGCCAAATAACATTAACCCTAATAAAAATCTCATCTTCATTTTGCATGGTTCAGGCGGAAATGGTATTAAATCTATGAAGGGTACAACCAGGTTAATGGCATTATCTGAAAGTGAAAATCTTTTATTGGTTTTTCCTGATGGGTATAAGAAAAACTGGAATGAGTGTAGAAGAAACGCACCTGCAGCTGCCAATGTTGAAAATATAGATGAAAATTCCTTTTTTACAAAAATGATAGAATATTGTGTAGATAAATTTAAAGTGGACGCTGCAAGGGTTTTTGTTGTAGGTACTTCTGGTGGTGGGCATATGGCTTATAAATTAGCCTTCACAATGCCGGAAAAATTTAAAGCTATTACTGCTATTGTTGCAAACATACCTGACACTTCCAATATGGATTGCATTGAAAAGCGAAAACCGATACCTATGATGATAATTAATGGCACCAGCGATTCTACAAACCCTTATTACGGTGGGAAAGTTAAAAATAAGGGATTGGTTCGTTCTACAGATCAAACATTTCATTACTGGGCATCATTAGCAGGTTACACCGGAGAACCAACAATAGAAAGTTTGCCCGACACTGATCTTGCTGATGGTAAAACAATTGAAAGATATACTTATAAGGAAAAAATGAAGCCTGAAATTGTTTTATTAAAAGTTATAAATGGGCAACATAACAATCCAAAAGATATTGATGTCTTTGTAGAAAGCTGGAATTTTTTTAAAAGACAAATCAAAATATAATAAGTTACGCTTTTTTTGCCCTTGTGGGTGTTAGCAGAAAGAAGCATGATTAGCAGCGCCGTTGTCCCGCATATTGCGGGATTATCACCTGCAACAAACAACGTTGTTGATAAATGTCTATACCTTTTTTTGAAACACCAATAGCGGCATAAAAAAACAAAACAGCCAACATGAAACCGAAGGCTTACTTCCAAAGCGAAGATTTGCAGGTGAAGAACACCTGCAAAGGCGAAAAAGTCCTTGTACGATAAAACGCCCACTGTAACAGAAATTAAGTCAGGAGTACCAGCTTTTCTGGGGATACTGGAAGCAAACGATGGAAGTATTTGGTTTGGATCTATGAACGGAGTGTATCGTTATGAAGGAAAGATCATAACGGACTTTAAAAGAAAATTTGAAGTAATACTTATAGCTTAGCTGGCAATTTTTGTCCATACAGGTGTCGGTGTTTGCAGAAAGAATCTGGATTAGCAATCCCGTTGCGTGGTATAGAATTTTTGCCCTTGGGTGTTAACTGAAAGAAGCATGATTAGCAACGCCGTTGCATGGTGCTCTTCACCTGCAACAAACAACGCAACATAAAAGCTATGAAAAGAATAAAATAGATGATTTTCTACCGATTCATTTTGAAGAGCATTCCTTATAGCAATTATCTAGAGCGGATTCCTTGCATCAGACTCGGCTATGATAAACAGAATGGGAAAAAATGAAATAAGGCGTAAATTTATTTTCTTTTTTATAACATAAGATTCAAGAAATATCTTTAAATTTAGAAAGTATAAATTTTCTATCCTGATATTTATATTTTACCAAACAACTAACTCTGCTTTTGAAACTGGTTAATAAAATAGAACGCTTCGTAAACGAACCGCTGCCACCTTTTAAAATGCTGCAGGTAATAATTGCTTCAATATGCATTTTTATTCCTGCTGTGTTATGGATAAACGATAGTGATGACTTTTATCCCTCTAAAATTGATTTCGGAGCATTAAGTTATATAGAGAAATGCACTACCACCATCAAGCTGGATTCGGTTAAAAAATATGACCACGGCGAACTAAAAAAGAATTTGCTGCAAGTAAAAATTTGTAAACCGGATACAAGCATAATTACTGTTGAAAAAATACCTAAAGATGGGTTCGGTTTCAGGTTAAGTATGAGTGATTATGTATATAGTTCAAAAAGCTATCTTTTTGGACTACTATATTGCCTGGCAGCAATGTTGTTTATTTTTAATGGGGTAATGAACATAACGAGAAAAGAAGATTTAAGTATTGATAAGTACGCCCCCTGGTACAATATATTTATCGGTATATTTTTAATAGGGGTGGTTTTTTCCCCACAACGTGATCATCCTCTACTTCACAACATATTTACAGGTTTATTTTTTGCAGGCAACATCTTTACAATGTGGCTTTATGCCACCCCGAATGAAACCAGGCCATATAAAATAATAAGAAAGCTGATGGCAATCGCAATTATAATTGTTATTGCAATAACAATTACACCTACCATTCAAATTTTTACCGTGCTACAGGCAGAGTGGTTTTCATTGACGCTTATTGGCTTTCACCTGATTATGGTTGCTTACCAACAGAAAAAAATGATAGAGCTGCTTAAATGATTTGCTCTTTTATGAAACCAGCTTAAATGAGTGCAGGTGCAGAATATTTTTTTTAAAAACAAATTGAAATTCAATTATTAGTATATTTGAAAGTATACTTAATCGTTGATCTAATACTGCTTTACACCTTAATAATTTTCTTATGCACAGAATTCATGCTGGCTTAACAGTAATTGTGCCTGTAAAAGAAGGCAATAAACAAAAGTTGAGCGATTTGCTGAAGCATCTGAATAAAAATGGGAGAAAACACATTTTTTATAAATCGCACACAACTTTATTCGCCGCTGGTGTTATTATTCCCGATCAGGAATATCATACTAAAGACGACAAACTTCCTGAAAGTCTCGTGTTTGCCACTACTTATTGCGGACCACTTGCAGCACATTTAGATGATCTATGGAAAACTAACCAAAAAAATTTATGTGATATTTTTAGTTATTGCCAAGGCCTTTGTCCTAATGCTGATAAAAAACAATTTATTGCTTTTATAAAAAAGTATAGCAAAACCGGCAGCTTTACATCCAGGTTTAATTTAATAACCAAAGAAGAAGTAAGGCTTGAGAAAGAGCTTAGAGAAAATATTGAAAACTATATAGACAAGGCACAAAAAATTTGTGCCTTTGATAATATAAAACCAACAGAAGTTAAAACGCTGATATACCGGCACGTAAAATCGTTTGGTGATGATTATGGCTGGGCTCTAAAACCATTCAGGAAAACTCTATGGGAATGGCTATATGTGAACAAGGTTAAAATATTTATGGTTGCTCTTATTTCGTTGTTATTTTTTCTGCTTGCCTTTAAAACCTTTTTAATAAGTATAATAGTAAAAATTTTGATCGTACTCGCCTTGCTTGTTTTAGCAATATTGGTAAATGTTAATCGGGAAAAAACCCCCTCTGCTTTCAGGCCATCTGATGATAGAGTAAGGGAAATAGCGGCCACCCAACTTAACCCCGTTACAAATGGTATGACTGCCGCTGCACCTCTTAAAAAAGGAATAGTAAGAAGGTATTTTTATGCTTTTGTTTTAAAAGCGGCAGGTTTGTTTTATAAAGCTAATGTACCAACTGTAAGTAGCATCAGATGGCTTTCTGTTGATAACAGAAAACGATTACTATTTCTTTCCAACTACTCTAACACCACAGATTTTTACGTAAGGGATTTTTTAATTGGAAAAACACCCTATGGTGTAAATTTTATGTTTAGTAACGGCATGGGTTTTCCTGATGCCTGCCTTTCTATTTTTGGCGGAATTCGTGAAAATCCTGAAGGTTATATGAATGCAGTACATACCGGGCAACACGTGATGGACCTATGGTACACACATGAGAATGAACTTACCGTTGATATGATTAACAGGAACAGAAACATACGAAACGGATTGGCTAAAGAAATGAACGAAAACGAGGCCAGCGAATGGTTACGTTTATTATAAAAGTATCTTTTAAAAAACAAATATGCAGGAAGATAAAAAAACCGAAGAAGAGGAAATGGCAAAAAAAACTGCACAAGAACAATTTATTGCAGATAAAATTGCAGCAGGTTTTGACAGGAAGACAATGACTAAGTATGTAGAGGCTAACTGGAATGATATGCAGGGTTTGATCACAAGAGGATATAAATCACTAAAAGCTGCAACTTATTTATTGCTTAAAATTGATGAAAATGATGTGCCGGGTGCGAAGCAATATTTTAAAGAATTGGTTAATGAAGATTACATAACAACAGAGTACAGCATTAGAACTGGTAATATAAAAAAAAACAAAATAAATGGTGACCCGGATCAGGCTGTACATATCGCATTTTCATCAAGAGGATTAGAAAAATTAGGTTTAGATAAAAGAGTTCGTGATACTTTTTCCAGGGAGTTTTTAGAGGGAATGAGCCCTGATAAAAAATTTGGTAAAGAAAGAGCAACCCTGCTGGGGGATTCGAAAAAAAGCAAATCAGAAAACTGGCTTTGGGGTAGTGAGAACAAACGTGTTGACTGTGTAATTATGTTATATGCCAAAGATTGTACCGGGTTGAAAAAATTGAAGATGGATATGTATGACAATAAAAAAAGAGGGGTTAAAATGTTTTACGAAGCCGAAACTTTAGAAACCAAAGAGGATGTAGAGATCAAAGAGCATTTTGGTTTTAAGGATGGTATTTCTCAGCCAATAATAAAAGGCTTCACCAAATCCGGCAGCTTCGATTTTGAAGAAAGCCAACTGGTAAACGCCGGAGAGTTTATTCTTGGGCATAAAAATGTATATAACAAGGATAAAAGAGAATACGATAAGAACAAAAAGCCACATTATAATTATTCACCCAATCCATATATTCCTAAGGAAGCAGCTGACGAAAGCGGAGAGTATAAAAATTTATCTTTCCGTAGAGGAGGTGTAAAAAACCTGGGTCTGAACGGCACCTATCTTGTATTCAGGCAAATGGAACAGCATGTAGAAAGGTTTTGGAATTATAATTATACAAAATCTAGGGAGGAGGGACACACAACAGCAGAAAAAGCTGTAAATCTTGCTTCAAAAATTGTAGGACGCTTTCCTAACGGCGATCCTTTAGTTAAACCTAATAAAGGAACTTGCCCTTTTAGTAAAGAGCAAGCAAATAATTTTGGTTACGCAAAAGAAGATAAAGATGGGGTTTTATGTCCGCTGGGTGCTCACATAAGGCGAACCAATCCACGGGATCAGGTGCATACAGGGCGTGATGCAAAAGACTCTTTAGAAATGTCAAATACTCACCGCATGTTGCGTAGAGGGCGTATCTATGGCGAACCCCTGTTAAATTTTGATATTAACGCAATTATCGATCATGTTAAGCACTTGAAACAAATACTGGCCAATGAAATAATCAATGAAGAGGCAATAAAGCTGGCGGATATCAAAAGAGGTCTTCATTTTATCTGCCTGGTATCGGATATAGCACGGCAATTTGAATTTGTGCAAAATGTGTGGGCCAACACACCAACTTTTGCAGATTTGGGCAAAGAGGTTGACCCAATCATTTCTACACGCCCAACAATAGGCTCGTCAACCATCTGCAATGAATTTACAGTACCAAAAGAAACTTTACGAAACAGGTACACTGGTGTACCGGAATTTACCACTATAGTTGGCGGGGAATATTTTTTTATGCCGAATATAAGGGCACTTAGATACATAATAAAATCATAAAAAGACCCAACAAATAATTCACATAGTTATGTTACAGCAATCTGACAATACCACTACCGGGCCAATAACCAGCCAATGCCCGATGAAAAAAATAGACAGTGTAAGCGATAACATACTGGCATATATAAGAAAGAAATTAATAAAAAAATATGGCGATAAAAAACCACCAAGGGCATTTCATGCAAAATGTATTGGCCTTGTACGTGCTACCATTAAAACTAAAAGTAACCTGTCTGCCGAATTGAAAGTTGGTTTATTTAAAGATGAAGAAAAAGAATATAAAGCATGGATCCGTTTTTCAAATGGCAGCAGCGATTTTTACTCACCCGATGCAGGTAGGTCAGTAAGAGGAATGGCAATTAAAGTTCGGGATGTTACAAGTAATAAATTTATTGACCCAGACCCGGAAGGAAATACACAGGATATTATATTATTTACCAATAGTATTCACATGCCGGATACAGTTTCAAAACAGGAGCTTATACCAAAACTGGTATTGGGAAATAAATTGGTGCAATTTGCTGCTGCGGTTGGCGCCGCATTACCATTTAAAATTGGCGCTGCTATAAAATTTTTAAAACAGCGAATTGAAACGCCAAACATTCTTGAGGAAATGTATTTTTCAGCCACGCCTTATAAATTTGGCGACAAAGCCATAAAATGGCACGCCAGGCCACTCAAAACTATTACCAGTACAATGCCATCAAATCCTGGCAATAATTTTTTAAGGAAAAGATTGATAGATGATTTATCAGAAGATTCTAAACAGGAAGTTAGCTTCGGCTTATATGTGCAGTTTCAGAATGATGAAAAAACACAGCCCATTGAAGACCCAAGCATAGAATGGAAAACGCCTTTTCATCAGGTTGCTATTATCAATATTCAAAAACAGAAAGGTATTGATACGCATGAAAGAGCGGAGCAGGATTTAAATATGAGTTTCTCTCCCGGCCATGCTATGCAAGAACATGCACCGCTTGGCGGCGTAAATATGATAAGAAGAAAAGTGTATGGTGAACTGGGAAAAGAGCGAAGGGAGCATACTTAACAAACAAATGCTGAAAATTCAATTCTTAACAAACCCGGCATTTATATGAAAATATTGTTAAGGCCTTTACTGTTTCTGACGCTTGCCGATAGTTTTCTATCTACCTATAGTCAGGTATTGGATGTAAGAATATGCGATAGTACTGTTCGTCTTCCCATAACCCAATACACTACTTTTTTACGAACTACTAAGCCTGTTGAAATAGATTCAGTAATAAAATCTTCTTCCTTTATTAATGCAGAAAAAAAAACAGTACTTATATTTAATTACGATCCCTATTATTACTGGTTTAGAATAATAATAAAAAACACAGACAGTAAACCCCAGCAATTAATGCTGTTAATGGCTCCTTTTGGGCTGTACGATGGAAAATTGTTTCAAAAAAATAACGGCAACTGGAACGCAGTGGCCCATACCGGGCTTAAATATAGATTTGAGGACAGGTCATATCAGTTTACACATCACGTTTTTCCTTTCATCGCATCTCCAAATAGTACAGACACACTATATCTTAGTATTGATGCCAGGAATGTTTATAAATCTTTCGGTTTTGCGCTCTTAAAACCAAAAGTGCTGAAAATGTTTGAGAACAAAATTTATTTTGTTTTTGGTATCATAGAAGGATTGCTCATTTTATTTTTTGTTTTAAATATCTCTTTGTTTTTTGCATTAAAAGAAAAGCTTCATTTATGGTATGCATTATACATTTCGATGCTCTTTTTGATAGTTATGAAGAACGATCTACTCGATCAACAGTTTCTTGGCCTCGATTCTGAAAAGGCTTTCCGGCTAACACCATTCATGGCTATTGGAGCATTGGCCATAGCTATACTTATACATGTTGTGCAGCAATTCTTAAAATCCCAGCTCTTTAAAAATAAAGTACTTTATCATACCACGACAGTTTTAAAAGCAAATGTTATAATCAGTGCAGTCATTCACGCATTTGTTTTTCTATTGGCCACCGATTATCGTGTTCATTTATACGTTTTCACCTGGGCAAAAATCAGCACTTTGCTTGGCATTTGTGCAATTACCATAAACTGCCTTTATTGTGCACGAAAGGGATTTAAAGGAGCGTGGTTTATTCTTTCTGGTTCCTTTGTTTTTATGTTAGGCTCACTTCAGCGTCTGTTTTTTCCAAGCACTTTGTCTTTCCTGTTTCCGCCAACAACATTTCATATAGGTATTATTGTTGAAACTTTTGTTATAAGCATTGCCCTTATTTACCGGTTTTGGTCAGAAAAAGAGTTGCAGAAACAAAGAGAAAATCAGATAGAAACGCAAACACTGCGGGACGTTTCAGGAGAAATTCATGATAATGTTGCACAGGACCTTGCATTTGCGTATCAAATCCTTCGGACCATGAATTTTAAAAATGATACGGAATTCCAGGATAATATTCACAATACTGCCGGGCTTATTAAAAAAACAATAGAATCTTTACGCACCCTGTCAAGAGAAATGAAAAATGAACAGGGGGGCAATATCAATATGATTGACCAAATTAGAAATGAGTTTGAGAAATTCTCAAAAGTTTTTAAAATTAACTTTTCTACAACGGGTGTAACATTTGAATTAGACAGTAGAAAGCAAGCAAATTTGATAAGAATTTTTAAAGAGATTATTCAAAATGCTTACAAACATTCACAGGCATCAGAGCTTACTGTTTCTCTCAATTTTGAAGAGAAGGGGTTGCAGATTCGGATAGTTGACAATGGTATAGGGTTTGATCTGCCTAACGCCCTTAAAAATAGTAACGGACTGGAAAATATCAGAAACCGCTGTTTTGTGTTAAATGCAACACATCAAATTACAACTGCTGTTGGCGAAGGAACCGAAATATCTATTTTTATAATGGTGGAAAAATAAAAACGTGAAAACTGACATTAACATCAGTTTTCACGTTTGTTGCGGTGTGGGTCACACCCGAACCTTAAAATTTTATTTTAACCCTGTCTTCTTGGGGCAATGTCATTCAGTTAAGCAAAAAGTCAAAAAAGGGTTACAGTTATTAGTTTTGAGGTGCTAAATCTAAAAACATACTGTAAAAGATGTTTATGAAATAGTTGGCGAAGATGAAATCAAATTCATAGGAGCCTTTTCATCGTTTGAGAATGGTGAAGCAGCAGTAAACTTCCTATCTAACAAACCAGGGTAACAAAATATTCTTTGGATTGTTTCAAAATCGAAAAAAAACCATTAGATAATTACGAATGGAAAGAGGGATTTATAACTTGGAACGAGGCTAAAGATTCGTAATTATTTTGTCCATTATATTATAGATATGAAACACATCTATACTCATATATCAGAACTAAACTCTAAAACATACATTGTATCAATCAGTATGTTGATGCTATTCTTAAAATATCTCATAGTACAATAAAATACCCAGCACAACATGTGCATAAACCCCAGCCAGCAAATCGTCGGCCATTACGCCCCAACCCTTGGGTAGTTTTTCCATTGATCGTACATACAAGGGCTTTACAATGTCAAAAAACCTGAAAAGTACTAAGCCCGCCGCAATGTATTTCCAATTTAAGGGTACAGCAATAAGTGTAATCATCATACCCGCAACTTCGTCTATAACAACCTTGCTGCTATCTTTTCCCCAAATAGCATCTACTACATTGCTGCTCCATACGCCGATTGTACAAATTAACAGGGTAAAAAAAACCTGCCAGTAAATGTTACCGGCAGGTATTAATATCCAAACAATGCAACAAGCTATTGCGGCATAAGTACCGCCCCCTTTTGCATAGCCTATCCCAAATACGGAGGCTATGAGTTTGTGCAATCTGATCATAATGTATCAACCAATTCCTGGTAATAATCCAGACCAAGATGTGTTATCAGATCTTCTCCCATCATATGACGAAGTGTATTTTGTAACTTCATCAGTTGCTTGAAAATATCATGTTCTGCACGTATTTCAGGTGCATGTTGAGGAGATTTGAAGTAGAAAGACATCCACTCCTGTGTGCCACTCATTCCAGCCCTTTTTGCAAGGTCAAAGAATAGTGCAAGGTCAAGTACAATAGGCGCAGCCAAAATAGAATCTTTGCAAAGGAAGTTGATCTTGATTTGCATACTGTAACCCAGCCATCCAAAGATGTCTATGTTGTCCCAGCTTTCTTTGTTATCTCCATGAGGTGGGTAGTAGTTGATTCTTATTTTATGATAAAGTTCACCGTACAATTCAGGGTTAATTTCGGGTTGTAAAATGTCTTCCAATACACCCAGTTTAGAAACTTCCTTGGTTTTGAAATTATCTGGATGGTCCAATACATAACCATCACGGTTACCAAGAATGTTTGTTGAGAACCAACCTCTGATACCCAAAGCCCTTGCCTGTAAACCCGGTGCAAGAATAGTTTTCATCAGTGTTTGTCCGGTTTTGAAATCTTTACCACCTATTGGGGTTTGTGTTTCTTTGGCCAGATCTATCAATGCCGGAATATCGCAGGTAAGGTTAGGAGCGCCGTTGGCAAATGGAACACCTAATTTGATAGCAGCATAAGCATAAATCATACTTGGTGCAATCAACGGATCATTGTTTCTCATGCCTGCTTCAAAACTTTCTATAGTTTGGTGTACTGCAGTTTCTTCAATGTACTTTTCTGTACTGCCGCACCATACCATTACAACACGGTCGCAGTTGTTGGCTTTCTGAAAGTTGTTGATATCGTCAATCACCTGTTGCGCAAGATCCCATTTGGTAGCACCTGTTTTTACATTGGTGCCATCAAGATTGAAAACATAAGATTTATCAAAAACCGCTGTCATTGGTTTAATTGCTTCCAATTCTGTTTTAATAGAATTGAGCAAATCTTTGTCCAATACCTTGGCATGCATAGCAGCATCGTACACGTTATCATCATATACATCCCATCCACCAAAAGCTATATCACCCAGGTCAGCTAAGGGAACAAAATCTTTTATTTTAGGATGTTTGTCTTCAGTTCTTTTTCCAATGCGGATGCTACCCATTTGCGTAAGCGAACCTATTGGCTGTGCTATTCCTTTTTTTATAGCTTCTACACCAGCTATTACGGTTGTAGCAACTGCACCCATGCCCGGCAACAAAATTCCAAGTTTTCCTTTTGCCGGTAAAATTTCTTCTTTCATGCTATTATGTTTATTTTATAATTATTTTTTTTTGTAAACCTTATTTCTTAATATACAAACCAATAATGGCAGCCATTTGTGCAATCCAGAATCCAACCATCCATTTTATCATCTTTAGTAAAGAAGGTGTGTTTTTTCTGGTCAAATCTTTTTTCATATGTTATCATGCTACGCATTGCTTCGGTTCATATTCGGCGGTAGTTTTGCGTTTTTTAGCATTTCTTTTGCTATTTCGAGTTTTTTAGGAAAAAGCACCTTTCCTCTATATTGTTCCAAAGCAGGGTCAATGGTCACAATAGGCGACTTCTTTTCGTTTAATTCTTGTACAGTTTTCATAAATGCAATTTAATCAAATTTACGCTGGGCTAAAAATCCTGAATAATTTTTACCTATTTCAAATTTATAAAATTCTTTTCCAACTTGTCCATATATGTAAAAGCCTGAAACCATTTCCTCATAAAAACAAGTTATTCCCATTCGATAAAGTCTGGTTCTCGAACTTGTACTTCCTGTAGCATAAACAAATGCATCCGGATACCTATCGAAGAAAGCATATAAGGCACCCACTACTGTAGCAAGAACTTTTTCAGTATCTCCATTTTCCGAAACTGCAAGGTCATCTATTGCCCCGGTATCAGTATTTATGTCACCAAATGCAAGGTTATAAAGGTTATTTTCATTTGCTTCTTGAAATTCTATTCGTTTCCTTATTGCTCCTTTTTTGCCCTCACTTATGAATTCGAATAATGTTAAGCTGCTTTCTGATTTAAGTGCATATTTATCAATTCTCATTTACTAAAAACACTTTTTATGAGTTTAAAAATCAGACATCTCTAAATCAGCCATCTACAACCACTTCTCATTTTTATACCAACCCAACGCCTCAGTTAATCCCATTTTTAAATCATATTTGGGTTTAAATGACAGACTTCTTTTTGCTTTTTCAATATCGCAGCACCAATTTGTTGCGGTCAATTCAGCTAATTTCTCCCTGTTGAGTGCCGGTGTTTTATCCAGAAAACTGTAAGTCTTTTCCAACACCAAAGCAAGTACTTTTACAACAGGCATTGGCAAATGAAACTTCAGCGTTTTTTTGTTTAAAACCTCCTTACATATGTTTGCCATTTCATAGCGATCATAACTATTGCCGTCTGTAATATTATAGAAACCATTCGCTGAACCATCACTAAACAAAGCATTCACCGTAACTGCTGCCAAATCCTTTACATAAACAAAACTCAACTGCTGTGCTTTATTGCCAATATAAGGTTCAAATCCCTGATTAAAGGTTTTAAGGATAATAAATATGTCCTTATCTCTTGAACCATAAACGGCAGTAGGTCTTAAAACCACCAACGGGAGATTTTTCTCCTTTAATTCTTCTTCTGCCAGCAATTTACTTTTTCCATAGGCGGTTACAGGCTTTGGTGTTGTGTGTTCCGATATCAATTTATCTGCTTCAGACAATGGACCTAAAGCAGCAAGGCTACTGATAAAAACAATTTTCTTTAGGTCAATGCCACTCTCAACAATTGCATTTGCAAGGTTGATGGTGTATTGCGCATTTACCTTATTGTATTCTTCCTGATTTTTTGCCTTTGTTGTTCCTGCTGCATGAATAATAAAATCATATTGATGCTCCTTCAAATCTTTTGCCAAGCTATCTACACTATTGAAGTCGGGATAGGTATATTGAATTTTGTATGTAGCCAAATGTTTTATGTCGCTGCTTTTTCTTATGGCAGCGTACACCTCCAATCCTTTTTCAATTGCCGCTTCTATTAAATGGAAACCAACAAAACCGCTTGCCCCGGTTATAAGAACCTTTTGCTTCATATTGCTTTTTGGTAAATGCGGTAAGTTTTATAAATCTTACCGTTTATGTTTTCCATGGCTTTATTCATCATTTCATTGTTTTCCAATATCCATGAGGCTTCACCGCCGGTTATATTTTTCCTTGCAGCATTTTTAATTATTTCTGCATAAAAGCAGGCCTCTATGCCCATTTTTCTATAATCTTCTATTACTCCAAGGGTTATTATTCTTACGTAATTAATTTTCTTAAGACCAAATAACAATTTGAATATTCCTGTTGGGAAAAGTCTTCCCTTGCTTATTTTCTTTTGTATTTGATTCACATCGGGTATTGCTAAGGCAAAGCCAACTGTTTTGCCTTCATGCTCGGCTAAAAGACAGAAGTCTTTGTCCATTATCATCTTTAAGTCTTTGGCCAAATAGTTAAATTCAGTTTCTGTCATGGGTACAAAACCCAGATTTTTATCCCATGCCTGATTGTAGATATCTCTTACCCTTGCTACTTCGTTTTTATAATCTTTTAGGTTAATTGGACGAATAGTTACACCTCTCTGATTCAATCTTTTTAATAAAGCATCCTGCAACTTTACGGCCCTGTCGCTTACAGTATTGGTTTTAATGTCATAAGCATACATATCAGTCAGTTTCTGAAACCCATATTCTTCTATCAACTGTACATAATAGGGCTTATTATAAGTCATCATTGCAACAGGAGGCTTGTCAAAACCATTTATCAGCAATCCTACCGGCTCGTTTGTACTTGGGTTTACCGGACCAATCATGTTTGAAAGCCCTTGTGCATTTACCCAATTTTTAGCTTCGTCCAATAATGCTTTTGATACTTCGCCATCATTTATACAATCAAAAAAACCAAAGAATCCGTCATTGGTTTTATTAAATGAATTGTGGTTATTGTTTTGTATAGCTGCTATTCTACCTACAACTTTATTGTTTTTATACGCAATGAAGCATTGCAATTTAGAATGATCATGAAAAGGATGTTTGCCGGGTGTAAGCAAATCACGTTGCGCTATAAAAAGTTCGGGTACATAATTATGATCTCCCTTATATAAATCATGGGGAAAATCAATAAATGTTGCCAACTGCTTTTTGTTAGCTACCGGCACAACACTTATCATAGCTCATACTTTTGCTTCATTACGGGTATTTCCAGCAATGCAGCAGATTTTGCCAGCTTTTCTATAGCTTCTTCTATTTGTGCAAAGGTATGTGTAGCCATTAGCGAAAAACGTATGAGAGAAGCATCTGAAGGTACAGCAGGTGATACAACAGGATTTACAAAAATTCCATCTTCCTGCAGCATTTTAGTTAAAGCAAATGTTTTTGAATTATCACGAACATACACAGGTATAATAGGGCTTTCAGTAACACCAATATCAAAACCTTCGTCAAGCAATAATTGCTTTGCATAGTTTGTATTAGCCCATAATTGGTCTATACGTTCCGGTTCTGACTCTATTATGTCAAGTGCGGCCATAACAGCAGCAGCCGAAGAAGGAGTCATGCTTGCACTGAAGATGAGTGAACGGGCTTTGTGCTTTAAGTAGTCAATAATAACTTCATCTCCTGCTACAAAACCTCCAAGCGAAGCCAATGATTTACTAAATGTACCGCCTATTAAATCTACTTTGTCAGTAAGTCCAAAATGAGAAGCGGTACCTGCGCCACCTTCACCAATTACGCCAAAACTATGTGCATCATCTACCATGATGTTGACACCGTACTTTTCGGCCAATTCTACAATTTCAGGTAGTTTTACTATGTCACCTTCCATACTGAATATGCCGTCAACTACAATTAGCTTTACAGCTTCTGCAGGAAGATTAGATAATTTTTGCTCCAAATCGGCCATATCGTTGTGGCGATACTTGATGACTTTAGAAAATGAAAGTCTTGACCCGTCAATAAGGGATGCATGATCATATTCATCTAAAATAAGATAATCATTTCTTCCTGTAATACAAGATAATACACCCAGATTTACCTGAAAACCTGTGCTGAATAACAATGCTGATTCTTTGTTTACGTACGCAGCAAGTCTTCTCTCTAATTCAATATGAATGTCAAGGGTACCATTTAAAAAACGGGAACCTGCACAGCCGGTACCGTATTTATCTATAGCTTTTTTTGCAGCTTCTTCAATTTTAGGATGGTTGGTTAATCCGAGATAGGAGTTTGACCCAAACATCAATACTTTTTTCCCGTTTAGTACCACTTCTGTATCCTGTCCGCATTCAATAACACGGAAATATGGATAAACACCTGCTTTTTTTATGTCAGCTGCATCCTGAAATTGTTCAATCTTCTTATGTAGTTTTTTCTCCATTATCCTATATTTTAAGAAGCCTTGCTTCCCCTTTTTACAGTTTTGTTTTGTATTTTGATTGAATAAGTACTTATAGTTTCTAAAATACTACTAAGTAAAAATAACAATTAATTAATGTACAGATCAATTTCAAAATTTAAGATATTGAATAATCCTGTAAATCTGCGGTTTTGTTGATATTTTCTTAATATTTTCTTGCTGATTATTATAAATCTTCAACAAAAGTCTATTTATCCGATTGATAGAAGTAAAATAGAACAACTAAGTGTTAACCATAAATTTTTTTTGACCAAACCCGGTTTTTAGTCCATTTCCCGCCATACCATCTACCATAATATCTACCAATAAATCAGCACCGTGATCGCAACTTCTCACCTTTTTTGACACAGGAATGGGAAGTTCTAAACCCCTGAAGGCAACAACTAATGCACATGAAAATAGCTCCATATCTTTTTCTACCAACTCTTTAAATTCACCAGATTGAATACCTCCTTTAATGATTTCCTTTATAATATCTATCTGTATTTCGTCGTGTTTCTGTTTTAATTTTAAAATGGTGCCAATATGGTTAAAAATTTCTTCGTACACCACAATGCTTAAATTTTGCAATTTTTCCATTAGACTTACACGTGTTCTGAAATAGGCCTTTAACTTATCTTTTGCTGTTGTAGCCAGATTTATAGCCTGCCTGGTAAACCTTAATAAATTACGCATTTCTTCATCTACAACGGCCTCGAAAATTTCTGTTTTTCCAGGGAAATAATAATACAAAGTACTCTTCCCTTTGCCCAATGCATTGGCTATATCTTCCATAGTGGTTTTCTTTAAGCCATGTTGGGCAAAAAGTTTTTTTGCAGTTGAAAGAATATCTCTCACCATTAATTCATCTTTGTTAATCTGCCCTACCATTTTCGACCGTTTCTGAAATTTCGTCCAAAATTAGGAGGAAAAATTTAAAGAAAAAATAATTTTAGTTAAAATAGTTTTAACGTATGAATGCAAATTTTAAAATATTAATGAATGATTTATTAATCGAACATACATTGATCAGGATTGTTTGATAATAAAAAAATAAAAGGAAGAATTAGTAGCGTAAACGAATTATGTTGAATGTTACAGAAGGAAGAATACTATATCGAATAACAAATGTATAAATTAATAAAGCCGCTTTTTTTGAGCGGCTTTATTAATTATAAAAAGAATAAAAATTACAAAGTTTTTAATACATCATTCATGCTTCTGACTGCATCTGAACTTTTATTAAATGTAGCCTGCTCGGCTTCACTAAGTTTGTAATCAACAATTTTTTCCCATCCGTTTCTACCGATTATAACAGGTACACCCATACAAATATCGCTTTGTCCATATTCGCCATCAAGACTAACAGAACAGGCAAACAATCTTTTTTCGTCGCGAACAATGCTTTCTACCAATGAAGCGACAGCAGCACCCGGTGCATACCATGCACTTGTACCTAATAGTTTGGTAAGTGTTGCACCACCTACCATAGTGTCTGCAACTACTTTTTGTTGTTGCTCCTCGCTAAGAAATTCGCTTACAGATACACTGTTCCATGTAGCATAACGGATAAGTGGAATCATAGTAGTATCTCCGTGTCCGCCTATAACTACTGCATTAAGGTCATTGGGGCTACAGTTTAGTGCTGCACTTAAATAGCATTTAAAACGGGCACTGTCTAAAATGCCCCCCATTCCTATAATTTTATTTTTGGAAATACCACTTGATGTTAGGGTTAGGTAGGTCATAGTATCCATGGGGTTGGATACTATTATTATTATGGCATTAGGCGAGTACTTTAAAAGGTTTTCTGTTACTCCTTTTACTATTGATGCATTTGTACCAATAAGCTCTTCACGGGTCATGCCGGGCTTACGCGGAATACCCGAAGTTATTACTACTACATCGCTTCCTTCTGTTTTAGTATAATCATTTGTAGTACCGGTAATACGGGTATCAAAACCAAGTAATGCGGCAGTTTGGGTCATGTCAAGCGCTTTGCCTTCTGCAACACCCTCTTTGATATCTAATAAAACCAATTCGGAAGCCAGTTCTTTACGGGCAATATTATCGGCGCAGGTAGCACCAACTGCCCCGGCTCCTATAACAGTAATTTTCATGGAACAATTCGTTTTTATAGTTGTGAGGAATAAATTGCGGCAAAAATAGTATTTACACAGCAGTTATTATAATTCTATCTAAACAGACTTAGAAGTCATTATTGCAATATATCAAAGTCCATTTTTTTATTAAAAAAGTTAATTTATATAAGGTTATTTGCCCTTAGATGACTTTTATTATAAAAAATCCGTGAAAAGAGTGTGTTTTTTAATTCTACAATTTTGAGAAAAATGAACTAATAATTTGAATTAATTGAGGGGACCTAAAATAAAAATCATCTATTTACTTGCTTATTTGCCAAAATCTATATTTTTGCAGCCGTAACTAAACTTAATTACAATGTCAGACATCGCAACAAGAGTTAAGAAAATCATTGTTGATAAACTAGGAGTGGACGAAGCAGAAGTAACCACCGAGGCATCTTTTACAAACGATTTAGGTGCCGATTCTTTGGACACCGTAGAACTTATTATGGAATTTGAAAAAGAATTTAATATTTCTATTCCGGATGAGCAGGCTGAGACCATTACTACTGTAGGTCAGGCTAATGCTTACTTAGAAGAGCATGCTAAGTAATTAATTTAATTATCACAGGCAAATTTTATGGTATTAAAACGAGTTGTAGTTACCGGATTGGGAGCGCTAACTCCATTGGGCAAAACTGTTGAAACATATTGGCAGGGCTTGGCTGAAGGGGTTAGTGGTTGTGATTTTATAAAACAGTTCGACTGCAGTAAGTTTAAAACCAGGTTTGCCTGTGAGGTTAAAGATTTTGAACCCACCGATTACCTTGAACGCAAGGAAGCCCGAAAAATTGACCGCTTTACCCAGTTTGCTTTAATAGCAAGCGATGAAGCCATTAAAGATGCCGGCATTAACCGGGATAATGTTGATGTTGACAGGGTAGGTGTAATTTTTGCCAGCGGCATTGGGGGCATCACTACTTTTTA
>JAYTDC010000007.1:0-1753 GCA_043736115.1 Segetibacter sp. | reverse complement strand
CGTCAGACTGTGAAAAAACTCCTACACTCATAAAAATCAACCTGTATAATTTTAACTAAAGCATATAGCATTCCATTTAAGCAGCCTTTAAAAATTGTATCGTATAGAATTGTATTAAAATGATTGGCTTATTTTGGCTGTAATTCATTTTGATAAAGCCGTTTTTTATAGCACAACCTACTTTTGTATAATCTGGTTGCCAGTTTTTGATGGCTTCCAACATTTTATCAAAGCCAAGTATGTTTTTAGTTCGCAGAAAGTTGTAGCAGAACATAATCAGGTTCATTTCTCCATTTACTTTTCTCAAACCCTTTAGCAAAGTATGTGTGTAACCCCAATGCCTTTTGATAGTTCCAAAGGGATGTTCGCATACAGCCTGCCGCCGTTTATAATAGTGTGGGTTTTTCTTGATGTTGTTATTATTGATATCAACTGCATCTTGGTATTCGCTCCTATGAATAATACGTTTAGGCAGTTTGGTGCATTGTTGTTTTAGCGAACATGTTTTACAATCATTGGTACGGTATGTTTTAAAACGGTAACTGGTTTCATTGGCTTCACCCTTTTTATTATGCCATGTACCCAATGATGTTAGTATAGCGCCCGCAGGGCAGATATAAGAGTCCGTAGTTATATTGTATTGAAAGCTTTCTGATAGAAATTCAGTAGCAATATGTTTTACTGAAGGTTGTTCTTTATAGGCCACATGTGTAATCATATTGTCCTGCTGGCACTGTTTCAATTCTGCTCCTGTATGGTAGCCCTTGTCTGCAAGCACCATCAAGCTGTCTTCTTCCTTTAGTACTAGATTATGTTTGGCTTGACTAGCCGCTTTATGCAAAGCTTTGCCATCATTGGTATTGGTGGCCTGGGTGTGTACTATTAGATTGTACTTATCATCTACCACATTCTGTGTATTATATGCCACTTCAACAATATTTTTTACAATAATGATGCTTCGGCTATCAGGATCATTGATACTGATTTGTTTATCAGTTGTTGCATCTAGCTGTTGCTGAAGGGCATCATATTTGAGCGTCCTTTCTTTAAGTTTGATAAGGCCTTGGGCGATCTTCTCTTTTTTTATTTGCAGTTCTTCAGTGGCAAAAGAATTTTCTTCTTTGTCCAATTCATCAAGTTCATGCAAATATTTTGTTGTCTTGTCTTCAATAAATTGGCGGTGTTTATCAATTTTATGTTGATTGTAATTATTCTTTTTACTATTAACTGCCTTAAACTTACTTCCATCTATACCAACAGTTGTTTTGCCAAGTAAGCCAGCATCGCTTAGAAAATAAACATATAGTTTGAACATGTTTTGTAACGGCATCGCATGCATTTTACGAAAATCAGCAATGGTATGATAGTTAGGACATAAGTTTTGTAACAGCCATTGCAATTCTATATTGCGGGTGCATTCTTTTTCTAGTTTTCGACTACTTCGGATCTTATTGAGATAACCATACAGGTATAGTTTTAAAAGAATAGCCGGTGCATAGGGCGGGCGGCCTTCACTCTTATGTACAGTACCAGTAAACCCTAATTTTTTCAAATCCAATTTGTCAATAAACGCATCCATAAGCCTGACTGCGTTATCGGCACTTACTTGTTCATCAGCTGTAGTGAAATACGTTTGATGGCGGTTATTTCCTTGTATAAATTGCATACACTATTTACGCAAAAACCATACTGCATTTAAGCTATTCACATTCTGTGTATATTTAAGTAAGGAAACGGGTATTTTCACAAACTC
>JAYTDC010000006.1:0-5621 GCA_043736115.1 Segetibacter sp. | reverse complement strand
TCTGGCAGCACATCACTACGTGAGATAGAGGCTGGATTGGGGATTGCACAAGGCAAGCTTAATCATCTGGGTATCGATTATGTACCCCCCAGAAGTACTTTGAGTGATGGTAATAAAAAAAGGCCTTCCAACGTATTCAAAGCTATATATGAACATCTTTATAGCTTGTACAAGCCAAATATCTCGGACAGCAGTTTGCCCAAAGCTGTGCTGGATAAATTATTTTTGCTTGATGCTACTGTTTTTGGCCTGTTCAAAGCCATTCTTAAAACTTCCGGAAGGCATGCAGACAATGGCAAAAAGAAGGGTGGCATTAAGAAGAACACGGTACTGCACGGAACAACCCTGATGCCCCATTTTATTGAGTTTTCTGCCGCAGCCGACCACGACCAGCAAATCTTTAAAGCACTAAAACTACCTGCCGGATCTTACATCGTATTTGATAAAGGTTATAATAACTATAAGCAGTTTGCTGCCTTTACACAGTCTTCAGTTTTCTTTATCACCAGGCAAAAGGAAAATGCTGTCTACCTACCTGCTATAGAATGTTTGCATGATCACAGCAGTGTAGATGCTATACTGAAAGAAGAGCTGATTATGCAGACATTTACCGATGACAATGACAATAAACAACAGATCAAACTTAGAAGAATAGCCTGGTGGGATGAAGGGCAACAAAAGGCTTATGAGTTTATTACCAATAATTTTGAACTGGATGCTGCCACCATTGCAAAGTTGTACCGATACAGGTGGCAAATTGAGTTGTTCTTCAAAAAATTAAAGCAAAACTTTCCACTGCAATACTTTGTAGGCGATAACCAGAATGCTATCGAAATTCAAATCTGGATGTCCATTATAGCACTGCTGCTATTGTCAGTAATTCATGGCAGAAACAAAACAACTATGGCTTTCAGCGTATTTGTAACCGTAATCAAACTACACCTGTTCAACTATATTAGCATCAAACAACTGCTAATGGAATATAAAAAGAAAAAAAGCAGAAAAAACATTGAAACAGACTTGTTTAGTTCTGCATAAGCCCCCTGCTATTGAAAATTTCAAAAGGGTAGCTGTAAAATCAATAACTCCAACAAAATTTATGGCCTAATACTAGTTTTGTCGGACAACAATGTTTTTTTTTTACAAACAAATGAATAGACTTCACGAAAAAATGAATAAAAAATTTGAAATACTTTACAGAAACTGCTTTCTGAAGAAACCAAAAAAAGAAGTAAAGCAATTATACTGATCATTGCAATTGCAAGTTTCATTATTCATCTTGCTATTATATACCTGGTAGATTTTGGTTTTATTTCTTTGCATGCACCATCAGAATTACTCACAAATCCAATAGCGGCCATCTATACACCCTTTTCGTTTATTCTTGTGTATGAAGTATATCTGCTTATACATTATCTCCCCAAATCCATTACTACGTACATTAGTAAGCAGTATGAAATTATAACCCTTATTATTATCAGGCGTTTGTTTAAAGACCTTTCATCTTTGTCATTATCAGATGATTGGTTCAACATAAAATATGATTTGCAGTTTACTTATGATATCATAGCATCAATACTGCTTTTCTTTCTTATTTACCTTTTCTTAAAGCAGCGAAAAAAAGCAATCTTAATAAGCGATAAAAATGAACCAAACAATGAAGGCCTTGCAAGGTTTATAAAATTAAAAAAAGTATTGGCAACCATTTTAGTACTCGTTATTATTTCTGTAGCTATCTATTCATTTCAGCATTGGCTATTTGGCGTCAACACTAACAGAAATGTTTGTCGTTGGTAGGCTTTGCCATACCAACAACGGCGGAAACTCAAAAAGCACATGCATCCCCAACACCAGCCGAAAAGTTTGTTGTTGGTAGGCTTTGCCATACCAACAACGGCAGAAAACGGCGGAAACTCACAACTCACAACTCACAACTCACAACTCACACCTCACACCTCATAGCTTAAACGCAACTACGGCTTGGGATTCGCCTTCAATTGCCTTTGTTTAAACTCATTTAGTTTTATTTTATTCACCTGTATTTCCTGTTTAATAGCCGTTGCTTTTTGTATGAGAGAAGGATCAATTTGCAGCACTTTCATTTTAAGGTCAGGATTTTTTTCTACGTAGTTTGCAACAGCAACAATGCTGTCTTTCTCATGGCTGTTTATTTCTATTGGCTTGTTAATAGTAATCACATGTTGGTTATCGTCAAATGCTACGCTGTAGGTGCCTATATCGGGGTGAGATAGTTCCCTGTTAAAACTGATAACTTTAAAACCGGTAACAGGATTATAAACACACATCCATTTTGGAGGTTTAGAAACACCATCCTTTCCTAAAGTTCTTTTTATCAGTTCAAAGCTGCCATCGGGTTCATTTTTGGTAGTGCCATCATCATAAAAAAAGCGGGTGCCATCCTTGCCCGGTGGTTGTAACAAGCCTTTTATATACCAATCAGTTACAGCCCCATTCACCTGATTTTTTAAAGCCGTTATAGTACTATCATTCTTTTTTGCATCCGCTTCCAGGATTTCTATGGTTCTTGCCTGTTTGTTGCCCATAAAGACATATTGCAAGGCTGTGGCAACCAACACCAATAAAAAATATCCGGCAAAAGCACCTTTCAGTTTTACGCTCAATCCTTTGTACGGACCACTGACATCGGTATCGCTTGCCGGTAAAAATTTATATAGAATATATGCCGGAATCAATGGCAGCATTAAAATGGCTGCAAGTGTTAGGTAGAAGTTATCCATCATAGCAGTTTTATACCTTAAATGTAATGCAAAATGCTGATATGGAAAGAAGTCAGGTGATTGTATATTTTTATGCAAAGAAGTAAAATGAGCTTACAACAAATTTAACCCCGGGAAAAAAAACCTCTTTGTCCTCCGTGATACAATCTTGCATTTTCTCTGTATTTTATCAACTACGATTTATAAGCAGGTTTCTAATTAATTTCATAGGTAAAACATAAAATAAATGATACAAACGTGTTCTAAGGCCTTTACCTGCAAAGGGCTCTGATATGGTGTGGTACTACAAAGCAATACACCTTTCATCATGAACATGGGCTATAATTTAGATAGAAAAATAATACAGAGTCAAAGGAAAAGACCGACAAGAATGCATGCAAAATATTTCAACTCAAATCCCTATTCAACAAGACAACTTTTTTAAGCTAAAGTACATAGTGCCAAATCCTATCCATCTTTTTGTTAAATTGAAAATTGCTTTATGGAAAAAATTCAAACCTGCATCTGATTTCAAAAATGCAAAAATGAAATTTAAAACTGCTATTATTTTCATCCTGTTAGTCACTGTACATACCCAAAGCTGTACTGAAGATTATTTGAAAAACGGGCAAACACAAAAGGCCGCTACATCTTTGAGTAAACCAAAGAACTTCAAACACATTGGCGACATTCCTCCACCCGTAGGATATGAGCGTGTAGCCTACAATCAAAATACTTTTGCTACATGGTTAAGACAGTTTCCCTTGCGGAAAAATGATACCGTTTACTTTTATTATGGATACCCCAAAACCAACCAAACATGGCAATACAAAGTGTTGGACATTTCTACGGGCAATAAAGATTTGCAACAATGTGCAGATGCTGTTATGCGGTTAAAAGCTGAATATTTATTTAGCCGAAAGGCGTACAATGAAATTAATTTTCTTACCAGCCAAGGCAAGGAACTTTCATTCCTGAATTATGTAAATGTAAGACGATGCAATGCAAGACAATATGCTTCAGTTGATAATCACTCCAATAGCGGTGAAGAAACTATCAGCCACGATTGCCTGATGGGTTTTCTTGAAAATGTCTTTACAAATTGTGGTACATATACACTCAAGCTGATGGGAAAGCCAATGATAGATTATAACGCAATAGCACCCGGCGATTATATAGTAAGGGCAGGTTCTCCCGGTCATGCTATGATGGTAGCAGATGTGGTAGAGAATAAGCAAAATGGCAAGAAAATGTTTATGCTGCTACAGGGCTACATGCCTGCACAAGACATGCATATAGTCAGAAATCTAAGTAATGAGGCCATCAGTCCATGGTATGAAATAGAAAACAATGAGTTTATAATTACACCGGGCTATAATTTTAAAGCGGTTGAATTATACAAATGGAAATAAATAATATCTAAAATCACTTATGTCATTTGATTACTCCATTTTTTATAGGAGGTATGATTATTGAATGTTAATGTTTTCATTAAACTTTTAAACATGAAAACACTTTTCTACCTCGCCATTGTAAGTATGATTTTATCAGTAAGCGTATTTTCTTATGCTGCCAAATTGGTTCCTTCTACAGAATCAAAAGAAACGGTTGCCCCACCTGCACAGCCCGAAGCTTCAGTTTTTGCCACACCTGAAACACCAACAGTTGCAGCCCCTGATTTTAAAGATGCTTTCAAAGCATTCAAATCATTAAGCAGGGCCGAAAGAAAAGAAAGAATACGTGCAGCCAAAGATGAAATCAAAGCTTTTAAAGAACAACAAAAAGCCGGACAGGCCGCATCAACAAATACATTGTTGTTGGTGATATTAGCTTTATTATTACCGCCTTTAGCCGTTTACCTGCACGAAGGAGTCATCAACAGCAAATTTTGGATCAGTCTTTTACTTACCTTATTATTCTTTATTCCCGGTGTTATATATGCACTGATTGTTATTTTGGGACATGGAGGATAGTCTTAATACTCGAAAAGCTAAATACTAAAGTTATTCGCTCATTACAACAGTTGTTGCGTTAGGAGCCTTATTCTCTTGGGTTCCAAGCGTAGCGAAGGAATTTTGAAACATGCGAAGCAGTTTCAGAAACAAGAGAATTCAGCTCCGTTGCAACAACGAAGCCCAGCGGCTTGAGCTTTAAACTTCAAATAATAGGGTATCACCTTCTTTTTCGTATCCTAAAAAAAAATAAAATGCCCCTTTTTGATAACACATCAAAAAGGGGCATTTTTTTGTCTCTTACTCTCTTACATTTCAGGAAGTTGATTGATGCAACAACCCAATGTTGCTCAAATAACCTGTTGCCTTATAGCAATAGCCACCAACTCCGCCACATTCTTGGTGTTAGTCTTCTTCAACATGTTTTTTCGGTGATTATCAATTGTATTTTGGCTACTCTTAAGATGCCCGGCAATTTGCTTGCTGCTAAAGCCCTGTGCCAATAGTTCTACTACAATTTTTTCCTGTTTGGTAAGTGTATTACAAGATACATTAATTACCATGTAAGCGTTGGTCATGGCGTTGGTTTTGGTTTATCGAATAATGAAGTACACAACTAAGGTATATAAACTAATTAGAATTTCAACACTATTTATATATTTTTTATAAAATTTATTATAGTTTTTATACTTAGGGTGATTTGCACCGAAAAATAGGG
The DNA here is from genome assembly GCA_043736115.1 of Segetibacter sp. GTDB lineage: Bacteria > Bacteroidota > Bacteroidia > Chitinophagales > Chitinophagaceae > Segetibacter. The sequence goes on along the minus strand of JAYTDC010000006.1, from coordinate 213 downwards.
TGTTTTCACCCTTGACTTAGGTTTTGTAATGATGGAGATTTGTGGAATAAATATAGGGATTTAAAAATGGGAAACAATAGCTATAAATGGCTATTGTTTGGGGGTAGGGAAAGTGTGAAATTTGAAGTAAATATGATTCCTTACTTAATGACAAAATGAATTGTGAGCCAATCAACTTGAAAAATATAAAAACATTTTATGCCAGACGAAAAA
>JAYTDC010000005.1:0-45132 GCA_043736115.1 Segetibacter sp. | reverse complement strand
AAATCATAGAAAAAGAAGATGTAAAAGCAGAAAAAGCAGCCTTACAGGTTATTGCCCAAAAAAGTGAAGGCTGCATGAGGGATTCATTGAGCATTTTGGACAAAATTGTCAGCTTTACCAATGGCGAAGTCACTTACCTGAATACGCTAGAACACCTCAACATACTTGATCATGATTATTTTTTCAGGTTGTTGGATACGCAGTTGCAGCAGGATATGGCGGGAGCCCTACTCCTTTACGACGAAATAAACAGAAAAGGTTTTGAGGGAGATTTGGTGCTCAACGGTTACGCAGAATTTATCAGAAATATTTTGGTTTGTCAAAACCCCAAAGCTGCTTCACTATTGGAAGTGGTAGAAGGGATGCAGTCCAAATACATAGAAACTGCTCAAAAAGTAACTCCTGCTTATCTCGTAGGAGCTTTGAACATTCTAAACGAAGCGGAGATCAATTATAAAATGGCCCGCAACAAAAGATTGCATGTAGAAATGGCCATCATCAAGCTTTCATTTTTGCAACAGGCTATAGAGTTATCTTTTGATAGCCAAACTTCTACCATTGTAAAAAAAAAGCGGATTAGCGGACCGGTAGCTATGCGGTTTGAGCCATTGCAATCGCTGCAAATTAATATTGCTGCTCCGCAAAATGGTAATGTTGCAACACCACAAACCAAATTATACATTCAAAAAGATGCGGAAAAAAAGGAAGTTGTAAATGAACCAATAGATTCACTATTACAGACCCAAACTGTAACACCTACCCAAACAACAACTGAAATTCCAGCATGCACCTCTAAAATTCCTAAAGCAAGGCCTGCAAGTAGTGGCAAGAAATCTTTGCTTGATAAAATGCGTCACGAGATGGCTGAAAATGGGGATTCAAATGAAACCCAGTCCATTCCATTGGTTATCGAAGACCTGCAAAAACATTGGACTTGTTTTACTGATAAACTCAAAGACCAAAGCAAAAACTCACATGTTACTGTTTTCAACAATGCCCGCCTTGAAGTTGTAAATGATGAGCATTTTTCCATAACAGTATCTGCAAGCCTTGAACAAAAATTTATAGAGCAGGAGAAGGTGCAGTTGCTGGAATTTCTTAAAGACTGTTTCAAAAACCGGAATCTAACTTTTAACATTATAATAGACGAACAACCAAAAGAAAGCGGTCCGGTAGAAGCCACGCTTAATACCCGTGAACAATATTTAAGGGTAATTGAAAAATACCCATTGGTGAAAGAGTTAAAAGACAGGTTGAGAATGGAATTGGATTATTAAAAATTGCAATTTGAAGATAGAAATTTAATGTCATAAAATATTTTCACACTGACAACAGTTGTTGCGTTAGGAGCCTTATTCTCTTGGGTGTCAAGCGTAGCGAAGGCATTCTGAAACTTGCGAAGCAGTTTCAGAAACAAGAGAACTCAGCTCCGTTGCAACAACGAAGCCCCGCGGCTTGAGCTTTGAAATAAGATTAGTAGTCTCTGCGTCAGTCGTAGCTAAATGTGTATTTAATTCAACAACTTTTCTTCAGTGTCCTTTGTTTGAAATTTACTTTGCACTAAGTAGTACATCATATTTAGGGATGGTACTCAATTTTCTTTTATTTGATTAGTTATAGAATGTAGTTTCAGTAAAAAGTGATTCCCTTTTTCTTTTACCAATATCACCCTTTGTATTAAACCAATTTCATGTAATTTCACGGCTCAAAATCTAAATACAACACCAACCTGTAACACAAACACAGGTTGTTAAGCAAAAAAATAAGTATGGCGGAAGCGATATTAATGCCCCGGTTGAGCGATACCATGACAGAAGGCGTAATTGCTGCATGGCACAAAAACGTAGGTGATGCTGTAAAAAAAGGCGACTTATTAGCCGAAATTGAAACTGACAAAGCCACCATGGAACTGGAAAGTTACCAGGAAGGTGTGCTTTTACATCGCGGTGCAAACGACGGCGGCAAACTACAGGTAAATGACCTTTTGGCAATAATAGGAAAAGCCGGTGAAGATGTTACTGCATTGGTTGCAGAAAATACCGCAAAACCATCTGGCGGAACACCGGCAGTTGAAGAACCTGCAAAGGTAGAACCTGCAAAAGTCGAAGCTCCAAATGCAGAAGCCCCGAAAGAAGAAGCACCCAAAGCTGAAACTCCAAAAGAGGAAGCCCCAAAACCTGCACCTGTTGCGGAGGCACCTGCAGCACAACCACAAGCCGCAGTAGACATTTCCAAAATGGAAGAAGTAGTGCTTATGCCACGCCTGAGTGATACAATGACAGAAGGCGTAATAGCCACCTGGCAAAAAAACGTTGGCGACACTGTAAAGAAAGGTGAAGTGCTTGCCGAGATAGAAACCGACAAAGCCACCATGGATTTGGAAAGCTATAAAAACGGTACACTCCTGTACCAGGGTGCAAAAGCCGGCGAAAAAATATTGGTCAACGACCTGCTATGCATCATCGGCGAGCCGGGAATGAATATAGATGCCATCATTGCCGCATCTAAGGGCGAAAGTGCAGTAACTGTCCCAGCAGCTACAGCTGAAGAGCCTGCCGCTCCGGTTGTCAACAATACCGCTACGCCTCAACCCGTAGCTGCAACACCCGAAGTAGTAAACGAAGGAAGAATATTTGCATCGCCATTGGCCAAAAAAGTAGCTGACGAAAAAGGAATAGACCTTAAATATGTAAAAGGCTCCGGCGACAATGGCAGGATAACCAAACAGGATGTGGATGAATATCAACCACCTGTTACAACACCTGCAACCGTAGCAACGACAGCAGAAGAAGTACCTGCTACACCACAACCCGCACAAGTTGCATCAGTTCAACAAGAGCTTGTCAAAGCGGAGGCGCCGGTACAAACTGCAACAACAACCGCTGCTCCTGCAAAACAAGCTCCGCAAGGACAAGAAAGCTACACCGAAGTACCTGTTTCGCAAATGCGCAAAGTGATTGCAAAACGCCTTTCAGAAAGCCTCTTTACCGCACCGCATTTCTACCTCACCATGAGTATAGACATGGACAATGCGATTGCAACCCGTGCAAAACTCAACGAAATTTCACCTGTCAAAATAAGTTTCAACGACCTTGTACTCAAGGCCACCGCAGTAGCATTAAAGCAGCACCCCAAAGTAAACAGCAGTTGGTTGGGCGATAAAATACGAACCAACCATCACGTAAACATAGGCGTAGCTGTGGCTGTAGAAGAAGGCCTGTTGGTACCGGTTGTGCGTTTTGCCGACGGCAAAAACCTAAGCGCCATAGCCACCGAAGTCAAAACATTTGCCCAAAAGGCCAAAGACAAAAAGTTGCAACCGGCCGATTGGGAAGGTAGCACCTTCACCATCAGCAACCTCGGCATGTTTGGCATAGACGAGTTCACCGCCATCATCAACCCGCCCGATGCCTGCATATTGGCCATCGGCGGTATAGCCCAAACTCCCGTTGTTAAAAACGGGCAGGTAGTACCCGGCAACATTATGAAAGTGACCCTAAGCTGCGACCACCGGGTAGTGGACGGTGCCACCGGTGCAGCCTTCCTGCAAACCGTAAAAGCGCTGCTGGAAGAACCGCTGCGGATGCTTATTTAATTAGAAATTATCAATCACGAATAAAGAGTGCCTCATTTTTCAAAAGTGAGGCACTCTTCGTTTACGAAAGTAACAAGCCTTGTTCCATTCGTAATTCGTAATTCTCTTTGCCCCGGCTTTTGTGGCTTTGCCGGGCTTCATTGGCTGCTTGCCCCGTCAATTTTGCGGGGTCGCACTCTTTTGCAGTATAACTTTATTTGGCTTTTCCCATTATTTGTTTTAAATAATCACAGAGAAAGCCATTAAGCAAACCCCCACAGAGAAGCACAGAGGATTAAATCGGATAAGAAATATGCCGATAGGCATAAAATGTCGGTAGCAAAAACAGCCAACCAAATTGTAAAAGTCCCGTTAGGGACGGTATGTCTATCAAATTGTTGATTCAAAGGCGGAAATTATTAGGAATGGTGGCTATGCCTTTAGGCATTAAATGTCGGTAGCAAAAAAAGGCAACCAAATTGTAAAAGTCCCTATAGGGACGATATGTCTATCAAATTGTCGATTTAAAGGCGGAAATTAAGGAATGGTGGCTATGCCGTTGGCATAAAATGTCGGTAGCAAAAACCGCCAACCAAACGGTAAAAGTCCCTATAGGGACGATATGTCTATCAAAATGTGGATTCAAAGGCTGAAATTATAAGGAATGGTGGCTATGACGATAAGCATAAAATGTAGGTAGCAACAAAAGACAATCAAATTGTAAAAGTCCCGTTAGGGACGATATGTCTATCAAATTGTGGATTCAAAAGCGGGAATTATAAGGAATGGTGGCTATGCCGTTAGGCATAAAATGTCGGTAGCAATAACAGCCAATTAAACAGTACAAGTCCCGATAGGGACGATATGTCTATCAACTTGCGTATTCACTCTTAATCCTTTCAGAAAAATACATCGTCCCTACGGGACTTTAAAACATTACCTATTTCATTTTTGCTGCCGACATATCGTGCCTGACGGCACTTTTCCGTCATTGCGAGGACGTAGGAGGACGAAGCAATCTGCTGATATTATTATGTTGGGTTTTGTTAATCGTAGAGCAGATTGCTTCATTTCGTTAGCAATAACGAAAAGGCCCTGTGCTTCCCTGTGTCTTTGTGCCTCCGTGCCTGCCCCGTCAGCAATGCGGGGGTTACTCTTTTGGATCCTCATCCCATGGTGCCTTTTTGCCTGCCCTGTGAGAATATGTAAGTTCAGAAGCAATTATACCTTGTTGCACTTTATTCATTTACATTAATAATTAATTAAAAACTTTAGTAAGTCATGATTAATATTAAGCACTATTATAGCGTAAATTATAAAAAAGGAAGAATTGATCTTTGCCTAAAACCCTTTACTGTAGAGCATTTCAATTAAGAATTGTTTGTTTTAAATCCCATTAGTATATCATACCCCAAACAGTTAAAACCATAACCACTTTGTTCTTACGCCCACCTTTGAACAATGAAAAAATCTCCAAATGCGTTTTAATAGAGTTGCCATTGTGTAACACTGTTTTTAAAATCCAATATCCAATTTCAAAGTAAGAAGTGAGAAACCTATTGTCTTAGAAAGTAGTAACACTACCATCTTAAGACAAATGAAATGAGCAAAAGCTCATGGAAAGATTGTACCGGGAAGGCAATTCTAAACGAATTGCTTTCCCAAGGTACAAGCTGCCATCATACCACAGGTATTCCACAGGGAGATTTCCTCCATTTTCAGAAATTATTATTGGACTTAATTACAAGTCAAGCGTTAACAAAAACATTTACAATATTTAAGTGCATCCTGTGATAAGGGTGTTGTACCTGAAAACCATTGTGGTAGGTAGGGAGCAAGATTTTCTGGTGATTTTTTCTTTAGGTTTTTATGGGTACGGATTATAGGATGAGGTTGTCAACTAAAAAGGGCAACCTCAATTTTTTTTATACAATCCGCTTTTTGAAAAGGACAATGCAGTTTCATTAATTCTATTCTTTGTTTCTTTGCGTGAAACCAACACACCATGCAAAAGAAAATCAAATCTGCACTTATATCTGTCTTTTATAAGGATGGCCTGGAACCTATAGTTAAGCTCCTGCAACAACTCGGAATTACCATTTACTCTACAGGAGGTACAGAAAAATTCATAAAAGATTTAGGTATTGCATGTGTGCCGGTAGAAAGCCTGACCACATATCCTTCTATATTAGGTGGCAGAGTAAAAACGCTACATCCTGCTGTTTTTGGCGGCATTTTAGGTCGCAGGCAAAACGAACAGGATATACAGGAAATGCAACAATACAATATACCCGAAATGGATTTGGTGATTGTAGATTTATATCCTTTTGAAGAAACCGTAGCCAATACTACAGATGAAAAACTAATCATAGAAAAGATAGACATTGGCGGCCCAAGTATGATACGAGCTGCAGCAAAAAACCACAGCGATGTTTTAGTCGTGGCTGCTAAGGAAGATTACACTGTACTCGAAAAAGTATTACAAGAACAGTTGGGTGAGACTACCATAAAACAAAGAAGGCAATTTGCAGCTAAAGCTTTTGAAGTAGTTATGCATTATGACATTGCCATTCATAATTATTTCAATAATAGCAATAAAGAAATAAAAAAGCAAACGCTTCGATATGGCGAAAACCCACATCAAAAAGCCGTTTTTGAAGGCGACTTAAACGAAGTATTTACACAACTTCATGGCAAGGAATTATCTTATAATAATTTAGTGGATACCGATGCCGCTATTCAGCTAATTCAGGAGTTTACGGATAGCAATGAAACTGTTTTTGCGATTATCAAACATACTAATGTATGTGGTATTTCTCTTCGGCCAACCATTTCTGATGCATGGGCCGCAGCCTTAGCAGGTGACCCAGAAAGTGCATTTGGAGGCGTATTGGTTACTAACGGAATAATAAACAAAGCAACAGCTGAAGCTATCAGCGAAATTTTCTTTGAAGTGTTGATTGCTAAGGGGTTTGAGGAAGATGCTATGGAAATTTTACAACAAAAAAAGAATCGGATTTTGCTGCAGCTAAAAGATTTTATTGCACCAAAGGAACAATATAAAAGTCTGCTGAATGGGGTATTAAAACAAGATACTGACCTTGGCAATTATTCAGAATGGAAAGAAGTAGGAGGGAGGGAAACAACAGTTTTGGAAAAAGAGGAACTTTCTTTTGCCAATATAGTCTGCAAACACCTGAAAAGCAACGCAATTGCATTGGTAAAAAATAAGCAGTTGGTAGGCAAAGGTTGCGGACAAACAAGTCGAATTGACGCTTTACGTCAGTCTATAGAAAAGGCAAAACAGTTTGGTTTTGACTTTCATGGCGCAGTATTGGCTTCAGATGCATTTTTTCCATTTAGTGATTGTGTACAAATTGGACATGAACAGGGGATAGAGGCATTTATTCAACCCGGTGGTTCCATAAGAGACAAAGACAGCATTGAATATTGTGTATCTAATAAATTGGCTATGGTTATGACAGCATTACGGCACTTTAAACACTAATGAAAGAGCAATAAAACAAATACTACTTATTTGAATTTTTAAACTTGGTTTTTAAATTGGCTATAATTTCTAAAAACCAGAAACGGATAACAGCATTAGTTTTCGTTTCTTTGCAAAGCAAAAAACAAACATTTCCATGCTCCCAAAGTATAAACGGGTTTTAGTAAAACTAAGCGGCGAATCGCTAATGGGCGACAAAGCCTTTGGATTAGATTCTAAAGTTATTTCTCAATATGCACAGGACATCAAAGATTTGATAGAACTTGGTGTGCAGGTAGCCATTGTAATAGGCGGTGGCAATATTTACCGCGGTATGAACGAAGCCGAAACTGGTATAGAACGTGCACAGGGAGACTACATGGGCATGTTGGCTACGGTTATTAATGGCATGGCGCTTCAGGCAGGATTGGAAAAAATAGGCGTTTATACCCGACTACAGAGTGCCATAAAAATGGAGCAGATTGCTGAACCTTACATCCGCCGCCGGGCTATCAGGCATTTGGAAAAAGGTCGTGTCGTAATCTTTGGCGCCGGTACAGGTAACCCTTATTTTACCACAGATACGGCAGGTTCTCTTAGGGCTATTGAAATAAAAGCAGATGTTATTTTGAAAGGAACACGTGTAGATGGTATCTATACAGCAGACCCGGAAAAAGACCCTACTGCTACCCGATATGAAAAAATTTCTTTTGCGGAAGTGATCAATAAAAACCTGCAGGTGATGGATATGACAGCATTCACCCTTTGTCAGGAAAACAGTCTTCCAATTATAGTATTTGATATGAATACACCCGGCACACTATTGCAAGTAGTGCAAGGCATGGATGTAGGAACTTACGTTAGTTAAAATCATTTTGAGAAAGCGGGTTATTTTAACCCGCTTTTTTATTATAATCAAATTTTGAGTGTGAGAAAGTTTTTGATGTTGATGTTTTTGAGTTTGTGCATTTCGGTAGCAATTGGCCAGGTTAATATTTCTTTTGTTGTAAAAGATGCAGAGAAGAAAAATTTGTTAGCGGGTGTTACTATAACAAACGTAGAATCAAAAATTGTAAGGGCATCTGATAAAGAAGGGCAATGCAGGTTTAATGTGAATGCAAATAGTGCGCTGCATTTTACATTTTCTTCAGTGAATTATGCAAACAATTCATTGGCTATAACAATGGGTTCAATTGACACTCTTGTTGAAGTATTATTACAACCTGCTGAACATGCATTGGAAGATGTGATTGTTTCCTCATCCCGAACCAATAGCCGATTAGAAGACCTACCTACCAAAGTAGAAGTATTAGGTGCGGAAGAAGTGACAGAAGAGAGTGGTATAAAACCTGGCAATATTGCGAGCCTTTTGGGAGATATTGCGGGTATTCAAATACAACAAACATCAGCCGCTACAGGCAATGCTGATCTTAGAATACAAGGCGTACCGGGGAAATATACGCAACTGCTTAGGGATGGTTTGCCACTCTTTGGCGGTTATGGAGGAAGCTTCAGCATTTTGCAAATACCACCATTAGACCTGCAACAAATAGAACTGGTAAAAGGTGCAAGTTCTACATTGTATGGTGGTGGTGCTATTGCAGGTATGGTAAATCTTATTTCCAAAAAGCCAACTTTAGGAGCTCCTGTCCAAACTTTGCTCATTAACCGTTCTACTTTAAAAGAAAATAACCTGAATGCCTATTTTTCAGGTAGAAATAAAAAAGCAGGTTATACCATTTTTGCCGGTGGAAATCTACTGGGTGCTGTTGATGTAAACAAAGATGGGTTTTCTGATTTACCTGATGTAAAAAGTCTGTTTATACATCCGCGGGTGTTTTTATATCATAACCCTAATTCTTCAACCATATTAGGCTATACAGCAAATTATGAAGACCGAAATGGTGGAGACATGAAAGTGTTGAGTAATCAAAAAGATGCAACCCATCGTTTTTTTATTCAGAACAAAAGTTTTAGAAACACGGTTGATGTAATACACGAAAATAAATTTGGTACAAACGAGAACCTGACCTTTAAAGCAAGTACTAGCATATTAAATCGCGATATTGTTACTGATATCTTTGGCATGAAAGCCACACAGGCGAGTTGGTATAGCGAAGCTGCATACGCTAAAAAAATGGAACATATAACCTTCGTTTGTGGCCTTAACTGGAACGGCGAATCATTTTCTAAAAAGCAGCCCGACAGCAGCTTGCTGAACAACTACACCAACAATACAATAGGAGCTTTTCTACAAGCAGATTTTAAGGCAGGAAAATTAACAGTACAGCCGGGAATGAGGGCAGATTGGGTACAGTTTGATTTATATAAAAAGATACTGATGCTGCCAAGACTTTCTATGATGTATAAAGCCAATAGCCATGTAACCATGCGGTTGGGTGGTGGATTGGGATATAAAATTCCTACCCCATTTACAGCTGAAGTTGATGAAAGGAACTATCATTATCTGGCACCCATTAGCAGCAGTACTAATCAGCCGGAAAGGTCATATGGGGCTAATACAGACATCAATTATAAAACTAAAGCTGATGGTTGGGATATAACGCTTAATCAAGGGTTTTTTCTTACTCACATCAGTCATCCGCAACTGTTACTCAATGTGCCGGCAACCCAAAATTTCTTTTATATAAATGCACTAAAGCCTGTTGTTAGCAGAGGTGCAGAAAGTTATATTCAATTACGGAAAGATGAACTGGAACTTTACCTTGGGTACACCTACACCAATGCCACACGTGAATATGATGTTACAAATAAGTACCTGCCGCTAACAGCCCGTCATAAACTGTCGAGTGTAATAGCCTATGAGTTTTCAGAACATTTCAGAACCGGGATAGAATCTTCCTTTACGGGAAGTCAATATTTGGATGATGGAAGACAAACTCCATCTTATCTTTTTCTTGCAGCAATGATCCGCTACAATATAGGTAAGATAGGGTTTGTGCTAAACGCTGAAAATTTATTGGACTATCGCCAAAGCAAAAAAGAAGCAATTGTTTTTGCACCATTTACCAATCCTTCATTCCCTGAAATATGGGCACCGCTTGATGGAAGGGTAATTAATTTGAGTATGACAGTTAAGTTGCGGTAGTATAAATCAATAGCAGATAAATATGTTTTCAATTTTCGGGGCAATTTTCAACTAAACCCATTTTACATTTGTACTAATACAAATACCATACATGAAAAGTAACATAGCCGACATACGCAAAGACTATAAGCTTCAAACCCTTTTAGAAAAGGATGTAGATAAAGACCCTATTGAGCAGTTTTCTAAATGGTGGCACGAAGCTGCCAAAAGTGATATAGAAGAACTAAACGCTATGACATTGGCTACCTGTACCAAAGATGGAATGCCTTCTGCAAGAATAGTTTTGCTTAAAGATTTTAGCCACGAAGGCTTTATGTTTTTTACCAATTATGAAAGCCAAAAGGGAAAGGAATTGGCGCACAATCCAAATGCTGCACTTGTATTTTTCTGGAAAGAATTAGAGCGGCAAATAAGAATAGAAGGTACAGTAGAAAGGGTGAGTGAGCAAGTGAGTATTGATTATTTCTTAACACGCTCTGTTGCCAGTCAGATTGGTGCATGGTCATCTCCACAAAGTAAAAAGATTGATAATCGGGAAGTAATTGAGTCGAATGTAACACAATACCAAACGCAGTTTCAGGACACACCAATGATTAAACCACCACATTGGGGAGGTTATATTGTAAGACCCAAACACATTGAATTTTGGCAAGGTCGCCGTAGCCGGCTACACGATAGAATTGTATATAATCTTGAAAATCAACATTGGCTTATTTCAAGACTTGCACCGTAGATAATTATTATACCGGTGTAGTAAACAGAAGACAAAACTAAAGAACCAGTGATGTAAAATGTTAGCACATTTTACATCACTTTCTTATAGCAACTATGCTTCAGCTTTTTCTGCTGCAGGTTTTACTTTAGCAACTCTTGCCCTGCGGCTCTTGCCAAATGAACCTTTGAAAATCTTACCTTTTTTTGTTTTTTTATCACCTCTTCCCATGATTGTTCTTTTTTTTAAATTAAATAACAGGCTGCAAACTTACTATAAAACGGTGGTTTTTGTTTAAGTAACAAGAACAGCCAATTTTATTGCATAAAAAAAGCAGGATTTGATCCTGCTTCTGTTATTTTAATATAGCTTTTATATTTTAGCAGAAAGCTCTTTACCAGCTTTGAATTTAGCTACTTTTTTAGCTTTGATTTTAATAACCGCCCCTGTCTGTGGGTTGCGACCGTTACGTGCTGCTCTTTTGGTAACAGAAAAAGTTCCGAAACCAACAAGCGTTACTTTTCCACCTTTTTTAAGAGTAGTTGTTACAGCGGAGATAAATGAATCCAACATAGCGTTGGCCTGTGTCTTAGTTACTTCTGCATCGTCAGACAATTTAGCGATCAATTCAGCTTTGTTCATGTTAATATTTTTAGTTTGAGTTTAAAGTGTAACAAATTTATTAGCTTTTATCAAACTACAAGCATTTTTACCAAATTTATTTTCAAAAATATCCTAAAGAAACCCTTTATTCATAGGTGTTTGAAGCTAACAACTTAAAATCTAAATAGAAGTTGAAACAAATATTAATAATAATTAAAGTGTATTTTGCATTTTTAAATAAAAAATTATTCAATAATTTCCATCAAACTTCTGAAGGCAATAAATTTGGCGCCCCATTTTTCAAAAGTTTTTTCTCGTAAAGTAGGAGCTAACTCTTTTATGTAATGGTCATATTGTGTAAACCCCTGTGCAAAGTATTGTACGGCATATGTAGGGCCTTCACTTTCGTCGGTTTGCAATATTTTCACAAACTGATATTTTACAAAACATCCTGAATCCATTACCTGTGGTATATGCTCCTTTTTCATCCACTCTACCCAATCAGCTGAAATGTCCCATTCTATTTTTAAAGTAACATTGTAAATAAGCATTGCAATAGTTTAAATGATATGGTTAATCCTTTTTTATGAAAATAAAAGCAAAGAAACATAATTATAAATTGATGAAAGTGAAAGGGAGTTAATAGCCAATTTATATACAGCGCCACATTTTACTTTAGTTATTTTTGTAAAAACCATTCTATGAACTATAAAGTGCCTTACGATTTTGTGTTAAAATATCTCTACCCAATACGACCAAAAATTAGAAAGATGTTGGGTTGTTATGCATTGGTAGCTAATGAAAAAATATTATTGCTTTTGAGAGAAAGGGATAATAATCCTGAATATAACGGTGTATTTGTGGCTACACAACCTGAATATTATGATCAGTTGCAAAAGGAAATACATGCAAGTGTAATGGATGCAAACATAGATGGTTTGGCACATTCTTACCTGTTCATTAGCGAAGACATTGACGATTTTGATGAAAAAGTAAAAATGGCCTGTGAAATGATTAAAGCAGGTGATGCCCGTATAGGAAAATGAAAAGCAGACTTAGCAGCCTGCTTTTTTTGTGGTCTCACCAAGAATCGAACTTGGATCTAGAGTTTAGGAAACTCCTATTCTATCCGTTGAACTATGAGACCGGTTGAAAAATAACGGTGGTTAATTTTTCAGGAGCGCAAAAATAATTATTTCAGGCTAACCTTTTGCAAATCTTTTCTGTCATTATATTCTTTGTGCTTTTAGCCACTTATCTTCGCAGCCCAATTTTTAGATTATTATGAAATTTTACAACCTTATTATCAAATACAGATTTTATCTAAGCCTGGTTGCTATTGCGCTTGCTATTTGGGTAAATGTGAGTGCGGGTTTTTGGCCATCGTTTATATTGTATTTTTTAGGTATTATAGGTTTAGCCAGTCATTTTTTTATTGGTCCTATGCGGCTTATTCAGGAGCCTATGGAAAAGGGCAATATAGATGAGGTAAAACGAATAATGGATTCTATTTGGTTCCCTAACATACTGTATAAGCCTATACGTAGCACTTACTACACCCTGAAAGGAAACCTTGCAATGATGAATCAGGATTTTGATTCTGCTGAAAAGCACATGAAAAAAAGCCTGGAAATAGGATCTGCTATGCCCGAAGCCGAAGGTGCCAACAAACTACAGTTAGGTATGATGGCCCTACAGAAAGGTGATATGAAAAATGGCGAAAGCTATGTAAGACAGGCACTGCGTGCAGGTATACCTGACAAAGAAAGTCAGGCTGTAGCATTGTTGAGTATGTGCCAGATTTTTATTAACAAAAGGGAGTTTAAGGCTGCCAAAGATTATTTCCGCAGGGCAAAGGCACTAAAACCTACTACCAAGCAGGTGGTTGATCAGATAAAAGAAATTGAAAAATATATTTCGAGAATGCCGGGTTAATACGAATTAGATTTTTTCAACTGTAAGTTTTCCTTTTAATTTTTCTAAAACTGCTTTGTATTTGGTTGGTATTTTTTGCCAGTCTATTACAAAACTTTTATCGTCATATTGCAGTCTATAATCTATTCCATCTCTTATATTGCCAGGTTTTGGAGAAGATGGCTGTACTGCATTTCTTAGTAAAACTATTTCATCTTCTGTCCAGTTAACTTCTGTTTCAGCTTGTTTTTTTAAAGGAATAAATCCCCCCGAACGCACCAATGTTATCTTCATAAATTAATGAATTTTTGTAGTGGAGTATTAATGTTCCATTCAAACCTATTCAACAAGTTAAACATGAAAAATATTACTACCAATTAGTATGCGCTCTGTTTATATTATTTCACTTTTGCAGCATCCCAACCAGCTTTTACAGCTTTATATTCAAGGCTTCCTTTTCCAAACATAGCACTTGCTATAGCCAAAGTTAGTTTTTTAAAGTCTTTAAATGATGCTGTAGGTTTTAAGGATTTATCTGAAAGTGCAGCATACCATATTCTTCCGGCTTTTTCCCAGGCAAAGCCACCAATATTAAATGCTGTAACATAAAAGGCATAATTGCATATGCCGCTGTTGTAATGTACTCCACCCCAATCGCCATCAAAGTTGTCGGGTAATTTTACAAACTGATCCATAGTAGCAGGTTGAGGGTCTGTACCTATTTCAGGATGGTTTACGTAACCTTTGCCGGGTGCTTTCATACTGCGTAAAGCATATTTGTTGCCCAGCAAAATATTCTCACCTATCAGCCAGTTAGATTTTTTTACTTCCTCGTTATTTAGTCTTTGCTTTATCAATATCCCAAACACATCGGACATTGACTCATTGAGTGCCCCGGATTGTAAATGGTACTCAAGATTGGCTTCGTACTGTGTAACGCCATGCGTAAGTTCATGGCCTATTACATCAACATCTGTAGTAAAACTGCCAAATATTTTTCCATCACCATCGCCATAAATCATTTGTTTGCCATCCCAAAAGGCGTTATCAAATTTTTTGTCGTAATGTATATATTGTTTTATGGTAAGACCCAGATTGTTGATAGAGTTACGACCAAATAAATCATTGTAAAAATTCCATGTGGCCATTCCGCCGGCAATAACATTTTTGGCCTCCTTATCTGTAGGTAGTTTTGTGGTTCCTGTTTTCCATAGTAATACCGCGCCTGTGGTAGCTGCTTTCTTTTTGCAATTGTATACTTCTATGTTTGCGGTTTTAGATATTTTTCCTCTTGCAGAAACGGAGGAGAGTAAGCCCATTTCTGCACCACTTATCTGGCTAAAAAACGCTCTGTCGTTGCGAATGCGGTTGTTTCTAAACTTATTGTTGACGGCAACTTTAAACAAGTCTTTGTCATTGGTATTAAGTACTTTATTGTTAATGTAAGGAGGTATGATACATTGAATTTTGGAGAAATGATTGTTACACATTTTAGTTTGGTTTATTGGTTTTCATGAAAAAGTTCAATGAAAAGGTAAACCATTTTTATAAAAAAAATTTGAAAAATACAATATTTTACCTTGTATTTTTTTTGTGAAAAGGTGCAACACCCACTACCGAATGATCAAAGGATTAGATGGAAGCCCAATCAAAATCATCCACCATTTTTTTTCTGAAATCGAAGATTTGTTTCAATTTATTTTTAATAAAAATGGTGTTGGCAATATCACCCAAAATCCAAAATGGTATTTTGTAGTGTACAATGTCCGTCATTTCTATACCACCATTTACGGGCTTAAAATGATGTTGGTGATGCCAAAGGCTATAGGGTCCAAAACGTTGTTCGTCTATAAAGAATTGTCCATCTTTTACTTGTGTTATTTCTGTCATCCAATACACAGAAATACCCAACATAGGTTTCACTGTGTATTCTATAATTTGTCCGGCATACATTTTCTCACCATGGTGAAGGCTTTTAATTTCAAAGCCCATTTCAGGTGGTGTAATCAATTTAAGATTAGCAGGATTACTGAAAAAATCCCAGGTTTTTTCTAATGTTGAAGGTATAACCTGTACTGTTTTGAGTGAATAGACTTTTGACAATTTATTACTTGTTTTATTAAACAACAATTTTTAAACTAAATGGTTGAACCATTCGGTAAAATAAACCGCTAATAAATTAATCTAATCTCAACCCGGACTATTATTTCTTTTACGAATCGAAATATTTAAATCAAAAAGACTATGATTATAAGCCAGGCTACTTTTATAGATTAAAAGGATCAAATCATAAAAATTTAACTGCAGATTGCATCACCAAGCTTCGTAGCATTCGTAATGACAGGCCAATTAATGATTCGCACCTTTAATCAGCAAGTTCAGGCTTAAGATACTTACCCGTATGACTTGCTTTGATGCCAATCAATTTTTCAGGAGTACCCTCAAATAAAATTTTTCCACCCCCATCACCACCTTCGGGACCTAAATCTATAATATGGTCTGCTACTTTTATAACATCCATATTGTGTTCTATCACCAAAACGGTATTGCCTCTGTCAATAAGTTTGTTGAGTACATCTAAAAGGTGTTGTATGTCCTGAAAATGAAGCCCTGTAGTAGGTTCGTCGAGAATGTAAAAGGTTTTGCCGGTATCTTTTTTTGCCAGTTCAGTTGCCAGTTTTACCCGCTGTGCTTCACCGCCACTAAGGGTTACAGCCGATTGGCCTAGTGTTATATAACCCAAACCAACGTCCTGCAATACTTTTATTTTTCGGTAGAGATAGTGTATGTTTTGAAAAAACTCAACAGCTTCATCTACCGTCATATCCAATACATCGCTGATTGATTTTCCTTTGTATCGTATTTCAAGTGTTTCACGATTGTATCTTTTGCCATTACATTTTTCGCAAGGCACATAAACATCTGGTAGAAAGTTCATTTCAATTGTTCTCATTCCACCGCCTTCGCATACATCGCAGCGTCCACCTTTTACATTAAATGAAAACCGGCCTGCCGCATAACCTCTTATTTTAGCCTCGGGGATAGATGCAAACAATGTTCTTATTTCGGTAAAAAATCCACAATAAGTTGCCGGATTGCTGCGAGGTGTGCGGCCAATAGGGCTTTGGTCTATTTCTATAACCTTATCTATAAACTCTAAACCACTGATGGATTTATATTCCATAGGTGCCATCTTGCTATTGTAGGCATGTTTGCTTAAGATGGGGTATAGCGTTTCGGTAATGAGTGTACTCTTACCACTGCCACTAACACCTGTAACACAAATAAACTTTCCCAACGGAAATTTTACATTGACTCCATGAATGTTGTTACCACTTACACCTTTTAGTTCTAATACATTACCATTGCCATTTCTTCTTTCTTTAGGCACTGCAATACTTTTCTTTCCATTAAGATAATCGGCAGTGGGGGAGCCGGATTTAAGCACATCTTCAGGTTTGCCCTGCGCTACTATTTGCCCACCATGCTTACCGGCTTTGGGGCCAATGTCTATCAGGTGGTCAGATGCCAGCATTATGTCCTTATCGTGTTCTACCACCAAAACACTATTGCCAATATCCCTAAGATTTTTGAGTGCAACAATTAAGCGTTGGTTATCCCTTTGGTGCAATCCTATGCTTGGCTCATCTAAAATATAGGTGATGCCTTGCAGTTGAGAACCTATTTGTGTAGCAAGTCTTATGCGCTGACTTTCTCCGCCACTTAGTGATTTTGAAGAACGGTTGAGGGATAAATAAGTAAGCCCAACATTAAGTAAAAAACCTAATCGTTCCCTGATTTCTTTTAAAATGTCTTTGGCAATCTGATTTTGTTTTTTAGACAATCTTTGTTCAAGTCCGGTAAACCAATCTTGTAATTTATCAAGGTCGAAATTGCTTAATTCGGCTATATTTTTTTCATCTACTTTAAACCAAAGGCTTTCTTTTTTTAATCTTGCACCGTTGCAAGACGGGCAATTTTTAAGTATCATAAACTTTTCTACCCAATCTCTCAAAGACTCGCTGCTACTGCCCGAGAACCAACGTTTAAGCATATTTATGATGCCTTCGTATTCTGTAGCATACATATTTCCCGGAAGGGATTCATATGCCTCCTCCAACTCTGTAGCTTCTGTTGCATCTTCTCTGCCATACAGTACAATGTTGAGTGCTGTTGGTGACAGGTCTTTCACAGGTTTATCTATACTAAACTTATGTTTTTTACTTAGCTGAACTATTTGCTTGTATATGTATGCTTCTCTTTCTTCGCCCAATGGAGCAATAGCGCCTTCCTTGATACTTTTGCTCCAATCTGGAATAACGGCCTCCATATTAACCTGATGTACGCTGCCGAGGCCTTTGCAAGCGGGGCATGCACCATAAGGAGAATTAAATGAAAATGCATTGGGCGAAGGTTCTTCATAACTTAAGCCCGTGTCTTCGCACATTAATTGTTTGCTGTAAAGTGCTACACTTTTATCGGTTAAAGGTGATGTTGCATGATCCTCTGAATCATACGAGAAAAGTTCTTTATTCTTTTCTGACTTATCTATAGATTTTTTCTTTTTATTGACATCAGATTTAGAAGATGCTTCAGTAGTTTCTTTTGTAGAAAATTCTGCAGCAACAAACATGAGGTCTTTGCCTACCTGCAGTGTTTTTTGTACACTTTGGCTTAAGCGAACTTTCATATCAGGAGTTACCTGAAGGCGGTCAATCACTAACTCAATATCATGTATTTTGTAACGGTCAACCTGCATTTTATCCTTCAGGTCTTTTATCTCACCGTCTATACGTACTTTCAAAAAGCCTTTTTTCCTTACATCTTCAAACAGTTCTCTGTAATGACCTTTTCTTCCGCGAATCAATGGAGCAAGCAGGGTAATTTTTTTTCCGCTATAACGGGAATATATATTTTCCACTATTTCTTCCTCGCTCCATTTGACCATTTTTTTGCCGGTATTGTAGCTATAAGCATCGCCTACCCGTGCATATAAAAGCCTTAGAAAATCGTACACTTCTGTAATAGTGCCAACAGTTGATCGTGGATTTTTATTGGTTGTTTTTTGTTCAATAGAAATGACCGGGCTAAGGCCTGTAATTTTATCAACATCGGGTCTTTCCATATCCCCAATAAACTGACGGGCATAAGCACTAAAACTTTCCATATACCTGCGCTGCCCTTCGTTATAAATTGTATCGAAAGCCAATGATGATTTGCCACTCCCACTAACGCCTGTAATTACAACCAACTTATTTTTTGGAATAGAAATATCTATATTTTTGAGATTGTGGACTCTTGCACCAAAAACTTCAATTTCATCTTGTATTGTAGTAGTTGAAACATCATTTCTTTTATCAGCCATAGGCTGTAAAGGTAGTAACCACCCTGATACTAAAAAGTCTAATTCTTATTTAAAATTATTTTATCAACATTTTACAAATGTTAATAAATATATATTTTTAAATTACTAATTCAGGATGTTAAATAAAATTGGCACAAAATTTACTTTACATGCAATATTCAAAGAAACAAACCGTTCCAATTACGTTAATTAATTTAAATAATTATGAAAAGCATTGGTGATTACATTGTTGACTTAGAGCAACTATTACTCATGTTGCTATTGAGTACTTTTCTGATTAAGACAGTATTGTACTTTAGTTATGAAAAATATTGGGATTCTCTCAAGTTTTTTCATTATTCAAAAATTGATCTGAAAATGACAACTATTCGTCATTTGCGAACATGGAGAAAGCGGCAAAACAAAATGTCCACAGCCATGGGAATTTTATTTGTTATGTTTTCTTTGGTTTACATGTTCCATAAAATGGTAGCTATTCACTAAAAATAAAAAATAATTATTAGAAGGGTTTTACTTAGTTGCATTACAGCTAGGTAAAACCCTTTTTTTATAAGCATGCAACATTAGCGAGACTTGGGATAATAAGTAGTTGAAATGAAATTATATGGCTTTGCTGAAAACTTGCAAATTTTCTATTGGTTGGAATAAATATAAATCGAATGCACTACAAATGTTTCTTATAAAATAGCGTCCTTGATTGGTTACATTCAATCCTTTTCTGTTCCATATTATTAACCCGTCTTTTTCTAAATCCAGGAACTTTGGAAAAACATTTTTTTCCAACACGTCCATTGTATTGCTATTAAAAATGGCAACTCCTTTGCAACAGATATCTAAAATGTATTTTTTAATTTGTAAATCCAAAGCACTAAGAATATATGTTTTCTGAATTGCGGGATAATTTTCATTTATGTAGGTATAATAGTCATGCAAGGTTTTACTATTTTGTGCATATGCATTTCCGGTTTCGCTTATTGCAGATACCCCCAATCCTATTAAAAGCGAAGTGTTTTGGGTAGTGTAACCCATAAAATTTCTATGTAGATTACCACTTTTGAATGCCTTATACAAATCATCTTCAGGTAATGCAAAATGATCCATACCTATATCAATATAGCCATTATTAAGCAGGAGTTCTTTGCCTTTGAGGTAAAGGGCAATTTTTTCATCGGGATTAGGCAGGTGGCTTTCGTTAAACAGGCGCTGTGCTTTACTTGTCCATGGTACGTGAGCATAACTATAAAAAGCAATTCTTTCAGGACGTAATTCTATTACCTCATTTATAGTTTGTTCTATACTTTCTAAGGTCTGAAGGGGTAATCCATAAATTAAATCAAAATTGATTGATTTATAACCTAAAGACCTGGCGTTGTTAGTCGCAGCTATTACATTTTCCCAGGGTTGGTGACGGTTGATAACCTGTTGAACAGCTTCATTATTATCTTGTACGCCATAACTTATACGTCTGAAACCTTCATTGTACAGTACGGTAAGGTGCTGTAATGTGGTATTATTAGGGTGTCCTTCTATGCTAAACTCATGATGTGGGTGTACAATACTTCCTTTTTTTATAAAATTTAATATTCTTTTTAGGTTCTTTGGTGTAAAAAAGGTGGGTGTTCCGCCGCCGAAATGAATTTCTCTTATGACAGGGGTTTGTTTCATTAATTTACGGTACTGCATCCATTCTTTTTCAAGAGCAATAATATATTCTTCTTCTACCGAATGATTGGTTGTAATTTTTTTATTGCAGCCGCAGTAAGTACACAAAGATTCGCAGAATGGCAGGTGAATGTAAATGGAAATGCCATTTATATGATTTTGACTTTCAAAGGTTTTCTCAAAAATATCTAACCATTGAACTGTGTCAGGTTCGCTTTTCCAAAGCGGTACTGTAGGGTAGCTGGTATATCTTGGTACAGGTTGGTTATACTTTTTTACTAACAAAGAATTTACTGGTTCACATTTCATTCAGCTAAATTAACTGTAGTAATTACCACAAAACATGACTTTGATTTGCTTGATACACGATTAAAGTCAACAAATGACTTTAATAAAGAAGGTTCTTAAGTTTTTCTATATTGTTTACAATAATTTTTCCTGTTTTTATGTCAATAAGCTTCTCTGCTTTAAAATCGCTTAATGTTCTAATGAGAGATTCCGTAGCTGTTCCAACGTATTGGGCAATATCGTCTCTTGAAATCTCTATGGGAGAGGTTTGTTCCGTTAGATTGAATTTAGCAACTATGTCTACAAGTGCTTTAGCAATTCTTTTGCGTAATGAGCTGTATGCGAGGTTAAGTAATCGATCCTCTTTTTCTTTAATATTATGAGAAATGATATGAATAAATTTAGAGGCAATACTTACATCGTTGTAAATCATTTGAATAAAGTCGTCTTTTGGAATTTGCAGAATTTCTGCGTCTTCTAATATGGTTGTTGAGTCATCGTAACAGGCATCTTCCAACAATGCACTATAACCTATAAAATCACCCTCACTATATAAATTGGTTATATACTCCTTTCCCTCATCATTTACTTTTACTCCTTTTACTTTTCCTTTTATTACATAAAACAAAAACCTGGGTCTTTTGCTTTCCATATAAAGGGATTGCTTTTTATCATAATTCTGAATTTCATACTCTTCTGTTAGCTTTTGAACGATACCTGCATTTTTTAAATCTTTTAAAAATTGAGATAGTCCATTGGATGAGGATGGATATTTCTGATTTAAAATCTCGGTTTTTTTTAATCTTGTTTCAACGGCATTCAAAAGTTCTATATCGTCAAAAGGTTTGGTAATGTAATCGTCTGCACCCATTTCCATTCCTTTTCTGAAATCGCTTCTTTCAGTTTTTGCGGTTAAAAAAATAAATGGAATATTTTGTGTACTGTCATTTTTTCTTAACAGATGTAAAACCCCATAACCATCTAATTCGGGCATCATAATATCGCAAACTATTACAGAAGGAATTTCTCTTACAGCTATTTCCACCCCTTTTTTACCATTTTCTGCAGAGAAAGTTCTGTATCCTGCCAAGTCCAGTATTTCCACTGTATTTTCTCTAATATCATTATTGTCGTCAATAATTAGTACAGATTTTTCCATTTTATAGCTTATTAGATACTAATGTGAAGGTAATATTAGTTCCTTTACCCAATTCACTTTCGAGATTTATAATTCCACCCAAAAGATCTATATATCTTCTTACAATGTGCAATCCTAAACCAGTACCTTGAATATTAGTGGCGTTTTTACCCCTGAAAAATGATGTAAATAAATGTTGTTTGTCTTCGTTAGTAATCCCTATTCCACTGTCCTTAACTGAAACGGATACTCCGTTATCTGTACAACATATAATTTCTATTGGAGTAGATTCTTCTGAAAATTTGATAGCATTCGATATTAGATTGAACATTACATTTCTCACAAGTTTTTTATCGCTAATAATCATTTCGTTACCTGAATAATTGTAAACGAATTCTTGCCCTTTCTTTTTTAAACCATCCATATCTGCTATTGTATCGATTAACAATTCGTTCAGATTAAATTCTTCAAAAGTGGCTCCTACCTTACCCTCATCTAATTTACCAAGCGATAAAAAGTCTTCAAGCAAGTCGTTTAAATTCTTTACAGATCCTTTTATTTTTTCAATATGCCGGTTACGTTTGTCCTGATCTTCTGTATAAGTGTATTTGCCAATAAGTGATGCGGAGGACATAACCGTACTTAATGGTGTTCTAAACTCATGACTTGCCATAGAAACAAATCTGCTCTTGATCTCATTCAGTTGTTTTTCCTTGTCTAAGGCAAGACTTAATTCGCTTTGTGATTGCTCAAGCTGCTGAAGGGCTTCTTTCAAAATAATGGTTCTCTCTTCAACTTTTGCTTCTAGTTCGGCATTGAATATTCTCATTTTATTAGTGATCTTTTCAAGCTGAATCTGTTGTTCTAGCATATTTTTTTCAATTTCTTTTCTATGGGTTATGTCTACTATAAAAGCAATTACATATCTCTTATCCTCACGGAGATATGTACTAAGACTCACCTCAACAGGAAAGCTAGAGCCATCTTTTTTTTGAGCAAATAAATCGCGGCCATGTCCCATAACTCTATTATGGGGGTTGCTATAAAATCCATTTCGAAGATGAACGTGGTCAGTCTTGAAATGTGATGGAATTAATATTTCTATTTGTTGTCCAGCCAAATCATCCTGCTGATAACCAAACATGTTGCATGCAGAGGGGTTAACTAAAATTATTACTCCATTACTATCTGTTACAAGTAGACCTTCGGTAGCATTTTCAAACAAAGAGGTAATGTGTACAATATCAAATTGCATTTAGTTTTTATTTGTGCAAAATTAAGGGATGTTTTATAGTTAGAGTAATTCCTTTTCTATGGCTATAGCTTTTGGGAAAAGCAAATTAATTTCCAAATGCTTATGTTGTAACATATCAGTGTGAAGTTCTTTCAATTTATGATAAAGCACCTGATGGTTTGTACAGGCTTTTTCAGGAAAAGTATAGTTATTGGTGTCTGATTTTAATCGGTCTAATAGTTTGCTGATTTTTAAGTGTTCATCATCTATATTATCAAGAGGTTTGCGTAACGTCTTTACAAAAAGATTGGCATAGCTTTCATTTCTTCTACTTGCTATAGAAATCTGCTTTATGTAAGGAAAAATTATTTCTTCTTCATGTAAATTATGGGATTGTAAAAGCGGTAATAATTTCATAAATGTGTCTTGTATGTTTTCCAGTTCAGGATGTTTTTTTGCGTGTCCTGATGCAAAACTTACCAAACGTAACTCTAAAAGCGGCAGTGAAAGTTTAAGATAAGCATGATGTACATTAATGATGTAGTCGATTAGAAAATCTACGTTCCAGGATGCAAAGTCAAGATTGCTTGGAATGTTTATATTACGGGTTACCTCCTCTATATCTTTAATAATAGTTTCGGTTTCAATGGCCTTAATTTTACAAGCCTCTTCTAAAGAAATTCTACCACTACAGCAGTAATTTATATTATATTTTTTGAAAACGTCTGCTGTCCTATAATCAGATTGAACGATTTCGCTTATTGTCATATTTGTATCAAACATAATTGAAACTCTTTTCAGGTTACCCATTCTAACTATATAAGAATGAATATTATTAACAACAAAAATATTAGGTTGAGAAGTCTATAAACATGATTTATGTCATGTGGGAATATGAGTTTTGTATAAAATAATAAAATGAGCCTTAATAATTATACTTTTTGAGGTATCTTTTATCATTATAAACTGTACAGATTTTATGACCATTATCAGTTTTATTTATGATGTCTGTCATAGTAATGGCTTATCTTAAATATTATTTTTGAAAAAAAAGAATGATAGGGATCCTTTCGGAAATAGAGATAGACAAAGTTCTAAAAAATGAAGTAGTAGGACGCATAGGCTGCTCATTGAATGATAAAATTTATATTGTTCCTATAAGCTATGCATTTGATGGTAATAATATTTATGCCCACACCTTTGAGGGACTAAAGGTTGAGGCAATGCGCAAAAATCCTGAAGTTTGTTTTGAAGTTGATGATATAAAAAATATGGGAAATTGGCAAAGTGTAATAGCTTGGGGAAGGTATGAAGAAATTAGTGACAAGGAGGAGTGCATGGCGGCTTTGCAGTTGTTGTTAAACAGAAATTTGCCGGTGATATCAAGTATTACAACCCATCTGGGTAAAAATTGGCCATTTACTTCAAATGATTTAGAAAATATAGAGGGAATAATATTTAGAATAAAACTAAGCAACCGGACAGGTAAATATGAAACTACTATGGATTCGCCGTTTGTGCATGGATAGTAATAGTGGCTGTATTTACCACAATTTATGGTTTCATTGGGTTTTAGAATAAACATCTTCGTAAAATATTATTTCCCCATTCTGATTAAACCATGCGGTGTTGTATAATATTATGATATCCATGGGTTTGATTAAAGGAATAATTTTTGGTTCCTGATTTTTTAAACACTGATAGGTAAGACTGTCCAGTGAATTTGCTTTAGTATCCATTAATAATCGGGCTAATTCTATTGGTTTTTCGACCCTGACACAACCATGGCTTAAAAATCTTTTACTCAAATTAAAGGCATCTTTTTTTGGAGTGTCATGCAGATATACAGTAAAGGGGTTGTTGAAATTAAATTTCAAAATACCCAGTGAATTGTCACAGCCCGTAGATTGCCTTATTGAATATGGAAACCAATGGCTACTAAGCCTACGCCATCTTATAGAATAGGGGTTCATTAATTTTCCCGCACTATTAAGTACCTGAAAATTATTTCTTTCAAGATAATTTATATTTCTTTTTATAGCAGGTAGCAATTCTTTCCGGGCAATTTTTTGTGGTACATTCCAATAGGGATAAATAACTACTTCTGTAACCTTACTAATTAACGTGGGTGTTTTGGTTGAAGTTTTACCCACAATCACTTTTGAGTAAATTGCTACAGTATCATTTTGATATACAAACAAATTTGCAGAGGGTATATTTACTATGCCTATTAAATTTATTTTTCTTTTTTCTCCTATCCATTTTATGTTATCTATAGCATTTTTCAATTCTTCTAATCTATTTTTAAGAGGAATGTTTATTGCTTTTAAAGTATATTGATCAAGTGCTCCGGAAGGCGGCAGGTTAAATAATTTTTGAGCTTGCTTTATTTTTTGCACAAGTTCAATTTGGGGTATCTTGTTTGTGCCTTCTAAAATGCCCAACTGTATTAATTTATTTATGAGTGGATTATTTGTACTATCAGTTTTTGATGACGTTACCCTGACTTCTGAAAATTGTATTTGATCTAAAACCTTAAGAAATTGATTGTAGATCTTTTTCGTATTTAGATATTCTAATGCTGTTGGTTCTAAGGCAACTAATAAGTTTTTCAGTTTATTTTGTTTGTAGTGTTGCGCTAATAATTCTGAAATCTTAATATAGTCGGGCATATAAGATAAGCCTTTGTAACTCAAATCCGGAGGCGTATTTCCATACCTTAGATTTTTAAAAAATTGTATTGCAGCATTTGTTATTTTCATATCCAATTTTATGCTGTCTTCTATAGTCAATAATTTTGGTTCTTGTTGCTTACAATAGTTGTTAATGAAGTCGTTTTCCTCAAATGCTAACTGTTTATAGTAAGAGGAGATGTCGCAGAGCTCATTTCTTAAATAATTTTGGTTTTTGCCTATCCAGGCTAATTTGTAATTGTTTAATTGATAAAAATGGGTTGTTCCCAATTTGTAAGTAATTTCATTTTTATAAGCTGAATCGGGATTTCGAAAATATAGTACACTATCAGGAATTGTTTGTCCAATCGAATTGTATAAACTGAAAATGAAAAAAATAAATAAAAGTTTCTTCATGACTATATTTTCAAAATAGTTGGCAAAACTATTTACTACAACTGCAAGCCAAACTATTGAGTTGTAATCTTTTTAAATAATAATTCTGCGTCACTTTTGTAACATAATTCTGTTCCAGGGTTTAAGGTAGCGGCAGTACCACAAGCAACTCCAAATTTAGCAGCATCAGCTATTGTCCATCCATTAACAAGTTGATGCAATATCCCTGCTACCATGCTATCTCCTGCACCCACTGTGCTTATGGTTTGCACTACAGGTGGAGTGAATTGAATATGTTGATCTTTGGTAACCAAAAGTGCACCTGCTTTTCCCAGGGATACAACTACATTTTGAGCTTGCCCATTTTCAACAATTTCTTTTGCTAAAGTACCAGCTGTATCTATAGTTGCTTCCTTGCCAAGCAGTACGCTTAACTCACCAAGGTTTGGTTTTATCATAAATACACCAATTTCTAATGCAGCTTTTATGGACGGGCCACTTGTATCTATAACAAGTTTTTTATTTAACTGCTTTGCTCTATTTGCAATTGTTGCTATTGTATCAGGTGATTGCTGTGGTGCAAGACTTCCGCTAACAACAATATACTCTGACGTGGACTCTTCTACGGCTTTAAGGCATTTCAATAATTCTTCTTCCTTGAGTGGCGTCCCCGGCATTCCAAAGCGATATTGTTTGCCGGTAGCTTCTTCAAATACTATTAAGTTTTCTCTGGTGTGACTGGCAGTTTCTATAAATAAAGAAGGAATATTTTCTTTAGATAATAACTGTGATAAAAACTTTCCAGAATATCCACCCGCAGGATAAACCGCAAGTGTTTTGGATCCAAACCTATTTAATACCCTTGCTACATTTATTCCGCCTCCACCCGGTTCAAATGTTGGTGCTGAACACCTCATCTTTTTTTCAGGAAGAAGTAATGGAATTTTTGTGCTTTTATCAATACATGGGTTTAATGTGACTGTTGTAATTTGGTACATACTTTTTTAAATGAATTATATTTTAAACTTCATTTGTTATACTAGTGCAGCAGTTATTTCATGTAAGGCATTGCTACCATTACCCCATGCTATCAGATTTTCAAAAGTTGTATCTGCAATATTGGTTAAAGCTTCATTTGTAGCAAAAGCCTGATGTGGAGTAACCAATACATTTGGATGTTTAATTAATGTTTGTAGCATTTCATCTTTTAATTCTTTTTCTGAATAATCATAAAAGAATACCCCACGTTCATGTTCATAAACATCCATTCCATAATTTCCAATTTGTCCGGTTTGTAGTGCATTTATAACATCAGGCGTTTTTACAATTCCTCCCCGGGATGTATTAATTATCATTACCCCTTTCTTCATAGTAGAAATAAGCTGCTCATCTATCATATAACGGGTATGTTCAGTTAAAGGTACGTGTATAGTGATAATGTCTGATGAACTACAAAGATTGTTTAAGTCTGTGTACGATGCGTTATATTTACTTACGATATGCTCATTTACTTCTTTATCATAAGCTAATATGTTGCAGCCAAAACCATTCATAATATGCGCAACAATTCTACCAATTTTGCCTGTTCCTATTATTCCAACAGTTTTTTTGTGTAGATCAAATCCAACAAGGTTATCCACCATGAAATTATGTTTGCAAACCTGTTCATGGGCAGTAATCAATTTTCGGTTGAGTGCAAGCATCATTGCAACTGTATGTTCTGCAATTGCATAAGGTGAATATTCGGGTACATTCGCAACTTTTATTCCGGCCTGTTCAGCATCAGCTATTGCAACATTATCATATCCTGCAGCCCTAATGGCAATAAATTTTACTCCTTCTTTATCTAAGAGATGAATAACTTCTTCCGATGCATCATCTCCTGCAAAAATGGATACCGCATCGTAGCCTTTAGCCAAAGATGTTGTAGAGGTTGATAGTGCTTGTTTAATGAAATTTATTTCCAGATTTTTTGGTGCTGATTTTTGAAGATAAGGGATTTCAAATGCTTTGGAGCTGTAAAAAATAACTTTCATATTATGTGAATTAATAGCATGGCTATAAATTTTAAATAATGATTAATTAAGAATTTAATAATTGGTTTTTTGGTTTATTCAGCATCATATACATCATTGGGCTCACCAAAGATTGGAGGATTATCCCGTATTGTTTGTTGGTTCATTTCATTTAATTCTGACAATGTATATTTATCTGTTTCTGATGTTTGTAGCCATTTGCCATTTGCATTTCTAAAAACCTGAACGTTAAGTCCAAAGCTATCTCTAAATGACTTTTCAAGATTAAAAGCTTTTTCCCATGATTTTATTTCAAGTTCGCCCTGATCAAAATCTTTTTTAAGATTACCAATTAGTTCATTACTCTTGTACATGAAATTTTCAGCAGTAAGTTCTTTGTAGTGATGAGGTTTTGAATAAAATTCAATCTTTAGATTTGGAAAGCATTTGTTGAATCGCTCCTGTAAATCTGCGATTGTTAAATTGTCATGTATGTGAATTATCATAAGTTGTTCTTTTTATACAAATTACAATTCATTTCTTTATTATTAGGATGAGAAACGTCAATTCATTAACTGATAAAAGTCATGTTTGAGAAAATATTGCCTCTAACGTTTAAGGTAGCATACTTGCTAAACGTTTCAATTCAATCTCTGCAACCTTAGCAGCATAAGACAAATTAACTAATCTGAAACCCGCCTCTAAATAACTCTGTTGTGCTGTTCTTAGATCTATTATAGTGCCCACACCCAACTCGTATCTTTTATAAACCAAATCTAATAATGCTGCTGCAATAATGTTGTTTTCTCTTTCGGTTTTTAATTGTTGTAAACTATTTGTGTATGATTGATAAGTTTTTACAGCACCTGTTTGTAGTGTATTCAATAATTGTTCCGTTGAGTTCTTTGCGTTGGTTGTGTTTAAATTCGCAACTTGTTGCTGTCGTTTAATAACCCCGCCATTAAAGATGGGTACATTTACACCAACTCCTACAAATGGCCCTGTAGTTTGATTAAGCAGTGTAAGTCCTGCACCATTTTTGTTTCGATTAAAACTATATCCGCCGTTAAATATTACCGAAGGATAACGCTGTGCACCAATTTCCTTTACAATTAATTCATTAATTTTTGTTTGTTGTTCTGCAGATAATATGGCAGGGTTTAGGTATAAACGATGTTTTATGGTATCAATATTTATAGAAGTATCTACAAATATTGTATCACTAATTGTATATACGCTGTCAGGTTTTCTAACCAGCAAATTCATAAGATCTGCTTTTGATTGGTCCAGAATATTCTGTTGGGAAATTAAATCCTGAATATTGGCAGTTGAGTCTAGCATAACCTGGAAACGGTCTGCATTATTTGCAAGTCCAACACTTTGCTTTACTTCTATTATTTTTTTTCGCTGAAGAGTTACCCCCAGTGCTTCTTTGATTGTTTTTATATAGTCTTGTTGTCTAACAATATCATAATACTTAACTATTACATCAGCAATCACATTTTGTACCTGAACATTAATCAATACATCATTTTGCTTTTGTATAGCATCTAATCTTGCTTTTGTAAACTGCACCCTCATTCCGTTATATAAAAGATATGTGCCTGTTACGTTTGCTCCAATAAAATTATTAGCTACATTATTGCGTTGGATTTTAGTTCCATTACTTATTTCCTGTGTCAGGTTAGTAAGTGTTCTGTTGTTACTTGCACTTGCTGTTACTTCAGGCAACCCGCCTGCTACACTTATATGGTTATTGATAATGCTGGATTCAAGATTGTTCTTTGCAATTTTTATATCTAGATTATTTTCTAATGCTATGGCTATAGCCTGCGATAGAGTCAGCCTTCCGTTTATATTTTTAAAAGTATTTTGCGCAAAGGTTGTAAAACCTGTTATTACGTATATTGTAAAGGTGATAAATGTTTTCATCAATCAGTAAGCTTTGAATCATTTGGGACTATTCCCTGATCTTTTTTGAATACAATTTGCTCATCATATTCTTTATTAACATCTTTTTTATGAGTGCCAGCTATGTAGGTATAAACAGCAGGAATTACAAGAAGGGTAAGTACAAGGGAAAATATTATTCCCCCAACAATCACAATCCCTAATGGTTTTCTACTTGTTGATGCTGCACCAAGACTTAATGCTATGGGCAATGCCCCCAAAGCTGTAGCAAGACTAGTCATAAGTATTGGCCTTAGCCGTTGTTGTGCAGCTTCTGTAACAGCTTGCAGTTTGCTCATACCCTGTTCCCTTTTTTGATTTGCAAACTCAACTATGAGAATACCATTTTTAGTTACCAGCCCAATCAACATAATCATTCCAATTTGAGAAAATATATTCAATGTCTGATTAAAAAGCCAAAGGCTAATAAGTGCCCCTGCCAGTGCTAATGGTACAGTAATCATTATGGTAAATGGATCAAGAAAACTTTCAAACTGACCTGCAAGTACAAGATATATTAATCCCAATGCAAGGAAAAATGCAAATGCTGTATTAGAGCTACTTTCTACAAAATCTCTTGACGGCCCGCTAAGATCTGTTTGGAAACTTTCATCCAAAACTTTTTTGCCTATTGATTGCATGGCTTTAACGCCGTCTCCAATAGTTTTGCCTTCGGCTAAAGAAGCAGATACAGTAGCAGACTTAAACCTATTATAATGATAAAGATTGGAAGGCATACTATTTTCTTCCAGTTTTACTACAGATGATAAAGGAATATTTTGACCTGTTGCATTGGTTACATATAATTTTTCAATATCAGCAGGCTGGCTTCTTTCAGACCGTTCTACCTGACCTATTACCTGATATTGTTTACCATTCATGATAAAGTAAGAAAGTCTTCTTCCGCTAAATGCCGCCTGAACAGCACCTGCTACATCGCTGATAGAAAGGCCGAGGTCAAGGGCTTTTAATCTGTCAACTGAAAGTGTTAATTGTGGGGTGTTGAACTTGAGATTAACATCTACATTTTGAAATGTTTTATCTTTTCTTGCTTCCTCTAAAAATTTTGGCAATACATTTTTCAATTTTTCAAAATCAAGATTTTGAAGAATGAATTGTACGGGTAATGAACCTCTCGAACCTAAGCCTACCGAGATGGTTTGTTCTTGTATAGCAAATATTCTAAGGTCATTAAACCGAGGAAGCTTTTTATTTAAGTCGTTAACAATATCATTTTGGGAGCGATTTCTTTCATTGGGCTTAACCAATCCTAAACGTGCAAATCCAGTATTAGAACCGGTGCCACCAAAACCCGGAACAGCTACAAATGTAAAATCTCTTTCAGACACAGAATCGTAGAGAAAGTTAGCTACTTTTTCACCTGCTTTTTTTGTGAAATTATAACTTGATCCTTCTGGTGCGGTAATGGAGAAACGTACACTGCTTTTATCTTCAAGCGGTGCAAGTTCGCTTTGTATTGTTGAGAAAATAAGGTAGATGATAACGCTACAAAGGCCAACTATTATCCATGCAATCCACCTCACTTTTAGAAATCCGGCGAGTACGTTTTTATAGCCACTTTCCATATTTTTAAAGAAGGGTTCTGTTCTCTCATAAAACTTACCATGTCCGCTGTTTTTCTTAGTAAGCAATACATTGAGCACAGGTGTTATGGTTAGTGAAACAAATGCAGATATTAGTACAGCGGCCGCTACCACTACACCAAACTCTTTAAATAAACTACCGGTAAAACCCTGTAAAAATATTACAGGTAAAAATACCACTGCAAGTGTAACAGAAGTTGAAATAACCGCAAAGAAAATTTCTTTACTACCTTCCAATGCAGCTTTTTTTATAGACAATCCTTCTTCAAGTTTTCTGAAAATATTTTCCGTAACTACAATGCCATCATCTACAACTAAACCCGTAGCCAAAACAATACCCAAAAGAGTAAGTACATTAATAGAAAAGCCCGCAAGGTACATTATAAAAAATGTAGCAATTAAGGAGATTGGTATGTCTATTAAAGGTCTAATTGCGATTAACCAATTTCTAAAAAAGAAAAATATAACCAATACTACAAGCCCAAACGATATGGCCAATGTTTCCTCTACTTCAAGCAAGGAACGGCGTACATCTTTTGTATTGTCAATTAATACTTTGAAGGAAATGTCAGACTTGTTAGTTTTAACTATTTCATCTAATCTTTTGTAAAATTCATTGGCTATTTTAATATAATTGGCACCTGGCTGTGGTACTACAGCCAAACCAACTGCATAGGTTCCATTGTACTTCCAGGTTTGTTCCAGATTTTCAGCAGATATTTCTACTTTCGCTACATCTCTTAACCTTACAATGCCTTGTACATCCTGTCTTAAAATAAGGTTATTAAAATCTTCTTCTGTAGATAAACGACCTAAAGTGTTTATGCTTAAATCTGTATTGTTGCCATAAATTTTACCCGCAGGCAACTCTACGTTTTCCTTATTAAGAACACTTTGAATAGTACTGTATGAAATGTTATAGCTGGTAAGTTTTTCAGGCTTAAGCCAAATGCGCATTGCTGGTCTTTTCTGTCCAATAATATTTACGGCACTTACATCATTTATTGTTTGCATTTGCTGTTGCAAAACATTTTCAGCATATTCACTAAGTTCCATTAATCCTTTGCTGGAACTTTGTATGGCAAGTAATATGATAAAGTCTCCATTGGCATCAGCTTTACTTACAACAGGAGGTGCATCTATGTCTTGAGGCAAATTTCTTTGAGCCTGGCTCACCTTATCTCTTACATCATTAGCAGCGGTTTCAAGATTAACGTCAAGGTTAAATTCTACAGTAATGCGGCTACTGCCAATACTGCTTACAGAGGAAATGCTTCTTACCCCGGAGATGCCATTTATTTGCTTTTCAAGTGGTTCCGTTACTTGGTTTTCAATCACAGTTGCATTGGCGCCGGTATATGTGGTTTGAACTGAAACAGTAGCAGGATCTATTGCCGGGTAATCTCTCACAGCAAGAAATGTAAATCCTACAATTCCAAATACAATAATTGCAATGTTCAAAACTGTAGCCAGAACCGGCCTTCTTAAAGATAATTCTGATATATTCATGCTATCTTTTGCGGATTGATAATTTCATAAGTGTGATAATTTCTTTTCAATAGGTTCCTTCAATATTTATTAATCAAAATCCGCTAACTTTTTTATACTTCTCACTTTAACCGGTGCATTGGGTTTGGTAAATAATACCCCTGTTACTACAATAGTATCTCCCTCTGCCAGGCCTTTTGTAATAGCTATGCTTGTCGCGGTTCTATCAGCTGTTTCAACTTTTACATAAACGGCTTTCCCATTTTTTACAGTTACCAAAGACTTGCTGATATCTTCGGGTATAATGGCACTTGTAGGAACTAAAACACTTTTATTATTATTGGCATTATCTATCAAAACTTTTACAAAGGAGCCCGGGTTGGCTTTACCGCTTTCCAACAGAGCCCTTACCATAATGTTTCGTGTTGCAGCATTTGCCTGTGGTTCTGTTGCAATTACTCTTGCTTTTAATTGATTTGTAGTATCATCATTTATTTTTACCGTCACCAATTTTCCTTTTGAAATAGTTCCTGCATATTCTTCCGGTAAAGAAAAATCAATCTTAAGCTTGTCAACTTTTTGAATGGTAGCAAGGATAGTCGTGTTGTTGACATAAGCACCCGGGCTTATTTGTCTAAGACCAACAATTCCGCTGAAGGGAGCTTTAACAATGCTTTTACCTATATAAACCTGTTGTGCATTAATATCTGCTTGCAGGCTATTAACCTGATTAAGCGCTATATCATAATCTGAACGGTTTATGCCGTTAAGGTCTAATAATTTTTTATATCGTTGCTCTGTTGTTTTCGCAAGGTTTAGCTGAACTTTTAATTTGCTTAACTGTGACATTAAATCACTGTTGTTGATTCGTGCTATTATTGTTCCTTTATTAACCCAATTACCTTCACTAACATTGAGGTAAGTTAGTATACCGCTTATTTCGGGATGCAATTCTACAAATTCATCAGGTACAACAGTTCCATTTACTTCAATTGTGTTTCCTATTGTGGTATATGATGCAATCATTACATCTACTACTGGAGGAGGTTGAGGGGGCTTATTTTGGGTTTTATTCTTATTGCTATTACATGACATTATAGTAAAGCCCAAACAAAAAAGTAAATAAAAGAAATATTTCATGAAACCGGTTTCAGGTAAAAAATCAATACAGCAAAGTACATTTAAAAAGTTGTTGAAGCAAGCAAAAATGATAAGATTGTAAAATTTGTGCCACACTTATATTTTAATTACTGTTTTATCTTTGTTGAAGATTTTGAAGATTGGGGCTTTATAATGTTCATCTGATATTCAAATTCGAAAAAGCATTTTAATAATATATGAGGTAAAATCATCAATGCAATAATTATTAAGGTAAAATCAAAACAAGCTTATTTGCGATCCGGGCCTTTTGAATTGTGTACAGTCCAGTTCCAGTCTTTCATGGTTAAGCCCATATTTATGGGTATATTTTTTATATTGTTGGGCAATCATATCTGCAACATTGCCGCTTCCCCTCATACGCCTTCCCCATTCGCTATCGTTTACTTTACCACCGTGGCTAGCCTCTATCATATGCCAAACCTTAACTGCCCTGTCGGGAAAGTTTTTGTAAAGCCAATCATGAAATATCAGTTTGATTGCTCCATTCAGTCTGATAAAGGTATACGCAGAAAAGGTAGCACCGGCATTGCTTGCAGCCTTTATGATATTGTGCATTTCATGGTCATTAAGGCCGGGTATCATAGGACCAAGCATTACTCCCATTCTTACCCCCGCAGAACTTAACTCTTCTATTAATTTTAATCGTTGCTTACCTGTGGTTGTCCTGGGTTCCATTACCCTTCGCAAGTCCTCATTGAAAGTGGTAATAGATACTAATACTGAAATCAATCTTTTCTTTGCCATTTCAATTAACAACTCTTTATCTCTTAGCATTCCGGCATTTTTGGTTATCATACCAACAGGCTGATTAAATTCATTACAAACTTCAAGCAAACCTCTTGTTAGTTTAAACTTTTGTTCTGCAGGTTGGTAGCAATCTGTATTGCCGCTTAGACTTATGGGTGTACAAATCCATTTAGGATTCATTAAAAACTTGCGAAGTAATTCAGGTGCATTTTTCTTAACAATAATCTTACGTTCAAAATCAAGACCGGCTGAGTATCCCCAATATTCAAAAGAGTTGCGGGCATAACAGTATATACAACCATGTTCGCAACCTTGGTATGGGTTCATACTATACATCATTCCTACATCGGGGCTTTCTACTTTGTTTACAATACCCTTTGCATTGTCCATCAAATATTGAGTTGCTTCATTTTTTTCTGTCCAGTCATCTATGCCTTCTATATGTTCTTTTATTCTTTCATTTTTCAGAAATTTATTTCGTGGATTAAACTGTGCACCTCTGCCTTTGAGATAAGCAGATTGATTTTCATCCTGTTCATTTATAATTTCGGACATGAGGATTAAATTTTTAAAATAAGCTACCCTGTGCGGTAACTACAGGCATATTCATAAAATCAAATGATTGAATGGTATGGTAAGCTTTTGTACCCTCTGGCCGGCGAAGCAATAAAAGGCTATTTGCAATAAACTTTCCTGTAAAATGTGTGTGGCTGTACTCAAGCCATGCCTCTTCATATTGAGTTGGTGACAAACCCCGTGCTATTGCCATATGTGGGTTATCCAAAAAATGGGCTTTCTTATCCTGCGTTCTCATCAGTGATTGTGCAGGTTTTATTTGTTTTACCAGTTGCTGTACAGTTGTTTTACTTTCTACGTTTATGTAAATGGTATGCGTAGGAAAACTGCCAAAATCTTTTAGTTCTATTTTAATAGCGGGAAGAGACATTGCTATCATTTTTATTCTATTCATTAATCTTTCTTCCATCATTTGCAACTGCGAAAATTTAACTAACGCTATGTATGGCTTACCCCATCGGGCACTATCCAATTTATATTTTTCTGCAAACTTTTCTTTTACTTTTATAATTCTTTCAACTAAATCTGGGTGTGGATGCAAAACCAAAAGATACTCACAAACTCTATAACCGGGCAAAGACAATATTTCGGATTTCATAAAAAAATTTTAAAAATTATTGAGAGTTGGGCTATTGATTTTAAAAAATTTTCCTGCCCTAAAAAGGATTTAAGGTGAGTATTTTTTATTTCGTGAAATAAAGTTACAACAATAATGCTAAATAGTTTAGCAAAACTATTTCTTTGTTTTTTATTTATAAAATCGAAATTAGTTTTCATTAGTCTAGGATTAAACTAATAGTGAGTAAAAAGATGTTTTATGGTAATTGTATTCTGTTGCCTTTTTTTTCACAGAATTATTATTTCACCCTAAATATAAAAGTGAATGGTTGTTTACCAATCCGTTTGATTATGAAAGAATAAATCACGTTCTCCTAACTGATTGTAAGTGTATTCAAATCTAATGACAACGTCGTAAAATGTTATTATATCAACACCAAGCCCCCATGTTCTTAATAGTTTGTTGTTTAAAACACTAATGCCGGGGTTGGGCAGATAAGAATAACCTAAATCGCCATAGGCTTTTATAAAAAGCCTAAAAGGTATTTTATCGTGTGATTTGCTTTTGAAAGGATTCAATATATTAAAGGATAGTAATTCATTTCTAATTGTACCTCTTGCTATTCCTCCTGCAACACCCTGTACCACATAATACTCAAGTCCACGCATATAAACATCTGCAGAACCCATAAGTGAATTGTTAACATAAGATTGATTAACAGGAGTTCTGATTATGCCAACACTTTGTAATTGAAATGAGGACTGCCTGCCCAGTTTAAAGCAGTTATTGCTGCGGGCAGTTAATTGTAAATAGTTTGAATTTTTTCCAAACCTGTTTTCTATATGAACTTCACCGGCAAAGCCTTTCATGGGATATGGGCTATAATCAAGATTGGCGTAGGAAATATTATATCCAATATCAAAATAGCGGATTTTTGTTATTGATTTACCAAAGTAATCAGGATTTAATTTTACAACAGAAGAATCAACACTATAGCTGCCATAACCTGCTTTAATTGAATGGCGTGTACGTATTGCAGGCCTGTAGGTATAGGTAAAATCTAAATAACCTTGTGTAATGAGAAATCTATCCTCTTCTTTATAAAAGCCCCATTTATTTGATAGTATAGAATCCATGTCGTAATTCAACTCACGATTTCTGCGATAGCCAAAACCAATATTGAAACCATGCTGCAGATTTTTACCCATATTTGGATTGTCGTACCTTAAACTCATTTGCTGTGTATAGCCATTTATAAACCATAAATTAAGATTGTCATTTCTTCCTGTTGCATTATTTTGTTGAAATTTCAATCCATATTCAACTCTTTGAAGGCTATGATTTTGCTCATACCACCAGGTATTAAAATTTCGGCTTACAATTTTGAAATACGGTATAGGAAAAAGGTACCAACGTTCTTTAACATGAATGTAAATAAATACATGGGCACTATCCACCTTAATAGGAGTAACTTCTACATCTACAAACAAAGTGGTGTAAATTAGTTGTTGTTTACACAATCTTAATTTTGTATTTAATTCATTTACGGTTAGTATTTCGCCTTTTTTAAAAGGTACCTCTCGTAAAATTATATATGGTTTGGTGCGTTTGTATCCTGAAAGAAAAATGTCATTTATCTGAACCGAAACCTGTTCTTTAGAACCCAAGGAAATTGTATCAACTGCAACGGGAGATGAAGGAGCTTTTTCAATTATTTGACCAAAAGATTGAAAATACACGCCGCACATTATAAAAACATAGAAAGCAATAAATATTCTTGTAAAAGTTTGCATTAAAAAAAAGGGTGATCCTAAAAAATGTTTTTAAAGTTTGTAAATATAAAAAGTGAATGATAATGACAAATGAATGTACGGCTACATTAACAATTTGGGTTTGTTACATTTTTGTTTTATTATTATAAATTACCATAACGAAGTTTTGAATGCAATCTGTACTAAAAAAAACAGCCTATCTTTTTTCTTTAAAAAATTTTTTTATTAATAGTGCAGATTCATTAGCCAATATTCCGGGAGTAATCTCTGTTTTTGTATGAAAAGGGCTTTTGTTGCCGCAAAAATGTTGATAACCTTGTTTAGGATCAAAAGTTCCAAAAACAACCCTTTTTACTTTGCTCCAATAAAGTGCCCCGGCACACATATGACAGGGTTCTACCGTAACATAAAGCGTTGCCTCGGGCAGGTATTTGGAGCCAAGCCCGTTACATGCCGCAGTTATAACAAGTATTTCGGCGTGGGCTGTAGGGTCTTTTAGTTGTTCTACCTGATTATGTGCCCGGGCAATAATTTTATTATTCATTACCAAAATAGCCCCTATTGGAACTTCGTCCAATTCATACGCATCTTTAGCTTGCTGTATAGCCTGCTCCATAAAATAGTTGTGATCATATTGCATTTCAATAATTTATGGCATGAAGTTTAGCGTAATTTGCAACAATAACAAAAATAAGCTGTCTATATATTGTCAGTTTGAACAATTAAGAATAAATATAACGTAAATGACATTTCGGCAAAAATTAATGAATACATTTTATCCTGCATTAATAAATGGGGGAAAATTAATTCGCCTGAACAATCAAATTTTTAAAAGCCCTCCACACATAATTATTCCTGTTTCTTTTTACACGCTCAATGCTACAAAAATTAATGGTAAAACAATTGATTTTAATCAATTCAAGGGTAAAAAGGTGCTTGTTGTAAATACAGCATCAGATTGTGGCTATACCGCTCAATTAGGCGAATTTCAAAAACTACATGAGCAATTTAAGGACAGGTTGTGTATTATTGGTTTTCCCTCAAATGATTTTAAAGAACAGGAAACAGGAAGCAATGAGGAAATAGCAAATTTTTGTTCAATTAATTTTATGATTGATTTTGATTTAACAGAAAAAACATGTGTCCGTAAAACAAATGCCCAAAATAAAGTTTTTGAATGGCTCACCCACGAATTTCTAAATGGGTGGAATAATTACCAACCTGCATGGAATTTTACAAAATACCTGATTGATGAAAATGGCAAACTAACTTACATTTTCGGTTCAGGCATTTCTCCTTTAGATGCCAGAATTATCAAAGCATTAGATGGTGACTTATAATTTTATTTCAAGATAAACCGGACAGTGGTCGCTATGCTTGACCATAGGATAAACTTTTGCATCTATAATTAACTGTCTTAAGTTTTCAGTAACACTTATGTAATCAATACGCCAACCTTTATTTTCTTCCCTTATGCTTGGGCGTAGTTGGTTCCACCATGTATATTGATGAGGTTCTTTGTTTACCTCCCTGAATCCATCAGCATAGCCATTTTCTAAAAACTTATCAAACCATGCTCTTTCTTCGGGTAAAAATCCACTTGTTTTTTTATTGGTTTTTGGGCTGTGTATGTCTATTTCCTTATGAGCAATATTATAGTCGCCGCAAATGATAAGCTTAGGTCGGCTTTTTCGTAATTCATTCAAATAGTCCAGAAATTCATCGAGCCATTGATATTTATAGGTCTGTCTTAACTCACCTGTTGTGCCGGAGGGGAAATAAGCATTGATGATAGTAACATCGCCAAAATCTGCCCGAATAACACGGCCTTCAAAGTCGCTTTGTTCAATACTATTACCACAAACTACATTCGAAGGAATTTTAATAGACAAAATACCTACGCCGCTGTAGCCTTTCTTTTGTGCACAAAACCAATGACTCTTATAACCCGCATTTTCAATTGAAGCAATGTCTATATCGCTAAATTGTGCTTTTGCTTCCTGAAGGCAAATAATGTCTGCAGGTTTGGTAGCAAGCCAATCTATAAAACCTTTTTTTATTGCACTTCTGATTCCGTTTACGTTGTAAGAAATAATGCGCATATTCACAATTTAATACTGCAATTTAGTGGTTCATTTGTACCTATAAAATAATTGCCCAATTTTAACCTATGGCTAAAACAAAAAAAATTATTTCGAACCGTGTAGAGGAATATCTCGAAGGCCCTAAAAGTCGTACACAGGAATTAGTCTTTGCATTAAAAGTTTTTTGGCAAATGATTACTGCAGTAAGAAAGCTACATTATATAGGCCCCTGCATTACAGTGTTTGGTTCTGCCCGTTTTCAGGAAGGCCACAAGTATTATGATGCCGCCAGGATGTTTGGTAAACGAATAGCAGAAATCGGTTTTACAACAATAACAGGTGGTGGGCCGGGTGTCATGGAAGCCGCCAACCGTGGTGCTTATGAAAACGGAGGATACTCTGTAGGCTGCAATATTCAACTTCCGTTTGAGCAAAAGGAAAACCTTTATGTTAATACTTCACTCACGTTCAA
Source organism: Segetibacter sp. (assembly GCA_043736115.1). GTDB lineage: Bacteria > Bacteroidota > Bacteroidia > Chitinophagales > Chitinophagaceae > Segetibacter. Next base: position 4,550 of record JAYTDC010000005.1, on the reverse strand, counting down.
GCATTTCTTTGTGCGTAAAACAATGCTGGTTAAATACTCTTATGCATTTATCATTATGCCCGGTGGGTTTGGTACTATGGATGAGTTTTTTGAAACCCTTACACTTGTACAAACCAAGACCATAACACAGTTCCCGATAGTATTGTATGGAAAAGAATATTACCAACCTCTGATGGATTACATGACCTTTCTTTCTAAAGAAAAAACCATTAGCGAAGCTGATTTGCAATTAGTACTACTGACCGATAATTACGATGAAGCCATGGATCATATAACCACTTACATCAGTGGCAACTATACTATCAAGAAACGACCAAGACCATTTTGGATGTTCTTTGAAAAACAATTAAACCGACCTAAAAATTAAAGTATTATTGTCCGATAAAAGAGCTGTCTGCAATCTTTAAAAAACTGTTGTGCGGATGCTTAATTGTAAACCACTTAAAACTTTGATCAGCTATAAGACCGTTGCCATAAACCTTTTGGTCGGGCTTGTGGATGATGACATTTTTTTCGGTATAAAAAATTGCTTTTACCTGATCCCAATATAACTCCTGGCAGAATAAGGTATCGCCGGTTATGTTAAACACTACCACACTGTCCTTTAAAAATACTTTGTTATCATTTTCAAGGTACTGACCATATTTGGCAAAGAGTTTACTGTCAAGCTTTGTGCTGTCGTTAAAAAAATCTACTCTTAAAGTTTTTGGAAATACCACTTTTGGGGTATCTAAAAGATAGCGCAACATTAACGGTGCCATCAATTTGGCTTTCACTCTTCCATTCTGACTTAGGTAACTTTCTATTTGTTTACCTTCTTCTATACCTACAGATTTCTTATTGAGGTCTCTGACTTTATTGATATCATTTTCACACGAAAAAACAAAAAAGCAGCCTGTAATTAGGGCTGCCAATATTTTGTATTGATGAAAAATCTGCTTAATCATATCTGCGTTTTATAAACCAACGATCACTAAGGTTTACACTAACCGCAAACCTAAAGAAACTCTCTGTGATATTGTTTTTGCTATTTCCTCTTTTGCCAATTTCAAAAGTTGTGTTTAATACTGTTGACTGATAGTCGTAGCTTCTGTATTTAAGCAGCGGAAATCCGGCACCAATTGTAATGCCGTACACGGGCAATTCGTTTCCGTCAGCATTTACTGCTTCTTTGCCAAAATAGAAACCTGCTCTGTAAGATACCAGGCTCCAATAGCTTTTATCATAAATAACTTTAGGGGTTAATTGTCCGCCTATTCTTGCCTGCCAGCTATTGATAAGCCTGTCGGGTTCACCAAAATTTCGGAATTGGGACCATTTGGAAGTTGTGTACTCAATGCCTATCATACTTTTCTGGTACAACAATCCTTTATCAAGACCCAGCCCATTAATACTAAAGCCGGCCGTGTATGATGCAGGTAAGGTTAAGGTTCCTGATTGGCTACCGGAATTGTATACACTATCAATTGTTATAGGGTTGTCGTTGATATCGTATGTATAAGTTTCGCGGTTAATGATTTTGTTGCCGGACAATTTTTGTTTCATATTGCCGGAAAAACCAAATTTGATAGTTGTTAACTTACCCTTCCTACCTAACGTGTCTTCGTATTGCAATCCAAAATTCAGGAACAAGTGATTGAAAGAAGTATTGTCGCTTGAATTGGATTTATAGGTCAGAAAACTGTCTATCACTATGGTTCTTGTTACAATATCTTTTCTGCCAAACAATAAACCTGTGTTGATACCAACACTCAAACCTTTCCATCTTTTAGCAATACCTACAAAGCCCTGATACAAACCACCTTCACCCTCATAAAGGGAAAGAATACTGTCCTTTCCGTCGTTAATTCTTTTGCTTTCATTAATGTTATAATTAACTTTTGTAAGTGGCATTATTCCGAATGCAAGGCCAATTTTATGTTTAATGCTCACCGGCAGTCCCAATGATACGTAGGATGGCGATAAATTAACCGAATTGTATTTCTCAACAGGGTTTGCACTACGTAGCGAACGACTTTCAAGTGTTATTCCAATATCGTAATTAACAACTGAAAAACCTGAGTAGCTGGCAGGATTGGAAAAATTAATACTATTAGAAGAAGAATACGTGCTGTTAAAGCCACCCATTGCCCTGTTCACAATATTTTGGGAAGGAACAAGATCGCCTAAGCCGTACCTGGAAAAAGGTGAATTTTCCTGGGCGTTTCCAAAAAAAGAGGCTATTAAAAAAAATGAAAGAAAGTAAAGCTTTGATTTATTGATTGTACTCACTGATTGCATAGAGGCCTTTGTAAATTAAATAAGGGTCTGCAAATATCTTGTTTTTAAGTAGCGAACCAAAAAAGGCAGTGTCACCCCCGGTTAAATGGACGTTAAACTTGTTGAATTTTTCTTTATATAACCTTATAACTCCATCAATTTCATTGGATATGCCATGTATGACTCCGCTTTGCACATTTGTTTTGGTATCGTAACCCATGAGCGGAAAATTCCATTCGGCCTGTACGTAAGGCAGTTTGGCTGTATAATGTTCCAATGATTTGAACCTCATTTCCATACCCGGCGATATGCTGCCGCCAATAAACTCATGATATTTATTAATAAAATTATAAGTAATGCAGCTACCCAACACAATTACAAGATTATTTTCTTTTGGAAACAAAGAAACGGCTGCTACTGCCACGGCTAACCTGTCTGCGCCAATCGTTTGCGGTTTACCAACCGGAGAAGTTATAGGTAGTTTGCTTTGTATAGACAACTTGTGAAAGGTTGTATGATTACTAAGTACCTCTTCTATTTCTGTTGAATGATTTATAACGGATGAAAGAATTGATTTTTCAACCTTATTCTCTTCTACTAAGGTTTTTACTTCTAAAGCCGAATCATTTTCCAAAGCTCCTTCTTTACTAAAAACTCCATTGATGAAAATGGCATATTTCATCCGAGTATTTCCAAAATCAAGGCAGAGGGTAGTCATTTAGGGTTTATTGGGGTTTAATGTTTAAGGTTATTAGAAGTTTAATGTTTAGGGTTTAATGTTTAACTTATGTTTTGTTGTTTGAAATTAATTGTGGGTTGCAATTTAGGAGTTTAGTATTAACGGTAATTGGTGTTTATTCTTTAGTAGTTATTAATGTTTTGTTGGATTAAACACTAAACCTTAAACCTTAAACTTCTTTATATATCAAAATTGCCTGATAAATTTTTAAAATGCCCGTTCAGTTTTATTTTTTCTTTCAACGATTCCATTTCACTTACTACGGGCAGCACTTTTGCAAGATGGCGTTTGAGGTATTCCAATCTTTGGTCTTCGCGAAAAAGGCTTAAAAATTCATATTCTTCCTCAACTGATAGACCCGCATGATGAGCCATATCATAAGAAGTAAGTAATTCGGCAGGCTTTTTAAAATCTTTCTTTAATTGCAGAATTGTATGCAATTCGTGCAATGCAGAAGCAACAGCTTTTTGCAATGATTCATGTAATCGGTCACTATTTGCCGGATAGTTAACAATGGCCCCGCTGTATAATTTGTCAGGCAATGTTTTTACCATTTCCAAAATTCTAAACACAAATGACCCTTCTGTTCTGATGTCCATTTTACCATCATCATAAATTTCTACAATTTCGTTTACTTCAAGTAATGTCCCGTATTCGCTTACGCCGGTTTTTAATACAGTAGGCATACCAAAGGGTTTCCCCTCTGCAAAACAATCTGTAATCAATTGTTTGTACCTGGGTTCAAAAATGTGCAGGTTCAGTTTTTCGCCGGGAAAAACAACAATGCCTAATGGAAAGATGGGAATGAAATTGGTCATAATCTATTTTCTCAAATCAGCTGTCAAAGCTATACCAACAAAGATAAAATGGCAAAAAGCTGAAAAAAATATTCGTTCTTTGATTAAAGCTTAATAATAAAAATTACCCATTTATCATAAAATTGCACTAGCGTTGCGTCTTAATTAAATGATTTTCAATTGAATATATTTTAGTTCTTTGACATCTTGATTTTCTATGTTTAAAAACACATGGTGTAATGACCTTTTTTCGAAAGGAGCCAGACTAATGTATTGTATAATTTCATACGGAGAGTTTGTTAGCTTAAGTTTCTTTCTTGCTATTAATACCAGCACATAAACTTATATAGCAATCCAGATTTGAGTTTTTACTGCGTTCTCACTAAAACCCCAAAAGGATTGAACTTTCAGATTTTGCTTAATCCATTTGAAGAACAACTCAATGCCCAATCGGTGCTTATAAAGTTGAGTTACTGTTTGTGCTTTTATTTTGAAGTTGTTGGTTAAAAACACAAATGCTCTTTCGAATTCAGCATCATAAAATTTGATGCGTCTTAAAGGTTCTGGGTATCTGTTACTACTGTTGATTCCTGTAAGTAAGATATCCTGATCACAAAGAATGCCCATTTTCTTGTCAGGCGCTCTGGATTTTATACGTTTAAATTGCAGGTTTTCTTTTGCTCTTACAACGAAGTATGCTTTCTCTTGTTTGATTGTATAAAGACGCTCAAAATCAACGTAAGCCTTGTCCATTA
>JAYTDC010000004.1:0-63437 GCA_043736115.1 Segetibacter sp. | reverse complement strand
CCGTCTATACGGCCATCGTTGTTGGCATCTGTACCGCCGGCTTCTACCACATCGGGTATACCGTCGTTGTCGCTGTCTAAATCTTTATAGTTAGGGATGCCATCGCCATCTGTATCCAGGTTGGCTATGTTTACTCCGCCAGTACTTGCATCGTAAGTATCCATTAAACCATCGCCATCCGTATCGGTGAGGTTGTCTATTACCCCATCGCCATTTGTATCTATACCACCGGCTTCTACCAAATCAGGTATGCCATCGTTGTCTGCATCAAGGTCTAAATTATCTGGTATACCATCTTTGTCTGCATCGTAATAATCATTAATGCCATCACTATTTGCATCTACAAATGCAGGTTGCCCTGCTCCCGGAGTGGGGTCTAAATAGTTGGGCGTACCATCTCCATCCGTATCTCCCATTAAATCAAAGCCACCATTTTCGATAAGATCAGGGATACCATCATTGTCATCGTCTATATCTATATTGTCTGCTATGCCGTCGTTGTCATTGTCGTTTAGCTGAATTCCAAAATTAACTCCACTTATATTGGCATTGGTTACGTTGAACGTATTGGTAATACTGTTAGGTGTACCATCGCCGGCTGCTGCCGTACCTTCGCCAGTCGTTACCCATCCGGAAGGAAGCGTAACCGCAGGGGCCGCTGCACCAATTGTGCCTGTGGCAGTTGTTATTCTTATCGTGTACGTTCCGCCATTTACCGAAGGGAAGGAATATGTTCCTCCTGCTCCTACTACTGCGGTTGCTGCTACATTGCCTGCATTGTCTACCAAGATGGCATTGAGGCCGCCGGCATTGGTACCAGCTCCGTCAACTAATGAGTTTGTTAAGCCATCAATATCATTGTATACATTACCACTTACCGTAACTGTAGCGAACGGCATGCTGGCTGTGCCAGTCACCGAAGACTCTTTGCCCGCATTGTCTGTGGCATAATAAGTAATCACTGAAGTTACAGCTCCATCAACCGGGTCGATGGTAATAGCCTGTGTGGGCTGTCCGGCAGCATTGGTGGGTACCGTTACGCCACCACCGGGGAATGTACCCGATGTATATGTTGTTCCATTTATTGTTATCGTTGTTGCATTGGTAGGGAAGGAACTAATGCGTATGCTGGTTATGGTTCCTCCACTTGGATCGGTTGCGCCAAAAGTGGCCGCAGGTACCGCTACACTCGTTGTTCCACCAGGATTGGTTTGGCTCGCTGCTGATAAGGCAGAAGGTGTAGGGGTTTGTTCTATTCCAAAGTTAACGCCACTTACATTTGCATTGGTGACATTGAACGTATTGGTAATACTGTTTGGCGTACCATCTCCGGCTGCTGCCGTGCCTTCACCGGTAGTTACCCATCCAGAGGGAAGTGTAACCGCAGGGGCCGCTGCACCAATTGTGCCTGTGGCAGTAGTTATTCTTACCGTGTAGGTTCCGCCATTGACGGACGGGAAGGAATATGTGCCTCCTGCTCCTACTACCGCGGTTGCAGCTACATTGCCTGCATTGTCTACCAAGATAGCATTGAGGCCGCCGGCATTGGTACCGGCTCCGTCAACTAATGAGTTTGTTAAGCCATTGACATCATTATATACATTACCACTTACGGTAACCGTAGTAAACGGCATGCTGGCTGTGCCAGTCACTGAAGACTCTTTGCCGGCATTGTCTGTAGCATAATAAGTAATCACTGAAGTTACAGCTCCATCAACAGGGTCAATCGTGATGGCCTGTGTGGGCTGTCCTGAAGCATTGGTGGGTACCGTTACGCCGCCACCGGGGAATGTACCCGATGTGTATGTTGTTCCATTTATTGTTATCGTTGTTGCATTGGTAGGGAAAGAACTAATACGTATGCTGGTTATGGTTCCTCCACTTGGATCCGTTGCGGCAAAGGTGGCCGCAGGTACCGCTACACTTGTTGTTCCACCAGGATTGGTCTGGCTCGCTGCTGATAAAGCAGAAGGTGTTGGCGTTTGCTCTATTCCAAAGTTTACTCCGGTGATATTTACAGTGGTTACGTTAATCGCCGTCACTCCATTTACGGTTCCATCTCCGGCTGCTGCAGTACCCTCACCCGTATTTACCCATCCGGAGGGAAGTGAGGCTGCAGGTGCAGGTAAACCAATAGTTCCGGCAGTAGTACTTAATAATACAGTATAGCTGCCGTTTACAATTCCTGAAAATGAATAAGTACCACCCGCACCAACTGCAGTGGTGGCGACAACATTGCCGGCCCCATTCACTAAAATTGCATTTAAACCTCCGGCATTGGTACCGGCTCCGTCTACCAAGGCATTATTTAATCCGTTAACATCATTGAAAACATTACCACTAACAGATAAAGTAAAGGGCATGCTGGCTGTGCCAGTCACCGAAGACTCTTTGCCGGCATTATCTGTAGCATAATAGGTTATGACAGCTGTAATGCCTCCATCAACCGGGTCGATGGTAATAGCTTGTGTAGGCTGACCTGAAGCATTGGTGGGTACAGTTACGCCACCACCGGGGAAAGTACCCGATGTATATGTTGTTCCGTTTATCGTAATCGTTGTTGCATTGGTCGGGAAGGAACTAATGCGTATGCTGGTTATGGTTCCTCCACTTGGATCGGTTGCACCAAAGGTGGCAGCAGGTACTGCTACACTCGTTGTTCCACCCGGATTGGTCTGGCTCGCTGCTGATAAAGCAGAAGGTGTAGGCGTCTGCTCGATTCCAAAGTTTACTCCCGTAATATTGGCATTGGTAACATTGAACGTATTGGTTATACTGTTAGGTGTGCCATCTCCTGCTGCCGTTGTGCCTTCGCCGGTCGTTACCCATCCGGAAGGAAGCGTAACCGCAGGGGCCGCTGCACCTACTGTGCCGGTGGCAGTAGTTATTCTTACCGTGTAGGTTCCGCCATTTACGGATGGGAATGAATAAGTTCCTCCTGCTCCTACTACTGCCGTAGCAGCTACATTGCCTGCATTGTCTACCAAGATGGCATTGAGGCCGCCGGCATTGGTACCGGCTCCGTCAACTAAGGCATTGTTTAAGCCATTGACATCATTATATACATTACCACTTACAGTGACCGTAGTAAACGGCATGCTGGCTGTGCCAGTCACCGAAGACTCTTTACCAGCATTGTCTGTGGCATAATAAGTAATCACTGAAGTTACAGCACCATCAATAGGATCTATGGTGATAGCCTGTGTGGGCTGACCGGCAGCGTTGGTGGGTACCGTTACGCCGCCACCGGGGAATGTGCCCGATGTATAAGTTGTGCCATTTATTGTAATCGTTGTTGCATTGGTAGGGAAGGAACTGATCCTTAAAGATGATATGGTTCCTCCACTCACATCTGTTGCACCAAATGTGGCCGCAGGTACTGCTACACTCGTTGTACCTCCCGGATTGGTCTGGCTCGCTGCTGATAAAGTTGCAGGGGTAGGGGTTTGTTCGATACCAAAGTTAACATTGTTTAAAACCCCTCCACTAAATACAAAAGTATTTGTAATTCCATTAACCGTGCCATCGCCTGCTGCTGCTGTACCTTCACCTGTATTTACCCAACCTGTAGGTAATATAACTGCAGGTGGGGGTGAACCTAATGTCCCGGGTATCGTACTAATTCTTACGGTATAGGTACCATTCGCTACTGCACCAAAAGAATAAGCTCCTGTAGCTGTGACGGCAATTGAATTAACAACAAGACCTGTAACGTTATCAACCAAAATAGCATTAAGGCCACCTCCGTTTGTTCCTGCACCATCAACCAATGCGTTCGTTAATCCATTCACGTCATTAAAAACACTGCCGGATACTGTTCTGTTAATAACGCTTCCTGATTGAAACACACCAGTTGCACTAACCAGATCAATACCCCCTGTACCTGTAGCCGAACTGGTATTGGTGGGATAAAAAGTTGCATTGTTAAATGCTATGATATCTGCAGAAGTAGATCCTGTAAAATCGTTTGGAATAATTGAATAACCGTAAATGTTAGTGTTATTAGGAATGCCGAAATCTGAAATTCGAATAAAAATACCCGCTATATTTTGATTGGTCGTGGTAGATACCTTTAATCTTGCATCAACTGCATTATCTCTTCTTGATATAACATAATTAGCAGCAGCAATTGGGTCAGCAGCACCATAATTAGCTGTGGTGAGTGAAAGTACGGTTGAATAGCTTGTTGGATTACCTGAACCGTCAACGGATAAAATAAGCGCCACCTTTACAGGGTCATGAGCACTTACTGTGCCTCTTTCAAAAATAGCAAAACCAAATCTGGTATTATCGGATGCAGAAACCCCTGAAGGGAAAATTACATCTAGTCTTTCAACATTATTATTGTTGCCATTTCCATCGCCCTGGTTGGCAAACAGGTTATCTGAACCGGAATTGAAGTTGGTATTTCCATTAAAAAATACTTCCATGTCATCATTGTATTCATTTACTATATTAACGGTGGTTCCCGTAATAAGTCCTTCGCTAAAACGAAGGTTTCTTACTCCCGTTACTACTGCATTATCAACCCTCCTGAGTTTAACAAATTGCCCTGGTAGATTTACAAAAGAAAAGGTACTTCCACCTGCGGTAAAATTGTTTAGCTGTCGATTATTGTTGGTACTACCGCTAAGGGTTCCAAAATTATACGTGTAAGTATTACCGGCTAATGGAGAACCAACAGCCCCCGTAGCTGAATAAGTCAGCCCGGTAGTTGCTGTATTGTATGTACTGTTTACAGCTGTTATAGCAACTTGAGAATATAAGTTGGTCGAAATAACAAAGAGGAAAAGCGATAAAATAATGAGTTTCGCTTTCTTGAATTGGTTCATTTGAGAAATTTAAGGTATTACTATTTAAAACAATTTTTATAAATACTGGAATTAATACATATTATGATTTTATATTATTATAAGTTTTATAGAAATTCAACTCTACTAATGCTTATTAAATGCCAAAACATAACTTATTAATATTCATATTGTTATGATAATTTATTTTAGATCGCATTTCCACTATATGGATTTTTTCCAGATTTAAGATTTAAAGTTTTTAGATAATCACCCTCACTAAATACAAAAATTGTAATACATATTTATTAAAATCATACGCAACTATCACTTATAATAGAACTTGACTAGCAAAAAGTATAGGATAAACGTTTCAAAAGATAAAAAAGTATTACGTTAAAGGAAAGCAGAAATAATTTAAGTATATTTCAAATCTGAATATGAATTACATATAGAATAAATATTAAAATTTTAATTAAAGCAAATTTTTTCTTCTGACATTTTGGTAATAATATATTTTATTAATTTTAAGTATTATAAATAAAATAAAATATTCATAAGAGCACCGCATATTGTTAAATTAGGTATATTCGATATGCCAAAACCAATTATTTATGACAACCCTTCAAAATAAAATAGGTTTATCCCTTTCCGGGGGAGGCTATAGGGCAGCAGCATTTCATTTGGGTACCCTAAATAAGTTGCAGGAAATGAATATTCTTCAGGAATCAGACGTTATTTCCACAATTTCAGGAGGCTCAATTACGGGAGGGTATTATTGCCTTCAAAAAGATAACTATGATAATTTTAAAGAAAGCCTCTATAATGCCTTACAGAAAAAAGATGTGGTTAAAAAGGTATTATTCTCCTTTACTTTTTTAAAATTGTTGTTCTTCTTTTTACTTTTTTTTGCGCCGGCATTTTTCTTTTTGTTTACACCAATGGCTTGGTTATTTCCAGTATTGCTTGCTTTTTTTATTTACCTGCTATTAAAATTTCAGTTTTTTATTTTTCCTGTAAGCAATAGAATTGAAACGATTTACAATGATTTCTTTTTTTCTCAAAAGAAATTAAGTGATTTACCTGATCATCCGGTTTTAGTAATTGGTTCTACTAATTTGCAAACATCCAGGCCGTTTACTTTTTCAAAAAGATGGATGCAGGATTCTACCTATCAGTACATGAAGCCCCCGGTTAAATTTAGGGCAGCAAATTTTCCTGTTGCCCGTGCAGTAATGGCTTCTTCATGCGTTCCTTTTGCATTTACCCCCGTAAAAATTGATAAAACATTTTTTGAAAATAAAGAAGATTCAAAAAAACATCACCCGCTATTGGTAGATGGTGGAGTATATGATAATCAGGGTATTCATAAAATTATGCAGCATGGCCAATACGAGTGTGACTACATTATAACAAGCGATGCAGGAGGTGGAAGCCAGGGTGAGCAAATTCTAAACAATACAATTTCATTGCTCATCTCCACAGTTGACACATTTATGTCCCGGTTAAAAAAAGCGCAGATGGTGCAGGATGTTTATGAAAATGCAGCAACTACAAAAAAGCAAATTGCCTACTTTTCATTGGCATGGGATATAGAAAACTGTATCCCGGGCTTTATTGACAATCTTGCTTCTAAACAGATAACCCAATCTGTAATAGATGCCCATCAATTAAAAGCAGAATGGATAGCCAATCCGCGGCAATATGAAAAAGAAATTACAGACTATCTTATCAACAAAACAGGATATAACAGTATTATTAAACATACTCAGGAACAAAGAGAAATAGCCCGCAAAGTAGGTACTAATCTAACAGCCCTTACCAAGGAACAAACAGATAGCCTGATGTTACAAGCTGGCTGCTTAACAGAATTACAGGTGAAATTATATTGTCCCTCATTAATAAAAATTTCATGATAAAAAAACCTCCTTTCAGAAAGCTAAGAGGCTACGCTTTTGATCCCTCTTTTTCATTAAAGATTGATACGGCCCTTATCAATGATATCACCTATAAAATACCCTGGGAAGAAAATGTTGAAGGAGGAATAAAACCCGGCCCTTGTGGTGAATATCTTGAGGTTATAGATTATGACCCTACGGTCAATAAATTTTATTCACCGGTAAATCTAAATCACCCCTATATATTGGCACAGGATGGTTTAGAACCATCGGGCAGCAATCCGCAGTTTCACCAACAAATGGTATATGCAGTTGCAATGACTACCATAAAAAATTTTGAAAGCGGACTTGGCAGATTGGTATTATGGAGCCCTCACCGGTTAAAATCTGATCCTCAAGCAAACAAGAAAAACAAAGTAGAAACAAAAAGAAAAGATCTTGAAGAATATGTACCTGCATTACGCATTTACCCACATGCTTTACGGGATGCAAATGCATTTTACAGTCCTCAAAAAAAAGCACTGCTTTTTGGATATTTTTCGGCACAGCCTGCAGATGTTACCCTGCAGATGCCCGAAAACTTAACTTTCACCTGCTTAAGTCACGACATTATTGCACATGAAACAACACATGCAATACTTGACGGCCTTCATCGTAAGTACACTGAGGATACCAATCCTGATGTACTTGCTTTTCATGAAGCATTTGCAGATATTGTAGCACTTTTTCAACATTTCACATTTCCTGAAGTATTAAAAAGTCAGATTGCAGCAACACGTGGAGACCTTGCTTCACAAAACCTTTTAGGCAAACTGGCGCAGGAATTTGGAATTGCAATTGGAAGCTATGGTGCCCTACGTGATGCCATTGGTACTTTTGATAATGAAACCGGACAATGGTCACCCAAAATACCTAACGGAGACGAATACCAAACAATATTTGAACCGCATGAAAGAGGGTCTATTCTGGTATCTGCAGTATTTGAAGCATTCATTACCCTTTACAAAAGCCGGATAGGTGATCTGCTTCGGATTGCAACAGGTGGTTCCGGAGTATTACCCAAAGGTGAATTACATCCCGATCTGGTAAACAGACTTTCCGCGGAAGCGGCAAAAACATCAAAGCATGTATTAAATATGTGCATCAGGGCTATAGATTATTGCCCGCCGGTTGATATTAATTTCGGCGATTTTTTAAGAGGAATAATTACTGCCGACACAGATCTGGTTTCTGATGACAACAGAGATTACCGTTTGGCATTTATTGACGCATTTCGTAAAAGAGGTATTTACCCTACGGGAATAAAACATCTATCTGTAGAAAGCTTAAGTTATCCTTTGGCAAAAACCACCGAGATAAGTGGAGTAGTAGAAATATTGGTGAAATTTTTTAGGGAATATAGCAGTGAAATGGCTTATAAAATTACCCGAAAAGATATTTACGAAACCAATAAAAAATACATTGCCGGCAATTATAATGAAGACCAAAAAGTATATGGTTTGCACAGAAGATTAAGTGCAAAATTTGAAAACATCATTGGGTTTGAGAAGCTTACCGGATTAATGTACAGCGCTAACTGGGAAGCTCTGGGAATTTCCTCTTCAAATGCTTATGGAGGCAATTGGCCTTCTTTTTCTGTACACTCCCTGCATCTGGCCTCACGGGTAGGACCAACAGGTAATAACAGCAACCAAATTATAGTTACGCTGGTTCAACGGACAAAAGTAAAATTAAAAAAAGACAGAAAAGGAATTCAAAATCTGGTAAAAGACAGTTCAAAAGACGCAACCGAAATATGCGGTGGCTGTACCCTTATTTTTGATCTGGATAGCCTTAAATTAAAGTATGCCATCAGCAAACCTTTGCTGGATGTAGAAGCATTGAAAAATAAAATACATCAGTTAGATAAAAACCGTTGTATGGCTATATACAACTACATTAATGAACCTTCTTCAGAACAAAGCCGTTTTCAGGCATACTTCGGAATGAATAAGTGCAATTCGTTTAACGAGCCTTTTAATTTTTTACATACTCATTAATAATTAGCAATGGCAAAATCAACAACAAATACAGCAAAAGTTTCTTCAATTAATGTTCGAATGTACAGGGCAGGCACAGGAGACTTCTTTTTACTTCAATTTAAAAAAGGTAGAAGTGTTAGCTTCAAAATGATGATTGACTGTGGTTGTATAAACGGTGGCAAAGATGATTTTGATCCACTGGTAAAAGATTTAAAAAAAATAACCGGCGGCACTATAGACCTGCTTGTTGTATCTCATGAACATGCAGATCACATGAATGGATTTGAAAAATGCAAAGACCTTTTTGACAAGTTTAAATTCAAAAAAGTTTGGTTTGCATGGACAGAAGATAAAGAAAACCGCTTTGCAAATAGTATAAGGGCTAATAACAGCAAAATGGCAATGGCACTTAATTCTGCAACGCAAAAATTGGGCGCATACTTAGATACAGGCCATTTTGACAAGCAATTTAAAAATGAACTCAAGGGAGATTTTATGCTGGATGGGAAAAAACATTTCATTCAATCATTAGCCGGACTTAATGCTCTTAATGTTGTTAAAACTAACATACCCGGCAGTCCAATGCCAACAATGGAAGACTTGCTGATAGAATACAACATTATTAAACCTGATACAGAAGTTGAATTTTTAGAACCGGGAGAAGTAAAAGGAGATTTTGTTGCAGCAAAAGGAATAAAGTTTTATGTACTTGGTCCACCCAAAGAAATGAAGCACTTGAGTAATGATGCAGATAATTACACAAAACGTGAAAAGAAAAGCACAACCGAATTTGCATTTCTATCAGCATTGGCCGAAGATGGAGTGGAAAGCGAAGCATCTCAACTGCCTTTTGAAAGTGAATATGAAAGTATTGATAAAAATGACCCCATTCAGCAGCTATATAGCAATGGAAATGAGTGGCGTAAAATTGATAGCGATTGGCTGTTGGGTGCAGGAAGCATAGCATTAAAACTAGAAAAAAACATCAATAATACAAGTCTTGCACTTGCAATACAATTTGAAGATAGTGAGAAGGTCCTTTTATTTCCCGGTGATTCAGAACTTGACAATTGGGAAAGCTGGCACACAGGTTTGGAATGGCCGGTAAAAATAAATGGCAAAACCGAAAATAAAAATGCTGAATATTTTCTAAACAATACTGTATTATACAAAGTAGGGCACCACCTTAGCCAAAATGGAACAGCCAAAGCCAACGGGCTTGAAATGATGGGTAACAAAGATTTTGCTGCAATGGTTACTCTTGATTTTAATAAAATACAATCGGGTTGGCTTAACACTATGCCCAATGATTTAATAGGTGCCGAACTGATTCGAAAAACAAAAGGCAACGTATTTTTTATAGGTGACAGAAACAAAATTTTACCCAATATAAAAACCAAAAGGGTAACCATAAGGCAGGCTCATGAAAAAGCACTGCACCAAGCCAATGCTCCTTTTGATGGAAAGCCTTTTATAGATTTTGAAGTGAAAGGGTAGTAGTTAAAATCAACAAAAGGAATGGAATAAGAATATTATTTAGGGGAATTAGAGTATTTAATTTGTTCTAAAATATTTTTGTTTAAGAAAAATCTTTACCCTTATCTTTGCAACCCGAAAATGCAACGGATCGATAGTTCAGTTGGTTAGAATGCCGCACTGTTATCCCCCAAAGCATTGGGGACGGGTTCATACCCGATACGACTTTGAATTGAAAATGAATTTTTGGATCGGTAGTTCAGTTGGTTAGAATGCCGCCCTGTCACGGCGGAGGTCGCGGGTTCGAGTCCCGTCCGGTCCGCACTTAGCCCCTATAAAAGGGGCTTTTTTTATGTATTACGTTTATATCATTCAAAGCAAGGTTGACGGTTCATACTACAAGGGCTATTCCGAAAATCCTTTGCAGAGGTTGGAACAGCATAACAATAAAGAATCGAAATACACTTCCCGAAAAATACCCTGGCAGTTAGTGCATATTGAAACGTATCTAACTAAAAAAGAAGCGCTGATAAGAGAAAGGGTATTGAAAAAATATAGCCATGAACAAATACGCTCCTTGGCAGCAACGACTAAAAATATTCTTGAAGACTATATTAAAGAATCTTAATGGCCTTAGCCCTGTCATCCCCAAAGCATTGGGGACGGGTTCGAGTCCCGTCCGGTCCGCAAAAAATCCCCGCCCATTTGGTGGGGATTTTTTGTTTATGGCATACTATGTTTACATCCTTCAAAGTGAAGTTGATAAAAATTTATTATAAGGGACATACCGAGCAGCCTGTTGTCCGCCTGAAACAACATAATGATGGCGAAATAGAATATACTTCCCGTAATATGATTAATAGCCGACCCATAAATCTATTTTGTGCTCTTAATATTTTGATATTTTAAAGACATTATTTTAGAAAAGGTTGATTATTGTGAAATGTTTTTCCTAATTCCCATTTTCAATTGCAAACACCTAATTTTACTCCCTACAATTACTGATTATGCCCGAATATCCAAACAGACAGTTCCTGAATTTTGAACAGCCGATTAAAGACCTATACGAACAAATTGACCAAACGAAAAAATTGGCCGATAAAAATTCCAAAGTAGATTACTCAACTACTATTGTCCAATTACAGGATTCTATTATTGAGAAAAGAAAGGAAATAACCGAACATCTTACACCATGGCAAAGGGTACAATTAAGCCGGCACCCTGACAGACCATACACCCTAAAATACATTCAAAAAGTCTTTACAAACTTTGTAGAACTACATGGCGACCGTAATGTAAAGGACGACAAAGCTATGGTAGGAGGTTTTGCACAGTTAGATGGTGAAACGGTTATGGTTATAGGTCAACAGAAAGGAACCAATACCAAAATGAGGCAGTTAAGAAATTTTGGTATGGCTAACCCAGAAGGCTACCGTAAAGCATTGAGGCTTATGAGGTTGGCAGAGAAATTCAACAAGCCCGTCATTACTTTTATTGATACTCCAGGTGCCTATCCCGGTATGGAAGCCGAAGAGCGTGGTCAGGGAGAAGCTATAGCACGTAACATATATGAAATGATACGCCTCAAGGTGCCTGTAATCTGTATCATTATTGGCGAAGGCGCAAGTGGCGGTGCATTGGGCATAGGTGTAGGGGACAAAGTTTTTATGCTTGAAAATTCATGGTACACAGTTATTTCGCCCGAAAACTGTAGTTCAATACTTTGGCGTAGTTGGGATATGAAAGAAAAAGCTGCTGAACAGTTGAAACTTACTTCTGACAACATGCACAAATTTGGATTGGTAGATGGTATTATACCCGAACCACTTGGTGGTGCACATTGGGATTATGATGAAGCGGCTAATATTATAAAAGCACATCTGATACCTGTAATAAAGGAATTAAAACAATTTACACCCGAACAAAGAACCAATAACCGGATTGAAAAATTTGGGAAAATGGGCTTTTGGGAAGAACTGCCTGTCTAAAATTAAAATTAGAGGGTATAAATTTTGAATCACTATCAAGGGATTCCCCACATTATTATTTAGATCTACAAACAAAAAAATATGTCATTAAAAGATACATTACGGGGTACAGGCGTTGCATTAGTTACACCATTCAACGAAAAACATGGAGTTGATTTTGAATCGTATCAAAAATTGATTGAGTTTGTGTTACATGGTGGTGTTGAGTATCTTGTAGTATTGGGTTCTACCGGTGAAGCTGCTACTATTTCTGAACAGGAAAAAATTGAGATCATAAACTTCACCTTCGATATTGTTCCATCATCTGTACCTGTAGTGGTTGGTGTAGCAAGCAACAATACCAAAGAAATATTAAACGACCTGCAGAAATATCCACTTGATAAAGCAACAGCTATTTTATGTACAAGTCCATGGTACAACCGCCCCACACAGGAAGGCATTTTTCAGCATTATAAATTAGTGGCAGAAGCATCTCCCAAACCTGTAATTTTATATAACGTACCCAGCCGTACCGGAAGCAATATTACTGCCGAAACTACCATCAGATTAGCCAACGAATCAGATAACATAGCAGGCATAAAAGAAGCAAGTGGCAATATGGTACAGTGCCTTCACATTTTAAAAAACCGGCCAATTGAGTTTTTTGTAACAAGTGGCGATGACCACCTTGCCATGCCACTTATAGCAGCCGGAATGGATGGCGTTATCAGTGTTGCCGCCAATTGTTTTCCAAAAGATTTTTCAGAAATGGTAAGGATGTGCCTTAATCATGAAGTAAGCAATGCAAAAGGATTATTGTATAAATTACTCCCCGGTTTCGATCTTTTATTTGAAGAAAATAATCCTGCGGGTGTCAAAGCATTTTTGACTGAAATGGGCATTATTCAAAACCATTTGCGTCTTCCATTACTGCCCCTAAGTCAACCTGTTCATCAAAGAGTAAAATCCTATATTGAAGAATTGTTAGCTTAATGCATAATTAACTTTTTTTGGGTTACCGGCGTTTGTAATTCTAATAATGCATCCTTGTTGCCTGCCCCGCAAAGGCGGGGTTACAATCCGTTCATCGTCATCATTCCATAGGATCATTTTCCGCATTTTGTTTCCGCATTTGTTAGCGGGAATTTTCAAACTCTAACATTTTTATACAATTCAAAGCCTTATTTTCATTGAATGAAAAATATTTTCAGGGTTATTCTTTTTTTGTTTTTCGCAAACAATACTTACGCCCAATTTACCCTACGGTTAGGGGTAACAAGTGTGGCCACCAAAGCACAAGAAGATGTGTATGTGGCCGGTTCATTTAATAATTGGAACCCACAAGACCCAAAGTATAAATTAAAACCCTTAGGAACAACCCGCCGGGGCATAGTATTGAAAGATTTGCCAGCCGGTAAGTATGAATTTAAATTTACCCGCGGTATGGATAAATGGGAAACTACAGCCAAAGGCGAAGACATTCCCAACCATCAAATAAATCTTACTGACGATGTTGCACAAGATTTTACAGTTGCAGGTTGGAAAGACGATTTCCCCGATAAACCAAAACTCAATACGGCTACAGCACAGGTAAGAATAATGGATACAGCATTCATAATTCCTCAACTAAACCGCAAAAGAAGGATATGGATTTATCTTCCAAAATCATACACCTATAGCAAGAAAAGTTATCCTGTTCTTTACATGCACGATGGGCAGAATTTATTTAATGAACAAACCGCCCCTTTTGGCGAGTGGGGTATTGATGAAGCTTTGGACTCACTATCCCGCAAAGGTTTAGAAACTATTGTAGTAGGAATAGACCATGGTGGAGATAAGCGACTAACCGAATACAATCCTTACGACAATGATAAGTTTGGAAAAGCAGAAGGTAAACAATACGTTGATTTTATTGCTTTTGCATTAAAACCATACATAGACAAAAAGTACCGCACCCTGAGTGATTCAACCCATACTTTTATAGCAGGCAGCAGCATGGGCGGCTTAATCAGTTTGTATGCTATGATGCAGTATCCATCAGTATTTGGAGGTGTAGGTATTTTTTCACCTGCTTTTATGGTAGGCCCTTCTATATTTGACGATATAGTAAGAGTGAAATGGAATGGTATGCGTCGTTTTTATTTTTACGCAGGGGGGAAGGAAAGCTTTGAAATGGTACCCGATTCAGATAGGATGCTTAAAATAGTTGAGTCAAAAGGTAACTATAAAACAAGGCGTGTTATGAACCCTATGGGTAAGCATAATGAGGCAGCATGGAGAAATGAATTTCCGGGATTTGTTGAGTTTCTATTACATTAATTGGCACATATAATCTATGAAAAAAGGATTAATTATTGCAGTATTTATTTTTATTGGTCTATCTGTACAATCTCAGGATATAGCGTTTGCCAGAAAGATGGTTGACACCCTAACATCACCACATTTTTGGGGAAGAGGTTATACCAAAAACGGCATGAAAAAAGCCGGTGGTTTTATTGCAGATCAATACAAAGCCTTTGGTTTACAATCTGTGGATGGCAATAGTTTCAAACAACAATTTACCTATTCAGCCAATACATTTCCCGGCAGGATGGAATTATCTGTCAACGGTAAAAATCTTTCTGCCGGAAAGGATTTTATTGTTTTGCCTGATAGTAGAAAAGTTCATGCAAGAGGCCGGTTAGAACAGGTTGACAGCACCCATTTTATCAATAAAAATTATAGGTTTATTGTATCATTAGAAGATAAACTGACATGGTCAGTTGCGGCAAACGAAGCTGATTTTGCACAGGTGCAGGTTGACAAAAAAAGTCTCAATGAAATTCCTGTTTCATTTCAGGTAGATATTGAAAACAAAGTTATTGAAGACTTTGAAGCTGCAAATATTTGTGCATTGATAAAGGGTACCAAATATCCTGATTCAATTATTGTGCTTACAGCTCACTACGATCATTTGGGCGGCATGGGTAAAGAGGTATATTTCCCCGGTGCAAATGACAATGCAAGCGGAACCTCCTTGATGCTTTCATTGGCTAAATATTATGCTGCAAACCCTCAACCATACACTATTGCATTCATAAGTTTTGCCGGCGAAGAGGCAGGCTTGGTAGGATCAAAATATTTTACCGAGCATCCTTTGTTCCCTTTATCAAACATAAGTTTCTTACTCAATCTTGACCTTCAGGGAACAGGCGAGGAAGGCATTACAGTTGTAAACGCTACAGAATTTCCAAATGAATTTAAGCTATTGAATCAAGTCAATGATGAGGGTAAATATCTAACCAAAATAAATGCCCGTGGCAAGGCCGCAAACAGCGATCATTATTGGTTTACAGAAAAAGGTGTTCCTGCATTCTTTTGGTACACACTTGGTGGCATCAAAGCTTACCATGATGTATTTGACAAAGCCGAAACATTGCCCATGAATGAGTATGAGGATTTGTTTAAACTAATAATAGGGTTTAATAAAAGTTTGATGAATAGGTAAACAATGAAAAATTATTAGGGGAAAAGGATAGAAAAATTTGCTAAACAACCACTCTGTAAGTCACCCCTTCTATAGCCAAATCAGTAACCGGAAACACTTCACGGGTTTCATCCAGAAAAAGATGAAGGTCTTCATACTTACTGCTAAAATGCCCAATAAGTAGTCTTTGTGCTTTTGATAATATTGCAATATTAGCTGCCTGTATAGTTGTAGAGTGAAACCTTGCAAGTGCCCTTTCTTCCAAATCTTTCAGGTAGGTTGTTTCGTGGTAAATCATAGTAACATCCCTTACCTTATCTGCTACAGTCTCGTTGAATAAGGTATCACCGCAAAAAGCATAACTAAGCGCCGGTAAATTTGCAGTGGTAACCGTATCATTCAAAATATGTTCACCGGTATCGGTTGTTACATCTTCGCCCATTTTTAAATGCTCAAAAGCATTAGTGGAAAAATTGTATTTACCAATTGCCTCCTTATTTATTTTTCTCGGCTTTTTCTTTTCCCTGAAAATAAAACCCCAGCAATCTATTCGGTGAAATACCTTGAATGCTTCTACCGAATATTTTTCATCATCTATCAGCAACCCCTCTCCTTCTAACGGATGAAAATGTAGCGTGTAGTTAAAAGAAGTGTTAGCAGCCTTTAGCATAAGGTCTATAATGTCCTTAAGCATAGGTGGTGCATACAGGTGCAGGTCAGTATCTCTACCCAGCAATGCCATACTTGTAATAAGCCCCGGCAATCCAAAATAATGGTCGCCATGCAGGTGTGAAATAAAAATGTGGTTGATGCGGCTTCGGCGTATTTTATAACGTGCAAGTTGCATTTGTGTACCCTCTCCACAGTCTATCAAAAATTGAAACTGATCTAGCGTAACCACCTGCGAGGTTGGGTGCCTGTCGTATGCAGGCAGTGCAGAGTTATTTCCTAAAATGGTTACGCCAAACATAAAAAATGGATTACAATTTAATTTTTATAAAGATATAGGAAAAGTAAACAGGGAGCTACTCTTTAGAAAATGTTCCATAAAATGAGAAGAAAAAAGGGTAATTCAACAGATGAATTGGAGAAAAAAAATGAAACTAATTATAATAATTTTATCTTAGACTCCGATCCTATGCCTTGTAAAAAGATTAAGCAAAGTACTTAAAATGAAGTTCAAAATAATACTGAAATATTGAGAAAAGAACAAAAACCATTTCCGAAACTATTTGATGAAGAAAAGTCAAATAAGTAAGAATCGCTTCTATTGTTCTTCCATTTTCTTTATATCCTCCAATGTCAAAACCTTATACTCAATACCGAGGTTTTGTTTTGCATAATATTCTACAGTAGTAGTAAATCCGGCTTTTTTTCTTAGTTGATTTACGGTTAGGTTATTTTGAATCGGCCATATCACATATTTGAATTCTTTTTTGCCGGTTTCAGTATTTAAAACCTGTAAGCCTTTTGCCTGTGTTCCATACATCTGTTCTTTGCCGTTGTACATTAGCGAACGGTCAAGCATCATAGCATATAGGGTAAAAGCCAACTCTTTTTTGTCAACAGCATTTTTAATCAAAGGGAGATATTGGTCAATCTTTCTTGAGTGCTGAATTACAAAATAAGCAGCTTCATTTGTTCCTTTCCCCACAAGTGATTTACCCGGATAGCCATATTGTTTTATTATTTGTTCCACCTTCTCAAGGTTTAAAGAATCTGTCAGCGGAATCATTTTTACAATATAGTTCGTCAACTCATTAGTCGCTATTTTAAAAGAAGCAGCAATAGAATCAGCTTTTGTTTGCAAAAGTTCAGAAGAAATTAATTCTCTAAACTTTTGGTCTTCAATAAAAATACTATCCAATTCCCTTTTTAATATTTGATTGATTTTTGATTGCCCACTTGTAGAAATGGAGAGGAAGATAATTGCAAGTGAGAATAATATTTTTTGCATGAGTCGTTGTTTGATTGTTATATCCTAACCTAAGAAGTTACCAACTTTTTAGGTTAAGCAGTATTTTACTTGCGAAGCTTTTGTTTTGTGCTTTTTCTTTGTCTTCTTTTATAAATTCGATAGCCCATTCTTTCTTAGTCTGTCAAAGGCTTTCCTTTAATAATAAACTCAACCTGGCTTGTTTCCGTGTTCCGAAGAACACCGAAATATTAAATGGTTGTAGGTCTGTAACCGGTAAATTTTTAGCCTGTATAAAGGTGGCAAACACTCTAACTTTAAACCAGACACATTCCAGGGTTTTATTTTAGGTTTAAGTCCGGCGAGGTAAGACATAAACAAGGGGTGGCTTGGAATCATACAAAATATTTTCTTCGAGGCTTCATTTTTGAGCATAACTTTCGACTTATGCATCGTTTTTTATTTTCTCGATAATTTCGTTGAAGGTCTTAATTAACATTTTTTTCGCATCCAAAGGAGTATTTTTTTTCATAATGTAGTCAGCTAAATCATTACTCACTAACTCTCCATGTTTTTCTATCACAAATTGAAGTAGTGAGCCTAAAATAACAAAGTTTTGTTGTGTTAATGAAATTGTCATCGCATTAAATTGAGCTTCCTTGTCCCAATCTTGAATTAATGAAGTAGCCAAAAAGGCAAAAAGAGCATCGTCAAATTTCGTTTTTTTGTCTAATGCAACACCTAAATTAAACCAAGCAAGTCCGTTCAAAGGATTTACCTTTATAGCATCGTTCAGGCAATTGATGATTTCATCTTCACTCGAACTCTTTATTGAATTTTCTACCATTTCTAAAGACTTTTTCTTGTCGATATTTATAGAGTCTAGATTTCGATTTATCAATTCGACACATATAATATTTTTAATCACCCATTCCTGAATATTTGAAGATGTTTCATGCAGGTATTTTTCAAATAATAAATGGGCTTCTTTGAATTTTCCTTGATGAAAAAGACAATCAGCGATAAGGGCAATTGTTAAATTTTCTTCTTTAGGCGATTTTTTCTCCAGTCTACCATATGTTATAGGTTGACGAGTTTTAGCTTTTTCTAACGATTTACGATAAAAGGTTTCAGCCCAAATAAAATGTCCTTTTGAAAAAAGTAAACCTGCTATTTCACGCCACCAATAAGGTCTCTCTAAATAATCTGGAAATAGTTTTCTTGCTTTAAAGTAATGGAATAAAGCGGTGTCCGAATCCAAGTTAGTCTTCAATATATTGCCAAGGTTATAATGTGATGTTCCTTTTACGGAATTGTCTGATGTCTTTCCGATTAAGTACGACAAGTTTTCGATTCTATATTGTTGGAGTTCTTTTGATTCTGGATAAACAGCAAAATATGCTAAGTCGCAAAAAAAGAATAGGTCGTGTTGGTTTAAATCAATTATATCTTTTATGAGCTTGTTGAAAAGCGGTAATTGATTGTTCGTCTTTGAAAGTGTTAGTAAACCCATTGGATCTAGAGATAACATTCCTTCCTCTGAACTAAAGTCTACAATTCCTATTATTTTTCTTAGAAGTAATAATGAACCTTGAATATCATATTTGGCAAAACAGATTGCGATTGCCTTTATAATATCTTTATTCAAGTCTGTAACATCATCCTCGTTAAATCTTGGACGATGTAATTCAATATTATCTTCTTTTATATTTTCTATTATGACATCTTTTTTATAACCAAATGCTTTTATAGCGAAGATTAGCTGATCATTTTCCTTTGGGATATAAGATATTTCTATATGGTTAGGTAAATAATTAAACTCAATTGAAATAGTCTTCGAATAAAAATGTTTTATCCACTTTAAGATTGACTCGTTTAATAATACACCAGTTTCATTTTCTGTTCTAATAGATAGTCCAAATTTTTTGGTTGAATCTAAGTCAGACTCTAACTTTCGAAATGAAACTTTATCTATCAGGTATTTTTTATCTAATGAAACAGACAAGCTTTCTTGTTTGTCTTTTAAAGTGAATGCTTCTGTCAAATTGTTTGACCACATGCACCATATTTGCTCTGTTACAACCGAAACACATACAATTAAAACAGGTAGTGCTAACGAAGCGTAATATTCTAAGTTGGCAATGTCAAACTGCTTTTTAAATGTGTCATTTTCTATTTCTTGTGTAGATCCTTTTAGTTGAACAAAGAAGCTTTTTCCAGTTGATTGTCCATTTGTAAAAATTTCAACAATATAGTCAACCCCATAGTCCGGTTTAATTTCTCTAACAACCCATTCGTCGGGAACAATGTTCTCAAAAAATCGCTGTGATTTTGTTTCAGTAATGTGTTGTTCAGGCCTGTTCATAATATGACTGCAAGCATTTTACTTTTTTATATTGTAAAAATAAACGCATTTAATTTCATCATATCAAATGTTTATTTTCTACATACTAAGGAATTTTATATATTTTTTTGTTCGCTATCTAGTTCTGATTAATATGGAATCTGTCGTTCGTAAATTGGGAAATACAACCTGTGTAAAATGAAAAATCAAACTGCTTTAGGGATTTACTGTTGCAGTATTCAACTCCACACCTAGCCATAGCAAGCAACGTAAAATTGATAAAATCGAAACAGAATTTGACTAAATAATCATCCTAAAAACCACCCCCCTACAAAACATCCTCCTCATCATCCAGCAATTCCCGTTCTATTTCTTCCATTTGTACTATGTCCCAGGCTTCGCTTTCTGTGGGGGTTACGTTCATAACTTCGAGCAATTCCATGGTTTCTAATTGGGCTTCTACCGCAGGTTGGAGGTTGCAAATAACAAATGAGACGCTGTTTTCATAAAATTTCTGTTGTAACTGTGCCAATTGGTCAGCAGCTATTTCATTCTCTATAGTGTCTGTATCGGAAAGGTTCAGAACAATATTCTTAATCTTTTGTTTCAAATAATCCGTACTTAGATTGCTTAGTTCTGCTGCTATATTGACAGTCAACATTGGTTCTATCAGCGTTATAACATGAAATTTCTCTTTGGTATCAATTTTGACCTTCATAACTTATAGTTTGATTAACAACTGTGAATAACGGCACGTACTCAAGCTCAAAAATATTCGTTATTATTGTATCATCGCAATTTAAACTTTATGGATAATAATTTTTCAGCCCAGGTTAAAGAAATCATTTCGTTCAGCAGAGAAGAAGCGCTCCGCCTTGGAAATGATTTTATTGGTACTGAACACTTGCTTCTTGGATTAATTCGGGAGGGGGAAAATACCGCCATCCGTATTTTAAAAACCCTGCACGTAGACCTTTACGAGCTTAGGAAAGAAGTAGAACTGGCAGTTAAGGATAAGACAGGAAAAAACATAGCTAACATTAACAGTTTGCCCCTAACAAAGCAAGCTGAAAAAGTTATACGTGTAACCGTTTTAGAAGCCAAAGCCCTTAAAAGCCCGTTGGTAGAAACGGAGCATCTGATGTTGTCTATCCTTAAAAATAAAGAAAACATTGCGACCCAGATTCTCAGCCAGTTCGATGTGGACTACGACATATTCAGAAATGAATTGGGCATGGTTCGTAGCAGCGATACACGTTCAGAATACACCGAAGACGATGACGACTTTGATGAAGACAAAAAAAGTTTTTCGGGTCAGCAACGTACTAAACAACAAAGCAACCCAAAAAGCAAAACCCCTGTTTTAGACAACTTTGGCCGCGACATTACCAAACTGGCAGAAAGTGGTACACTTGACCCGATTGTTGGTCGTGAAAAAGAAATTGAAAGGGTAAGCCAGATTCTTAGCCGTCGTAAAAAGAACAACCCTATACTTATAGGCGAGCCGGGCGTGGGTAAAACAGCCATTGTAGAAGGTCTGGCGTTACGTATTGTACAGCGTAAAGTAAGCAGGGTATTGTTTGATAAAAGAGTTATAAGCCTTGATCTTGCTGCTTTGGTGGCCGGCACCAAATACCGTGGTCAGTTTGAAGAAAGAATGAAGGCCATCATGAATGAATTGGAGAAAAACAGAGATGTTATACTTTTCATTGATGAAATACATACTATTGTGGGTGCAGGTGGTGCAAGTGGTTCATTAGATGCCAGCAACATTTTTAAACCAGCCCTTGCAAGAGGCGAATTGCAATGCATTGGTGCTTCTACCCTGGACGAATATCGTATGTATATAGAAAAAGATGGTGCATTGGACCGTCGTTTTCAAAAAGTAATGGTTAATCCGCCTACAGTTGAGGAAACTATACAGATATTAACCAACATACAAAGTAAATATGAGGATTTCCATAGCGTAGCTTACAATGCAGAGGCTATAGAAGCCTGTGTTAAGTTGAGCGACCGGTACATGACAGACCGACTACTTCCTGATAAGGCGATAGACGTTTTGGATGAAGTAGGTGCAAGAGTCCACCTGAAAAACATAAATGTTCCGGAAGAAATTCTGGAATTGGAGAAAAAGATAGAAGACATTAAACTAGAAAAAAATAAGGTTGTTAAAAGCCAGCGGTTTGAAGAGGCTGCAGCACTAAGAGACACCGAAAAAAGATTGGGCGAAGCTTTGGAAAAAGCCAAAACCAATTGGGAAGAAGAAAGTAAAAACAAACGCTACCCTATTGACGAAGAAGCAATAGCAGAAGTAGTGAGTATGATGACCGGCATACCTGTAAAACGTATGGTAGAAGCTGAAACACAGAAGCTTCGCCGTATGGGTGATGATATGAAGGAAATGGTTGTAGGACAACAGGAAGCTATAAGCAAAATTACCAAAGCCATTCAGCGTAACAGGGTAGGTTTAAAAGATCCGAAAAAACCCATTGGTACTTTTATATTCCTTGGACCTACAGGTGTTGGTAAGACAGAGTTAGCCCGTGCATTGGCTCGTTATATGTTCGACAGTGAAGATGCGCTGATACGCATAGACATGAGTGAGTATATGGAGAAATTTACAGTTAGCCGTCTTGTAGGTGCACCTCCGGGATATGTAGGTTATGAAGATGGTGGTCAGCTTACTGAAAAGGTACGCCGTAAGCCGTACAGTGTTATACTTTTGGACGAAATTGAAAAAGCACACCCGGATATTTACAATATTCTATTGCAGGTATTAGATGATGGTCAACTGACTGATGGAATGGGTAGAAAGATTGATTTCAAGAATACTTTGATCATCATGACTTCAAATATTGGTGTACGCCAATTGAAAGACTTTGGTGATGGTGTTGGATTTGCAACTGCAAACCGAACTTTGAATGCTGAAGAAAACAACAAAGCAGTAATAGAAAAAGCATTAAAGCGCACCTTTTCACCGGAGTTTCTTAATAGGATTGACGATGTAATTATATTCAATTCCTTGACTAAGGAAAACATCTTTGAAATCATTGACATCCTTATGAAAGGAGTAATGAAGCGTTTATCCAATCTTGGTTTTAGCCTTGAGCTGACACCTGATGCAAAAGATTTCATTGCAGAAAAAGGATATGATGTGCAGTTTGGTGCAAGGCCGCTACACCGGGCAATTCAGAAATATTTGGAAGATGAGTTAGCAGAAGAAATATTAAGTATGAATATTAAAAATGGTGACACAATGATTGCCGGTTTTGATAAAGAAAATCAGAAAATCACTTTCAGCCTCAAAGAAAAAGAGGAAGAAAAAGCTGAATCAAAAGCATAAAATATATAATTTTGACTTTTTAGCCATCCAATTGAAAAATTGGGTGGCTTTTTTTATACTTTAAGGGATATTGCACTATAGAATAAATTTGCCCAACAGATACCTGCGATTGATAACTTACAGCTACATTTGCAGCCTTCATAATGGCCTCGTAGTACAATGGATAGTATAAGAGTTTCCGAAGCTCCAGATCCAGGTTCGATTCCTGGCGAGGCCACAAGTTTTTACAGCATAACCGCGTAATACGTCTTACCAAAACAGTGTGTAAAGGGCTGCTATTATTCCAGCAATTATTAACGACCCTGCAATAAACCCCTGTTTTAAATTAAATAATTTTGTGTCTACCTCTAGACCATTAGGAATTATTCCTTTTCGGTTTTGGTACAGGCTGATAATAACCATACCAAAAACACAAAGCATAAATACAATTCCCATCCTGTCTAAAAATGGTATTTCATAAACTCCGTCAGAATTTGGAACTGAAAATCCTGATGGGTTTAACCACCTCAAATCCATAAAGCCGGGTAAAAACTTAAGCAGTAACGAAATAAAAAATCCCCCTATTGTTGCAAATAATGCAGCGGAGGAAGTTGTTTTTTTCCAAAAAAATCCAAGAATAAACATGGCAAATATGCCCGGAGAAACAAAGCCGGTATATTCCTGAATATATTGAAACCCTCCTTTTTTATCAATACCTAACATAGGTGCTATAATAATACCAAGTATCATAGCTACCAATACTGTTGTACGTCCTACAGTTACCTGTGCTTTTTCATCGGCATTTGTGTTTATTCTTTTTTTGTAAATGTCTAATGTGAAAATGGTAGAAATGCTATTTAGTTTGCCTGCAAGAGAAGCCACAATAGCAGCAGTTAGTGCAGCAAAAGCCAACCCTTTTAAGCCCGGGCCTAAAAGGTTGAGTAAAACAGGATATGCAAAGTCTGGGTTTACGCCACCCGAATCACTCATTTCCTGTGCAAAAGAGCCATTTTTATACAAAACATAAGCTGCAATGCCCGGTATAACAACTATAACAGGCATTAATAATTTTAGAAAAGCGGCAAATAAAAGACCACTCCGTGCAGTTGCCAAGTCTGCTCCCAATGCCCGTTGAGTAATATATTGATTGCAGCCCCAATAATTAAGATTAGCAATCCACATACCTCCAATAAGCACAGAAAGGCCGGGCAAATCCATATAGTTTGGATTGTCTTTTTTAAAGATCATGTGAAAATGATCAGGCGCTTGTTGCATCAATAAATTAAACCCGGTTATTGTACCTGATACGCCAAATTTTTCCGAAACCAGATTGAGTGCAAGATATGTGGTTACCAATCCACCCAATATCAGAAAGAATACCTGAATAACATCGGTGTAGCCAATAACTTTCATTCCACCTAATGTGATAACTATGGCAAACAAAGCGAGAACATACATACATAATCTTGTGTCAAGCCCAGAAATACTATGTATGGCAACAGCGCCAAGATATAAGATAGAGGTAAGGTTTACAATCACATACAACAGAAGCCAAAACACCGCCATAATCATAGCAACTGTACCATTATAGCGTTGTTGTAAAAACTGCGGCATAGTGTAAATTTTATTGCGCAGGTAGACGGGGATAAAAAATATGGCAACAATAATCAGCGTAGCAGCGGACATCCATTCGTATGTAGATATAGCCAACCCCATTTTAAAACCACTTCCACTCATACCTATAAACTGTTCCGCCGAAATATTGGAGGCAATCAATGAAGCACCTATTGCCCACCATGTAAGTGAACCTTCGGCCAAAAAATAATCATGTGAAGCACTTACACTTTTCTGTCTCTTTTTACGATATACCCAAAATCCATAAGAGGCTACAATAATAAAATAGATAAAGAAAACAGAATAGTCTGCAGTTGACAAGCTTTTCATTTGTTACATTTAAGATATTTACTTATGGCTATTTTTCATTAATGAACCAGATAATCCAAACAGTTATTGAAGGCGATTAGAAATTTCTGAAGCCATCAAAATCGATAGGTGAAATATCAAGCTAAGATAGCCGAATAACTTAATCACTCTTGCATTATGCCAAAAGAACTGTTGTCCTTCATTTGGTTAGGTGTAACCATTTATTAACTTGCATCCAATTATAAAATTATTTGGACTAACAAAAGTAAAGTGTGCAGATAATGCTATAAATTTAAGTTCCAATTTATTTGAGCAATTATTTCTTTACTCGTATCATTGGTCCATTAACGATTTATTTTTGCCGTAGCCTTTTTTCTTAACTAAAAATATTATTATGGCAGGCTTCGGTTTATACTCCTCTTTGTTAGAACACGTGTAGAAACCGTTATGTTGCTTATTTATTAAAACAGCCCTTTATTCAATAATAAAATAAATGATTTTAACATCATCCCGATTAGAGGGAATAGGAGAATACTACTTTTCGCAAAAACTGAAAGAGATACAAGAACTCAATCGGCAGGGAAAAAATATTATTAATCTGGGTATCGGCAATCCTGATTTGCCCCCGCATCCCGAAGTAATCAGGGTATTAAATGAAGCATCTGCAAGGATAAATGTACATGGATATCAAAGTTATATTGGTTCTGATATATTGAGAAATGCATTCGCAAAATGGCATAAAGAATGGTATAATGTAAAGTTGCACCCTGCTTTCGAAATATTACCACTCATTGGTTCAAAAGAAGGAATCATGCATATTTGTATGACATACCTGAACGAAGGGGATGAAGCACTCATTCCTAACCCCGGTTATCCCACATACAGCAGTGCAGTAAAACTTGCCGGTGGCAAATGTGTTGAATATAATTTGATGGAAGAAAATGACTGGCGAATTAATTTTCAGGAAATAGAAAAAAAAGACCTTTCAAAAGTAAAACTGATGTGGGTAAATTATCCGCAAATGCCCATTGGGATATTACCTACAACAGAATTGTTTAATGAGATTATTTCTTTTGGGAAAAAATATAATATTTTAATTTGCCATGACAATCCTTATAGCTTTATTCTAAACGAAAACCCCATGAGTATTTTGGCCGTAGATGGTGCAATGGATATTGCTATAGAACTCAACTCCTTAAGCAAATCGCACAATATGGCAGGGTGGCGTGTTGGAGTTTTATGTGGAGCTAAGGAAAGGATCAATGAAGTATTGCGTTTCAAAAGCAATATGGACAGCGGTATGTTTTTGCCCTTACAATTAGCTGCAGCAAAAGCTTTGAGCCTTGGCAAAGAATGGTTTAAAGACCTGAACGAAATATATACCAACAGAAAACAAAAAGTATTTCAATTGCTAGACTTGTTGCAATGCAGCTATTCTACACAACAGGCCGGTCTTTTTATATGGGCAAAAATTCCTGCACAATACAAAGACGGTTATGATTTGAGCGATAAAGTACTGTATGATGGCGGAGTATTCATAACTCCCGGCGGAATATTTGGATCTGGCGGAAATAATTTCATCCGTATAAGTTTGTGCAGCACCGAGGAAACATTTGAAACAGCGATTGAAAGAATAAAAATGTTAAGCTTCAAATGACAGTAGCAATAATTGGCGTAGGATTAATTGGTGGATCAATGGCGATTGCTTTGAAATCAAAAGGAATTGCTCAAAGAATAATTGGTGTTGAGGAGAATAATATGCATGGGCAAAAAGCGCTGGAAATTGGGCTTGTAGATGAAGTATTGTCTTTAGAAAAAGCAATACATTTATCAGATTTGGTTGTGATTGCAATACCGGTGGGAGGTGTGGTTGATATTTTGCCTGCCATACTTGATATGGTAGAAAATCAGGTAGTAATAGATGTAGGCTCTACCAAAGAAAGCATTGCAGCAGCCATAAAGCATCACCCAAAAAGAAATCGCTTTGTGGCAACCCACCCAATGTGGGGTACCGAAAACAGTGGTCCTTTGGCAGCGGAAAAAAACGCTTTTGTTAATAAAGCAACCGTCATTTGCAACAAAGAAAACAGTGATGATGATGCACTTAAGTTGATAGAACATATTTACAAAACGCTAGGAATGCACCTTATTTATATGAATGCAAAAGATCATGATCTACATGTGGCTTATGTGAGCCATATTTCCCACATTACATCATTTGCTTTGGCAAATACTGTATTGGAGAAAGAAAAAGAGGAAAATACCATTTTCGAATTGGCAAGCGCAGGTTTTGAAAGTACTGTTCGACTTGCCAAAAGTAATCCGGCTACATGGACATCCATTTTTATGGAAAATAAAGACAACGTTTTGGATGTCTTAAATGAACACATCATTCAGCTTCAAAAGTTTAAGACTAGTTTAGAAAATGAAGACAATACTTATCTTGAAGAACTAATGACCAATGCAAATAAAATAAAACGAATTTTAAAATAAATACAATAAAATGGAAAGTATTGTAAAAGTGAGAAACAAAGTGGGGATAGAGGATGTTTGGGCAAAAAGACCACTGATAATCTCTGGTCCATGTAGTGCAGAAACGGAAGAACAGGTGATTGAAACTGCACTACAACTGGCAGATACTGAAAAAGTAGATGTTTTAAGAGCAGGTATTTGGAAACCAAGGACAAGACCGGGAAGCTTTGAAGGTATTGGTACCAAGGGGCTGCCATGGCTGCAACGGGCAAAAAAAGAAACCGGCTTACTTACGGCCGTAGAAGTAGCTACAGCCAAACAGGTGCAGGATGCACTACACTTTGATGTGGACATACTATGGATAGGTGCCCGCACTACCGTAAACCCTTTTAGCGTTCAGGAAATAGCCGATGCACTCCGGGGTATCGATGTGCCGGTGCTGATCAAAAATCCTATTACCCCTGATATTGAATTATGGATTGGCGCAGTGGAAAGGGTGGCAAAAGCGGGAATAAAGCATATCGGACTTATTCATCGTGGATTTGGGTCGTATGGCAATACAGAATACCGAAATGCACCTATGTGGCATTTAGCAATTGAAATGAAGCGGCGCAACCCGACCATGATGATGCTTAACGACCCATCGCACATTTGTGGTAAAAGAGACAACCTCTTGGCTGTTGCTCAAAAAGCAATTGACCTTGATTATGACGGACTGATAATAGAAAGCCACATAGACCCGGACAACGCATGGAGCGATGCTAAACAACAGATCACACCACAAAGACTTAGCGAAATGCTGGGTGAAATTATTTGGCGTAAGGAAGATATAAATTCTGAAGAGTACCGAAATGCCCTGGAAGGTTTGAGAAATCAGATCAACCAATTGGATGATGAGATGATGCATATTTTGGGACAAAGAATGTTACTGGCTGAAAAAATAGGGCAATACAAAAAAGACAACAATATCACCATTTTACAAACTACCCGATACAATGAGATACTGGAAAGAGCTTTTCAAAAAGGAGAGAAGCTAGGACTTAGTCAGGAGTTTATTACAAAATATTTTGATGCAGTACATTTTGAAAGCATTAATCACCAAACGAAGGTTATTAATTCATGAAAATAGATTTCATCCAAACCTTTGACCAGGGCTTGCTCAACAACACTATATATTTTCTGCCTTTAGCTTTTCTTTCATAAAATTCTATCAGATGCAAGCAAAAGTAGGCAAAGGCAATAAAAAGCCTACATCCCCTTCAAAACTGATAAGTTTATGGTCTTTCAATTAAAGGAAAGTGTTACTTTACTTTTTTGCCCTGAAAAATGGCACAAAATCAAAAGTGGAAGCCAACTAGCTTCCACTTTTGATTTACATAATAATGGGCGACTAAATCCCAATGATTTTTTTAATGCCCTGCCACCACCATTTTTTTGGTATCGCCTACTTTGCCATCCACTACCATGGTGTAGGAATAAGTACCTGCTGCCAGCCCAGAGGTGTACACGTTCAGTAAACCTTTACCACTATTGTTTAGGGTAACCTGCTTTACTTTTTTTCCAAAGTTGTCAGAAATTATCAGCTCTGCCTTAACAGCTCCTTTTGGAATATTGTAACCAATTCTGGTCATGTTGTTCACCGGAGGATTAGGTACGTTTTGTTCTAAAGTAGCAGTGCTAAGTTTAACATTGTTGACTGCTATTTTAGTACCGGGGCTTAGTTTTTCCACCAATTCTGTCAGCGCAGCAATCTTTGCATTTTGAACTTCTATTAAGGCTTGCTGTTCCTGCATCCCTTTTATTATAATAGGAATTAGTTCGGTATAATTCACTGCTTTGAAGTTAATTTTTTCTTCAATTATAGCACCTACCGGTAGATCCCCGGCTTTGTCAGCTTTGTCATTTGCCTGTGTATTAGTTTCTTCTGAGAGTTTTGCAGCTACTTCAGGCTTGCCCACGTTCTTCACCATGTTTGGATCAAACTCAGTTTTCTTCACTAGCCCCGGCAGCACTTCTTCCATGTCTTGAGCAATCAGGCCATATTGTTTCCCCGCGGGGAGGTTCATTAGTTTGTAATTACCGTCTTGTCTAAACTCATATGTTTTAGGCTTCAACTGGCTGATGATTTCCATGCCGCCAGTCATCTCGGCTATATCTTTTTTGAGTTTTCGGTCGCTGGTTGTATAGTTACCCGTGCTAAAAACATCACCTTGGAAAAAGCCGGCATACTGTGTAGTGTCTCTATTAGAACCCCAAATACCCGAATAATTATATGAATAACCATAAACTCCTACCCCTTCAGTGCCATAGCCTCCTACGCCATACCCAAAAGAAGCATTATAGCCATATACACCAGAAATACCATTAGGTGCAAGAATGAAATGGCCCGCCGTATAGCCATAAATACCATGACCCGTGCCATTGTTGTTTGATGATATGGCAGGAGAGCTAGATGAATCAGTAGAATAAAATTTGGGTGCGTAAAAAGCTGTCTTTGCTTTTGCCGTGCCGCTAGATGGATTTATGTTTAAGCCGCTGATACCATTGGCCAAAAAGTCAAACTGGTCAGTTGTATCATTGTACTGTAAGCCCAATTTAGGATTGGCACTAGAGTGAGCTATGACCATTCGGGTTGGGTTTTGTGTTCCGTTAGGAAACATAGTCATCATAGCTGCACTACCTACGGTAGGTGTTGAAAACTGAATTGTATTTGCCGCATTGTTCATGTTAATGTTACCTGCAGTCAAGTTAAGGTTCCCCGCATTTATTTTCAGGTTACCAGCGTTTAAGTTGAGTGCAGGAGTAGCCAATCCAATACCTAAAATGCTGGTTCCGGATGCCATGAAATCAAACTGATCAATGCTGTCTGCATATTGTAAACCCCAATTATTAAGAGTAGGTGATAGTGCTAAAACCATACGGGTTTTGTTTGATGTGCCACTGGGAAACATTGTTATCATGCCTGGGGAGCCAAAAGCAGAGTTGGAAAACTGCATTGTTTTATTTGAAGCAAGCATGTTTAGATTACCACTTACTATACTCACATCCCCACCGCTCATTATTTTCAATCGTTCTTCACGGCTGTTGAAATTGTTGCCTGTAACAAAAGAAATACGAGCCGGCACATTGCCTGCACTTGGGGTACCATCCACATAAAAGTCAATGGCAGCGGGATTTTGAAACGCAGTGCCATCATAACCTGAGGCAAGAATAGACATTAGGTAATCGTTGTTTACGACACCACCTGGCGCAGCAAGGGTGCCTTTGCTTCTACGTCCGATAAACACGGGACGGGCACTTGAAATAGTGGAGGCAAGAGAAAGTAAGAAATCAGCATTACCAATAGTTTCCTCGCCATAGCCAGTAAATAAAGGTGCCCCAGAGTTGATCCATGAAGCTGCCGGGTTTCCGCCACTACCTTTAATCGAAAAGATATTTGCCGGGGCTGTAATGCCCACGCCAATTTGGCCCGATGCCGTTATCGTCATACGGTTCAAATTGTTGGTAGTCAGGTTGACAGGAAAGGCATTGGTAGTGCCAAGAATAGAAGTTCCGGTCACATTGCTGTTGCCATTCAGGCTCCATTGTGCATGGAGGGTATTAACTGAAACAACAAGCAAAAATGTAAGCATGAGCATGCTATTTTTTTTCATAATGCAATAGTTTAAAGGTTAATAGATATAAGACAAGAGAGGTTATAGAAATCTTTGCGAGGTAATGTGTCTCCGAAAAATAAAGAACCACACACACTGGAATTTGTCCAATAGTGAATTTGGGAAAGTTTAAAACCAAGGCGACAAAAGTTGTCATAAGCTTACGGTTTTAGTTTCGGTGATTAGTAAATTTAAGTATTTGTACAGCAAAATTTGTATCTATTTTCTTGGAAAGAAATTTGTTTTCTGGCAAAAAGGGATGAATGGGAATTGCAAAATCAATTCTTTGCATTGCTAAAAAAGGAACAAATTGTGTTACTCGGGTTGGATTGGTGGGAAGGTTAGATAGTCTAAATTATGTATAATCGTTCATCGTTAGCAAAGTTCATAAACTGAAAATGCAATTTTAATATCCATTATAGAAAGTGAAAAGTTCTAATGATTTATTTGTTTTTTGATGTTTGTGTTTAGTATCAAAATACCACTAAACATAATAAGGGCAGCTATAAATAACAACTCATTTATAAATGGAACAATAGTATAGGTTAATGAGGTAACACCATGAACCATTAATAATGATTCATTGAAAATAATACCCCCGACAAAAATCCAAATACCCAATTTAAAATATCTTTTTACAGGAAAAAGCTGCATTGCTATCGTAAAACCAAAAATAAAAATTGTTATCACCCCCAACAAAACCAGGTGCAGATAACCAATAACAATTGGCCTGAAACCAAATGCAATTTGGCTAAGTGCAGGATGGGTAGAACCCATTTGTAGCAATATTTTTATGGTTAGTGCAATTGCTGAAAGCACTAATAATTGACCACCTAATTTTGAAAAACTTGTACGGATTATTACTTTACCTTTTAAAATAAGCTTTACCAACATCCACCAACCTAGGCACTGTGCAATAGCAGATGCAACTACTATCCAATAAACAAAATAGGGTATAGGCATCCAAAGTACAGACAAAAAATATGCAGGCGAACAGCCTAAGGCAAATAACCAGAAAACAACTCTCAACAATTTATCGGCAACGATTATTTTTTCAATTCTTGAAACAAACAAACCCATTGCTGCAAAGAAAAACCAACCGTTGTATTGAAAATGGAGAAAGTAATAAACTGCTGCTAAATACCAATTTTGATGCAACATTTTATTCACCATCATAAAGGCCAATGAGAATGCACCAAGAGAGGAAAGTGCACTAAAAATCAATGCTGCTTTAAACCAATAATGACTTACACAATTTTCATTTAGCCTATTTAAATCTTTCCAATACTTTATTGCAAAAACATAAGAAACAAAAATAGATAACGTAGAAAAGGTAATGGATCCAAAACCATAACCCTGAATTGGAAAAAATATCAACATGCCATAAGCCGTTATCAGGTTTGCATAGAGCAGCCCTTTGTAGTGCTTAAAGTTATCCCTACCGTTTTTTTGGTTCAAATACTGTATAAGCAATACCATGAGGATTTGTGTGATCCAACCCGAAAATGCAAAATGCGAATGACCATGCAATAAATGTTTTTGATCTAAATATGGAAATGCAAAAGCAATTTTATAACGAAGAATTACGCCTAGAGAGGCTACAATGAGGAGATTCAGAAAAGAAATACGCAACCAACGACTTAAAGGTGCTTCCATTAATTTTTTAAGTATAAAAATAAATGTAGTCAGCAACTAAGCATATGACTTCAATCACAATTAACAATAAACTTTACCCTTATCAATAAGCAGTTCACCCCTATCGTGCATGTGTCGCATAGACCTAATAACAGTTTCTACTCGTAAACCCGTCATACCTGCTATCTGTTGGCGTGTTAATTTTAATTGATTACAATTACCACAAAAGTTTTTGTTTTCCTGCTTGAAGTAGTTTAGCAAAATACTTATTCTTGTTTCAGGATCATTAAATGCCAAAGATTTTAATTGCATAAAATTAAACCTGATCCGTTGTGCCAACATACGACTGAAGCTAAGGCTGATGGCAGGATATTCTTTTAATAATTGAAGAAATGTTGGTTTATGCAACCGCAAAATCACTGATTTTTCATCAACAATAGCGGTTGCAGCATATAATCCATCATCAAATAGGGGTAGTTCACCAAAACTTTCTCCAGGTTCTATTATTTTCTGAATAAATTCTTTTCCGTTATCATCCATATTTACCCATCTTACAGAACCGCTTACCAACTGATGATAAAAGGAGCAATTTTGACCTTCCTTGAAGATTATTGCCCCCTTAGATACTTCTTTATAAGTGGCTCCCCATGCTATTAAAAGGTCAATGTCAATTATCATCATTTCTATATTTAAAATTGAAACTAATTGTTCAAAACTAAATTTTACCACACAAGCTTTTTATGATTATGAGTGGTAAATTTTATGATTTTAATCATATTTAATATAAAAATTATTTATTTATCATAGACAATGAATGGAATAAAAAGTATTTTTCATTTTTATGCATGTATTCAAAGTGATCTTATGATTTCACGCATAAAACTGCATTTTATGCCATTGTAATCTTGTACTCTTAAAAAAATCATTTATGAAAAAATTATTTATTATCGGGATTGCTACCTGTATTGTAGGATTTATTGTTTCCTGCGGTAATCAAAACAGTACACCTGTAACCCAGAGTACTGAAAATAGTGCAGATGCAGATAAACCTGCAAATGGAAATCCATCATATGACCCACACCGTGGTGAAGGTAAATTTACCAAGGTAGAAATCAGCCCTTCCTTAAATGCTGCAATGGCAGAATTAGGTGATAAAGTATATAATGTAAAGTGTAGCGGTTGCCACAAGTTAACTGACGAGAAATTAGTGGGCCCGGGTTGGAAAGGAATAACTACAAAATTTACTCCCGAATGGATCATGAACTTCATCACCAACACAGATGTCATGCTAGATAAAGACCCTCAGGCACAGGCACAACTTGAGATTTGCCTTGTTCGAATGCCCAATCAAAACCTTACCGATGAAGATGCACGGGCTCTTTATGAATTACAGCGTAAAAATGATGGAGTAAAATAATAAATGCATTTATATATGGTATGCTCCTAAATCTTAAAATAAATACAATGAAAAAAATTAAATTAACTGTTCTGGCTTCTATTGCACTTTTGTTTAGTATGCAGGGCTGTAAACCAAAAAATGCCGGCAATACCATTAGTTCTGATGCTGCAGCTAAAGTCTATGTAGCCCCTGGTAAGTACGATGAATTTTATAATTTTGTATCCGGTGGATTCAGCGGTCAAATGAGTGTTTATGGTTTGCCAAGTGGCAGGCTGCTTAGAGTTATACCTACTTTCTCCGTTGACCCCGAAAAAGGTTATGGTTATTCTGAAGAAACGAAACCTATGCTCAATACTTCACATGGTTTTGTACCATGGGATGATTTACATCACGTACAGATGTCAAAAACCAATGGTGAGTACGATGGCCGTTGGGCATTTGGTAATGCTAATAATACCCCACGTGTAGCCCGCATAGATTTAAAAACTTTCAGAACTTCAGAAATCATAGAACTACCCAACAGTGGGGGTAATCACTCTTCACCCTTTATCACTGAAAATACAGAGTATGTTGTAGCGGGTACCCGGTTTAGTGTACCCCCTGACGATACAAACGGCGATGTGCCTATAAACACTTACAAAAAGAATTTTAAAGGCACTATAAGCTTCATCAGTGTTGGCAAAGAAGACGGAAAAATGGATATTGCATTTCAGATACAATGCCCTGGTGTAAATTTCGATTTAAGCCGTGCCGGCAAAGGCGTATCGCATGGTTGGTTTTTCTTCTCCTGCTACAATACAGAGCAGGCTAATACACTACTTGAGGTTAATGCTTCACAGCACGACAAGGATTATATAATGGCGGTAAACTGGAAAAAGGCAGAAGAATATCTGAAAGCCGGTAAGGGTAAAAAGCAGTCTGTAAGATATGCCCACAATGTTTATAGTGATAAGACCCACTCTTCAACTTCTGAAATAAAAACAGAGGTTACGGTACTAGATTCTAAAGAGCTTAAGGATATCTGTTATTTCTTTCCTTGCCCCAAATCTCCACACGGATGCGATGTTAGCCCAACGGGTGAATACATAGTTGGCAGCGGCAAATTGGCTGCACTCATTCCAGTTTTTGGTTTTGACAAATTGATAAAAGCCATTGCAGCCAAAGATTATGCAGGTGAATTTGAAGGCATTCCTATTTTAAAATACGAATCTGTATTATACGGTGAGGTTAAGAAACCTGGTCTTGGCCCATTGCACACAGAGTTTGATAATAAAGGAAATGCCTACACATCTATGTTTGTTTCCTCTGAAGTGGTAAAATGGAATATAAAAGATTTGAAAGTTATGGATAGGGTTCCTACTTATTATTCTGTAGGGCACTTATGTGTAGCGGGTGGAGATACAAAAACACCTAATGCAAAATACATGGTAGCCTACAATAAAATAACCAAAGACCGCTATCTGCCTACGGGTCCTGAACTGTCGCAGAGTGCTCAGTTGTATGACATCAGTGGCGATAAAATGCAGTTGCTGCTCGACTTCCCAACCATTGGTGAGCCGCATTATGCACAAATAATTCCAGCAGACCTGGTAAAAAACAATTCAATGAAATTCTTTAAAATGGAGGAGAACAAAAACCCATACTTCTCTAATGGTGAAGGGCAAACCAAAGTTGTTAGAGAAGGCAATAAGGTTCATGTGTATATGACTGCTATTCGTTCTCACCTTACACCAGATAATATTGAAGGTATTAAAATGGGTGATGAAGTTTACTTTCATGTTACCAACCTGGAGCAAGATTGGGACGTACCACATGGCTTTGCTATAAAAGGTGCTAACAATGCAGAATTACTGATTATGCCGGGAGAAACACAGACCTTAAAATGGAGTCCTGATAAGGTGGGTATTTCCCCAATGTATTGTACTGACTTCTGTAGTGCATTGCATCAGGAAATGACAGGATACATTAGAGTATCACCCCAAGGTAGCAATGTGCCGTTGCTATTTAGTACAGGTAAAAATTATCCTAAAGCAGACAGTACAACTAAATAAATCAAAGTGTTGGTTGGTGAAGGTTTTCATCAACCAACACTTTTACAAGACATGAACCCCTTATTCACTAACAAAGCTAAAAATCATGAAAAAGAAATCACCTGTATTAGCCTTAATAATATTGACTGGCATGATGAGTTGTAACAATGCCACAGAATCAACTGCAACCACAGAAAGTACACCACAGACTACAACAGCCACCGGAGGACAAGAAGCCATTAAAGATGACGAGTCTGCAAAAGATGTTGTAAAAGTTGCCGTTGGATCTAAAGATCACACCACACTTGTTGCAGCGTTAAAGCAAGCCGAACTAGTGACCTCTTTATCCAATGCAGGCCCTTTTACAGTTTTTGCTCCCACTAACGATGCGTTCAACAAACTACCTGCAGGCACAGTTGAGTCACTTATGAAAGATGAAAAAAAAGAGGACCTTCAAAATATTTTGCAATACCATGTAACGGTATCTGCAATGAAGGCAGAAAGTTTTACAGATGGCCAAAATCTTGGTATGGTGAACGGAGATAACGTAACCGTAAATGTAAAAGATGGAAAAGTTACCCTTAACAATAGTGCCCAAGTTATAGCATCAATTCCGGCATCTAATGGTATCATACATGTGATAGATGGAGTCTTGCTACCTCCAAAAAAATAAATATAAAGAAACTGATTCTAACACAAGTTGAAATTTAAAAATCTGGTACAATGAACAATAATATTAGTTCAGTTTCAAAAATATTCCTACTAATAGCAGCAGCAGGTTTAGTAATGGTACTGTACACACCCATTTGGCGAATTGAACTTGATGCTCCTCAATATCCTGAAGGTTTGCGTCTGACTTTATATGCTAAGGGTCTGCGGGGCAATGTAGATATCATAAACGGTCTAAACCATTATATAGGAATGAAAACCTTGCACTCTGAAGATTTTTTTGAATTTAAGGTATTGCCGCCCATTATTATCTTCTTTGCGTTAGCTTTTATATTGACTGCTTTTTTAGGCAAAAGAAAATGGCTATACACTTTGTTTTCAACCTTTGTTTTATTTGGTGTAGTAGCCATGATTGATTTCTGGAGATGGGAGTATGATTATGGGCACAACTTAAATCCTGATGCTGCAATTATAGTTCCCGGCATGGCATATCAACCACCGTTAATTGGCTTTAAACAACTTCTGAATTTTGGTGCATACTCAATTCCTGATGTTGGAGGATGGATTTTTATTGGCGTAGGCGTCCTTCTTTTATTTTTGGTCATTAAAGAATGGAGAACCTACAAAAAAAATAAATCCCTAATCAGCAGACCAAATTTTGCTGTTATGCTAATGGTTGTTTTGTTTTTTAGTAGTTGTAATAATAAGCCTGAACTTATTGTTGTTGGAAAAGATAATTGCACTTTTTGTAAAATGACTATAAGTGATAATAGGTATGGTGCAGAAATCGTTACAACAAAAGGTAAAGTCTACAAATTTGATGACAGCCATTGCCTGATTGCCTTTCTAGATACAAAAGTAGTCGCTGAAAAAAATATTTCAGCAGTCTATTTTACTGACTTCACAGGGCAGCACAATTTAATTAATGCTGATGTGGCATTACTTTTTCAAAGCAATGCAGTTAAAGGTCCAATGAATGGTAACATAGCAGCATTCAGCAACATGGACAGTATGAAAAAAATGAAAGATCAAAACGAAGGATTGGTAGTAGAGTGGAAACAGTTAAAGAAATGAGGAAATTAATTTCAATATTGCTGTTTATATGTATTTGCATAGCCGGGTTTTCAAATACCATTCATGTAGGCAAAAACTATGAGTTTAAAACAATAGCATCGGGCCTGTTATCGGCTAACAATGGAGATTCTATTTTTGTTCATGAGGGTATTTATTTAGAAAAAAACCTATTGGTTAAAAAATCCGTTTTGCTTCAAGGCATCAACAATCCTGTTTTGGATGGAGAAAAAAAATACGAAGTCATTTCTATAAGGGCTAACAATGTAACCATCAATGGGTTTACAATTCAACATTCTGGCATTTCAAGTATTGAAGATTTTGGTGGAATCAAAATGTACAACTGCCAAAATGTGGTAATAGAGAACAATATATTGGACGATACATTTTTTGGAATTTATGCGCTGCAATGCACCAATTGTACTATACAAAACAATCAACTTACGTCTTACCGTACAGAAGAACAACAGAGCGGAAACGGTATTCACTGCTGGAAGAGCGATAGTATGCGCATCATAGGCAACAAAATAAAAGGCCACAGAGACGGCATCTATTTTGAGTTTGTGACTAAC
Source organism: Segetibacter sp. (assembly GCA_043736115.1). Taxonomy (GTDB): domain Bacteria; phylum Bacteroidota; class Bacteroidia; order Chitinophagales; family Chitinophagaceae; genus Segetibacter. The sequence continues at coordinate 24,814 of JAYTDC010000004.1, read as the reverse complement.
TCAATTATTTGGCGAAATACTTCTTTCAGTAACCTTCGCTATGGACTGCATTTTATGTTCTCACACAACAATGCCTATATCACCAACATTTTTGAAAATAATGGTGCAGGTGTAGCTGTTATGTACTCACATGGGGTTAAGATGTTCAACAATTTTTTTATTGAAAACTGGGGCGATGCCGCTTATGGACTTTTGCTAAAAGAAATATCTGATAGCTATATAACAGGCAATCACTTTGAGAAAAATACCAGCGGCATTTATATGGAAGGTGCCACAAGAATTTTGGTTGATAAAAATGAATTCAGAAGCAACGGTTGGGGAATGAAAATACAGGCTAGCTGTATGGATATTACTGTTTTCAAAAACAACTTTATCAACAATACTTTTGATGTAGGCACTAATGGTTCGCTGGTGCTAAATACTTTTCAAAACAATTATTGGGATAAATACGAAGGATATGATTTAGACAAAGACAAAATTGGCGATATACCCTACAGACCTGTTAGTTTGTACTCAATGATTGTAGAAAAAAACCCACCTGCTATGATGTTGTTTCGAAGTTTCATCACATCTCTGATGGATAAAACCGAAAAAATATTACCCGGCATAACCCCTGAAAATCTAAAGGATAACCAACCAATGATGAAACAGCTATTTTGATAAATTAAGTACAGAAAAGGTTTTAAAGTTTAATAAATGAACCAATGATTATTGCAAGTAATGTTTCTAAAAAGTTTGGAAAGCTCAAAGTGCTGGACAATGTATCCGTCACCTGCAACAAGGGCGAATGCATTGCACTCATAGGACCCAATGGCAGTGGCAAAACTACTTTCATAAAAACTATATTGGGTATGGTAGTTCAGGATAGTGGCTTTATTACATTCAACGGTAATAATATACTTCATCATTTTCAGTACCGGGAACATATTGGTTACATGCCTCAAATTGGTAAATACCCAGAAAACATGACCATTGGCCATGTGCTTAGCATGATGAAAGATATACGAGGCAAAAAAGTTGAACTAGATGAAGGTCTTATTCATTCATTTGAACTCTACAATCTGATTAATAAAAGAATGAGTACGTTATCAGGTGGCACCCGTCAAAAAGTTAGTGCCTCACTGGCATTTCTTTTTAGTCCGGCTGTGCTAATACTTGATGAGCCAACAGCTGGACTTGATCCTGTTTCGTCCGAAATTTTAAAAGCGAAAATTATTGCGCAAAAGAAAAAAGGAAAGCTCATCCTCATTACATCTCACATACTTAGCGAACTAGATGATTTGGTAACACAAGTAATCTATATGCAAGATGGCCAACTCCGCTTTCATAAATCTATTGAAGACCTAAGAACCGAAACAGGTGAAGAAAAATTAAACAGGGCAATTGCACAAATAATGATTAAAGCATAGTATGAAAAAGATCTTCAAATATGTAATAGCAGACATTCTGCGCAACAGGGTGATATTAGTTTATACTCTATTTTTACTTGTTACTTCTTTCACAATGTTTAGTCTTGAAGATAACAACAGCAAGGGTTTACTAAGTTTACTCAATATTATTCTTATTATAGTGCCGTTGGTCAGCATTGTATTCTCTGCTATTTATGTCTATAACAGTGCAGAGTTTATTGAACTATTGGTTAGCCAGCCGTTGAAAAGAAAAACAATATGGCTTAGTTTGTATACAGGTCTTGCAGCCTCGTTGTCTTTATCCTTTTTTGTGGGTGTAGGAATTCCTGTTTTAATTTATCAGTTCAATACAATTGGTTTCATGATGATAATTATGGGATTGCTCATCAGTATCATCTTTGTAGCTATTGCAATGTTAGCTACTGTTAAAACGAGAGATAAAGCTAAAGGAATAGGTGCTGCCATTCTGCTATGGTTATACTTTTCACTTTTGTTCGATGGATTGGTTTTATTTCTTTTGTTCCAGTTTGCAGATTATCCCCTTGAAAAGCCAATGATAGGAATTACGGCTTTAAACCCTGTTGACATAGGCCGTATTATGATATTGTTGCGAATGGATGTTTCTGCCATGATGGGCTATACAGGTGCTATTTTTAAAGATTTTTTCGGTACCACTACCGGTGTCATTGTATCATTCGGTACATTGTTTTTGTGGGCTTCAATTCCGGTTTGGATTTCAACTTGCAGGTTTAACCAAAAGGATTTATAAAATCATTATGAAAAGACATATCTCTTTGGCACCCTTATCCCGTCAGCATCATGGCGCATTAATATTAGCTCAATTGCTTAAGAAAAATGCGCCTAAATACAAAGGCTTGCCTTCAGATATTGCAGGTAAAGCAGCTTACGCTATCAAGTTTTACAATATTGAACTTCTACCACATTTTGCAGCAGAAGAAATTATTACTCAAAAAATAAAGGGTATTCATCCAAAACTTGACTTGCTTTCAAAAGAAATATTGGAAGAACATAAAGCATTAAAAATACTATTCACCTCCATAAGCAACCATGCAGACATGGCCACACACCTTGATAGTATTGGGGTTGAGTTAGACAACCACATCCGCAAAGAGGAAAGGGTATTTTTCCCTTCGATACAAGAATACTGTAGCGAAACATTATTATCCGAGATAGCAGAATCAATTAAAGGTTAAATTACATATCTACTATGAAAAAGGATATTGAAGCAAGAAGTGACATAGAATTGTTGGTTAATAGTTTCTACGACAAAGTAAAAGTTGATGAGGTTATTGGGTTTATATTCAATGACATAGTGCAGGTTCATTGGGAGCACCACTTGCCTATTATGTATGATTTCTGGGAGAACACATTATTTTACACAGGAGGCTACACCGGTAACCCTATGCAAATACATCAAAAACTCAATCAGGTTGTTCCACTTACAGCTGATCATTTTAAAGCGTGGTTGCATTTATTTGTCTCCAATGTAGATGAACTTTTCATTGGCGAAAAGGCCGAACTTGCCAAACAACGAGCCATGAGTATTTCCACAATTATGCAGTTGAAAATTATACAGTAGCTCCAAAAGTCTGATAAACATTTATTTTATGGACCCCCTCATTTATTCCTTGATGATGCTTAAGGTGATAAGTAAGATAGTGCTAAACTTTGATAATTTGGAGCCCTGTCATAGCGGACAGATAGTACTAAGCAAACTGCTGATTTATTATTTAGGATTCACATAAAGGAGCCGCAGAATGTTTCACCCCTTGCTTTACATAGAACAATAGAAAAAGTCCAATAGCACTACAAGCTTTCAGACGTGCGACGCAACCGGAGCTGCAAGATGCGTAAATGCCGGCTCAATAAAATAATTTAAATGGATAAAATAATTGTTCCGCCTAACTAAGTAAGCGCTAAGATTTCTTCTATGTTTTTGCGGTCATTACTTAGTCGTGGTACTTTATGTTGGCCGCCTAACTTACCTTTTGTGCGTAGCCATTCGTTAAAGATTCCTTTTTTCAAACTTCTTACTATAGGCATTTGTAGTGCTATATCCTTGTGTCTTTTGGCTTCATAGTCACTGTTTAAATTTTTGAGTGCAGTGTCTAATTCAAATATAAAATGATTTAGGTCCGCCGGTTCAATTTCAAACTCTATTAACCATTCATGGCTTCCGTTTTCGTTTTCGGAAAAATAGATAGGAGCTGCTGTGTAGTCGTTCACTATAGCACCAGTTTTTTCACATGCTATGGCAATAGCTCTATCTGAGTTATCCACTATTACTTCTTCGCCAAATGCATTTATATAATGCCTTACCCTGCCCGTAACCTTTATCCTATATGGTTTGAGTGAGGTAAATTTCATAGTATCACCTACAAGGTAGCGCCACAATCCCCCATTGGTACTAATAACCAGGGCATAGTTTTTATCAAGAGAAACTTCATTTAAACAGAGTGTTTGTGCATTGGTTTTGCCATATTCTTCTGCCGGCAAAAACTCATAAAAAATGCCGTGGTTAAGGTACAACAACATACCCTCTTCGTAGGGGTTGTCCTGTGCTGCAAAAAAACCTTCGCTGGCATTGTATAGGTCTAAATAGTGTATATGCCCCCCTATAAGCTTTTGAAACTGCTCTCGATAAGGAGTAAATGAAACCCCGCCATGAATATATAATTCAAGGTTAGGCCATACTTCTTTTAGCGTTTGCTTACCTGTTATTTCAAGTATCCTTTTTATGAGTATGAGTGTCCATGTAGGTACGCCACTAATGCTTGTAACGTTTTCCAGTATTGTGGTTTCGGCCAGTTTTTCAATTTTAGATTCCCACTCGTCAAGTAAGGCTACACTTAATTCAGGTGTGCGAAGCCAATGACCCCAAAAGGGTGTATTCTGCATCAACACTGCACTTAGATCGCCAAATTGGATTTCCTCATTTAACCTGTTAACCTGATGGCTGCCACCTATTACTAATCCTTTACCAGTAAGCAAATCACTTTCGGGATTAAAATTATAATAGAGTGTAATGACATCTTTTGCACCTTGAAAATGACTTTCTTCCAGGCTTTCTTCACTTATTGGTATGTATTTGCTTTTATCGCTTGTTGTACCGCTGCTTTTAGCAAACCAATTTATAGGAGTATTCCATAACAAATTTTGTTCGCCCTGCATTGTTCGTTCTATAAATGGTTTTAAATCTTCATACTCATGAATAGGAACAGCCGATTTGAAATCGTCTATACTGAAGATATTTTCAAAACCATATTTGCGGCCAAAACAGGTGTATTGACCTGCGGCTATTAAGTCTTTGAAAACCTCATATTGGGTTACTTCGGGGTGTTGCATCCAATGCTCAATTTTCCCCAATCGTAACCGTGCTAAACGTGATATGGCAGGACTTAATAGTTTCATTTTAAAGCCAACAAATTAAAAAAAAATATTCAAATAGATGTTTGTGGGTCTTGCTTTTAAGATATACTTATTGCTTCTTTCGTTTAAATCCGCTTTTGTGTTTGAAAGAAGATCTTTCGCCGGGATTGTAAAGGGGTGTAGGTCCAAAACTTTCCGGCACTATTGCTTTGTCAATTGTTTTTCCGATTAGTTTTTCTATTGCAGCAAATTTTCGTTGTTCTTTTTCATTAACTAAAGTAAAAGCTGTTCCATCTGTTTCGGCACGGGCTGTACGGCCTATCCGGTGTACATAATCTTCACCATCGTGTGGCACTTCGTAATTGATTACCAAATCAATATCATCTATGTGTATGCCTCTGCTTAAAATATCGGTTGCTACCAAAATTTTTAAACGATGATTGACAAATGCTGCTAAAACTTCTTCGCGTTGGTTTTGCTCCAGGTTAGAATGTATTTCATCTACAGAAAGTCCGGCTCTTTTTAACTGATGTGTCAGCTCCTTTACAGTATGTTTTTTAGAACAAAAAATAAGTACGCTTTTGTATTCTTTTTCTTTAAGTAAATGTTTTATTAATGCTTGCTTTTGCCCATCATAAACTACATAAGCATACTGCTTAATTTTTTCAGGAGGTTTAGAAAGCGATATAGTTACTTCTTTAGGTTCTTGTAAAATCTTTTTTGCCAGATCTCTTATTTTTGACGGCATTGTAGCCGAGAATAATAAAGTCTGACGCTTTTTAGGGAGAAATGAAATTATCTTCATTATGTCATCATTAAATCCCATATCAAGCATGCGGTCTGCCTCGTCTAAGACCAAATATTCCAGTTTTTGCAATTTTACATAACCCATGTTCAGGTGCCCAATCATTCTTCCGGGTGTGCATATCACAATTTCTGCTCCCTTAGACAATGCCTGTCTTTCCTGAACGAATGAGGCTCCATCGCCACCGCCATACACTGCAAGAGAACTGATAGAGGTAAAATAAGACAATCCTTCTAAATTCTGTGCAATCTGTACAGCCAATTCACGTGTAGGAACAATAATCAGCGCATTGATATGGTCGTGCTGATCAGAGTTTATGATTTTATGAATAAGAGGTAATAAAAATGCTGCGGTCTTACCTGTACCGGTTTGTGCAGAGGCTATCAAATCATTTCCATTCATTATTAGCGGAATTACCTGTTCTTGTACAGGTGTCGCATTGTCATAGCCATTGGCATCTATGCCCTCAAGCAAACGTTCGTCAAAACCAAAATCTTTAAAAGTCACAATTGAAAACCGGGTTTAATTTGAAAAATATATTAGTACAAAGTTCTTCAAAGATAGTATTTACTAAGTGTAGTGTATAAACCACACTATTCAGATACTATTAGCAATCACTTTGCCTCTATTTTTATAAGTTACTTAATGCTTAAAATATTATTTTTTTAATTGATTGCTTCTTTACTTTAAATTATGCAGCAAAAAAAAACCGGCAGAATTATTAATCCTTACCGGTATAAATATTATCTATGATAGCCAAGCGTTAAATTTTTATTTCTTCCTGATGTTGATCATAAAAATGAAACTCAGTGATATGATAATTGGTGTTAGGCACAATATGAATCTTTGTTTTGAACTTTTTATTCCATTTATATTTGATAGAATTAAAGAACCACCCTTTTGTAAGGTGCGAATAAACAATAGGATTTACGTTGAGAGTAAGGTTTTTATGCTGATGAGTTACAATATAGAGCAGCATTTTTTCAATTTCATCTACTAATAATACAGTAGATGTAATTTTACCTGTGCCATTACATGCAGGACAAAATTCTGAAGTATTAATGCTTATTTCAGGCCTCATCCTTTGCCGGGTAATTTGCATGATACCAAACTTGGATATGGGTAAAACTGCATGCCTTGCACGGTCAGTACGCATAAAGTCATCCATTGCATCCTGAACTTTTTTTCTGTTGTCGGGCAACTTCATGTCTATAAAATCAACTACTATAATACCTCCAATGTCTCTTAACCTTAATTGACGGGCTATTTCTTCAGCAGCCTCAAGGTTAGTTTGCAAGGAGTTTTCCTCTTGATTGTTACTTATACTTTTGTACCCGCTATTAACGTCTATAACATGCAAGGCTTCTGTATGTTCTATTATTAGATATGCTCCGCTACCTAGGTTTACTGTTTTTCCAAAAGCACTTTTAACTTGTTTTGTTATACCATAATGATCAAATATAGACATGCCATTTTGGTACATGCTTACTATTTCAGATTTTTCAGGCGCTATCTTTTGTATATAGTTTTTCGTATCCTGATAAATATTAATATCATTTACAACAATTTTATTAAAATCTTCTGTCAGCAAATCTCTCAACATACTAGTGGCTTTAGTTTGCTCACTCAATATTTTGGAAGGTGCAACCGCACCTTTAAGATTTTTTTGAATTATTTGCCAGGTATTGATCAGCATTTTAAGATCATCAACTAACTCTGCTGCAGTTTTGCCTTCTGCTGCAGTACGTACAATAACACCGTAATTTTTTTGTTTTACCCCTTCAATTATTTTATGCAACCTTTTTCTCTCATCACTACTGTGTATTTTTTTTGATACAGCTACAATATCATTAAACGGAGTTAAAACTACAAACCTGCCCGGAAGAGACAATTCACAACTAAGTCGCGGTCCTTTGGCCGCAATAGGTTCTTTTAAGATTTGAACCAAAACATTAGGTTTGCCACTTAATACTTCATTAATTTTTCCAGTTTTGACAATTTCGGGTTCTACCTCAAACTTGCTAAAATCCAGATCAACTTCGGTTTTATTGTGTATGGCAAGTTGAGTAAATTTAAGTATAGACTTGGCGTAAGGGCTTAAATCAGTATAATGGAGAAATGCATCTTTTTCAAAGCCAACGTCTATGAAGGCAGCGTTTAGCCCGGGTATTAGCTTTTTTACTTTGCCTAAATAAATATCACCAACACCAAATGTGGCATCACTTTTTTCGTTGTGTATTTCTACAAGCTTTTTATCTTCCAGAAGAGCAATTTCTACTCCTTGTGGTGTAGAGTTTATAATTAATTCTTTGTTCAAAATTTGCAACTTTTTTATAAAATTTCACACATAGTCAGCCACAATGAAACATTCATTGCATGACATACCAATTCTACACCGTGTATTTACCAACACGTAGTTATCCTGCCACTTTTGTTAAGATAAGGTAAGGTAAAAGTTGCGAAAACAGGTTGGTAGGCAATCAGCAGAAAGTAAAAGATGCCGGAGAAATAATTTCTCCGGCAATTTTTACTTATTAAATGACAGGATAGAAAGTCATAACCAAATGGTTATTTCTTCTTTTTATGACGATTTTTTCTTAGTCTCTTTTTACGTTTATGCGTCGCAATCTTATGACGTTTTCTTTTTTTTCCGCAAGGCATTTTTTAGAAATGTTTAATGTTTAAAAAATTGTTTATTTATTGTAGTGCTTTAATTCTTAATTCTAATTCTTTCTGTGCATCAGGGTTATTGATTTTTGCTTTTACTTTTTTGTACCAATTAACCGCTTCAGCCTTTTCTCCTTTTCTATCATAAACTTCTGCAAGATTAAGCATAGCTTCTAAATTATCAGGCTCTTTACTCACAACAATCCTGAACCTTTCTATAGCTTTATCAAACTGTCCGCTTTTTACTCCTCCTAGTCCTAGTATAAATTGACCATACATATTGTTGGAGTCACGTTGTACTACTTCTCTTATTTTGGCAATACCCTCCATAGGGTTGTCAGACAAATGGCCAAAAATATAGCAAGCCCCCAAACCAATTTTACTACTATCGTTTGTTGGATTAAGTACTAATGCTCTGCTAAAAAGATCTTTCGCATTTGTTGCCAACCAATTTTGCATAGATGGATCTTGCTCTGTTTTTAGGTTGCTCAAAAACAAATGGGCTGCAAATGTGAGGGTTTTTTCAGAATTTACCAACTTAGCAGCCTCAGCTGTGTAAAATACGAAAGGTTCAAACAGTTTTATACTATCGCCCCAATAGCTTGCAAGCTGCTCATAAACTTTAATTTGTTGATCTTTTATATCTCCCCTTTTTACACTATTCTCTAGTGAGGTTAGCCTTAGAATTTGCGATTCCGTTAGCTTTTCTTTAGCATGAGCTATGAGTTTATCTGATTCAATTACTCTCTCAATTGCAGGCTTAGCTGCTATTTGCTGTGTTTTTTTGTTAGAAGTTGTGCGTCCAAAAAAAAACAAGGTTATTAGCAATAAGAAGCCGCAACTGACCAGTATAAGTTGGTGATTTTTCACTTTATTCTGATTAGTTGCGGCAAAAGTATCTCAAATTATAAATCCAAATAAATAATATTGAACTTAAGAAAATATTTGTTCTAAAAACTATACTTCAGAAGATCTTTTACTTTTAACTTCACTTACAAACTCCTTAGCAGGTTTAAATGCTGGTATAAAATGTTCAGGTATTTCAACAGCTACATTTCTTTTAATATTTCGGCCTATTTTAGCTGCTCTTTTTTTGGTTATAAAACTTCCAAATCCACGTATGTAAATATTCTCACCTTGTGACAGGCTTTCCTTTACTTCTTTGAACAAGGTTTCTAATGTAACTAATACATCTACTTTTGGTATACCGGTTTTGTCGGCAATTTGGTTAATAAGATCAGATTTTCTCATGGATTATTGTTTTATTTTAATAGTTTAATATTTCAAAAAAGTATGTATTATTTATTATATTTAATAATTGTCACTTCAAACTGTTTTTCAACCTTTTATTACACTTATTTCGAAGATAACGTAAAATAAGCGATAGCAAATATAATGTAGTTATAAATTTAAACTAATTTTATGAATATAAATAATAAATATATATTTTTTAGGAGGCATCTTCTTAATTGGCATAATAAGGCAAACAAAAGAATCATGCCATGGACAAGAGAAAAAAATATTTATAAAATTTGGATAAGTGAGATAATATTACAACAAACAAGGGCTGAACAAGGAAGGAGTTATTATTTAGATTTTATTAACAGATTTCCGACCCTTCAAGTATTGGCAGAGGCAAACCAAGAAACCGTGTTTAAATTATGGGAAGGGCTTGGCTATTATACACGTGTAAAAAATCTACATTTTACCGCACAAAATATTTATTATAATTATAATGGTGAATTTCCTAAAACTTATAATGATTTACTACAATTAAAAGGAATAGGACCTTATACTGCTGCAGCATTAGCATCATTTGCTTACAATTTGCCTCATGCTGTTGTAGATGGTAATGTTTTTAGAGTCCTTTCAAGATTTTTTGGGGTTACACTTCCTATAGATTCATCAAAGGGTAAAAAGCATTTCGCCTTACTAGCAAATGAATTATTGGATAAAAAGTGCCCTGCAACCTATAATCAGGCTATCATGGATTTTGGTGCTACCGTTTGTGTACCGCGAATACCATTATGTCATAATTGTACTTTGCAGCCTAAATGTGAAGGATTTAGGTTAGGGCTTGTAAATATGCTACCCATAAAAGAGAAAATACTCATAAAAACAAAGAGATTTTTTACCTACTTTATTTTTTTATATGAAAATAAAATTTTGGTTAATAAAAGAATAGAAAAAGACATTTGGGAAAACCTTTACGAATTCTATTTATTTGAATCTGCATCATTAACTAAATGGAAAAGTAAGGAAATTGAATTGTGGCTTGTTGAACAAATGGGTATAAATGAATATCAACTCATACATATATCTGAAATACAAAGCCAACAGCTAACCCACCAAAAAATAGAAGGTCAATTTATTGTTATAAATATTTCCAACTTTCCGGCATCACTTAAACATTTTACCCAAATTGATTTAAATCAAATAAAAGAAATGACCTTTCCAAAATTTATAAATCATTTTTTGAAACAAGAATTTGTCAATATCAATTTAAAACTAACTGCATAGCTTTTGTAAAAAATTTGTATCACAATCGTAGATTTTAGTAATAATTTTTTAATATTTATTCATTAATAAGAAAAAATAGTTACTTTTAAAACAGCTAACATTCTATCTGCCGATACTTAAAATTAAATTAAACATGAGAGGCGTAAACCGTGTCATATTAATTGGAAATCTTGGTAAAGACCCTGATGTGCAATATCTTGAAGGAAATATTGGTGTTGCTAAGTTTAGTCTTGCAACCACAGAAACCTATAAAGACAGATCAGGAAAATTGGTCTCACAGACTGAATGGCATACCGTTGTTTTATGGAGGGGACTTGCAGACCTTGCTCAAAAATACCTGCATAAAGGTAGTTTGGTTTATATAGAGGGTAGACTTAAAACCCGTAGTTGGGAAGATAAGGAGGGCAATAAAAAATTTGCTACCGAAGTTGTAGGTGATAATCTTATTATGCTTGACAAAAGAGGTGATGGTCATGTTTATCAAACCCTTGGCGATCCTGAAGATACTGATATTCACCCCGAACAATTTAATCATAGTAGCGACAATCTTAAAGCAAATGAAAATAGCAAAACTGATACCCCTCCTATAGGGGAGGCACATGGTGATTTGCCCTTTTAACATTATTTGTATGACATTTGTATAAGTTATTGATGGTATAATTTTTACCATTCTAATTGTTCACCAAACCCTGATTGTTTTGGATTATTATTCGGTTGTTTGTAATTTTTTATCAGCCACACCTGCCCTAACAACACAGGCAATATCATTTTTAATAATCTTACTTGTGCTGCTTTTAGCACTATCATTTTTTGTATCAGGGTCAGAAATTGCCTATTTTTCTCTCTCTTATAAAGATATCAATATGCTAAAAACCAAGCAGCAGCCTGGGTATAGGCGTATAGTAAAATTAATGGAGGAACCTAAGACCTTGCTTGCCTCATTGCTTATTGCAAACAGTTTTGTAAACATTGCCATTATTATCATAAGCAATTTTTTAATTGATGCTATACTTATGCTCAACCAATATTGGTGGGTAGATTTTCTTATTAAAGTATTAACAGTTACATTTTTATTGGTATTATTTGGAGAAGTGATGCCTAAAGTGATGGCTACACAAAATAATATAAGATTTGCAAATGATGCCGGCCCCTTGGTTGATGCTGTTTCATATATTTTCAAAGGTTTAAGCAGAAGACTTGTAAAGAGTTCAGATTATATTGAAAAGAAAATGGCTAAAAAATCAAACAGTGCCTACAGCCTTGAAGAACTAGACCATGCTATTGATATAACTACTGATAGTGAAGCTTCTCAAAAAGAAAAAAATATACTCAAAGGAATAGTTAAATTCAGCAACATTACGGTTAAACAAATAATGAAGGCCCGGTTAGATGTTAATGGGATAGAATATAATGCTACATTCAATGAGGTAGTGAAATTAGTAGAAGAGCTACACTACAGTCGACTACCGGTATTTAAAGAAGATCTGGACACAATAGAAGGGATTATTTATACCAAAGACTTGCTTCCATTTATAGACAATCCTGATGGGTTTGACTGGCATAGTCTTATGCGGCCGGGATACTTTGTACATGAACAAAAAATGATAGAAGATTTGCTTCAGGAATTTCAAAAAAAACGAATTCATTTTGCAATTGTGGTAGATGAATTTGGCGGCACAAGCGGTATAGTAACCCTAGAGGATATCATGGAAGAAATAATTGGAGATATTAAAGATGAGTTTGATGAAGAAGATATTTTACATAATAAACTGGATGATTATAATTACGTCTTTGAGGGTAAAACCATGATTAACAATGTTTGCAAAGCAATGGAACTACCTTTGGAAACATTTGATGAAATAAAAGGAGATAGTGAATCCTTAGCAGGTCTGGTGCTTGAACTAGCTGGTGAGATCCCCTTAATAAATGAAGTTCTATCTACTGGTGATTTTGAGTTTATAGTATTGGAAATAGAAAAAAACCGGTTACAAAAAATAAAAGTCACAATAAAGCCACAAGACAAGGAGTAATGTAGATTTGCTAACATGAAAAGTTTTTTTAAAAAATGGTGCTCTTTTCTTTTATACACAATTACTATATCCGTTGTTGTAATTTCTTCGTGCAATAGTGACTACACCCCTAAACGCAGGGGCTATTTTAAGATTTCTTTCCCTCCAAAAGAATACCGACTTTTTGATCAACCTGGCTATCCATATTCATTTGAATATCCCGTATATGCTAATGTACTAAAAGACAGTAGTTTCTTTGGCGGAGCAACAGAAAACCCCTGGTGGATTAATATTGATTTTCCGCAATTTAATGGTCGTATTTATGTGAGTTACAAAGAAATTGGTAAAAACAAATTTGATAAATTGGTTAACGATGCCTTTACCCTTACCAACAAACACACTACAAAGGCATACAGTATAGATGACTCCATCATTAATACTAAAAACGGTATTCATGGAGTATTTTTCAGGGTGGGTGGTGAAGTTGCTACGGCTAATCAGTTTTTTCTGACAGATACAACCAAACATTTTTTAAGAGGAGCCCTTTATTTTGATGCAACACCCAACGAAGACTCTTTAGCTATTGTAAACCATTTTATGATTGAAGATGTAAAGCATATAATCAATACCTTTAAATGGAAACAACAATAGTAAACGATTAATTGTTTAATTGATCAAATGTTGAAACAATTGTTCGATAAATAAAAAAACAGAGATGATAGCAATAGATAATGTGCTGATAAGTGATGAAGTAGTAAGTGAACAATTTGTATGCGACTTAACAAAATGCAAAGGTGGCTGTTGCGAAGACGGAGATGCTGGTGCACCCATGGAAACTGAAGAGCTAAATGAACTGATTAATGCCTACGACATTATAAAGGAATATATGACGGAAGAAGGCAGAAAGGAAATTGCAAAAGTTGGCAAGTACATTTACGATCAGGAATTTGGGTGGGTTACACCCACACTAAAAGGTAAAATATGCGCTTATGGGTTCAGAGATAATCAGGGCATAATAAAGTGTGCAATAGAACAGGCATACAATAATGATAAAATAAAATGGAGAAAACCATTAAGCTGTCACCTTTTCCCTATAAGAATAAAACAAAGTAAAGATCAAAAAACAGACTATGTAAACTATGAACCACGTGAAGACCTGTGTTCAGCCGCTTGTAAATTGGGAAAAAAGCTAAAAGTACCCGTTTATATTTTCTTAAAAGATTCTATAATTAGAAAATATGGAGAGGAATTTTATCAAACATTAGAAGCTACTGCTAAACACATAGGAAAAATTAAATAAAGCAACCTTGTTGCACTAATTTTACCAAACATAACTTTTACTTTTTAATAATTATTATGATAGAAACTGCTTCAACCTTCAATGCTAAAAGCACCGTAAAGGCTGCTGACAAAGAACACCGCCGAAAAATCAATTTCAATATTGGAAAATATAATGCTGTAGTACCTATTAGTAAACAACAATTTACAGAACTGGAAACTGCACGCCAAAGAGCAAAAAATGCAAAATGGCGCTCTTTGGAAAATTTGGACCAACATCTGCTTGAGTTTGAACAACAATTTGTAAAAAGGGGCGGTAAAGTAATTTGGGCAGAAACTGCTGAACAAGCTTTAGAAGAAATTGGACGCATTTGCAAAGAAAAAAACTGTAAAGTGCTGGTTAAAAGCAAGAGTATGGTGACCGAAGAAATTCACCTGAATAAATATTTGGAGGATAATGGAATAGAAAGTGTAGAAACAGATTTGGGAGAATATATTCAGCAATTAGATGGAGAAGCACCTTATCATATTGTTACACCGGCAATGCATAAAAGCAAAGAAGATGTAGCTAAACTTTTTGCAGATAAATTGGGTACAGAACCTAATTTAACTCCTGATCAGCTTACGCAGGTGGCCCGCTATAAGCTAAGAGAAAAATACCTGCAGGCCGAAGTGGGTGTTACAGGTGCTAACTTTATACTATCAGATACGGGCTCTATTGCTATAACGGAAAATGAAGGAAACGGCAGACTTAGTTGTTCATTTCCCAAAACTCATATTGCTATTGTAGGTATAGAAAAAGTAATTCCTACAATGGCAGACCTTGCATTGTTTTGGCCGTTGCTTTCTACGTTTGGCACGGGTCAAAGGGTTACAGTTTATAACAGTATCATAAATGGCCCAAGGCAGGAAAATGAAACAGACGGACCCGAGGAGATGTATGTAATACTGCTGGATAATGGAAGAACAAATCTGCTAAAAAATCCAAAAACAAGAGAGGCACTTTATTGCATACGTTGTGGTGCATGTCTCAATGCCTGCCCTGTTTATAAAAATATTGGTGGCCATGCTTATGACACTACTTACAGTGGTCCTATTGGTAGTGTCATAACGCCACATCTTAAAAATATGGATGGCTATAAGCATCTAAGCTATGCTTCATCTCTTTGTGGTAACTGTACTGAGGTATGTCCGGTGCGCATAAATCTGCATGAGCTTTTGCTTGAAAACAGGCATGAGTCTGTAGAATTTGGTATGGCTCCCCTTTCAGAAAAAATAGCCTGGAAAGTATGGAAAACAGCAAGCCTTAACAGAGTAATGATGAATATGGGCAGTGGCAAAATGAAAAATTGGGTAGTAAATAAGGTTTTTACTGCATGGACATTGCACCGTACAGATTTAAACTTTAGCAAAAGAACATTTAACCAAATGTGGAGCGATAGAAACAAAACCTAATGGACATCATTGTTTATTCAACCCAACCCTCACCACGTGTAGAATATATTGTTTCTACCCTGATGAATGCAATGGGGTTGAATAAAATTCATTTTACAAATGATCAGATTATTTATACAAATAGTACAGAGATAAAATGCAACTACTCTAGTAACCCTGTAGCTAATAACGAATTGTGGATTCAACCCTGCGCTTTATTATTTGAGCAGGGTATTCATAAACATGATATTGATTTTAGTACATGGAATACTACCTTATCGGGTTTAAATTCTAATAATCTCCCCTGCTTTTTTCCTACAACAAAAGGTGATTTACCTTTTGATATTTTTGCAGCCGCATTTTATTTGCTTACCCGATACGAAGAATATCTTCCGCATATTAAAGATATGTACGGTAGGTATGCACATGAAAACAGCCTGGCTTTTCAGCATAATTTTTTAACCATACCGCTGGTAAATCTTTGGATAAAAGAATTACAGAAAATAATTAATCAAAAATATACGGGAATACAACTTTTACCCACTGCATTTAAATTTATTCCCACTTACGATATTGACATAGCATGGAGCTATTTACACAAGGGGTTTGTAAGAAATGCAGGAGGCTTTGTTAGAGATCTGATGAAAGTAAAACTGCACTCATTAAAAGAAAGATTACAAACCATAACAGGTAAAACTAAAGATCCTTTTGACTGTTATGATTGGCTTTATAATGTTCATGAATCAAAAAAATTTAAACCTATTTATTTCTTTCTGGTAGCTGCACAAAATAAGGGCTTAGATAAAAATATTCTTCCTGATAATAATGCAATGCAAAAGCTGATAAAAGCTCATGCAGAAAAATATAAAATCGGTATTCATCCTTCATGGCAGAGTAGTGATAAATCTGAGATTTTATTAAACGAAATAAAACTACTTAGTAAAATAACCGGGAAAGCTGTAAATAAAAGCAGACAACATTACCTAAGAATGAGTTTGCCTAAAACCTATCAGGAACTAATAGCGGCGGGAATTACAGATGATTACTCTATGGGTTATGGTAGCATTAATGGGTTTAGGGCATCGTATTGTTTGCCATACAATTGGTATGATCTGGAAAATGAAAAAAACACAAATCTTACTATTCATCCATTTTGCCTTATGGATGCAAACTCATTTTTTGAACAACATTTCAATATTGATCAAGCATTAGATGAAATGAAATACTACGCTAATATTGTAAAACAAGTAAATGGCGAACTTATCACTATTTGGCACAATCACTTTTTAGGTACAGATAAAATGTTTGATGGTTGGAGAAAAGTTTATTATTCCTTTATTGAAAAGGAAGTTATTGAAAGATAAATTGTAATTGATGTAATTATAAAATAAAAAAAGGCTGCCTAATTAGACAACCTCTTTTTGAATTGGGGGACTTTAAAATAAACCAAAAACTATCTTACAATCAACGACTCGGTTTGTTGATAATTGTCAGTATTAAATTTAACGAAAATCATTCCCTGCGGCAAAGTAGCCGGCAATGTAATTTTGAAGTTATTTTCTCCTGAAGTCAAATTCAGGTTTTGCCTTGAGTAGATTTTTCCATATTCATCAATAATTGCAATTTCTAATACTTTGTTTTTATCACTTACAGCTTCTACATTAATCCTATCACTTGCTTTTATAATAGTAGGATAAATATTGTTTATGGTAAATGGTGTACTATTAGGTTTTATACTAATGATATTTGAATATTTAGAAGAACCATCGTTGTCTACCATTTTCAAACGATAAAAAATATTACCTCCACGGCTTGCAGCTTTTGAATCTACAAAAGAGTAGGAAGAAATTGCAGAAGTATTTGCATTTGAATTAGATTTTACTTTTCCCAGGCTAAAGAAAAATTGTCCGTCATCGCTTCTTTCTATTTCAAAATAACTACTATTTACTTCACTTGCTGTCTGCCAATTCAGCACTACAGCAGTCCGATCTTTTGTAGCCGTAAAGCTTTTAAGTTTTATAGGTAATGCAAAAGAAGTAATGCCACTATATATATAGTCTCCATTATCTCCATCCGCATTATTTGAAGCATTAGCAACATAATAAAAAGTTAGTGGCCCCGAAGGATTAGCGGGGGCTGTCCACGAAAGATTATTAAAAGTATATGAAGATGAAGATGGAGTTACAGGCGCATTGTTATGGCTTAATTCAGATCCATTGTTTGCTGCATTGGGGTTTGAGGAAGTAAATGAACCAACAGTAGCACCTGAAGAGTTTACTGCGATAATTGAAAATCCCCATCTTTTTCGATCTGATGCGCCGTGAGTAATATTAAGTGAGAACGGATAAGAAGTACCTGGAACATACCCTGACGTAGGAAGCCCAGTTACATTTACGCTACCTCCGGGTGAATTTAGTGGAAATGAACTATGACAACTACGGCAGGTTGAACCTGTTGCACCCGTTCGGCCGGTAGGAGGAACACTAGAATATTTGACACCAGATTGTAAGGCTATTACACATATACTAAGTGTAATGAGTATGTACATTTTTTTCATTGTTTCTAATTTAATTGATTAATTTATATAGTTCAAAATTACATTTTGTCTTTAAAAAATTTCAATTTGCAACCAATCATTATACAATAATTCCAGTTACATTTTAAAACCTCAAATTGGTAGATCAAAGCTTATTTTTAATTGCACTTTGAATCATACTAGTTAGTACCGTGATTTTTTAATGTTTTATAATAATGCAAATATTTTACCACGGTTATTTCTGCTACATTAACCTTATTTTTTCCCATCTTTCTTTTATAAAAATTCTTGCAAGTTGCAATCGTTAGTTCAATTTCAAAGAAAGCCAATCTTGTAAAAAAAATTCTTCTTGTTCACTTATAGATGAATTTACCCTCTGAATTCTTTAGGCTTTTTAATAGTAAAAACCCTTGAAATGTTAAACCCGAAACGAATATCACCGTTACTCCATCTTCCGGTATTTTCATGTATAAAAGTTCTTTCTGTCATCCCTGTTGCATTGGTACAATGTAGTTGAAATACGTGACCACCCGTTTCTATATCAACCCCAAGCGATAGTGTGTTGTAATACCCTTCAAAATTGGAAAACTGGTGAAAATATTCGGTAGTAAGGTTAACTCTTTTACTTAATCTTATACGAGCACCAATTCCTAACGAACCCAAATCGTTTGACTCACTTGCAAGGTTCACACTATTGTAATGCATTACAGTTGGTGAAAGTTGCAAAGAGAAGTAATCATTGAACTTATGGGCAAAAAGCAATTGATGATAATATGAAATCCTATCACTGTATTTATATTTATTCCCTGTACCATCGTCCTGATTTATACCTTTGAGTATTAAACCACCCGCATAACTTAAAGAGATTGGCATTATTTTTTTTCCAGTACTTTGTCTTAATAATTTATACTTGATAAACCCATCATATTGCTTTTGAAATGTACTGCGACCAATACCTATCATAAGACGCTTGGATAAACCGTAATCTAATCCAAGTCTCATAGTAGCTTGATCCAGGCCCCACAAATTGTAACCTCCTGAATTTAGGGTTCCAAATCTGTGATTTACTTTGAAGTCTAATATACCAGCCCCTACATTTTCAATTGAGTGTCCATTAACTACACGGGTTGTTTTGAAAATTGCATTGGTATAATCTATTTTTTCTTTTTCAGCTTTTTTATCTTCTTCTTCCTGTAATTTGAACAAATCGGTTCCTTGTGCTATTACCAGGTTGCCAATGCTTGCACAAAAAATCATAACCAAAAACACTATCAGTTTTATATTCATGACTAGTTATTTAAAATTTACAGTTAACTGCAATGGAAGCTTCAGGAGCAATTTTATCGCCTATATAAGATCCACTTATTTTATAGTCCTTCAGTTTAACTTTAAAATTGCTTTTAAGGGTTACGTTGCCACCGGCTACTGTAATAGTACCCATAGTTTTTACTTTTTGAACTACGCCATGTATGGTCAGGGTTCCTTCTGCCTCGGCTTCGTAAGTGCCATCCTTAGAAAAATTAATTCTTGTAATGTTCGTAATATATCCTTTGAAAAGTGCTTTTGGGTATTTTGTACTTTCCATATAATTTTCATTGAAATGATCTTCCATAAGTTGATTTTCGAAACGAAAACCTTTAATTAATAGAGTGAAAACCAATTGCCCTGAATTATCGACCAATTTGCAATCAACCTCGTTATTTATAGCAGCAATTTTTTCTGCCCCTCCTGAGGCGGTAAAATTTATTGCACATGTTCTTGTATTCAACAACTTTTGTGAATAAGTATTGAAGAATAACAAAAGGCAAACCAACCCTCCTAAAATCTTTTTCATCATTTATTTCAATTTTATGGATTGATTAAATAAGCATCTTTAATTTTTACATCACTTGTAAATCCAATGCATATCCCTTTTACAATGACTGTTTGTTCGGGTTTAACCCGAGCAACAGAATCTTTTAATGTACAAAATACTGTAGTCATTATATCATTAGTTTTTAGCGCAACTGTTACATTTCCATCTTGATTTTTACCCACTTCGGTAACAACCCCTGTTACTTCTAATGTTTTATCTAAATATTTTGCATTGGCATTTTGTTCATTGTTGTTATACTCTTCTGCAAGGTTTGGGGCGTTTACAACTAGTCCCTTTTCTTTTGCGGCATCTCTATGGTTGTTTTTTGAATATACGAACGCATAGTACCAAATTGAAACTGCCGATAGCAGACCAATAACAAAAATATATAGTATTATTTTTTTCTTGTTCATTACATTAGTTTTTAATTTTCCAGGGCACCGGCATTTATCCATGCCTTTATTTTACTGATATCGCAATCAGGTAATTTATTTCCACCCTTGGGCATAGGCGATGCAGGGCTTTCATGTTGTATTGATTTTAAAAACCTTCCATTACTGTTATCCAAAACATCTTTTACACCCAGATAGGAATCCATAGCCCAACCACCTGCTGTACTTGCGCTATTATGACAACCGGAAATACTACACTTCGAATTTAATAAAGGAAGAACATAGGTATTAAATTTAATGTTGTTTGTATCGCAAGTCACTGTTATCGGATAATCAACCTCCTTTTTACTGTAGGTGCATCCTATTATTAGAAAAGAAGCAAATGCGAAAACAAAAAATAATTTCATAAGTATATAATTAGATTGAGTTGATTAAAGTACAAGATTATTTAAGTTGAGGTTGCCTTTAGTTATAAATTATTTTACAGGAATAGGAATTCTTAAAGATAGATTTAATGACAATGACCCAATTCTACTGTGTCCATGGCCAAATTCCTCTAATGGTAATTTATAAGAAGGTTCCAATTCTATTCGTAAGCCGTTGTTTAGTAAATAACTACATCCTGTTGCTAATCTTAGGTTACCAAGCCATTCTGTGTTGCTATATTCATCATCAGGGTCATTTTTACTATTCCAATATTGATAATTGTTATTATAATCAAGCAATCTGAAAGTACAATCTGTTTTAAGGTAAAAAACTGTAGATAAACCTGTTGAGAAATGTAATACTAATCTATTTTTCGGATTTACAGTATATCTAACTGCAATTGGAATTTCAAGGGCATCTATAAAACCTTTAATATCTTCTACTTTTGTATAATAATAAGTATAACTATCTTTTTTAGGCAGGTAATAAAACACATCGCCATTACTGTTAACCTTGATATGGTTATACAATAAACCGGCTTTTATGGTCCAATGATTATTGATATTGTAATGCATATTTGCTCCCGCTAAAAATCCCGGAAAACTGGCAGTATTAATATTTGCCAGAAGAAAATCTGCGGAAACTGTAGGAACAATTTCCCATTTTTTTACAATGCTGGTTAATAAGGAGGGTTTAACCGTTTTTATTTTATCGTTTGCTAATACCAAGGAGTCAACAATAAGCTCTACCTGTTGTGCAATAGTCGTAGAATCTTTTGTTGTGAGAAAGCTATCTATTTTATCCCTCTGTTGAAAATTCAAGTTTACTTCCGTGTATGAGTTGGTGTTTTGAGACAAAAAGTTTTTATTTAAACCAATCTCGTTTTTTACAGTATCTATCTTCAAAGGTTTATGATCAAATATTAAGTCTGAAGAAACAGGTGATATTGTAAATGCATCATTTTTATGTACAATGATTTTGTTTGATTTTATTTGTACCGTTTCTTTAGATTCCGTTATTTTATTATAGGATTTAGATTGGACTTTATTTAATGATGTCGGGTTTATGTTTCCTCTTTTATGACTGCTATTTTTAATTGTATTACCATTAGAACTTAAATCATCTTTTAATTTAAACGTGTTGTCTTTACTCACTTCTTTATTTGAGGATGATATATTTTCCTGTAATTTTTTTTGTAAATCAGAAGAGATATTTAAATAATAACCGGCTCCGACAAACATAAGAAGTAAAATAAAAAACCAAAGAATAAGGCCTTTTCTCCTGTATTTTTTTACCGGCATTTCTTTATCTAGCCTTTCTTCAATTTCGTTCCATGTAGGACTAAGCTTGTCCTTTGAATTTTGTGAAAGAGCAAGATTTTTTAAATAATCGTTGTACAAATCTTCCATTATTAAAATTTAAGGGGCAGCATAAAACTTTTGTAAATGCTGTCTTGCTTTGAACAGATTTGATTTTGAAGCTCCAATACTGATTCCGAGTAACATGGAAATTTCTTCATGTGTATATCCGTCAATGGCAAAAAGAGAAAAAACAGTTTTATAAATTGGCGGTAATTCTTTAACTCCCTGCAATAAATCCTTTCTATTTAGCATAGAAAGTACATCCTCTTCGTTGTTTGCATATGTTTCCTTGGTATAATCATTAAAATCGGTAGAAATGATAGGTTGATTAAATTTCTTTAGATAATTTATACAATTATTTATTAGTACTCTTTTAAACCAACCTTTAAACAAATTTTCGGAATAACCGAAATTTGATCCATTATACTGTCCAATATTTTTATAAACTTTCATAAAACCATCACTCACCAAATCCTGAACTTCAGTGACATTAGTTGCATATCTATAACAAATTGCCACTGCATATTCATTTAACCATTCAAATAATTGTTTTTGTTCTTTTCTGCTGTTTTGTGTACAACCTAAAATCAATACCCTTATTTCAGCATCATTTTTATGATTCTGTGAATTTAATTTTTCAATAGGACTAATTGATTTACTCATACTTACAACAAAAAGAACAATATGGTTGCTTTATTTACAATTATATATTTAAATTAAGGAGAATCTTAATACCTATAAACTTGTTAATTGCTCACCCCAATTCTGATGCTTTAATTAAAACCTTACAATCCTTGAAATTAGTTAAAAAGTAACTTCCCCTTTATAATCTTAATAACATTAATAAAAGATTGTACCTTATTAAATCTAAAGGAGCAAATTATTATCTGAAGATGGAAAAAAAAGTAAAATAAAAAGTTTTTTTGGTAGATATACCTCAAAATGTACTTTTGCGCCGGAGAGATGGCAGAGCGGTCGATTGCGGCAGTCTTGAAAACTGTTGACTGTTACAGGTCCGGGGGTTCGAATCCCTCTCTCTCCGCCAACCACTATATCAAATATTATTAAATCCCTGCAAACTCAATGTTTTCAGGGATTTTCTATTTGGGGCATATCCAAATTATTCAAATTCCCTCAAATAAAATGGTCTAAATCGAGACTCTTTTAGTCACATTTTACAGGTCTCGATAAATCGCTGAAACCCTTTACTGCACTGCATTTTGTGGATAATTATTGTTTGATAATTACCAATTAATTTAGTAAATTTATACCTACAAAAAGCAACAAAAATGAACAACTCCATGCACCTTTCATTTCAGGTAAAAAAGTCGAAATTGAATGAATTTGGCAAAGCTCCTATCTATGCCAGGATCACAATTTGTGATGTAAGAACCGAATTTTCTTTAAAGAAATTTATTGAGCCCGACAAGTGGATTAACAAGGCAGGTTATGCAAAAGGAAGTACTGAAGAAATAAAAACATTGAATAACCATGTTGCCACAGTACGGACACAATTGTTTCAACATTACAACCGGTTGCTTGAACCAGGCAAACCTATTAGTTCAGAAAGCATCAAGAATGAATATTTCGGTATAACCGAAAAAGCCAAAACGATTAGCGAGGTATTTGATTATCATAACAAGCAAATGAAATCCCTGATTAATAAAGATTATGCACCTGGAACCTATGAAAGGTATTGCACAGCCTACTCCCATACAATGGAATTTATCAAATCTAAATACAACCTTTCAGATTATCCGGTCACACAAGTCAATCATCAATTCATTACCGAGTATGAATACTATCTGAAAACAACTCGCAAATGCGATCACAACACTGCTATGAAATACCTCACCAATTTTAAGAAAATCATGAGGATTTGTCTTTGCAACAATTGGATAGAGAAAGACCCATTCATGAATTATCGTTTCACGCTGCGGGAGGTACAAAGGGAATTTTTAAATGAAGAAGAAATTCAGTCCATTATTGATAAGCAAATCAGTATGCCTCGTTTAGATCAGGTAAGAGATATTTTTGTGTTTAGTTGTTTTACAGGGCTGGCCTATGCTGATGTTCAAAAATTATCGAAAGACCACATTGTTATTGGTATTGATGGTGATAAATGGATAAAAATAAATCGTACAAAAACCGACACCAGATCTAGCATTCCACTATTACCTACTGCCCAAAGTATGATTGACAAGTACGCAACAGACCCAAAATGCATAGCAAACAATAGATTGCTTCCAGTACTTTCAAACCAAAAAATGAACAGCTATTTAAAGGAAATTGCCGATTTATGTGGCATTTCAAAAAACATTACTTACCACTTGGCTCGCCACACTTTTGCCACTACTATCACCCTTACAAATGGTGTTCCTATTGAAAGTGTAAGTAGGATGCTAGGTCACAATTCCATAAAGACAACGCAGCATTATGCTAAAATTATTGACAAACGATTAAGCAATGATATGATGATATTAAAATCTAAATTCAATAATTCTTCACCAAGCAGAGTAAGCAATACAGCCTAATAAAATTCATTGCAGTTACAAACATTTTGTGAAAAAATATATTTTTTGCACATTTGTTAACTATTTCATAACATACCAAGATTTTTAGCCAATAAAATTTGCATAAATTTGTTAATAAATATCATTAGCGTTGCGTTATAAGTCGAAGATAGTCAATTGATTATGATTTTGTTCTTTGAAATATTGTAATTGAGTTTG
>JAYTDC010000003.1:0-14195 GCA_043736115.1 Segetibacter sp. | reverse complement strand
CGGAAAAAACCAGACCATGTATTTTGAGTACTGCCCAACAGCACATGTCCTTATTGGGCGACCCGGCAGTATTAGAAAGCCTCGACGGGCCTACTTCTTTTAGTATTCAGGACCTGTTAGATGGCAAGCCAATGACTATATATTTTGTTATACCTCCACACAAAATTTATGCATTTTCAAATTTGCTCCGTCTTTGGGTAATCTCATTAATCAATCTTTTAACTAACAGAAAATATAAACCTGAGCAGCCCACCCTTATGCTATTAGATGAATGTGGAAATTTGGGAGAAATGCAAAGCCTGATAACAGCTGTAACACTGCTTCGTTCTTATGGACTACAGATTTGGATGTTTTTCCAGGACCTTGGGCAAATGAAACAACTATATCCAAAACAATGGAGCACATTATTCAACAACTGCGAGGTAATTGAGGCCTATGGCATAAGAAATATGCTAATGGCCAAGGAGGTTGCAGAAACATTGGGTGGAGGTACCCCATTCGAAATATTAAGTATGCATACTTCCCATGGACTTGTTTGTTTATCCGGAAGAGAGCCATTTAAAATTAAATTGCTCGATTACATGACAGACAAAGAATTTAAAGATACAGGCTTTAAAAAAAATTCCTTTTATGAAAAAAAGCCTGATTTAAAAAATGATTTAAAACTAAATAAACCAATAAAAAGAGTAAACCGCAAATGGGGAAAGAGCAACAATCAAAATCCTGAAAAGGATTAATCATTTTGCCCAGGCCGGTTGGTATTTACTAACCGGCTTATTTTTACAAATAAACATCCTGATTAAACCAATAATCAATACCCTCGGGTTTTAGCAAAATAGCCAGCACATCAAACTGTATCCATTTCCATCCGGGGTTTTGCAATTGGTATTGTTCAGCAGCATCTTTCAGGTTTTTCATTTTTTGCTTGTTAATGCTTTCTTCCGGGTTGCCAAACTTGGTACTGCGGCGGCTTTTTACTTCTATAAAGTGAAGTGTATCCCCTTTTTCAGCAATAATATCTACTTCAAGATGGCGATGCCGCCAATTCACAGTTCTTATTTTGTATCCTTTGGCAATTAACCATGTTTCGGCTAATTTTTCTCCTTCTGTACCGGTTTCATTGTGCTGTGCCATATTTCATTTATTTTCGGCTTTGCCAAATTATGTAACAATCGTGAAACAACAAATTTTTCGTCTGCACGGACAAGTGCAATATTACGCATGGGGTGGGTTTGAATATATCCCAAACTTATTAGGTTTTGACAATACGCAACACAAGCCCTGCGCAGAATATTGGATGGGAGCGCATCAGGGAGCACCAGGGAAAATAGAGACCGAAGATGGAACAAAATTGTGGAGTGAACTCATACAGAAAAACCCTGAAGAATTTCTGGGCGAAGCTGTAGCAAAAAAATTTGATGAACTACCCTATCTTTTTAAAGTATTGGATGTAAGGGAGATGTTGTCTATACAGGTGCACCCTACAAAAGAAGAGGCAGCTAAGGGTTTTGATGCAGAAGAAGCGGCAGGGATTTCCATTACTGCACCTAATAGAAACTACAAAGACAGAAACCACAAGCCTGAAGTTATGGTAGCATTGGGTGATTTTTGGTTGTTACATGGTTTTAAAAAAGAGGGATTGCTACGCGAAGTTTTAAATAATGTACCCGAGTTTAAAAGTTTACAAATAGTATTTGAAGATGGCGGTTATGCAGGACTCTATAAATTTATAATGGAAATGCCGCAGGATGATGCTGATGCTTTACTGTTGCCTTTAGTAAAACGGGAATCCCTAAACACACATACTAAAGCAGAAGCGGGTTATTGGGTAAATAAATTATATAGCGGCAATTTGCCGGAAATAAATCTTGACCGTGGCATTTTTTCTATTTATTTCTTCAATATTGTAAAACTACAAAAGGGTGAAGGAATATTTCAGGCAGCAGGGGTACCCCACGCCTACCTTGAGGGGCAAAATGTAGAACTGATGGCCAATAGTGACAATGTACTTAGGGGTGGACTTACACCCAAACATATAGATGTACCCGAGTTGCTAAAGCATACCATTTTTGAAGGGATTGAAGCAAATATTTTACACCCTAAAGCTGTAATAAATGGTGAAAATATATACGAACTACCTGCAGAAGATTTTGGAATAAGTGCAATTCACCTGAATACGGGTCGTGAATATTTAAATACAAGTATTTCTCCTGAACTTTTTTTAGTAATTGAGGGATCAATACAATGCGGTAAACTCAGTTTAAGTAAAGGAGAAGTTTTAATGGTTTTACCAAATAGTAAATATACAATTAGAGGAATAAATGATGCATTAATTTATAAAGCCTATGTTCCTGAATAGATCCAAATTTTAAAAAATCAGAAACCAAACCTAATCATTCAACATATAATATTTTAGGTTAGTTTTGCAGACAACATTTCAGAACATAATTTATGAATAAACAATCTAATTTACAGATTATTCCTGCCGCAATATTAATTTTCGCTGCTGCTTTAACCCGTTTTTTCCCTCATCCTCCTAACTTTACAGCTATAGGAGCAATGGCTATTTTTGGAGGATCAATTATTAATAACAAGAAACTTGCTTTCCTGCTTCCTTTGGCAGCGTTATTTTTATCAGATATTGCGTTAGAGTTATTTTCAGGCACTAAAGGGTTTTACGGTACCGGGCAGTTTTTTGTATATGGAGCATTTATACTTATAACGGCTTTAGCTACTTTAATAAAAAAGAATACCCCCGGAAATCTAATTTTTGCTGCGGTGTGGAGCGGTATTATTTTCTTTATTCTTTCAAATTTTGGCGTTTGGATTAGCGGACAGGTTACTTATCCATTAACTTTTACTGGGCTTATGTCGTGCTATGCTGCTGCTATTCCTTTTTACCAAAATGAATTTTTTGGAAATTTTGCACTCAATGCTATCTACGGTAATTTATTTTTTGGTGCCATATTATTTGGAGCTTATCATTTAGTTAAAACCAATCTTTCGACTACTAAATCAATAGTTTAATATTTTTCAACAATACTTTTTGAAGCCTGCCTTTAAGGTGGGCTTTTTTTATTAAATTATTTTCCTGAAATGATAACACAAAAGCCTTTTGCGTTGTTAATATGAACATTCAAACATTTTGACAACTTACAGGCCTAAATTTGTAAGCCTGAATAAAGCAAAGTATGAGTTACCATTCATTAGAAGATTGTTTACTGGACCTTGAAAAACATAACCACCTAATAAGGATTAAAGAAGAAGTTGACCCATATCTTGAAATGGCTGCCATTCATCTTAGGATTTTTGAAGCTAATGGACCTGCACTGTTATTTGAAAATGTAAAAGGAAGTAAGTATAGGACTGCGTCCAATATTTATGGTTCATTGGAAAGAAGCAAATTTATTTTCAGAAATACTTTTAAACAGGTTCAGCAATTAATAGGGTTAAAAAATGATCCCATAAATGCAATTAAGCATCCTATAAACAATGCTGCAGCAGCATTTGCAGCACTCAAGGCATTTCCGCTTAAAAATCCAATTTCAAAACCTGTACTTGCCAACGAAATAAACATTAGCGATTTGCCTCTTATACAGCATTGGCCTATGGATGGTGGTGCATTTGTTACGCTACCACAAGTCTATACCGAAGACATAGACAAACCCGGTATTATGAATGCTAATCTGGGTATGTACCGCATACAACTAACCGGAAACAATTATCAATTAAATAAAGAGATCGGACTACATTACCAATTGCATCGCGGAATAGGTGTGCATCAGACAAAAGCTAATAAAAAAGGTCAACCATTAAAAGTAAGTTGTTTTGTAGGTGGCCCGCCCTCCCATTCGCTTTCGGCAGTGATGCCTTTGCCCGAAGGTATAAGCGAAATGACTTTTGCCGGGGTACTTGGTGGCAGAAGGTTCAGGTATGCCTATCAAGATGGCTTTTGTATTAGTACAGATGCAGACTTTGTAATAACGGGTGAGGTTTATCCTGTAGAAAATAAACCCGAAGGACCCTTCGGCGACCATTTGGGTTATTACAGTTTGCAGCATCCCTTTCCCCTCATGAGGGTTCATAAAGTGTATGCAAAAAAGAATGCAATATGGCCTTTTACTGTAGTTGGCAGACCCCCGCAGGAAGATACAAGTTTTGGTCAGCTTATACACGAACTTACCGGGGATGCAATACCCAACGAAATACCGGGACTCAAAGAAGTGAATGCTGTGGATGCTGCAGGTGTTCATCCCCTGCTACTTGCCATAGGTAGCGAAAGATATACGCCATATATGCCTACCCGCCAACCTGCAGAATTACTTACCATAGCTAATCATATTTTAGGCACGGGGCAATTAAGTCTTGCAAAATTTTTATTCATTACAGCAGATGACACCAATCAACTTACAACCCAAAATATTAGGTTGTATATGGAGTATGTATTAGAAAGAATAGATTGGAGAAGAGATGTCCATTTTTATACCAATACCACTATAGACACACTAGACTATTCAGGTACGGGTATAAATAGCGGAAGTAAAGTTGTTTTTGCTGCCCACGGCGAAAAAATAAGATCATTGTGTAGTAATGTTCCATTAGCTATGGAGAATCTATCAAAGTTTGAGAATCCGGTTGTGGCAATGCCGGGAGTAGTAGCCATTAAAACCAATCCATTTACAACCTATGCAAATGCACATCATGAAATGCATATTTTAAATGACCAACTAAAAGACAAAATAAAAGAACTGGAAGAAGTACCCATCATTATAATATGTGATGATAGCAGCTTTGTTGGCAAAACATTAAACAATTATCTATGGGTTACTTATACCCGCTGCAATCCATCCCATGATATTTACGGTATAAATCCTGTTACAAATAACAAACATTGGGGCTGCCATGGGCCACTGATTATAGATGCACGCATTAAACCTCACCATGCACCTCCTGTTGAAAAAGATCCGGCTATTGAAAAGAAAATTGATCGTTTGTTTATAAAAGGGGGAAGCCTTTACGGTATGGGTTGAAATTAATAATATTATAGGAATAACATTGTAAGGCATCTATTATATTTCAAATAAGCAATTTTGAGATTAACAATTTCGTTTTAAATGATTGTGTTCTTTTTTTACATAAATCCAATATATCCAATCATATGCAAAATCAAAATTCCGGGCGGCATCATGCAATAGAAATTAATCAGATCATAAATGAAGGCACAGCTTCAAACTCTATAAATGGCATTAAACCGCAACAGGCTAATGCAGAAAATTTTAAAAATGATAATTTAATAGAAAATAGAAAAATGCACCCATCTCATATTTTCTTAAAACACTTTTGGGTTCATAATTTTGAAACTGACTCGTTGCATTAATTCAGTAAAGGATGTATACCCATATTATCCTAATTTCATTTAAAATGAGTAAATCATGCCTTGCGTACATTTAATAATTAAAGGAAAAGTACAGGGTGTATTTTTTAGGGTAACCGCAAGAAAGGTAGCCCTAGAAAATAATTTGACAGGATGGGTAAAAAATACACTCGACGGTGATGTTGAAATAGAAACCTGCGGTGAACAATTTGATGTGGATACATTTATCAATTGGTGCAAAAAAGGACCTGAAAGCGCAACAGTAACTTCGTTAATGATAACAAAATGCTATAGCCCCTCATTTGAAAGGTTTGAAATAAGATAAGATTAAACTTTAGAAAATATTAATACAATACATCTATCAAGGATACCTCATAAATTAAAATTGTATCAGGTGGAACATTGAGATTATTGTTGCCATTACATCCATAGGCATAAACTGATGGAATAATGAGTACTATTTTACCTCCCTTTTTTATCAAAGGAAGGCCAATCTGCCAACCCTCTATTACCTCAGTAAGTGAAAAAGTTTTAGGAGTGGTTACCTGATCAAACACTCGGTTGTTAAGAAATTTTGCAACATATGTAACCGTTACTTTTGAACTACGTGATGGATTAATTCCAAAACCCGTATCTACTATCTTATAATAGATACTATTGTTATACTTTATAGCCCCCAAACCGTTTTTAATATTGTATTCTATAATGGCAGGATCCTCCAGATCGGGACTTACAGTTTTACATCCACTATCCTTTTTGCAGGAGCCTGACAAAAAAAGAATCATTATTAGTGAAAAAAGTAAAAAATTCTTCATTGTATCCCCTCTATTTTAGCAATTACACGTAATCCATATTATGGACTAATAATAGAGTATTACTGCTGCATTAGGTACCCTGAGAATTCTCTCTTTCTTTTTTATATAATAATTCCTGATAGCGCTGATCCTTCATTTCCCATTGGTGCTGTTTGTAAAAAAAACTACAAAATAAAGCAATTAGCACAATTGCAAGTATTAATACCACAGGTGTACTCTGACTATTTGCAACCATTGTTGCACGTGTATACCAACCTGAAAGAAAATTCAACAAAATACCAACCCCAATTAGTATTCCTAAAGGAAGACCTAAAGACAATTTTTTTAGCGGTTTATTTTCAATTTCCCGGTTTTCTCTCCACCAGTTCAAAAATTTTTCTTCTTCAGTTGTTAACATAGAGTAAATGTAACATCAAAAACTTACATTGCAGCTAATTTTGAAAGCTATGATGAATGGATTTAATCATTGACAATCTATGTTCATTCCATTTAACAAAGTTTACCAAAAATCATAAAACATACGCTGTGAAATTTGACGATCATTTAGCTACATTTCTTTACGAAAATAAATCACTTAGGCTTGAAGGGATGGGAACATTTACCCTTGATGGTAAAGTGAACATAAATCATGAAAGTGATAAGGAAATTTTTTATCCCATAGAGGGCTTATCATTTAAGTATGATCCCAAAAGCGATACAGATGACAATCTAATACTATTTTTAGTTAAAAGATTAGGTAAAATACAACCCCTTGTACGCTCCGATCTGGAATCTTACCTTTCGAATATTAAACAATTTATAAACATTGGCAAACCCTATACTATAGAAGGAATAGGAACATTAAGTAAAACCAATAACGGTGCTTATGAATTTACTCCAGGTAATTTTCTACCTATCAAGGAGGAACTTCACCCTAAGAGGGAAAATGAAGAACATAATTATCCAAAAAGAAATCAATCCTCGGCAGGAAAACTAATTGCTATTATATTAATTGTTGTGGCAGCCCTTGCAGCATTGGGCGGCATTGGTTGGGGTATTTCAAATATCTTAGCCAAACAAAAAAACGATAATTCTATTTTAGTTGATACTCAGGAACAAGGTATGGTCGACACACTACCTCAACTTCTTAATTCCGATATTTCTGTACAGGAACAACAGAATCAGGTTACAGGTGATTCTTCAAATGCATTAACCAATTTAACCGGAGATTCAGCTCGTTTTAAAATGATATTTGAAACCACTATAAAAAAATCCAGAGCAGACAGACGTACTTATCAACTACATGCACTTCACGCTTATACTAAGATAGATACTATACATATTGCAGACAGTATATTATATAGATTATACCTGCCTATGAAAATAAAAATTAATGACACAACCCATATCAAAGATTCTTTAAAAATATTCTTTGGTGGAGAAATTACTGCAGAAAGGCAATAATATTAAAATTGAAATTATTTAATTAAAACAGGGAGTTATAATGCTCCCTGTTTTTAATTTATGGTGGATTTATATACAATGTCGCAAATAGTTCTGTTCAATATCTGCCCGAAGAGATGTTTTTCAAGCATTTTCTCCTCATTTTCATAATATAACTCATAAGCCCAGATACAATCTGAAAGGCATTCAATTTATATAAATTATTATACAGTATTATTGTGTACCATAAGCATGATGATACACCAAAATACCTTTTAACAGACAATCATTTTGCTAAGAGGAATTAGTGGGCAAAATCCATTTCAAAATTTCCCTTAATTCTTTCTATTGGAGGGTTAAAATAGCCATATTTAATATCAGGAAATTCTTCTTTTATTAACTCCATCAGTTGCTTAACTCCAAGACATTCACCGGTATCTGCAACATTAATTTTTCCCAAATACCAATCAGGATCAATATTGAAATTTCGCCATTGAATCATTTTTAGACCTGTATCTTTAATAATTTTCCTAAGTGCTTCATACTCCTCAACACTATCTGTCATTCCGGGAAAAACAAAATAATTTATACTTGTCCATCCACCATAACTGTTTACAACTTTTAGACTTTCAATTATGTCTTCAAAAGTGTAGTTATTTGGACAATAATAGGGTTCATAAATATGTTTTCGCACACTGTTTAGGCTAACTCTGATACTGTCTAAACCTACCTTACAAAGTTCTTTTACAGCATCAGGTTTAGAACCATTGGTATTTATATTAATGCTTCCTTTTTGGGTATGTTTTCGAATTTCTATAATACTATCTCTTATAGTTTGCCACATCAGTAAGGGTTCTCCTTCGCAACCCTGACCAAAACTAACTATTGGGAATAATGCACTTTCTAAATGAGGCACAGTAAACTCTACAATTTCTTCTGAGGTGGGCTTAAAAGTAAGTCTATCCTGTGTTGATACTATGGTCTCATCTTCAGGTTGAAAAGAAATACAACCAATACAATTAGCATTACAAGCCGGTGAAGTTGGTATAGGACACTCCCATCTGCCAATAAAATAATTTCTTGCAGCAGGACATTGGTAAGTCAGAGCGCAATTATTAGCTAAATGTTCTACCAACCTGTTGTGCGGATAACTTTCAAGTGCTTTTTTAACTCCTGCATCAACCAAGTCTTGATTGTAGCCGCTACAATCTTGTCTTATATCTTGCTCTATACGTATACAAGGTACATAAGTCTTATTATTATACCAACCTGCTGCTGTGTAACAAAATAATGGAAGAGTAGGCGCATCAGGAGATGTCTCGTATGCTGCCAAATAAAAACCGGTATGTGCAGGAGGAATAAATGCAGCTACGGACCATCCTTTTTCACAAAGCCTCATCTCACCGGTTTTTACATCTATACCAATACCTCTACGTCCGGGCAATTCATACAATTGACCTCCATCCGGTAGTTCTATCCATTCTTCTTCAGGAACCCGTACAGCATCCCATCCTGTTCTACCCGTTACAAAAAGGGTATCATCTTCAAAAATATTCCCATTTCCATCGCTATAAAGTAAAAAAGGTGAAGAATATAACATGATATTTTTTTATAATTCTATACAAAACTAAATTTTAATATTCACAAAAACCTCCGCAAAAGTTAGTAGTAATTATTTACTTGCATTTACACATTAAAATACATCTTCATTAATTTAATTTTAAGAGATTTCAGGTTTTTATTAAAAGCTTTTAAGAGTATAGTGTTGCGGAATAACTCAATTTTACAATACCAAAATCCCTTAAAAGTGTTCTTTTTATCTATCCTTTCAATTATATTAGTCTTTATAATCTACCAATTTGTGTTTTATTGGTTATTTAAAGATCCTGTAAGTATATCTGCTACTATCAATAAAACTTATTCTAATGACAATATACCGGCAACCCGGGAAATAAAATTTAAAATAATAAACAGAATAAATAAGACATTTGCTATAGAAAAAGTAATCATAAAAATTGATGATCATCATCACATTTTAGATAACCCCACAATTATAATGTACCCGTCTTTGGTTAATGGTTTCGAAACCTATACCATAAAACTTCCTACAGAATACCTTATACAACTTGCCAAAAAAGATATAGAAGATTGGCACAAAATGCTAATGAATGTAAGTATTACAATAAGGGGCAACAATGCATCTTATCGTAGTAATCAAATTAAGTTTAATTAAGTATTTTACTAATACTAATATCAGTTTTTTCAACTAATTAAGGGCTTACAGGCAAAAAATTAAAAATAGCGACTAAACTAAAATGCGTTTTTCCTATTGTATTCCAATTAGTTTATTCCTCTTAGGGTAATTATAAACTTAAGATTGGAGTTTGCAGGTATTGTAGCGTTAGCCTGTGAACCATACCCAAGAGAGGGTGGAATATACAAGGTCATTCTACCGCCTTGCTTCATTAATGGAATAGCTTCCTGCCAACCCAAAATCAATTGAGAGAGATAGAAAGCGGCACTAGGTGATTGATCAAATAAAGTACCATTTAATAATGTACCCGCATATGATACAGTTACATAACTACATACGTTAGGGCTGCCGCCGGTTCCTACCGAATCCATATGATAGAAAAAACCACGGGCATCCTGTGTATATGTAATTTTATTAGTATCTAAATATGCCTTTAATGTATTAACTTCTGCAGCGTTTGCAACTGTTTTAACCTCATCGCATTTAATAGCAGGAGCAGGTTCATTTTTTACACATGAGGCAAATAGTAAAATTGGCATTAGCAATAGCATAATTGTTT
This sequence comes from Segetibacter sp., assembly GCA_043736115.1. GTDB lineage: Bacteria > Bacteroidota > Bacteroidia > Chitinophagales > Chitinophagaceae > Segetibacter. Next base: position 3,771 of record JAYTDC010000003.1, on the reverse strand, counting down.
TCATAAATTCTGTTTGGACGGCAATATTAGTACATAATATCTTTACTAAAACATAGCTTATAGCACACTAACATAAAATTTAACCAACGAATGGTTAAATCACAACAAATATTAAATAACTTCAAAAAAAATATAATTATGAGAGCATTTATTACAACGTTTTTTTTAATTATTCTTGTTGGCACTGCCTGCACTTATGAAGGCAAAATAATAGAAGGAAATGGAAAAATTACTAGTGAAAAAAGAACTGTAAATAATATTTCTAAAATAAAAGTAGAAGGCAGTATTGAAGTAGTAATAGATAATGGATTAGAAGGTGCACGAATAGTAACAGATGAAAATCTTATTCCTTACATAGTTACAGAAAAAGATGGAGATTTGTTAAAAATAAAAGTAAAGGAAAATGCTAATCTAAAATCCACAAAACCAATAACGGTCTATCTGTCCACTCCTTTAGTTACAGAAATAAATCTTGCAGGTAGTGGTAATGTTGTTGCAAATGGCCGGTTTTCCTCAACAGATAGAATGGGTTTTGAGATAGCGGGTAGTGGTAATATTACTATTGATGTTAATTCCCCAAAAATAACCACCAATATATCGGGTAGTGGTACCGTACATATAACTGGTGAAACAAAGGTAGTAAATGTGCAAATTGCCGGTAGCGGAACACATGACGGATTTGCTCTTAAGGCAGAAGATGTTAGTGTGAAAATTGCAGGATCCGGGGATGCCATGGTATATGCTGATATTAACTTAAAAGTATCTATTGCAGGAAGTGGTAATATAAAATATAAAGGCAATGCTACAGTTGATAAAAATATAACGGGTAGTGGTGATGTTATAAAAGAACCTTAAATAAATATAATTTTCCCTTAAAATTTCCGTTAATACAAAGGTTATTTGGCTAAAGAAGGTGTAATGAAATAGAAAAATAATGTTTGAAGAGGATGGAAAAGTTTATTTAATAAATATCTTTTTTTTAACAACAGTAATTATTGCTTAAATTAGCATTATAATTTGATTAAAAAAATGGAAAATCAAAGGATTCTTTTAGCTGAAGATGAACCAAAACTTGGTCAGATCATACAGGAGGAGCTAACTCTTCAGGGATACACTACAGATGTTGCCTATGATGGACTTGTTGCAGAAAAATTATTTCAACAACACAATTACTCCCTCGTTTTGCTCGATGTAAATTTGCCTTACAAAAACGGATTAGCGCTTTGCAAAGAGTTCAGAGAAAGTAAAAAAGGAATTCCGATAATAATGCTGACCGCATTAGGAGAAATTCAAGATAAAATAGATGCATTTAATTTTGGAGCAGATGACTACATTGTTAAACCATTTCATTTTACTGAACTTTTTGCACGTATTAAAGTATTTCTCAAAAGAACTGATATAGGTACAGAACAAAGTGAGAAAATTACAATTGCTGATTTAGAAATAGATTTACTCAATAAGACCGTTATACGTGGATCTACTAACATAAACCTAACAGCTAAGGAGTTTGCACTCTTGGCTATGTTGTCTAAAGCCAATGGTAAGGTAATTAGTAAACAGGAAATATTAGAAAAAGTCTGGGGACTAACCTTTGATACGGGCACCAACACCATAGAAGTGTATATTAGTTTTTTACGAAATAAAATAGACAAGCCATTTGAAATCAAACTGATTCACACCAAACCAGGATTTGGTTATTTTGTGAAGGAATTATAATCCATGAATCTAAAAACCCGTCTGGCTTTAATATTTAGTCTTTCCGTATTCATCATTTTGGTGGCCTCTGCAGTTACTATCTATGTACTTAATGAAACTTTTAGAAAAAATGAATTTACTAAAAGGCTCATGCTTGAAGCAACAGAAACTTTTGAAATTTTTACCTCCAATCCTGAAATTACACCCGAAATAATAGATGCCTTAAATCGAAATGCTAACAACTCGTTATCAGGCGAAGAGGTTTTTATTTTCAATTCATCAATGAGAGCAATTTTTGCTTCACAGGGCAATACAGTACCTAACATTTCTACAAAATATCTGGCTCTTTCTAAAATTCAACAACATTACGAATATGAAGATCGTAAAAAAGAATGGCTGATATATTACCAAAGATTCAACAATAGGCCCTACTATATAGCGGTTTCGGGCATTGACGTATTTGGTCGACGGAAAAATGATAAACTGAAAGTGATACTTGTAACCTCTATTTTAGGAGGAATGATACTTTCGGGGTTACTAGCCTTCTTTTATGTAAAACAAAGTATTGAACCGCTTGAACAATTGAAACATAAAATAGAGGGGATTACCGTACAAAACCTTAAACAACGAATTACTATTCCTAAAAATAACAATGAAGTATGGCAAATAGCAGATAAGTTTAATGCAATGCTTGAAAGACTAGAACAATCATTTGAGCAACGCAAAAACTTTGTTCAGCATGCATCGCATGAACTAAGAACCCCACTTGCTAACATGCTTTTGCAAACAGAAGCAGCTATAAATAAAAACCTGACAGCCGAGCAATACAAGTCAATATTATGTTCCTTAAAAGAAGATCAAACCAACCTGATTGAACTCACCAACTCATTATTAACGCTTTCCAGATACGAAACTACTACAACAATTAAAGACTGGACTAGAATAAGAATAGATGAAATAGTATATCAAACTCCTGAATTTATAAGTCATGTTATGCCCAATGCAGTAGTTTCAATTGATTTTGAAAATATGCCTGAAGATGAAGATGACCTGGTTGTACGTGGCAACGAATCGCTAATTAAAAGTGCAGTTCAAAATCTGGTTAAGAATGCAATTCAATATTCTGATAATAATAAAGTAAAAGTTATTATTAACCCTACACCCGAATATGTAGTAATCAAATTTGAAAATTTTGGCAAACAACTTTCAGAAGATGAAAAAAGCAGATTATTTATTCCATTTTTCAGAGGAGAAAACTCTAACAATAAAAAAGGCTATGGGCTTGGACTTGCAATTGTAGAACGTATTGTAAATGTTCATAAAGGTACCATTCGTTATGAGCCTATTGGAGAAAGTATTAATCGGTTTACAATTGTTTTACCCAACGAACACAATCATTTTGCACCGGAATAAACTAAAAAATCCCATCCTGTTTTAAAAGATGGGATAACAAAAGTTTCAATTTATGTTTAGCTTAAACTTTATTAGCTTTTTTTGCTAATTTGCTTTTAAGATTTGCTGCTTTATTCTTATGAATAATGCCACGCTTAGCCAATTTATCTATCATTGAAGCAACTTCGGGCATTTTTTCTAAAAATGCTGTTTTATCATTCAATGTTTTGATGTCACGAATAGCATTACGAGTTGTTTTACCGTAATAACGATTACGATCTCTACGCTTTGCAGCCTGGCGTACATCTTTTTTAGTAGCTTTATGGTTTGCCATTAATTTTCTTTTTAAAGGACGGCAAAGGTAAGGCCTTAGACTTGTAATGACAAATAATTAATCGAAAAAAAATAAATAGTTAGATATTTTTAATTGTTCCTATCCATTGTTGTCCGAGATAAATAAAAGGGGTTAGGCTCATAGCCGCCCCTTTTATCATAGTTTTAAGTTACCACACCAAAAACTATGAATCAAAGTAACAATTATTTCGGACAGCACTTATTTTCTCAAGTAACTTCTTTATGCAATAAAGCTATTTTACAATCCTGCATTCAAAAAACCGGAGCCAACCGGCATTACAAGCAGTTAAAAACCTATGAACATTTTATTGCCATGTTGTACTGCGTTAT
>JAYTDC010000002.1:0-19768 GCA_043736115.1 Segetibacter sp. | reverse complement strand
TTCTCTGCTTACTTTTGCATCCAAATCTATAAACATCATGTATAACGGACTTTTACATCTGCACAATTTTGGTCGTTGGATACTTATTATTCTTTTATTAGTGGCTTTATATAAGTCTTTAACGGGTATGATGGGTAATAAACCTTTTACCGCTGGTGATAAAAAAATTGGATTGTTTCTGATGATAACTGCACATATTATGTTACTGGTTGGTTTGTATCAGTGGATTGCGGGCCCCTGGGGTTTACAAAACATTCAGAATATGGGCATGTCTGCTGTAATGAAAGATCCACTTTATCGCTTTTGGGCAGTAGAACATCTTACTGGTATGTTAATTGGAATTATACTTATAACAATAGGACGTGGAACTTTCAGAAAAGCTATAAGTGATAAAGCAAAACACTCCCGTTCTTTCTGGCTATATTTTATTGCTCTGGTTGTAATAATTGCATTGGTTCCATGGCCTTTCAGAGAAGTGGCAAGACCTTTATTTCCGGGGATGCATTAGTCGAGGGGAGATGTTAGATCTTAGATTATAAACAAGAAATTTTCTGACCATCCCCTTCATTATTCACTGTTCATTATTCACTGTTCATTATTCATTGTTCATTACCCATTATTCACTATTCACTCTTCCTTCTGTTATAAAGCCATGTCCAATCAGAAAGCACGTTTTCAATACCATGATTCAATTGATCAGGCATCAATCTCCACAACCAATTATTATCAGATGATGCAGGTATGTTCATTCGTGCATTTTCGTCCAGGCCCAACACATCCTGCAAGGGTAAAATAGCAATGTCTGCTACAGAAGCATAGGCCATCCTGCACATAATGTGGTGTATGTTAGTTTCATCAATTTGCTGACCTGTATAGTGATTGAGTTGATGATGGTGATTAAGGGCTTCATGCCTGTACCAACCAAGAATTGTGTTGTTGTCATGAGTGCCTGTGTACACAACAAAGTTTTTGGTAAAATTGTGTGGGGTATGTAGAGACAAAGGCATTTCATGTCCAAAAGCAAATTGTAAAACCTTCATTCCCGCAAATTGAAATTCATCCCGTAAATCATATACCGGCTCATCAATATCGCCAAGGTCTTCAGCAATAAAAGGCAAAGTGGGCAATGCATTCTTTACTGCATTAAAGAAGTCAGATTTAGGTCCAATCTTCCATTCGCCGCTTTTTGCGGTTTCTGCCGCGGCAGGCACTTCCCAATAATCAGCAAATGCTCTAAAATGATCGAGACGGAGTAAGTCAAAATGTTCCATGTTTTTTTTCAACCGGTCTATCCACCAACTATAATTTTGCTGCTTGTGAATTTCCCAAACAAAAACCGGCATACCCCATAACTGTCCATCGCTGCTAAATGCATCAGGCGGCACACCTGCTACTCCAATTGCCTTTCCATCTTTATCCAATTTAAATAATGCTCTGTTGCTCCACACATCAGCAGAGTCATAACTAGTATAAAAAGGAAGGTCACCGAAAAACGAAATGCCTTTTCCGTTACAATATTTCTTTAATTTTTGCCATTGTATTGAAAAAATAAATTGCAACCACTTAGTCTTTTGCAATGCTTGTGTATGAGAAATTTCGAGTTTGCTCAATAATTTTTCATCATAATTTTTATAAATACTCTCCCACTCAAACCAAGGCTTACCATCGTGCAAATTTTTAAGTAAAGTGTACAATGCAAAATCCTGTAGCCATGTCTTTTCTTTTATACAAAATGCCTCAAATGCACTTTGGTGCTCATTATCCTTACTATTTTGAAATGTAGCCCATGCTATCTCAAACAACTGTTCTTTAACTTTTTCAGCATTTTTATAATCCGCTTTATCTGCCTTCGGCAAATAATATTTTGACAAATCAACTTGTGGTAACCAACCATCGGCTGCTAAAAGTTCCGGGCTTATCAATAAGGTATTGCCTGCCCTACTGCTAACTGCACTATAAGGCGAGTTACCCTGTCCTTGTTCAGTAGGGTTGAGTGGTAAAATCTGCCAGTATGTTTGATTAGATCGTTGTAAAAAATCTGCAAACAATTGCGCTTCAGACCCAAGATCACCTATTCCAAATGGTGAAGGCAATGAGGTTATATGCATTAATATTCCTGCGCTTCTTTCTAATTTCATTTATCGGATATTTTAAAAAATATTGAATAATTATTAAGTGTAAATCAAGGTTTGGCTCGTCATTGCGACATTGTGAAGCTTTATGAAGCAATCTGCAGCTTAATTTTCAAGAGTTTAATTTTTTGTGTGAGCAGATTGCTTCGCTTTGCTCGCAATGACGGCCTTTTTGATGTATAATTTTTCAATTTTAATGCTTTATACTAATGTCTTTCCAACCCTTGATTAACATTACTAGCAACTTTTAATAGGTTTCCATTTCCATTTAAAAATATCAATAAGATTTATCTATTTGTTTTAATACTACAACAGAACGGCTTTGTACCATAATTATTTCTCCGGCAACAAACTGCCCCTTTTCTTCTCCTACAAGATTCTCTGCTGTATCCAACACCTTAGTCCACAATCGTCCATACTTCTCAACAGGAATGGTATAACGTAGTTTATCAAAATGTGCATTGAAAATGATATAAAAACTATCATCCAATACTTTTTCTCCTTTAGGCCCTCTCGACTTTATACCCTGACCATTTAGATAAACACCCAACGACTTTGCATAATCATGGCGCCAGTTTTCTTCGGTCATTTCTGAACCATCGGGTAAGAACCATGCAATATCTTCCGTATCGGTATTGTGTATCATTTGCCCCTGAAACCAACCCCTGCGCCGAAATATTGGATGTTGCATTCTAAATGCAATCAGCTTTTTTGTAAAATCAAGCAGCGCCAAATCAGCCTTTTCCCAATTGATCCAGGATATTTCATTGTCCTGACAGTAGGCATTGTTATTACCCCTTTGTGTGCGACTCAGTTCATCACCTGCAACAATCATAGGCACGCCCTGTGAGAGTAAAATAGTTGTAAGGAAATTCCTCTTTTGTTGATTTCTTAATTTATTAGTTTCAACATCATCTGTTTCGCCTTCTACATTACAATTCCACGATAGGTTATGACTTTCACCATCGCGGTTATCTTCACCATTGGCCAGGTTATATTTTTGGTTGTAGGTAACCAGGTCATGCAATGAAAATCCATCGTGTGCTGTAACAAAATTTATACTTGCAGTAGGCCTTCTAAAGTCATTCTGATATAAATCCGGACTACCGGTAAACCGTTGTGCAAACTCACCCAACATACTATCTGCACCACGCCAATAGTTACGTATGCAATCTCTGTATTTCCCATTCCACTCACCCCAACCCGGCGGGAATTTGCCCACCTGATAACCACCTTCACCAACATCCCACGGTTCGGCAATCAGCTTAACCTGACTAATCACCGGATCCTGATAAATAATATCGAAAAAAGAACCCAATCTATCTACTTCATGCAGTTCACGTGCCAATGTAGAAGCAAGGTCAAACCTGAAACCATCTACATGCATTTCAAGTATCCAATAGCGCAGGCTATCCATAATCAGGCACAATACATTTGGCATCATAGCATTGAGCGTATTGCCTGTACCCGTATAATCTATACAAGACCTTTTGTTATTGGTCAACCTGTAATAAGATGCATTGTCAATTCCTCTGAAACATACGGTTGGCCCTAGTTCGCTGCCTTCACCGGTATGGTTGTAGACAACATCCAATATTACTTCTATACCAGCCTTGTGCAATGTTTTAACCATTTCCTTAAACTCATTTACCTGCCCTCCTTCGGGGTTTGACGAGGAGAAGCGTACATCAGGAGCAAAATACCCGATTGAGTTATAGCCCCAATAATTGTCGAGCTCCTTATCCGACAAATGCTTATCAATCATAAAATGATGAACAGGCATTAATTCTACAGCTGTAACCCCAAGCTCTTTTAAATATTTAATAGTAACAGGGTGTGAGATACCGGCATAGGTTCCTTTTAACTCATTGGGTATGCCGGGGTGCATTTGCGTAAAACCCTTTATATGTGTTTCATAAATAATCATTTTGTGATAGGCAGTTCTAAGTTGCACATCACCTTCCCATTCAAAATTGGTATCTACCACAACACACTTTGGTACATACGGCGCACTATCAGTTTTACTAAAAGAGAGGTCTTTGTCAGGGTGGTTGATATCATAACCAAAAAGTGATTCATGCCATAGTACAGAACCTGCAATAGCTTTGGCATAAGGATCTATCAACAGTTTGTGGGCATTATACCTATGCCCGTTCAATGGCCTGTAAGGCCCATGAACCCTATAACCATACAATTGTCCGGGTTTAAGATTAGGTATATAAGTATGCCACACCTGATGTGTACGCTCTATCAATTTATGCCTCGATTCTTTTGGGTTTTCCAAGGACTCAAACAGGCACAACTCTACCTTGGTAGCATTATCTGCAAACAACGCAAAGTTTACGCCCTTTCCGTCCCACGTAGCCCCAAGCGGATATGGATGACCGGGATATAATTTTATACTCATCAGTTCTTCTGTTAATCTTCCTGCATTTCTAATTATCAAAACAGGGCTTACAAGATATGAATAAACGCAATACTCATATTTTCAAAGTAAAAAAACTACAAAAATATATGCATGAATAAACTAAATAAGGATTTTTTTATTGACCTGACATTTTAAATATGTGGTTCATTTGAGGCTGCCAATCCCGAACGCAAGGCGGGATCGCAAACTTGTATATTTTTCTACTTTTCAGCTTTTTTCTAAAGTTTGTTCATTGCTTTAACAATAACTAAAACCTAAAAATGTGTATTTAAATTTTTAGAGAACCGATTTTTATCTTTTTACTTAAATCCACCTTATTTTCATTCTTCATTTGCAAACCATCTCATGAAACATTTAAAATCGCTTTATGTACAGGTCATCATTGGAATTTTATTGGGCGTTGTAGTTGGTTTCATCTTTCCATCATTTGCCCCTATTGCAAAACTTATCAGCGATTTGTTTATCAATATGATCCGCATGGTGATGGCACCGGTCATATTTCTTACTATCGTATTAGGCATTACCGGTGCAGGTGATTTAAAAAAAGTTGGCCGGGTTGGTGGTAAAGGTTTACTGTATTTTGAAATTGTTACAACACTTGCATTGGCTATTGGCATCGTAGTAGCCAATCTAGTAAAACCCGGCGAAAGCATCGAGCAGCCAATAACTGCTGCTACAGATGCACAAGTTGCCGCTACCAATCAACTGCCCGGTTGGTCAGAGTTTATCCTGCATATCGTTCCCACCAATGTAGTAGATGCATTTGCAAAAGGTGACATTGTACAACTGCTTTTTTTCGGAATACTTTTCAGTATTGGTTTAAAACATTTGGGCAGCAAAGGAGAAAGCTTGTTAACCACTTTTAATACAATCAACAAAACACTTTTCAATGTCCTTAAAATAGTGATGAAAGTTAGCCCTGTTGGTGCTTTTGGTGGAATGGCTTATACCATTGGCAAATTTGGTTTAGGAAGCCTTGCGTTGTTAGGGAAACTGATTGGTACATTTTATATCACATCGGCATTGTTCATTTTCATACTACTCAATCTCATAGCAAAAGCTTATGGTTTTTGTCTTTGGAAATTGCTCACCTACATAAAGGCAGAATTATTAATTGTATTGGGTAGCAGCAGCAGTGAAGTAGTGTTGCCAAACCTAATAGAAAAGCTTGAAAAAGCCGGATGCGAAAAAAGTGTGGTAGGCTTAATTGTTCCTGCAGGTTATAGTTTCAATTTGGATGGTACAAGTATATACTTAAGTCTATCTGTAATTTTTATATCGCAGGTTTACCATGTACCATTATCTATAGGTCATCAGTTGTCAATCATAGGTATATTGATGATTACCAGCAAAGGTGCAGCCGGCATTACGGGCAGCGGTTTTCTTGTACTTACATCCACACTCACAGCCATGAAAGTATTGCCTGTAGAAGGTTTGGCATTATTAATAGGTGTTGACCGATTTATGAGTGAAGCAAGGGCACTAACCAATATCATAGGCAATACAGTAGCCACTGTTGTTATAGCCAAAAGCGAAAAAGCAATAGACATGCACTTGTATAAAAATGTAGTAGAAGGCAGATAGCATGGGTCAGAAATTCAAAACAGATTATTACACTATCCATGCTAATACTAACTGATCAAATATTTGGTACTGCACTTTCAAAGCTTGTTCAAATTGCTCGTTTATAAACTTTGCATTTATTACTCCTTCGTTCCCAATATCAAAAGGTTCAAGCCGTAGCATTTCGCTAAAGTCAACCTGCCCCAGTCCATACCATTTGTACATGGCTTCTTTGGCGTTCCAGGCTATACTTAAGAGTTTAATCTGCTCATCAGCGCTGTGTTTATGAACAAAATCCTGCTCGTCCTTATGCAAAAATTTATGCTTGATCAACTGTACTTTTGGAGTAATGGTTTCTACATCTATACCCACTCTATGTTGACTGCTTACAATAGCCGCTGCATAATCATCGCAATGCGAAATGGAGAAATGATATTGCTCCGTGGCCAAAAAAGGTTTGCGGGTATCTGCTATTTCTATTTCATGATTAGGGAAATCAGAAAAAAGTAAAGGCAGCAAATAACGACCTGCTAAATGCTGCAATCTTTTATGCGGATGCCTGATTTTGCTTTGCAGGGGAATACCCAAGTCAAAAAATTGCTCGGGTTCTTCTATTTTCCAAATAGCAAGCCGGGTAGTTTCGTTTATATTTTTGCTAAGAAAAAGAGGCAATGAAAGTAGATTTAGAAAATGGCTTTGAATTAAAAATTACTCGCTGAAAAACAATAAAGTTATCGTTCAATATTGAAAAGTATTATTTTTCCACTTTAAAGTATTTTTATCATTACATAATTTACTATACCAATGATACTATCTGATGAACGCATATTGCAGGAAATAGAAAAAGGAACCATAAAAATTGAGCCTTACGACCGTGAGTGTCTTGGCAGCAATAGTTACGATGTGCATTTGGGCAAATTTCTCGCAACTTACAAAGAACACATAATTGATGCTAAAAAGCACAACCAAATAGAACATTTCGAAATTCCTGACGAGGGTTTTGTATTGTACCCGCATATTTTTTATCTGGGTGTTACAGAAGAATATACCGAAACACATGCACATGTACCCTTTCTTGAAGGCAAATCAAGTACAGGCAGGCTTGGTATAGATATTCATGCTACAGCGGGTAAGGGAGATGTGGGCTTCTGCGGCAACTGGACCTTAGAAATTTCGGTAAAACAACCCGTAAAAGTTTACAAAGGGATGCCAATAGGTCAGCTCATTTATTTCCCGGTAGATGGGGAGGTTTTAGTAAAATATAATAAGAAGGCAAATGCAAAATATAGCGGACAAATAAATAAGCCGGTAGAAAGTATGATGTGGAAAAACGAGTTTTAATAGGGTTCTAAAATCCCGTTTAAACCTTTCCGTATTTTTTGTAATAGGCAATCAGCCAACCTATGACTTCATTATAGCTCTTCAATCCATTTACTTGCTGATTGGCTTTCAGGTAATGGTCATAGAAGACTTTGATGATGGGTTCTATGCTGTTTTCGCTTTTTTTCCAATACGCTTTTACCTCAGACATATCACTTTTTACAAGGCTGTTCAATTGTTTGTAATTTGACTTTGCCGCAGCGCTGTCTCTATAATATAATTCACGGTTAGCATACTCAAAAAAATCAAAGTAGGTAGAATACTGAAACAAAATATCCTTGGAATTAACTGCTGCAAGATATCCCACAAAGCTTGCTTCGCTCTCACTTGCATAGCCTAATTGATGGGCCATTTCATGACATACAACATAGGGAATTAAAAACCGTGGCATTGTCAGATTTAATTGTGCTTCTCCTGTAAATGGATTGTAATACCCTAAAAAACCCAAATAATTACCCATACGGCCATACATAGACCGTTTGACTGATGAAGTTTTAAAATTCATAAACGGAAGATTTACAGAAGCAGCCTGATAAGCTTGTTGCGCTTCTCCAAAAACTTCGGGATACGGTTTAAAAGAGATCCTATCAATATTTACTTTTATGCGACTATCATTTAACTTTTGTAATAGAATACTGGTAATATTTTTTAAATCCTGCTCATTATGCATTTGCGGCGTAAGGTTCAGCTGAGATGCAATTCCCGGGCGGTTATAATTTAAGCCCCACGAAAGATTGAAATAAATATATATCGCTGCAATTGTAAAACCTATTGATTTTACTTTTGAAAATATTTTCATTCTTGTTATCCTGCGATGATAGGCAAGAATAAATATTCTAATGAATAAATACAAAAGGTAAGCACCTGTTGCAAAATAAAAAAGATCGCCAAAACTAAAAGGTATCCACCCAAAAATAAAACGGTAAAATGAAGAAATATAAGGATAGATGCCCCTACTATAATAGTGTTCTATTACAAATGGAAAATATGAAACAGCCTTAATTATAATGCATAATGATAATAAAAGCATCCCCCAAACCAAAGTACTGATCCTGATTTTTTTTATAAACCTTATTTTTTCCACAGTGGGATATACTGCTGCATCCATACTTTTATTTTAACTGAAAATAACATGCCATAATTTTGACAATAATAATGAAGTATTGGATGCGTATCTAAATTTCTTCTCATTCAATATCTCCTCACTTACAACGTAAGTTTGTAATTTATTTGTACAATATTCTTTAACTATTTTCGGTTTCAACAGATCGATTGCCCATAAAGAAATAGGTTATATAATACAAAATATACATAAACATAATTAAGCAATCAATTTTCACTTTTTTTACCTCATTTCCCTTACCTTTGCCATCCTTAAAAAATGACTATGAGCCACCGGAGAGCCTTTGATATAGCATTTGTAGGTTTAAAACCCGGCGAGCACCAATTTGTTTACCAGATTGACGATAAGTTTTTTGAGGATTTTCAACAGCAGGATTTTCAACATTGCAATGCAACGGTCAAGCTAACATTCGATAAGAAATCCGGATTTATGCTTTGCCGTTTTGACATAGATGGCAAAGTAGATGTATTGTGCGACAGATGTGGTAATAATCTGCAATTGCAACTGTGGGATGAGTTTAAAATAGTTGTAAAGATTGTAGATGACCCTGAAATAATGAACGAAGAGGAAGATGACCCCGATGTTTACTATATAGGAAAAGGAGAAAGCCACCTGAATGTTGCAGATTGGATTTATGAATTTATCAACTTAAGCATACCTATGCAGCGTATGTGTAAGGAAGATGAAAACGGAAAATCGCAATGCAACCCTGAAGTGTTGGAAAAGTTGAGAAAAATGGAAGAAGAAGCCAAATCATCTCAATCAAACATAGTTTGGAAAGGTTTGGATCAGTTTAAAGATTTGCAATAATTGTTTTAGATATTTTATAAATTTTAAGTTATGCCTAATCCCAAGCGGAGACACTCGCAACAGCGCAGTGCAAAGAGAAGAACACATTACAAAGCAGAAGCTGTTACACTAAGCAAGGATTCTGTTACAGGCGAATTGCATGTACGCCACCGTGCACATGTAAGCGAAGGAAAATTGTACTATAAAGGAAAAGTGGTTGCTGAAATCGCTCCTTTAAAAGCATAAGAATAACGCAACAATTTTTATAGAATTATTCATGTCTGCAAAGGCGTGAATAATTTTTTATTTGTACCAGTTTATTATTTATACCGAATGAATATCCGTAATAGTCCAATTTGATTGGCCTAAACGGCTATCACATCGGCATTATACTAAAACCAGATTGGACTATTTATAATTCCAAATGGTATTATTTAATAACAAGAACCTGCTATGAATATTGGAATAGATATGATGGGTGGCGATTTTGCGCCGGCTGAAGCAATCAAAGGGTTGCAAACATATTTATCAGATTCAACAGCTCCGGCTACTATATTTTGTATAGGTGATGAAGTACAAATAAACCAAATACTTGCCGAAAATAATATTTCATCTCCCCACATAAATGTTGTGCATGCACCTGAAATTATTGGCATGCACGAACACCCCACAAAAGCGCTGAAAGAAAAACCAAAATCGTCCATTTCAGTTGGGTTTTATTTGTTGGCTTCCGGTAAAATTGATGCTTTTATGAGTGCAGGAAATACCGGTGCCATGTTGGTAGGTGCCATGTATAGCATAAAAGCAATACCGGGTGTTCTGCGACCAACTATTTCTACTGTAATCCCAAAGCTAAACGGACAAACCGGTCTCTTACTAGATGTAGGCCTCAATGCAGATTGCAAACCCGAACACCTTAATCAATTTGCCATTTTGGGTAGCTTATATGCCAATCATGTTATAGGAATAGAAAACCCTAAAGTAGCTTTACTCAACGTAGGCGAAGAAGAAGGTAAAGGAAATATTTTAGCACAATCTACCTATCGCCTGCTCAAAGAAAACAGCAACATACACTTTGTTGGAAATGTAGAAGGTCGTGATATTCTTACAGACAAAGCTGATGTTGTAGTTTGTGATGGATTTACAGGAAATGTAATCCTTAAAATGGCCGAAAGCTTTTACGACATCAGCATTCAACGAAACATTGAGGATGAATACATCAACCGCTTTCATTACGAAAATTATGGTGGTACCCCGGTTTTGGGCGTAGCAAAACCCGTAATTATTGGTCACGGTATCAGCAAGGCCAAATCCTTCACCAACATGATTGTTTTAGCAGAAAAAATGATTACCTCTAATGTAATTGGTGAAATGGTTGAGCGGTTTAGGGAAGTGGAGGAAGGTTGAAATTTTCTTCCGCCAATGCAACTGTGTAGTAATAAAACAAACAGTAAGGTCAACTGTAGTTTCAGCCAGAGGGCTTAATTTACTACCACTTAAATCCGTAAATGGAAATGTAATAAGTACAATGTCTCCTTTAACCATTGTATACTTCTTTTAGATCTGTAACAGAATAAATTTCTTCTTCGTCATTTAATAAATCAAATACCTTGCTTTCAGAAGCAATTTTTTGAATTCCATTTGTTAACTCATGTTCTTCGTAAAGTTTAAAAACGAAGTCTGCAAAATCAGAAATTTCTTCTGCTTTATCTTCAGGAAGTTGATTAATTACTTTTAAGGTTCGTTCAATAACAAGTTGTCTGGTCATATTGATACAAGTTGTTGTCAAATTAAATGATTTCTACCAAATTGCTGAATAACCTTGACATGGGTACATTCCAAATTTTTTCTTCTAACTTTCATTTGCCCTGACATAATTTGCCGCAACATCTATGTCGGCGGGAGATAATAGTCAGCTATAAGGCTTAAGCCACAATCGAACCGAATACTTTGTTTGGCTAAAGCCAAAAACCTTTTCTTTGAATGCTTCCCCGGCATAAATGCCGGGGCAATTTTTAGCAAAAATTTGGAATGCACCCCATGACCTTGCATTTTAGAGGCTATTAATATTTTTTTGATAAAGCACACGCTCAATATTGCATTGAGAATATTACCCAAATTTCTTTAATAGTATCAATCCCAATATTAAAAAAAAGAGGCTGCCTTTCGGACAACCTCTTAATAAACTAAATAACATATTTCTAAATCGCAGCTTCAGCAGCAGCCAAAGCATTTTTCCTAATAATATTTAGCGCAGCTCCTGCTTTAAACCACTCAATCTGCTGCTCATTATAAGTATGGTTTACAGTAATGCTTTCCGATGTTCCGTCTGCATGATGTAGCACAAGTGTAAGCGAAGTGCCAGGGGCAAAATGCTCTAGGCCTACAATATCTAAAGTATCGTCTTCCAGTATTTTATCATAGTCTTCCTTAGTGGCAAAAGTGAGTGCCAACATACCTTGCTTTTTAAGATTGGTCTCGTGGATACGTGCAAATGATTTTACCAAAATAGCCCTTACGCCCAAAAAGCGGGGTTCCATAGCAGCGTGTTCCCTTGATGAACCTTCTCCATAGTTTTCATCACCTACAACTATACTACCTATGCCTGCTGCTTTGTAAGCCCTTGCAGTAGCAGGAACAGCACCATATTCGCCTGTCAGTTGGTTCTTCACTTTATCAACGCTTTCATTGAAAAAGTTAAGCGCACCAATCAGCATGTTGTTGCTAATATTGTCAAGGTGCCCACGGAATTTTAACCACGGACCTGCCATGCTAATGTGGTCTGTCGTACATTTTCCTTTTGCTTTTATCAGCAGTTTCAATCCTTTGATGTCTGTACCTTCCCAAGCCTTAAATGGTTCCAACAACTGAAGGCGTTGAGAATCGGGGCTTACCAAAACCGTCACCTTTGTTGGATCTTCTGCAGGAGCCTGATAACCCGGGTCTTCAGCACTAAAACCATTAGGAGGCAATTCTACACCAACCGGTTCATCCAGTTTTACCTGTTCGCCATTTTCGTTGGTTAGGTAGTCAGTCAAGGGATTAAAAGTCAGGTCACCAGCAATTGCAAATGCAGTTACTATTTCAGGAGAAGCGACAAAAGCATGTGTACCTGAAAAACCATCATTTCGCTTTGCAAAATTTCTGTTGAATGAAGTGATAATAGAGTTTTTGCGTGTAGGATCGTCTATATGTCTTGCCCACTGACCAATACAAGGCCCACAGGCATTTGCCAATACCAATCCACCCATTTTATCGTATGCAGAAAGTAATCCATCTTTTTCTACGGTATATCTTACCAATTCACTACCGGGGCTAATGGTAAATTCAGATTTTGTTTTCAGGTGTTTATCAACCGCCTGTTGTGCTATAGAAGCCGAACGGCTTATGTCTTCATAAGAACTGTTTGTGCAACTGCCTATCAATGCTACTTCCAGTTTTTCGGGCCAGTTGTTTGTTCTTACTGCATCTGCAAATTTGCTGATAGGCCATGCAAGATCGGGTGTGTAAGGACCGTTTACATGCGGCTCTAATTCATCCAGGTTAATCTCTAACAGTTCATCATAATATTGTTTTGGATTGGCATACACTTCAGCATCCGGACGAAGATGTTCAATAATGCCGTTTGCAAGTGTTGCTATTTCTTCCCTTTCTGTAGATCTTAGATAAGCAGCCATTTTTTCATCGTAGGCAAACAGCGAACAAGTAGCTCCTATTTCTGCACCCATGTTGCAGATAGTTCCTTTACCTGTTGCGCTAAGGCCATCAGCACCTTCACCAAAATATTCTACAATAGCGCCTGTACCACCCTTTACAGTAAGGATACCTGCAACTTTTAAAATAATATCTTTTGGAGAAGCCCAACCACTTAATTTACCGGTAAGCTTAACCCCTATTAATTTGGGCCATTTTAATTCCCATGCAAGGCCTGCCATAACATCGCTTGCATCTGCACCACCTACACCTATTGCAACCATGCCTAATCCGCCTGCATTTGGGGTGTGGCTATCGGTTCCTATCATCATACCACCGGGGAAAGCATAATTTTCTAAAACAACCTGATGAATAATTCCTCCACCCGGTTTCCAAAAACCCAGTCCATATTTATTACAAACAGAAGAAAGAAATTCATACACTTCTTTATTAGTATTCAATGCACTGCTAAGATCTTCGGCAGCGCCTGTTTTAGCTTGTATAAGGTGATCGCAGTGTACAGTACTTGGTACGGCTACCTGTGGACGACCGGCCTGCATAAACTGCAACAGCGCCATTTGTGCAGTAGCATCCTGCATGGCTACACGGTCTGGGGCAAAATCAACGTAATCCTTTCCACGACCAAAATCCTTTATTTCCATATCAGTATGGAGATGAGCATACAAAATCTTTTCTGCTAATGTAAGTGGATGACCAACCTTGGTTCGGGCAGCAGCCACTTTACCAGGCAATTCCTGATAAACCCGTCTGATCATTTCTATGTCAAATGCCATATTAATTGGGAATTTTTAATGTGTGGAAAAAAAGTTGAGCAAAATTACACGAAAACTGTTTTTTTGCGAAATCAGATTTACAGAATATTTAAACGTGTAAAATATGGACAATAATCAGGCTTAAATATTTGTTTTTATACAATGAAAGCAAAGTGTATAGCCTGAATAATTTTCTTTGGGATATTACAGGATTATTCAACCAATAATTGAATACACAACTTTATTTTTAATAAATATAAAATTTCATTTTTCTTAATCATTGATTAAATTGCACTACGTGCAAAAGCTTTTTTGCAAAAATTTAATAAAATGAACAGGTTACGAACAATTATAGAACCACAAATATTTGGCGTTTGCAATGCTATTGGTGAAAAAATGGGTATTGCTACTTCACGTATCCGTATGTGGTTTATTTATATTTCTTTTCTTACGTTTGGATCACCTCTAATAATTTATATGATTTTGGCGTTTTGGCTAAATATTAAGAACTACATTTATTCTGCCCGGAGAAATCCAATGCGTTATTTGTAAGTTATCTGATATATTTATTAAACCCACAAACCGTGCTTGAAATAGATTACAGCTATACAAATTATGCAGATTTGTTGCACCATTTTGCAACAGCTTTCAAAGTCAAATTAAAGGACAATGTTCTACCCCTACCTGAAAATATAGGTAATGGCTACATGAAGCTAATAGAGTTGCCCAATGGATTACAGGGTATTGTTTCAGATTATACAGCAACTACCGACCTTCGATTTAATTGGTTAAAAATTAATCAGGATTGCTTTATTCTACGTTTTGATGAAGCCAATATTCCTGAATCAATTACTACAGAAAATATTCAAAATATACCCGAGGCAGGGATGCAAGTGCGATCGGCAGTATTTTTAGCTAGTTCTAGGTATGATTGGATATTTATTTGCAAAAAAGGTACTGTGGTTAAAGGGGTTAATATTCTTTTTACCAAAGAGTGGCTAGAACAATTTTTAAAGGTTGAAAACGTAGGTGACATTATAAGAAAATACTTAAACCTTAGGCTTACTGCACTTAACCATGAGCCAATGGATATAGAATACAAACGCTTACTCAACGAAATAGTACAGGTGAATGGTGAACCTGACTATGAAACTATGATTATTCAAAACAGGGTAATGTTATTGCTTGAAAGGTTTTTTACAAGAACCTATTACAAAATGAGCGATATGCATTTTAATGTGAAACTTAGTAATGAAGTTATAAGTAGATTAGCATCAGTAGAACGAGAGTTAATCAGAGATTTTTCTGCAGATCCAAAAAGTATTCCGGAACTGGCAAAAATGGCGGCAATGAGTCCTAGCAAATTAAAAAATAGTTTCAAAGAAATATACGGACTACCTGTTTATCAATATTTTCAGAAAAAACGTATGCACAAGGCTAAAGCAATGCTTGTAAGCCGCAAGTATAGTGTAAGAGAGGTTGGTATGGAAGTGGGCTATAGCAATCTAAGTAATTTTGCAAAGGCCTTTAAAAAGTCGTTTGACCAATTGCCAAGCGACCTATTATAAACAATATTTATTGAAAAGATATTTACAGACAAGCATTACAATATGACCGAAATGCAGTTAATTAAACCCGACCTTACAGCTTTATTTAAGATGTTTGCAGATGGGTTTAGAACAAAGGAAGAAAATGGACAGATTGTACTTCCATCTCAACATGGTACCGGCTATATACGAGCTGAACACTTACCATCAGGTATAACAGTTATGGTATCAGACACAGTGCTCAAACTAGAATTAATTGTAGAGAGAAAATACCTTGATGAACATTTTTTTATACTTCAATTCAATGAAGAATTTGAGGACTTTGATAGTACTAATCCAAAAAATAAAAAAAGTGTTGATGATTTTCAATCTGTAGTTAAATTAAGCCACACACTTGTATCAGAACAATTTGTTTTTCCTTCAAATAAAAGATTACGATCGGTAAAGTTCTATTTTCATAAAGATCAATTGTATTCACTGTTAGGCAAAGCTGCTGTAGAAAAATTGTTGAATCAATTTTTTCCTGCCGTTATTAAGAACAATATGCAAATGCCTATTGCCACTGAATATAGGGTTATGTTAGATGATCTTTGGTCAGATAAAATTGAACAACCGTTGAAGCTTAATTATATTCAAAACCGTGTACTTCTTCTGTTGGAAAAATATATTTGTAAGCTGTATGAAATAAAAGACCTTCAAGTGCATAAAATCAAGAGAAGCGACGATGAAACGCTTCGCCTTATGAAGGTTGAATCTCTTTTGGTAAAAGATTTTTCAGTAGATCCTCCTAAGATTAAAGACTTGTCACGTATATCTGCAATGAGCCCTACCAAACTTAAAAGCGATTTTAAACAATTGTACGGATTTCCTATTTATCAATATTTTCAAAAGAACAGAATGCTAAAAGCCAAGTCCTTGCTAGTTCTTGGAAAATACACCATAAAAGAGGTTGGAATAAAAGTAGGATACTCAAACCTTAGTCATTTTGCCAGCGCATTTAAAAAAGAATTTGGATATCTGCCGAGCAGTATTGCGCTAAAAGATGGCATGTTGGTATATGGCAGTTAACTCGACTACTTCATAACTATCATACGTTTAAAAACAGAAAATTTATATAACCGACTTCCTGACTTTAACCAACTGAACAAGCAATTCTTCAAGTTTATTTAACGGTAACATATTGGCCCCATCGCTCAATGCTGTTGCAGGGTTGGGATGAGTTTCTATAAACAAACCGTGGGCACCTGTAGCTATTGCTGCTTTAGCTATAGTTCCTATCAAAGCTGGGTTTCCACCTGTAATACCTGTTGTTTGATTGGGTTGTTGCAAACTATGTGTACAGTCCATAATGACAGGCACATTATTCTCTGCCATGGCAGGAATATTTCTATAATCAACAACAAGATCCGTATAACCAAAAGTGTTACCACGTTCGGTCAGCATAACTTTCTCGTTGCCAGCCTTTCTTATTTTATCAACAGCAAACTTCATAGACTGCCCACTTAGGAATTGACCTTTTTTAACGTTAACGATTTTACCTGTTTCTGCAGCAGCAATTAATAAATCAGTTTGTCTGCAAAGGAATGCCGGTATTTGTAGTATGTCAATGTACTTAGCCGCTTCAGTTGCTTCTTCATGGGCATGAATATCAGATGTTGTAGGCAAGTTGTAGGTCTTACCAACTTTTTGAATAAGCTGCATAGCAGGTTCATCGCCAATGCCTGTAAAGGAAGTGCCGCTGGTGCGGTTGGCCTTGCGGTATGATGCCTTGAACACATAAGGGATGCCAAGGTTTTTACAAATGCTATATACTCTGTCAGCAACTTCCATTACCAATTCCTCCCCTTCTACCACACAGGGTCCGGCAATCAGGAAAAAATTATTTGCTTCGTATGATTGGGCTTTGAAAAGGTCGGTAAGAAATTGCATGTTGCTGTTATTTTATAATGACTGCAAAGGTGCAGGAAAATTTGGGGTTTGGCTGTGAGAATATTGATAATTATTTGTTTTAAACCCATTACTAAGACTATCAAATTTGCTATATTCTTTTACGACAAAAGCGGAAATTACAAACTACAAACATGAAAAGTATAGTAAAGAAAATGTGGCCTATTATAGAGAACCGCGATTTTTATTATCAGATGTTTACTTGCTTAATGTAGTATGATATTTACCAATCGTTACCCTTTAAAAAATAGCTTAAAAGTCTATATTTGTTTTACACCACTCATAATCTAGCAATGAAACAATTGTTGGTATTCCTCATTTTTCCTTCTATGCTTTTTGGGCAAATTACTTACTCTGGTAAAATTGTCAGCAAAAAATCTAAAGAAAAAATTCCTTACGCATCTGTTGGTTTGATAAAAGAAAATATTGGAACAAATGCAGATGAAAGTGGGTTCTTTACACTTACAGGTTCAATAAGCAAAGAACATGACTCTTTGATTGTGTCTTGTGTTGGATATGAGACTAGAATTGTTGAAGTTAAAGGACAATCAAACTGTCTTATTGAACTTGAAGAAAGACCAATGATATTGAAAGAGGTGATTGTTAATGCCAAACAAAGCTGGTGTTATAAAATACTCAATAAATTAAATGGTTTGGGAGATGCTTGCAATACTACTTCTGGACAACAATTACAAATCGCAAGGCATTTTTCTGTGAATGTTGATGATGCAGTTTTGACGGAGGTAAATATTTGTAAGTCCAACTCCATTTTCTTGCCTCATCTGGCCATATTCCGGTTAAGGGTTTATGATATAGATTCTGTTACCAAAGGGCCATCTAATGATTTGTGTGATCAGGTAATAGAAGTGAGAACAAAAAGCCGTGTTGTAAATATTGATCTGGAAAAATATCAAATTCATATTCCTAAGAGGGATTTTTTTATAGCTATAGAATGGCTGAAAATAAAAGAAAACGAAAGTGGTACCAAAGACCATCAAACATACAACCCTTGTGTAGGCATTACCTTTAATAAAGACAAATCTTACAATGCCGAAGTATGGGGATTAATGAACTATAAAAAGAATTTTTGGATGAAAATGATGAATTTGAAAGATGTGGCTATTTCTGCTACGGTGAAGTATTAGGGCGAAGAATATTTCTGATATTGCAAATTATTTCGCTTTTTAAAATTAGATTTAAGTTTGCTTTGCTAAATTGAAAAGGTTTGTTTATACCACAAACATTTGCATTAAAATAAAAGAAATGCATCACCCAATCACTAATCAAATAGTCTTATAGAGTCAATAATTTATTTTATGCCAAATACTTACACTCAAATCCACATTCAATTTGTTTTTGCTGTCAAGTTTAGGAATTGTGTTATTCAATCTGCATGGAAAGAAGAACTTCATAAGTATATGACCGGTATTGTGCAATTGCACAGCCACAAACTGATTGCGATTAATAGTATGCCAGATCATGTTCATGTTTTTATTGGAATGAGACCAACTCAATCTGTGTCAGACTTAATGCAGGATGTGAAAGGCAGTTCTTCCAAATGGATAAACGACAAGAATTTTACACCTAATCATTTTGAATGGCAGGAAGGATACGGAGCATTTTCATATAGTAAATCGCACATAAAAAATGTGATCCAATACATAGAAAACCAGGAAAAACACCATAGGGTAAAAACTTTTAGAGAAGAGTATATTGACTTTCTTGAAAAATTTGAAATTGACTATGACGAACGG
Source organism: Segetibacter sp. (assembly GCA_043736115.1). Taxonomy (GTDB): domain Bacteria; phylum Bacteroidota; class Bacteroidia; order Chitinophagales; family Chitinophagaceae; genus Segetibacter. The sequence continues at coordinate 639 of JAYTDC010000002.1, read as the reverse complement.
TATATTTTTCATGAGTTGATATAGATTTTTTATGCGGTTAAATATATCGTCCCTACGGGACTTTGAGAATCTTCTTCATCTACATTTGCTACCGACATTTAATCCCTAACGGGATAATGAATTGGAGGAAACCCTAATTGTAATTTTAGCATAAAGTGAATAGTGCCGATAGGTACGAAATGTCGGTAGAGAAAAAATCCAGAATCCATTAAAAGTCCCGTAGGGGCGAAATGTACCCATTGCGCAATTACACATATCGTCCCTACGGGACTTTAAGAATCTGGTTCATCTTCTTTTGTTACCGACATTTTATCCCTACCGGGATTGTATTTTGTATTGCGCAACATAATAGTCAATGATTATTTGGAGTTTGCATGAATAGTGCCGTTAGGCACGTTATGTCGGTAGAATAAATCGTTATCTGTTATTCAAAGTCCCGGAGGGACGGTATGTTATGCATCCAACAGGTAATACATAACGTCCCTACGGGACTTTAAGAATCTGGTTCATCTTCTTTTGTTACCGACATTTTATCCCTACCGGGATAATGAAATGCAGGAAAACCTGATTGTAGTTTTAGCATAAAATAAAAAGTGCCGATAGGCACGAAATGTCGGTAAAGAAAAAATCTGCAATCCA
>JAYTDC010000001.1:0-15024 GCA_043736115.1 Segetibacter sp. | reverse complement strand
TTTTGTTGTTAGTTGCAGGTGAAGTGTTAATCCCGTTGTTCGGGAAACACACTGCAACGGCGCTGCTAATCTTACCCTTTTCTGCAACATCGGCAAAGGGAATAATGTCTTCAATTTAAAATCTGAATATAGATATCCAGTTTAGCATAGCCGGGATTGGAGCGGAAAGCCTGGTGAGGGATTTTGTGCAGTGGGATTGTGCCGGACTTGTAGCGCAAAGCCCGATTACTGAAGCCCAAAAATGAACTAATACCACTTTGAATTATAAATAGTCCAATCTGGTTTAGGTATCATGCCAGCCAGTGCCGATAAATCGGTAATGTGATGGCCGTTTAGGCCAATTCAATTGGACTATTACGGACATCCAATTGGTATAATGCTGCTGCTCCAAAAAATTGAATTCAACACTTAGATTTTCTACAAAATCAAAGGCTTATTTTTGTACAAATGTCTAACCCCAACGTTCATAACAAACAAGAGCCTGCAAGTGATGTAGAAAAAGAGTTTGAAAATACCATCAGGCCAAAAGAAATAGATGACTTTGCCGGACAACCGCAGTTGATAGAAAACCTTGTGATTTTTATTAAGGCTGCAAAAATGCGTGGCGAAGCATTGGATCATATACTTTTTCATGGCCCACCGGGATTGGGTAAGACTACGCTAAGCAGAATTGTGGCGAACGAACTGGGTGTAAACATAAAAGAAACAAGCGGCCCTGTTATAGAAAAACCCGGCGACCTTGCCGGACTGCTGACCAACCTGGAAGCTAACGATGTTTTATTTATAGATGAAATTCACAGGCTTAGTACGGTTGTAGAGGAATATCTGTACGCCGCAATGGAAGATTTCAGGCTGGATATAATGATAGACAGCGGCCCTAATGCACGTAGCATACAGATAAACCTGAACCCGTTTACATTGGTTGGCGCAACTACTCGTAGCGGTTTGCTGACGGCTCCATTGCTTTCAAGATTTGGAATAAAATGCCGGCTGGAATATTACAATGCCGATGTATTGAAAAACATAGTAGAGCGGAGCGCAGGCATACTTAACACCACAATAACCGGCGAAGCAAGTTATGAAATAGCACGCCGCAGCCGCGGTACACCTCGTATTGCAAACGGTTTGCTACGCAGGGTACGGGACTTTGCACAGGTATTGGGCAATGGCAAAATAGACCTTGCCATAGCGCAACATGCATTGAGGGCATTAAACGTAGATGTACATGGTTTGGACGAAATGGACAACCGTATCTTGCTTGCTATTATAGATAAATTCAAGGGTGGCCCGGTCGGATTAACGACTATAGCTACTGCTGTTGGCGAAGAACCCGGCACACTTGAGGAAGTCTATGAACCTTTTCTTATACAAGAAGGTTTTATGCAGCGCACACCCCGTGGCCGTGAGGCAACTGCAAAAGCTTATGACCACGTAGGGCGTAAGCCGGGTGGGAAGGATGGGACTTTGTTTTAGAGGGCGGAATATGAATACAGTACCCCAGATTTTATGTAAAAAACAAATTAGATGGTTTTGTACCAATTCATTTTGAAGAACTTTCTTGATGGCAGTTACCCTGGCCGGGGTCGCTTAGCTAACACTCAAGACTAGGAAAGAATACCCCAGGCAGGACAATATAATTTTGTAGAGTCATATCCTGTTTCGAAAGTTGATGCTATTTCTTTGAACTTTGAATCTTTGAAATCGGTACCTTTACTTAACTTGGAAATACACCTTTAAAATCGCTGTGAAAGCTGACCTGTGATAAGAACGTTCACAGAGTTACAGCGTTAATGCTGGCTTCTGACCTAAGAAAGCTCCAAAATAATCCATCGTTGATTTCTTAAAAATAAAACTAGCTACCATGAGACAGATTATTTTCATTGCAATCCTTTTCGGCATCTATAATGTCAAGGCGCAAAATATTGGCATTGGCACCACAACACCTTTTTTTAAGCTTCACGTTGTCGGTCCCGATGCCGGGAGTGCAGGCAACACCAATGTAACCGTTGAAGCTGCTCCCGGCGTGGCAAATGCATCTGCCATTTTGAATTTGCGAACCAGCAATAACATTTTTACAGACCTTACACGATATGGTGGGGCTTCAAGCAGCACCTTCATGGGCCTTAATACCAATAACCTCACCCGTCTTTACAACAATATTGGTGGGCTGGTGCTGGCAGCAGGAGGCAAAAACAATTTGTATCTCGGAACAAACACACTAGTCAGAATGCAGATTGATTCCAACGGACTTATTGGCGTAAATTCAGTCCCCAACGCATTTGCACAGATTAGCGATTCAACAACTTTGCAAACGGGATTTTATGTGCAAAATACCCGCACAACTACACAGGCAGAGGGTGTAGTCGCTAAAATTCAAAGTACTATTGGCGCTGCAATAGTAGGCTCAGCAGCTCCCGCACTCGAAGTGACTGCCGGGTACGATGTTGGTTCTTATGGCGTGGTGGGACTTTCCGGCAGCACCGGCACTGCAGGTGGTTTTTTTAGCTTAAGCGGTAATGCGCTTAGGGCGAAATCATTAACAGGTTTAGCACTGTCCACTTCCGGAAACCTGCGTTTTGCAGGACTTGGCGCAGCAAGCGGCAAAGTGCTCACCAGCGATGCAAGCGGCAATGCAACGTGGCAAAGTCCTTCGGGTGGTTCAAGTCCTTGGACAGTAAGCGGTAATAACATTTACAATTCTAACAGCGGAAACGTGGGCATTGACACTACCACTCCAGGGGCTAAGTTGGACGTAAACGGAAACATTTTTGGGCGGACAACCTACACCACGTACAACGACAATGGTTTTGGACCCACTGTTCAGCAGGGTTTAAAAATCTTCAGCCCCAATGCCAACGATTGGCTCGACCTTGGTTACTACTCCAGTGGCGGAGGCGAATATCCCACTTCCTTACGCTTTTATTCACCTGATGGGGTTAATTTCAGAAACTCCAACATTCGCTCTTTCTTCCAAAGAGTGCAGGGTTCCAATATGAAGCTTAGTTTCTACAATAACGGCTCTGCCCGCTTTGGAGGCAATGTGGGCATTTTTCCTTCCACCAGTAATGTTGATAGCAGGCTGCCTCTCGCAGCATTGGAAGTGGATGGAAATGTAGCCATTTCAAACGGCCTTGAAGGCTCCCGCTACTTTAATTTCATAAATACATTCCCAGGCATAACCGACTGGCGTATTGACTATTGGAGCGGCGGTGGCGGCACACTCTACTTTTCATCTTCAACAGATAATTTTACCAACTCAGATGACCGTGCCCTTTTAGATACTGGCTTTTACAAGTTTAGGGTATTTGGAAATGCCCTTGCAAGTGCAGGAACGTGGGTAAATTCTGATGCAAAGCTGAAGAAGAACGTAAAAGACTTAACTAATGCTACAGGCATCATTAACCAGCTAAAACCATACAGCTATCATTTCAAAGCCGATGAATACAAGGCGCTGGGCTTACCTGCCGAAAAGCAATTCGGTTTTGTTGCCCAGGAAGTGGAGCAGGTGTTGCCCGAAATAGTGCATACTGATAAACAGCTTGTAAGGAAAGCAGTTGGCGGCGAAAGAGTTTTTGAGGATATCAAAAGCGTCAACTACATCGCGATGATAGCCGTGCTTACAAAGGCGCTCCAGGAGCAAAATGAAAGAATAAACAAGCTGGAAGTAAAGATTGCCAAATATCAACAAGCCAATATAAAGTAAATGAACAGGGAAAACATAATAGTAGCCACAGCTAGAGTAAGTGTTGCTGCTAGTTTATACGTTTTTTGCCCACGTTGGTGTTGCAAATTTTAACCTGATAGCATCGCTGTTGCAGGGTGTTCCCGATAAACCGGGATTAAAACATCACCTGCAACTGTGATGCGGGCATTTAATCGGGCTTTCCGAAAATTTAAAATTTCAGTTAGAGTAAGTGTTTGGTCTGTTTGTTGAAGTTTGAGCGCAGCGTAACTTCTATATAACATGAAAAGCAGGTCTCCAGACTGAAGTGCGGGAGACAGTGCGACCGGTAAACTAAAGAGTGACTGAATAACAGTTAAGTTCTTTAAATTTGCTATAAAGTTATGAAGGGTTAAATTAAATTGGAACCTGTTTAAAAGTACAGGTCGCACCGGGTCCCGGTTTTTCTTCGGGAGACCTAGGTTTCATTCTTAGATTTAAGTTCGCTTCACAAAACTTAAACCATCCCAAAGAACACTTACGCCGGCGGGGATTTTGTAGCCATCCTTTTTCATCTCCTAAAACATCTAAGCTACTTTAGGCATTGGGTGTATAATTTTCAAATGCGGTTTTTCAAATGCCAGACACAGTCTGGATTCTAATTCTAGCTCCGAAGTCACAGACATACGGAGAGCTTTCATAGGTCTTGACTAATCTACGGAGAGCTGGGGTATAAATAATAATTAAAATATTTTTATATTTCGAGGGGTTTGCTATCTTCAATTTTTATATATTTTGATGAATAGGTGGTGATGAATGCTGAAAATTAATAGCAGTAGTGTGGGTGCGGGTTTGGGGGATTAATACATGCTGATGAGCCTGTTGACGGGCAATTGATGTAATTTATATTTAAAAACAGAAAAAACGTTTGCGTTTAGAGTTAAAAACAGCCATGAGACATACTTACTATTTTTTTCGATTTGTTGTTATTGCGGGTTTAATGATGAGTGTTTGTGCCGTTCCATTGGCAACTATAGCTCAAATTGGGGTAAGGGATCAAACATTTGGCGAAGCCGGAAAAGTGCAAACCAACATGGATTATGCTAATTCGTCTGCAACATCTTCTTACATTAATTCTATGGCCGAGCAGGCTGATGGAAAAATAATAGCTGTAGGTAGCCTGTTGGAGGCACCCGGCAGTGGGTCGGATTTTGGAATAGCCCGGTATAACATCAATGGTTCTGTTGACAGTAGTTTTGGGAATCATGGATTTGTTGTTTCTGATTATAATGGTGATACAAGAATGATTTCCGTGGTCATTCAGCCTGATGGAAAGATTGTTTGTGGAGGAGGTATACACTTTCCCAGCCCTACAGTATTCTACCTGATACGGCTAAAAGTGGATGGTTCCTATGATTCTACTTTTGGCAACAATGGAAAAGTGATCACATCTCTTGATCCATTAGCAAATGATGTACTCTTTAAAATTGTTCTCCTCGGCAATGGAAAAATTGTAGCAGCAGGGCTTCATGAAACATCAAATAACCGTGCTATTGTTCTGGTCCAATATAACCCCAACGGCACTGTGGACTCATCCTTTGGAAACAATGGGTCTGTAACCAATGGTTTTGGCAACGTTCAGGTATATGGGGGACTTGCAGTGCAAACCGATGGAAAAATAGTGGTAGCAAACGGGGATCAACAAGGGGGATCTACTCTAAAATATTCGGTAGCCCGTTTTAACAGCAATGGTATAACAGATAGCAGTTTTGGGGTCAATGGCGTTTTTAGCACTGCCGTAGATGGATATGCCTATGACTTGGCATTGCAAAAGGATAACAAAATAGTGTTGGTGGGCAGCAACTATGCAGTAACCGGCTATGGGCAACTTTGCCTGGCAAGAATAACGACTACCGGCATATTGGATAGTTCGTTTGGTGGCAGTGGCATCATCACAACCCGACTCATTAATGGAAGTACGGATAGTGATATCGGGGCATCGGTGCTGATACAACCTGATGGCAAAATTTTGGCAACAGCCACTACATCCATTCTCACAAACAGGTCAAAATGGGCCGTAGCCCGCTATAAGCCTAACGGAAAATTAGACAATACATTTGGAAGACGTGGCATTGTAGTTACCAACCTGGCAGACTACAACAATAATTATCACATTGGCTGCAATGCTTTGCTCATTCAAAAAAACGGGAAAATTGTCGTGGGCGGATACATTGCCCTGCCTGCCAACATAAGAGATTTTTGTTTGGTGCGCTACGAGCAAAATGCCAAACTGCGCTACAACACTGTGAAAGGCTCTGTATTTATAGACGCTAACTACAACGGAATAAAAGAAGCAACCGAGCCCTACTATGGCAACCTGAAAATAAATGCAGTGAAAGCAGGGGTAGATTCATTCTCCACTTTTTCCTCGTCAGGCAAATTTAGTATTGACATAGATTCAGGGGCTTACGTGCTTAGGCCTGTTAGCAGCCCTTACTATAATATTGTTCCTACCTCCTACACCATTGCCCACCCTGATTTTTTCAATTCAGACAGCATTTCATTTGCGCTACAGCCAATACCCGGCAGCCAGGACAACTATGTGTATATCATACCTACACAGCGGAGCCGGATAGGGTTCAGTACGCAATATCACCTCATTTATGGCAACAGGGGAATGAGTGTGTTAACAAACGGAATGGTGGAAATGGTGCTGGATAAGCGGGTTATTTATAATGCTGCTGTCCCCGCTCCCTCTTCCATCAGTGGCGACACGCTACGATGGAATAACCTGTACCTGGATCCGGGACAAAATAACTCCATGGATGTGACTGTTACCTTGAAAACGCCTCCGATACTAAACCTGAATGACACCCTACACTACAAAGTGTCTTTCTACCCAATAGTTAACGATCTGGTACCGGGGGACAATGTAGCTTACCTGCATCAAAAGGCGATTAGCTCCTTTGATCCCAACGATAAAAATGAGAACCATGGCGGGGTAATCAGTTTGGCGGAAATAGCATCGGGGGACTACCTGCAATATATCATCTGGTTTCAAAACACGGGCACCGACACCGCTTACAACGTTTACCTAAGAGATACACTGGATAGCAAACTGGACTGGAGCACATTTGAAATGATTGGTGCAAGTGCTGATTACCAAATGACGGTAGAACACGGTATATGCAACTGGACATTTAGCGACATTAACCTGGTGGATAGTTTTGCGAATGAACCGGGCAGCCATGGATATGTGGTCTATCGCATAAAGCCAAAAGCGACACTTGCCATAGGCGACAATGTGAACAACAGCGCAGGTATTTATTTTGATTACAACTTACCGGTCATTACCAACCTGTGTGTAACAAAAGTGGTTGCCAATGCCTTGCCGCTGCGCCTGCTGTCGTTCGCTGCTAATGCACACAACAAAACAAACCTGCTGCAATGGGTGACCGCCCGGGAGGTGAACACAGCCTATTTTGCGATAGAAAGAAGCGCTGATGGAAAAAAATATGCTGCTATCGGAAAAGTAGCAGCCGGAACCAACAATTATTCATATACCGATGAACACCCTTTGCGTGGCTACAACTATTACCGGCTGAAAATGGTGGACAAAGATGGGCGGTTTACCTACAGCGACGTAAGGCTGGTGAACCAGGATTTTAACGGGTTTAGCCTGTACCCCAACCCTGCACACGACCACTTTGTAATCAGTGGCACCAACCTGCAATGGCTCACCATTGCTGACCTGGCAGGCCATGTAGTGAAGCAGCAAATGCTGGGTAACGTGGCGTTTGCAAACATTTCTTTGGATGGATTGGCCAAAGGGGTTTATATGGTGCAAGTGGGATGTGGGGGAATGACGGGGGTGGTGAGAGTGGTGAGGGAGTGAATGATGCAGATTTTTGGGAAGTAGTTGGCAGATGCACATTCCTGTGCTTTTGATAAGAATTGAAGTGATTCTGCAAAACACCAACTAGCGGGGGAATGATAAGTAACTAGTTAAAAACTGAATATTATTCACTACAATTAAAACTATAACATCATAATTATGATCTTAAACACCTCATCCTCATTTGAAGACTTCCGATCTAACATTAGTGAGCTCAATAAATGGTTTAATAAAAACGGAAAAGGGAAATTGAACGAAGCCGATACTAGATTTCACCTTATTGATGAATTATTTATTAAGTGTCTAGGTTGGGAGAAAGATGACATAAAACATGAAGAAGCGCAAGATTCAGAATATGCTGATTATACATTCTACTCGAATTCAAAAAGAACGATGATTGTTGAAGCTAAGAGAGAAAGCATTGGATTCGAGCTACCAGTTGGATTTGATAATAGAAATGAGTATAAAATTTCGTCCCTAATGAAAGATAATGCTGAAATGAAATTAGCAATCAATCAAGTGATGGGATATTGTAATCAGCGGGGAGTTGAAATAGCGGTTGTTTCCAACGGATATCAACTCATAGCTTTTCTAGCTCACAGAAATGACGGTGTTAATCCTATTGATGGAAAAGCCATTGTTTTTACATCAATCGACAAAATGGAAGCAAACTTTTTTCCCCTTTGGCAAGCATTGTCAAAGCCAGCTGTACTACAAAAAAAAGTTGTCCTAAGATTACATCAAGATGAAGCATCTCTTTTACCTTTAAAGCTATCTGCCATAACAGATAACTATCCAAGAATAGCAAGAAGAAACGAACTTCAAACGGACTTACAAATTGTAGGTGAAGTTATTCTAGAGAGCGTCAATAAGAACGAAGAAATTATAGATGAATTTCTGAAAGAGACTTATTGCACAAGCGGAGCGCTATCTCAATATGCATTAGTGAGTAAATCAATATTAAGCAATCGATACACATTATTATTTGATGAAAGCTCTGACGGTCCAGTTATAAAGAATGCAGTAACAAAAAAGGGTTTATCGTCAGAGGTTTTTGCCGAAAGCCTAGCTTTAAAACCTATTTTATTATTGGGAGATGTAGGAGCTGGGAAAAGTATGTTTATCAATTATTTTGTTCGAATAGAAGCAAACGAAGTAATAAAAAAATCTTTCACAATATACGTAGACCTAGGTTCAAAGGCTGCATTAGAAGAAGATTTGAAACAGTTTTTTGTAAATGAAGTAGTTAGAATTTTCTATGATAAATACGAAATTGATATTTTTCAAGACGAATTTGTTAGAGGAGTTTATCATGGTGATTTACTGAAGTTTCAAAAATCTATTTATGGTAGATTAAGAGAAACAGAACCTGCTTCATATCTAAAAGAAGAAATAAAACACCTGGAAGAAAGAATAAAAGACAAGTCAGAACATTTGAAGCAAGCTTTTCTACATATCACGAAAGGCTGGAAACGTCAGATCATTATTTTTATGGATAACGTAGACCAGAGAGACGATCATATTCAAGAAGACGCATTTTTTATTGCCAATGAGATCGCATCAAACTGGCCAGCAGTTGTTTTCATTACTTTAAGGCCATCTACTTATACTAAATCAAAAAAATTGGTGCCTTGACCGGCTATCATCCAAAAGCGTTTACAATTTCTCCACCTCGTATAAGTGAAGTAATCTCGAAAAGATTGTCTTTTGCTTTAAGGATTGCTTCAGGAGAACTTCATGCTAATGCCTTATCAACTGGGTTAGAATTGAAGCTTCAAACTCTAACACAATTTATTGAAATCCTTAAATTCTCATTTCACAACAACGACTCTTTGATAGAGTTTATTGATAATGTATGCAGCGGAAATGTTCGTAAAGCAATTGAATATTTGGCGATTTTTATAGGGAGTGGACATATTAACACTGAAAATATTCTACGTCGAGATTTAGAAAATCAAAATGAGAGAAGGCATTACGTTGTTTCACTCCATGAATTTATTCGAGCTATTATTTATAGGGAACATTTTGACTTTTTTCCAGACGATACCGATATAGTTAATCTTTTTGAAATTACTCAAGAAGGTAAAGAGCATTTCTTAGCTCCAATTGTCTTAGATTATTTATTGAGACATTCTCATCAGGGGCAAGACGGGTTTATAACTACAAATACTTTAATCGAGTTTTTACAAAATGAAGGTTTTACTGTAAATCAAATTGAGTTCACTATTCTTCGATGTGTATTTCGCGGCTTAGTTGAAACAGAAGCAAGAAAAAGCTTAAATATAGGAGACCCAATCCCTCACTCTTGTAGAATTACGACTTCTGGTGCGTATCATTTGCAGAAGCTTGTAGGAATGTTTGTTTATATAGATGCAATAATAATTGATGTTCCCATCACAGTAGAGAATTACAGAAGCCAGATAAAAGATGAGATTTCTATCTATGGAAGATTGCACAGAGGTGAAATTTTCTGTAAGTATTTAAACGATGTTTGGACTAAGTGCAACTTTCAATATAAAGGCTTTAATTGGCCTGAAATTTCTTCTTCCTTAACCTATGACATAAACAATATTAGAGTTAGAATAAATAAACATAATAGCTAGAATATAATCTCAGCAAGGCAAGTTTTTCAAAGCGTAACTTCGATACAAAATGAAAAGAAGGTCTCCCTATTGAAGTGCTGGACACGGTGAGACCGGTAAACTAAGGAGTGAGTGCATTTCAATAATTTAAGCTCCTTGCTAATTGAAGTCTTAGCGCAGTGGACTTCAATTTAAAATCACAAGAAGGACTCCCGACTGAAGTGCGGGACACAGTGCGACCGGTAAACTAAGGAAAGACTGAATAACAGTTAAGTTCTTCAAATTTGCTATAAAACAAAAAAGGGTAAAATTAAATTGGAACTTGTATAAAAGTACCGGTTACAAACCTATGTTTCATTTTTAGAATTAAGTTCGCTTCGCAAAACTTAAACCAGCCCAAAGAACACTTACACCAGCGGGGGGGTACAGGGATTTATGATTGTTGAGGTGGGATTGGACACTTTAAACGTTTGGGGGAATCTAATTTGGGAGTGTTTAATTTTTACCGGTCACAGACCTAGGTTTCATTTTAGATTTAAGTTCACTTCGCAAAACTTAAACCAGCCCAAAGAACACTTACGCCACCGGGGGGAATCTGGGTCGCTAGTTATATTTTATTAGCTCCAACACTTGCTCTTTAATCATTAGAAATGATCTTTCTAGGCTTTTATTGAAGTTATCGCGGCTTTCATACAAATTATCAATACCCAAATTTATGGCAAGTTGGGAATGATTCAAATTGTATGGCATTGGCTGCAAATGAAGGTGGGTTCGTTGCTTATAAATAGCATGATGTTCATTAACTGCGATGTTCGGGTCTGTATGTACTAACAGCAATTCCCCATTTGGTCTATTATCCAAATACTCTGGTATCTGACAATAAAAATGCAAATTAGATGTTTTGAGAAAATATTCGCTGTTTGAAGGATCTAATGGCACCCACACTTCTAAATAAGAAGCATTTACAAGTTCAGAAATAGTTTGAAATCGGTGATCGGTATAATCTTCTGAAGGGTAGCGTTGAGGTACATCAGAAACAGTGAAAATGGCATTTCTTTTTATAGAAAATGAATTAACAAATAAATTTTTGTTATTGGATAACCTTTTTATCAAATCCTTTATTTCATCCACTCTATAGCTATAAAGATCATTTCCAGATGTCAGCAAATTCATATCTCAAAATTTCCATGAAAGAATTCAATTTCTGATTCCGAAAAACCATAAAATTGACACGCTAACATATCAATTTCGTTCTCAAGCTTATATTTATTTTCGCTTGTAGACTCAAAGACTCGTTGCTTAATTAACTTAATAAATCTGACTAGCTTAGTTTGATTTAACGAGGCCGGGTTCGGAACAGGGGTATTTTTTAAAGTTGCAACCTCTAAACGATTATAACTACCACCGTACTTATGAGAGTGGGATGAGATATACCAAAAACATGGAGTTGAGTTCAATATTCCTAAAAAATAATACAATAACTCCTGATCCAGCTCTTTATCTTCAATACGTTTTAAATATAAATAAGGTGAATGCGATGTGGTTATATTTCCTGTCATATCCAATGAAAACTTAGGAACGAAAACCAAATGAGGAGTTACAATTTTAGGATTTAAAATGTGTTCGGGTAAACGCGGGTTAGAAGGTTCCCACCATTTTTTTGATCCCAATAATGACCGATTAGATAGTTTTGATTTATGCTTAACTAAATAACTCCATGTATTTGGATAGAGATTTTTTATGTCTTCTTCTGTTATTTTCTTGTCATTTAAATATGGATAAAAAATATACCTTAACTTTCTTTTATCAAAACCGTATTGGTATATCTCCTTGTCGGGTAAATAAAACTTGTAAATATTTTTTTCCCCCTTAGGAGGTGTATTGACCACAAATACTTCATCAGACCCCGACACAAACCCTTGCCTTATTTCCAAAAATGAATTTATAGGCGAAAAAGAATCTAGTTTATTCTTGATAGCTATTTCATTTTTACCAAGCACAAACCAATAATCATTTTTGAAATAATTTTGAGAGATATTATAAATTGAATAGGCTTTTTCATCAGTGTTATTTTTGTTTATAACATCTTGCAAGGCTTTGCCCACAGAAGATCGGCATTTTAATATTGTTGCATTCCCGTTATCTATTGCGCCCCCTTTCTTTTGAAAAATTAAGAGAATTACATAAACGCCTGTATTTTCAAATACTGGTATTGCGGTAAGGTCAACTAGATATTTTATTATACATTTTTCACAAATTATTTCACGAATTTTTTTTGCAGAATTATTTATTAAAAAACTATGTGGCAAAACAAAGAGCCCAAACCCTCCAGGTTTTAAAACCTTTATAGTTTTATCTAAAAATAAGAGGTATTCATCACCTTTTCCAAAGGCATTTGTACCTAAATGTTTAAGAAACCTTTCTTTGATTTCTTCATTTCGATTTTCAACTCTTATAAAAGGTGGATTGGATACTACGACATCGCATTTAACTTTATATACAGATTTTGAAAGCTCCTCGATTGAATCTGCGGCTACCACATTAAGGTGATTGGGAAAAGAATCTGTAAATATTAAATAAAGAAGGGATAAAGAAAGTTTAGTTGCTAAAACTGCATTAGGATCAATATCAAAACCCGTTACATTAGCGAAAAGTGTGGATAGTTCAGTTACTGTGGGTATTCTTTTTAAATTATCTATTTGCAACTCTAACAAACTTCTTAAAAAAATTCCGCTACCAACCGAGGGCTCAAGTATTTTGATATTCGGTGAAATGATAGGAAATTCTTTCGCAATCAATTTTGCAAAAAACCTGGCAATATATTGTGGAGTATAATATGTCCCTGAACTCTTGTTAATTTTCTCTTCAGGAGCATTAACTCCCCACATATTAAGTTGGATTTCATCCTTCGTTTTTAAAAGTGCTACATATTTTTCATAGATACGGCTCAATGCATGTTGTGAAATAATTGAAAAGTCGTAGTAGAAAAAACCATTAACATTATTAGTGTAGAAGCTTTTTAATAAAGTATTAAGATCGTGGACATTATAACTATTGAAAACAGTCAATTTCTCCATATTAAGCAAATCTTCCGGGATGTCATTTATGCCTAAGAGTTGTATAGTATTAGTAATAATATTTGAAATGTTTTTTATTTCAACAGCGTTGTAAGCTTTTAGAAGAATTGGATCAGCCTCCAATTTTTTATGACGTTTTAAATTATCTTCTATAGCTCTGATAAAAATTATGCAGTTGAATAAAGCTGATAACTCATCATTGCTAACCATCATATTTAGATCGAGGGATATTCGCCTTTTCCAAATAGAGATCGTTTCAGAAAGAACGATATCAAGAGCTGGAGTGTTAGCAGTCGGCTTTTTACCAATAATTTTTTCAAATGCTTCAATTCTTAAATTGTCATAATTATCTATACCAATTCGAAGACTATCAACTACCGAATTCTTTAAATCCGTCCTTGTATACACATAAGTTATTCTGGTTTCATCGATTGGTATATGCCAATCAACTAGATTATTATAACTTAGATTAAATAATTTCTGCTTTTGGCTCGTTGTCAATAAGTCGTAAGGCTTATTCAAAAAGGTCAGTTTAGCTGTATTTTCTAGACCATGTTCAACCGCGATATGTCCATTTGCGAAATCCTCGTCATCTGCGTTTATAAAATAACTTGGACTCCAGCCGGTTGATTGCATGAAAGTATTAGAAAGTTCTTGATAATTTTTTTCTTGTTTTGGTGCCGTTAAATCTTGTAATATGTGTTGTAAATTATTCACTATGCAGTATTTGTTCCAAAACATTAAAAGTAGTTCTTAAATAAATAAGAAAGAAAATCATTGGTAACATTTTACTCCCGATATATGCTAAATGATTTAGCAAAGTAAATACAATTTCGGCAGTATGCCGCTTTTCGATTTCATATTTCAAAAATAAATAACACAAAATCTTTTTCCCAGCTAGTGTAAGTATTCTATAGTTGAAGTTTAGCGGAGCGTAACTTCAATACAAAATGAAAAGCAGGACTGTGTCCGAAAAAAAATGGAGTGCTTTCCATTTGCAAGAAAAGAAAGATCCGCCTTGCACTTAACCCCCGCTGGTTTAAGTTTAAGCGAAGCGTAACTTAAATCTACATATGAAAAGCAGGACTGTGTCCGGTAGAAAATGAGGTCGTTTACTAACTTTGAGCAGGCTAAAATTTGCCGGTCACCTACAACCATTTTGTATTTCAGTGTCCTTCGGAACACTGAAACAAGCGGGGACAACACGTCCTCTAGTAGGGGACGTAAGCAAATTATCTTGCAGTTTTTAATTTTCTGTTACTTATGTGTTGCTTAAATTCAGCGAAAGTCATTCCTTTTGTTTCGTTTGCAATCTTGTCTTTGACTGCTCTAAAGAATTTGACACAGTCAAATTCTTTATCTTGTTCAACTTCATTATTTTTCATTTCTTATAATTTCTTTTTGTGAGCGTATGTCTAATTGTAAGTAACCATTTTTTATATTTACAGAGTTATAACCTCTCATTCTAAAAACGTTAACTATGTGTTTGAAATTCCAACTTACCAAATAATCAACTTTCTTTATAGTTGCACAAGCAATATGTCTGCAGTCGTCTATACTTGTTTCTCCAACTACTTTTTCATTGATGTAGTTTTTTGCGAGTTGATCCATTTCTTCTGTGATTTCAATAAACTCAATATGTTCATTTGGTAGGTCCAAAAAGTACTCTTTTACTTTTTCAGGTGCATTTTCTAACTCAAACTCCGTCAAGTCAGAGAAAACCAAGTTATTTCACCAGTTTTTACCATTTCAAAAAGTAGTTTTGTAACAACTTCAAATTCTTTGTCATAAACACCGCCAAAAACTGAT